>NZ_BQXQ01000008.1 GCF_030159055.1 Acidovorax sp. SUPP3334
GGCACGCCAGCCTGTGCTCGCCACAGGTGACCTTGAAATCAATGCGCCGTTTGGCCGTCTTGAGGTCCACCTCGCTGACCGACCACGGTGCCTGCAAACCCAGCGCCGCCGTGAACAAGGTCTCTACGCCAACGCTCATCTTCTTGCCTCCGCTTCAGCCCAGCACTATCGCATTACCCCGCGCGTTCCCTGAGGTCAAGTTCCACTCGAAACGGCATAGAACCTTCTTGGCGCCATAGTGGGATACCGCCAAGGCCGCGCCCACCGAAAGAGCGGCTAAACAGAACCCTTCCTGCATCGTTGCCGCATTGCAGTACTGCCTGCGATACGGCGCCCGGCCAGAACCGCTGCGCTCGGTTCTTTAAGCCGTTCCGTTCTAAAGGCAGGAGCTTGGAATGGGTGAACGAGCAGGCGCGCTCGGCGGCCACCCCCGCCCTGTCCAGGTCAGCGAAGAACCCGCTCTTTGATCGAGCGACCGCTGCATCCGCTCAGCACCCCGCCGGCCGGTTTCCGCGCAGGGTGAGCAGGCCGGTGACCCGCAGTGTGTCACCCGTGCCGTCCGTGGCCGTCAGGCGCTTGTTGACGATCTCCAGGTAATCGCGGCTGTGGTGCACGTCGGTGTCGTCGCCATCGCCATTGGCGGTGGCGAACTCGCGGCCGCGCACGTTCAGGATCAGCCGGTAGAGCGAATCGGCATTGGTCGCGTAGCGCACCGTGCCGGAGGCCGTGCCGTCGCCGCCCACCCGGTCGGCCCCGTCGAAGCCGAAGCTGCACATCTCGGGGTCTGTGCCGGTGGCGGGCAGCTTGGTGACTTCGATGGCGTTGATGTTTCCGTCGCCATAAGCGCCGTCCAGGCCGCTGACCGAGGCATTGGTCACGGTGAGCGAGGCTGCGCGTCCATCCAGGGAATCGCTGCCCCCGCCGCACGCGGACAAAAGCGCGGCGCAGGCCAGCAGGAAGGACAGGGCAGAGAGGGTTTTGAGAGTCGCTCCTACACTGCGCGCCATGCCAGCGACCCGCCCGCCGCCTGTGAGACAACGCCCCTGGGGATGCCGGGCAGCCTGCGCTGCAGCATCGGCCGCGCTGCTGACGGCCTGCACTGGCGCGCGGCAGGCCCCTGAGCCAGCGCCCGCCACCGCGCCCCCCGCGCTGCGCCTGATCGGCACCGCCGCCATCGCCCCGGGCACCGAGGTGCTGGGCACGACCTTCGGCGGTATCTCGGGCATCGACTACGACCCGGTGCGGGGCCGCTGGCTGCTGATCAGCGATGACCGCTCGGCCCTGCAGCCGGTGCGCATCTACACCGCCACGCTGCGCTACACCGCCACGCAGATGGAGGCTCCCGCGATCACCGGCACCGCGCCGCTGCGCCAGGCCAGCGGCGCGCCCTTTCCCTCGCCCCGCCGGCCAGAGCCCGGTGTGGACGTGCCCGATGCGGAGGCCGTGCGCTGGCTGCCGGGCGGAGACGGTTTGCTGTGGACGAGCGAAGGCGACTTCGCGCGCGGATTCGGGCCGCAGTTGCGCGAAGCCCGGGCAGATGGCGCGTGGGTTCGGAATTTCCCGCTGCCCGCAGCCTTCACCCCTTCCGCCGACCGCCAGCGCGGCCCGCGCGCCAATGCCACGCTGGAGGGTCTTGCGCTCTCGCCCGACGGCCGCACCGCCTGGCTGGCCATGGAGGCGGCCTGGGTGCAGGACGGCCCCCGGCCCACGCCGCAGGCGCCGGGCGGGCCGCTGCGCATCACGGCCATCGACATCGCGAGCGGCGAGGCGCTGCGCCAGATCGCCTACGTGCCGGACGCCGTCGCCCACGCACGCCGCATCCCCTGGGGGCCGCAATGGAACGGCGTGAGCGAGATCCTGGCGGACGGGCCGCACCACCTGCTGGTGCTGGAGCGCAGCTACAGCGCAGGCGCGGGCTTTTCCGCGCGGCTGTATCGCATCGACACCCGCGCGGGCAGCGACACGCTGGCGCTGCCCGCGCTGAAAACCGAGGGCACCGCCCTTGACACGGCCACGCCGAAGACGCTGGTGGCCGACCTGGGCCAGTTGGGCGCCGGCACGCTGGACAACCTGGAAGGCATGGCCTGGGGCCCGCCGCTGCCCACGGGCGGGCGCGTGATCGTGTTCGTGAGCGACGACAACTTCAACCCGGCGCAGGCCACGCAGTTCATCGCGGTGGAATACCGCCCGGCGGCCACGGGGACGGCCGCGCCATGAACGGGCTGCCATCCCCCCGCGACTGGGTCGTGCAGGCGGCCGAGGGCAATGGCCACGAAGCCGGCCTGCCGTGCATCGAGGCGTATTTCCAGAACCACGGCTACGCGCCGCACCGGCACGATACCTACGCCATCGGCCGCACGCTGGCGGGCGTGCAGAGCTTTCGCTACCAGCGCAGCCGCCGCGACAGCCTGCCGGGCCAGACCATCGTGCTGCACCCCGACGAGCTGCACGACGGCCATGCGGGCACCGGGGACGGCTTTCGCTACCGCATGGTGTACGTGCCGCCCGCGCTGCTGCAGCCGATGTTGGGCGGCCTGCCGCTGCCTTTCGTGGCGGGCGGCATCAGCGACGACCCACGGCTCGCCGGGCCGATCCAGACCCTGCTGCAGCGCATGGACGGCCCGCTCGACGCGCTGCAAGAGCAGGATGCGCTTTTCGACCTCGCCCAGGGGCTGTGCGCGGCGGCGGGCCAGCCGCGCGGGCGCAGGGCCTGCGATGCTGCGGCGGCCGAACGCGCGCGGCATTTCCTGCACGACCACCTGCATGCGGCCACGCCGGTCACGCTCGCCGATCTGGAGCGCGCCCGAAAAACACCCAGCACCGGCCGTGCGCGCTGGGCGAGGTCTGGCTGCTGCTGGTGGAGCCGCGCGGCGTGGTCAACACCGGCGACAGCGGCGGCGAGCGAACGGCCCTGAACGATCTCTGGGTGTGACTCAAGGCCCATGGCCCGCGCCGCCTCCGGGGCTCTGCCACGCACGCGGCGGGGGCCTTTGCACTTGGGGTACAACCGGCGCATGAAAGTGAAGTCCTTGCAGGATCTCCAGCCGATGCGCCAGGCCCTGGCAGAGGCGGCCGAGCGCGAGGCCCGGCTGCTGCGCGAGCGGCAGGAGGCCGCGCGACGTGCGCGGGCCGAGCTGATGCTGTTCGAGAACGCCGTCGGGCCCGTGCAGGCCCTGCGCGGCCAGCACGACCGGCGCTGGCACCGGCCCCTGCCGCCCGAGCCGCTGCCCGTGCAGCGCGAGCTGGACGAAGAACGGGTGCTGATGGAATCCATCAGCGACGAGTTCGACGTGACGACCCTGCTGGATGTGGACGATCAGATGAGCTACCGCCGCAGCGGCATCGGCCCCGAGGTGACGCGCCGCCTGCGCGCGGGCCACTGGAGCATTCAGCGCCAGCTCGACCTGCACGGCCTGCGCACCGACGAAGCGCGCGAGGCGCTGGGCGACTTCATCCGCCTGGCGCACCGCATCGGCCTGCGTTGCGTGCGCGTGGTGCACGGAAAAGGCCTGGGCTCGCCCGGCAAGACGCCGGTGCTCAAGGGCCGCGTGCAAAGCTGGCTGGTGCAAAAGAAAGAGGTGCTGGCCTTCGTGCAGGCGCGGCCCGCCGAGGGCGGCGCGGGTGCGCTGGTGGTGCTGCTGCAGCCGGTGCAGCGGCGGGAGCACTGAGCCGCTGTCCGGTCAGGCGCCCCGACTGCGCGGCCCCGGCACCAGCCCCCGCATCTCGACCCGCACCGACAAGCCCTTGAGGCTGTCGCTCTTGCCCAGGTGCAGGCCGCCGCCGTAAGCCTGCACGATCTGGCTGGCGATGGCCAGGCCCAGGCCGCTGCCCTGCACCGTTTCGTCGAACCGCAGGCCGCGTTGACCGGCCGCCTGCAACTGCTCGGCCGTCATGCCGGGGCCGTCGTCTTCGATGTCGATGCGCAGGCCGGGGTGCTCGGCGCCCTCTTCCACGGCCGGGCCCGCCGCCAGCGTGAGCCGCACCTGCGAGGCGGCCCACTTGCCCGCGTTGTCCAGCAGGTTGCCCAGCACTTCTTCCAGATCGGCCCGCTCGCCGCGCCACCGCAGGGGGCCCGCGGCGTGGTCCTGCAGCGACCAGTCCAGCGCTTGCGCGGCGTGCAGGCGCCGCATCATCGACAGCACCTGCGATGCGCACTCCCGCACATCCACCGCCTGGCCCGCAGCGCCGGGGTGGGCGTGCAGCGCATCGCTCAGGGTGCGGCCCTGGTAGCGGTCCACCAGTTGGGCCATCGCATCGACCTGCTGCTGCACCTCGTGGCTGGCCACCTGGGGATGGGCGCTGGCCTGCGCGCTCAGCAGCGCCAGGGGTTTCTTGAGGGCGTGGTTCAGGTCCACGGCGTGGGCGCGGGCCCGCGCCACCACATGGGCGTTGTGGGCGAGCAGGCCGGCCAGTTCGTTTTGCAAGGGCTGCAGGTCACGCCCCGTGGGGGCGGCCAGGTGCTCGGACAGATGCGCCGCCACATCGGTGTGCTGCCCTTCGGGCGCCCGCAGGGCCGCCAGCAGCGCCTCCAGCCGCCGCAGCGGTGCCAGGCCGACGCGCACCTGCAGCCAGGCCAGGCCGCCGGCCAGCAGCATCAGCGTCAGCCCGGCCAGCACCAGGGTGCGGTCGATCTGCCGCAGGCTGCCCTGCAGTTGCCCGGCGGGCCCGTACACGGTGAGCGCCACCGGCGCGGGGGGCTGGCCCAGGGTGATGGGCACGGTCAGCGCGAGCAGGGGCTCCTGCAGCGGCCCGGTGGCCAGGTGCAACACCTGGGAGCCGCGCGCGGGTTTCGGCCCGATGGGCAGGCGGTCCATGTCCCACAGCGACCGCGAGCGCAGCACTTCGCCGCCTGCGAAAGCACGCCAGTACCAGCCGGCGTAAATGGCGCTGAATTCGTCCGCACCGCCGGAGGCCTCGCGCAGGCCGCCTGCCGGTTCCCGCTGCAGCCGCGCGCCCACGCGCTGGGCCTTTTCGCGAAGGATCTGCTCGAAGCCGCCCAGCAGGCTTTGCTCCATCTGCCCGCGCAGCCACAGGCCGCCCGCAGCCACCAGCAGCAGCATGGGAACCAGCGCCAGCACCGCGATGCGCGTGGCCATGGGCCATTGGGCCAGCGCGAGCGCCCAGGCCACAAAACCCCGGGCCGGCGTGGGCTGCGCCTTGGATTCGCCGCTCGGGCCGGGGCGGCTTTGCGTCATCGCTGGCCGGCGCGGCGCATCAGCCGGGCACCTCGGGAAAGACCAGCCGAAAGCCCTGGCCGCGCTCGGTCACCAACTGGGGCGAGCCGCCGAGCTTTCGGCGGATGCGGCCGATCAGCACATCCAGCGTGTTCGAGTCGGGGTCGAGATCGCGCGCGTACACGTGCTCGCCGATGTCGGTGCGGGTAAGCAGCTTGCCCGGGTGGTGCATGAAGTACGCAAGAATCTTGTGCTCCTGCGCGGTGAGCTGCAGGCTTTGCCCCTGCAGCGAAAAGCGGCCCTGCACCACGTCGTATTCCAGCGGGCCGGCCCGCAGCACGGCGGCGGTCGAGCCGGCGGCGCGGCGCAGCATGGCGCGCAGGCGCAGCACCACTTCGTCCATGAGGAACGGCTTGGTCAGGTAGTCGTCGGCGCCTGCGTTGAAGCCGGCGACCTTGTCGCTCCAGCGGTTGCGGGCGGTGAGCACCAGCACGGGCCAGCCGCAGCCCGCCTCGCGCCAGTCGCGCAGCACGCTCAGGCCGTCCTTGAGCGGAAGCCCCAGGTCCAGCACGGCGGCGCTGTAGGCTTCGGCGCTGCCGGCAAAAGAGGCGGCCTCGCCGTCGTGCTCCACATCCACCGCGAACCCCGCGGCCTCCAGCGCCGTGCGCAGTTGCGCGGCCAGCGCGGCATCGTCTTCCACGACCAATATGCGCATCAGTCGTCCGCCTTTCGCCGTATGACTTCGAGGGTGACGGCATCGACCTCCAGCTCCAGCTTGAAGCCGTTGGGCTGCTGCAGCTCCACGCTGTAGTAGGCGCGGCGCCGGTGGTCGGTTTCCAGTTCGATCTCCAGCACCAGTCCGGAAAAGCGCGGCTGCAGCGATTCCAGCACCGCGTCCATGGACTTGGTCGCAGCCGGCGCGGAGGAGGCCTGGGGCGGGTGCAGCACCTCGCCGGTGTTGACGTCCAGCAGCAGCTTCAACTCGCCGGCGGGCCGGTCCGACAGCTTGACCTCGTACACGGCCTTGCCCTGGGCGTCGCGCTCGAACTCGGCATTGACCACGCGCGAGCCGTAGCGCTGCTCCACCTGCCGGATGTACCTGGCCATCTGCGCCAGCGTGACGGGTTGCGCGGGGCCATCGCGCTCCTGTGCCACCACGGAGCCGGTGGCGGCGTCCACCAGCACTTCGCGCTTGTTGCCCCGCGCATCGATCACGGTGATCTCGTAGCGCAGCTCGCCCTTGCGCCCGCGCTTGCTCTCGACTTCGATGACCCGGCCGGCGTACTGGCGGCTGATGTCCGCAATGATGCTGTTGAGGGGCTTGAGCTGGCCGTTCAGCACGCCGCGCCGCGCCGCGTCCTGCTCGGCCGCAGGCGCCTGCACGCACGCCAGCGCCGCCGCCAGGCAGGCGGCGGCCCGCAGTGCGCAGAGGCCCAGGGTCCGGTTTTTCATCGCGGGATTATTGCCGGCGCGGTTAAACGGCCCATGAACGGGCGCTTCATGGAAGGTTTAGGAACGGTTGCGCACACTGCCCCCAGTTCTTGCAAACCCCTGCAACCACCACCGCAACCCGAAAGGAAAAAGCACCATGAAAAAGACCGCCGTGACCCTGGCCATCGCCGCCGCTGCCGCCGCATCCGCCGCCATTCCTTCCATGGCATGGGCGCTGACGGCCCAGGAAGCCGCCAACGTGATCACCCAGCACCAGTACGTCGCGCCGCAGGACCTGCAAAAGCGATACGGCTACTGGAGCGCCGATGCCGTCGCCCTCGATGGCCTGCGCGTGGACGTGCTGGTCAACGACGCGGACGGCACCCTCACCACCGTGCGCAAGAGCGACATCGGCGGCGCGCTGCCCAGCGTGGATCGGGTGGCGCAGGCGCTGCGCGCCAGGGGCTACGGCTTCGTGTACGACGTGGAGCTGGACGACGGCTTCTGGGAAGCCAAGGCGCGCCAGTCCGCCAACCAGGCCGAGAAGGTGGAGTTCGTGCTGCACCCCGTCACGCTGGAGGTGCTGAGCCAGGTGGGCCGCAGCGGCGGCACGGTCAACAACCAGCCGGTGCTGGGCGCCGACCAGGTGCTGCAGGCCCTGCAGCAGGCCGGCTACACCCGGGTGCACGGCATCGAATACGAAGACGGCTACTGGGAGGCCGAGGCCACCAACCTGGCCAACCTGTCGGTGGAGCTGCGCGTGGAGCCCACCACCGGCAAGGTGATCAGCGAACGGCTGGACGATTGATTTCACGCGGCTGCCGGCAGCCGCAGAGCATCAGGCCCTGGCATGCGCGAGCACCCAGGGCCTGATCGGCTGGTGCAGCGCAGCCGCCCGATGGAGTTGGACAGCCAGCCGCGCTCCATGAATGGCGGGTCATGGCCGGCGAGCCGATGAAGCCCGCCAGCCAAGCCGCGTTACCTGGACAGATCCAGCCGGTACTTGGACGTGCCCTTGCCCGAGCCGCCCACCCGCATGCACCCGATGGCCGATGCCCACCCGGCCGGCGCGCGTTCAGTCCGCGACGGCGATCAGGTCCACCTCGACCGAGGCGTTCTTGGGCAGTTGCAGCACGCCGACCGAGGTGCGCGTGTGCGCCCACGGCGCCGGTCACCACCACGGTATCGCCCACGCGCGGAATCTGCCCGCTCAGGTAGATCTGCCGGCCGTCGCGCACCAGCGGAACGTAGTTGCCGCCGATCTTGATCTCGCCATCGAACCGATGGCCCAGGGCCTGTGCTTCCTCTTCGAACCGTGCATCGCAAGACATCGCCATTTCCTTTTTTCGGGGGGGTGAATCTGTGGGCAGGGCGGCAGGTGCCGCGGGTGGAATGCGCGCCAAAAAGGCCTCCAGCGCAATAAAAACGCCGGCATGCAGCTACAAAAACAATAGCAAACGGATTTATTGATGCCGCGCTGGCCGGTCAACCGCCGCGGTTGCGCATCCAGTCGGCCGTGCCCATGAAGCTCTCGCGCAGGCGGGTGCGCAGGTCGGCGGGCACGCCGGTCTCGCCCATGGCCTGGTCCATGCAATCGACCCACTGGTCGCGCTCCTTGATGCCGATGGAAAACGGCATGTGCCGCATGCGCAGGCGCGGGTGGCCGAAGCGGCTCTGGTAGTGGTCGGGCCCGCCGAGCCAGCCGCACAGGAACCAGAACAGCTTGTCGCGCGCGTCCGCCAGGGTGCTGCCGTGCGCTGCGCGCAGTTCGGCATAGCCGGGTTCCAGGTCCATCAGGTCGTAGAAGCGATCGACCAGCGCGCGCACGCGCTCTTCGCCGCCGATCCATTCGAAGGGCGTGGCAGGGGCGGCGGGCGCGGGCGGGGATTCGGACAGGGACATGGCGGCGGGCGAAGGGGAGCAATCCAGCCCTCGATTGTAGAAAGCGCCGCCCCGCGTTCGCCGCCCGACCGCACGCAGGCGAACACCGCCACTGCCGTGAACACGGTCACCCCGGCCAGCACGCGCAGCAAGGCGGCGAAGACATGGTCGTAGCGCCGCTGCAGCTCGTCCTGCGAGAGCCGGGGCAGCAGCGCCCGGGCACGGGACAGGCCCCGCGCGGGCGCCTGCGGGTGAGCCTGCCCGAGTTCAAGGCGCTCTACCCCGACGTGGAACTGGAGCTGGACTTCAACGACCGCCTGGTCTAAATGCCCGACTTCCTGGCGAAGGACGCCATCGAGCGGGGCGAACTGCAGCAGGTACTGGCCACGCACCTGGTGCACACCGGGCAGTTCTCGGCGCTGTGGCCGTAGAGCCGGCAGCCATCGCCCAAGGTGCGGGCGTTCGTGGACTTCATCAGCGAGCGGCTGTTTCAGGACCACCGAGCCACCAGCGTTTGAATCAAAAAGCCCTCCAGCGCATATTCCTCTAGGGGATATAGCTATCAAAAAAGGAGCGTTCTCGATCAATGCTTCCCGGCCGCCCTGTTCCGCCGCCCTACTCCGCCGCCCGGCGCAACGTCTCCACCACGGGGCGGCGCAGCACATCGCGCAGGCCCCACCAGCCGGCCGCCAGCGCCAGCACGGCCCCTGCCAGCGCACCGATCAGCGGCACCCACGGCGTGGCCGTCCAGGCGAAGTCGAACACGTAGCGCGCCAGCGCCCAGCCCACCGCCACGGCCACCACGCTGGCAAGAAAGCCCGCCAGCAGCCCCACGCCCGCCAGCTCGGCCCGCTGCACCTGGCGCAGCAGGCTGGCCCGCGCGCCGACGGCCCGCATGATGGCGAACTCGCGCGCCCGTTCCTCGCGCGTGGCCGTCACGGCGGCGAACAGCACCACCAGCCCCGCCGCCAGCGTGAAGCCGAAGAGAAACTCCACCGCGCGGATCACCTGCCCGAGCACGCCCTGCACCTGGGCCAGCGTGGCGCTCATGTCCACGTTGGTGATGTTGGGAAACGCCCGCACCAGCGTGTTGTCGAAGCCGGGCGTGGCCGGCGCGCGGTAGGCGGCCAGGTACGTCACCGGCAGCTCGGGCGGCAGTTGGTCCACGGTGTACATCACGAAGAAATTGGCGCGCAGCGAGCCCCAGTCCACCTTGCGCAGGCTGGTGATGCGGGCCTCGCTCATCGCGCCCCCGATGTCAAAGCGCAGCGTGTCGCCGAGCTTCAGGCCCAGCGTTTCGGCAATGCCTTCTTCCACGCTCACCGAGTCTTTCTCGCCCGGTGTCCAGCGGCCGGCCACGATGGGGTTGTGGCCGGGCGCCTGCTCGGCGTTCGAGAGATTGAATTCGCGGTCCACCAGGCGCTTGGCCCGGTCGTCGGTGTAATCGCTGGTGCCCACGTCCCGGCCGTTGATGGCCACCAGGCGGCCACGGATCATGGGATACCAGTCGTACTGCGCCACACCGCCGTCGCGCAGCGCCTTCTGAAACGCCTGCGACTGGTCGGGCATGACGTTGATCACGAAGCGGTTGGGCGCATCGGCCGGCGTGGAGCGCTGCCAGCTGCTGATCAGATCAGTGCGCAGCAGCACCAGCAGCACCAGCGCGAGCAGCCCCACCGCGAGGCTGCTGACCTGCACCACGGCATACACCGGCCGGGCGGAGATCTGGCGCGTGGCCAGCACCAGCCAGCGCGGCGCCGTGGCCTCGTTCACGCTGCGGCGCAGCAGCTTCACCGCCGCCCACGCAAGGCCGGCGAACAGCAGCACCGCGCCCGCAAAACCGCCCACGGCGATCAGGCCCAGCTTCAGGTCGCTGCTCACCGCCAGCAGCAGCGCGGCAAAGCCGGCCACGCCCACGCCCAGCACGGCCAGCGACGCGGGCTTCAAGCCCCCCAGGTCGCGCCGGATCACGCGCAGCGGCGGCACCTGCGACAGCTGCAGCACCGGCGGCAGGCCGAAGGCGAACATCAGCGTGAGGCCCATGCCTAAGCCGAACGCCACCGGCCACAGGCTGGGCGCGGGCAGCGCCGTCTCCACCAGCCCGGCGAGCAGCAGAACGAACACGTGGTGGACCGCGTAGCCCAGCAGCACGCCCAGCGCGCTGGCGAAGAGCCCGATCAGCGCGAACTCCACCACGTAGCCGCCCGCGATGGTGCGCTGGCTCTGGCCCAGCACGCGCAGCAGCGCGGCCGCATCCAGGTGCTCGTTGGCAAAGCCGCGCGCCGCCAGCGCCACGGCCACGGCCGACAGCAGCGCCGCGAGCAGCGCCACCAGGTTGAGGAATTTCTGCGCCCGGTCCAGCGTCTGGCGCATCTCGGGGCGGCCACTGTCCAGCGACTCCACGCGCACGCCATGCACCTCGGGCGCCTTCACCGCCTCGACGGCCCAATCGCCGAACTGCTTGACCGCCCGCGCCTCGCCCGCCACGGCGAAGCGGTAGGTGAGCCGGCTGGCCGGCTGCACCAGCCCCGTGGCCGGCAGATCGAGCGCATTGACCATGACGCGCGGCGCAAAGCTCATGAAGCCCGCTCCCCGGTCCGGCTCGATGGCGATGATGCGGGCGATGCGCAACCGGGCATCGCCCAGCAGCAGCGAATCGCCCATCTGCAGGCCCAGCGAGCCCAGCACGGGCGCATCCACCCACACCTCACCCTGGGCTGGAATGTCGCGCGTGGACCGCGCGGGCGCGCCCGGCGCATCGGCCACCTGCAGGCTGCCGCGCAGCGGATAGCCCGGCTCCACGCTCTTCAAGGCCACCAGCCGGCTGGCGCCCCCCTGCGCATCGCTCGCTCGGCCCATGGTGGGAAAGCCCAGCGTGGTCACCGCGGACAAGCCCGCGGCCCTGGCCCGCTCGACGAACGCCGCCGGCGTGGGGTTGTCGCTCGCCACCACCACATCGCCGCCCAGCAGCTGCAACGCATCGCGCTGCAACCCGCCCTGCAGCCGGTCGGCAAAAAATCCCACCGAAGTGAGGGCCGCCACGGCCAGCGTGACCGCAACGATCAAAAGACGCAGCTCGCCAGCCCGCAGATCACGCCACAGCGTGCGCCAGCCGATTCGGAAGAAGGACAGGTTCATGGAGGGCGACGTTAGCGCAAATGGGTTGGGCTTCGGGTGGGAAGGGGCTCAGGGCGCGCGATCTGGAGTTTTGCGGCGGCCAGTGTGGATGGGTCGGGCATGCGGGCCATGACGCGGTTTATGATTCGCTCGCCATTAGTACGTGACTATTCAGCAATTCATGAGCGACCCACCACCCCACACCGTCTGCGGAGTGCTCGCGGCCATCGTGGCGGCAACGCTCTTCTTCGTCACCACAAACTTCGACCGTGCAAAGCTGGCTCACACCGACGCGTGCGGGGCTGGAAGCTATCGTCTCAATGTCTATAAATACAGCGGCGGCGCGGGCTATGTCGAATTGACGGACAGACAAGGCAAGGGGTTCGGACGAGCGGACTTTTCAGAGGGCGCCTATCTCGATCCCGAGTGGTCGGGCGATTGCCTCATGGTCACGGTAGGAACCGACACGGACCGCGTGAAAATCGAGGTGGCGCGTTGAGGAGATGAAGCGCGGCCGCATCGCCAAAATCCTTTCATTGATCTATTCATCAAAGCATTCGATCCAGATAGACTGAAAGGTATGCAGTCCGCCGCCGAGCATCATTCCGCACTGATTCTGAAGATGCTTCTTCAAGGCCCGAGAACCGCGCAATTCCTCATGAATGCTCTGGGTGCCAGCCAGCCTACGGTGTCGCGCACCCTCAAGGCATTGGGTGATGAAGTGGTGCGGATCGGCGCTGCAAGATCTATTCAATATGCACTCCAGGATGGTGCCCGTGCGAATTTGCAGGCCCCGGTCTACCGTGTGTCCGCCGAAGGAAAAGTCCACGAACTCGGCACGCTGATTCCGGTCACTCCCGAAGGCTTCGTGATGGCGCAGGCCGATGGCCAGCGCGTTCACAGCGATGGCTTGCCCTGGTGGATCTTCGATATGCGACCCCAAGGCTATTTGGGGCGGGCCTATAACCAACGACACGGCGCGCGCCTGGGCCTGCCGGAACGGTTGAGCGACTGGGGAGACACCCATGCGCTGCGCGCGCTGCTGCTCCAAGGAGACGACTTGCCAGGCAACCTTCTTTTGGGGTCGGCGGCGCGAGAGCAGTTCGTCAATGCGCCAGCCCCGACGCCCATCCCGGCGGCTCGCAGGCCGCGGGCCTACGCAGAACTTGCTGCTGCGGCAACGCGTGGCGAACTGCAGGGGTCGTCCGCAGCGGGTGAACAACCGAAGTTCACCGCCTATGTGCAACCGAAAGCCGGGCCGGCCGTGCACACCCTCGTCAAATTTTCCGCATCCCTACCGACCTTGGTCAGCGAGCGCTGGCGTGACCTCCTGCTGGCGGAACATATCGCGCTGCAAGTGCTGGGAGACGCTGGAATCGCGGCATCGCTCACCCGTGTCATCGACCATGGCACGCAGCGGTTTCTCGAAGTGCAGCGTTTCGACCGGGTGGGGGCGCTGGGCCGCCGTGCCTTGTACTCTCTCGCGGCGCTGGACGCGGAATTCGTGGGTCATGGCGGCCGATGGCCCGACATCGCGCAGGCATTGGCACGCGAACGGATCATCGTGCCCGAAGCGGTGGAAGGGGCCTGCCTGCTCTGGGCTTTCGGCACCCTGATCGGCAATACCGACATGCACAGCGGAAATCTTTCGTTCATGTCGGAACAAGGCCGCCCTTACCGGCTGGCACCCGCTTACGACATGACGCCCATGGCTTTCGCGCCGACGGCCGGCGGGGATCTTCCGCAGCGCAAGCTGGCGTTGAACGTGGGCCAGCAAGTGCCCGCCCGGGCTTGGCTCCAGGCGCTGCCCATGGCCCAGGAGTTCGTGAAGCGCCTGCCGGAGACCAAAGGCTTCAGCGGTGGATTCGAGCCCTGTCTTGCCGCCCTGCAGTCGCATGTCACCCTGGCAGCCGAGCGGATCGCCCGGCTGGCTCCATGACCCCTTTCACCGCTCCCCGTCCATCCCCACGTACCTCACCGCCCGAGGCGGGCGGCACAGCCCCCAGAGCGTGATGCCGGCCTGCTGCGCCAGATCGATGGCGAGCGAGGTCGGGGCCGATACGGCGGCCAGCAGGGGAATGTCGAGCCGGGCGCACTTGCGCACCAGCTCGTAGCTGGCGCGGCTGGACATGGCGACGAAGCCGTCCTCCCCCAGCCGGCCCTGCGCCGCGAGTTGGCCGATGAGCTTGTCCAGTGCGTTGTGGCGACCGACGTCTTCGAGCAGGTCGGTGAGGTCGCCCTCGGGCGTGGCCCAGCCGGCGGCATGCACGGCTCCGGCGGCGGCATTCAGCGATTGCAGCGCAGGCATCGCGGCCACTGCACGCAGAACGGCTTCGGCCGGCAGCGCGCTGGCCCAGGCGCGCGGCGTGACGCGTTCGGGCACCAGATCGAGCGCCTGCAGGCTGTCGATGCCGCACACGCCGCAGCCGGTGCGGCCCGCGAGCGAGCGGCGCTTGTCTTTCAGGCGTGCGAAGCAGCGGGCGGCGATGTCCATCTGCACTTCGCAGGCCGCCGCGGTGCCGGCGGGGCTGCCGGCAGGCGTGTTCAGCGTGCGCACTTCGATGCCGTGGCAGTCGGCGGGCTGGTCGATGAGCCCTTCGCTCAGGGCGAAACCCAGCGCGAAGGCATGCAGGTCGGCGGGCGTGGCCATCATCACGGCGTGGGAGAGCCCGTTGAAGACCAGCGCCACCGGCACTTCGGCGGCCACCGCATCGTCTTCCCACGCGCCGGCGGCCGTTTCGGGCATGGGCGGATGGCGCTGCACGCGGCGGGTGGCCAGGGGTGCGGGCAGCGGGCTGCCATCGTCGTGCAGGCTGTCGGTGGCCGCCACTTGCGGCGCGTTCGGGGTGTTCAGGGCGTTGGCGCATTGCCGGCGCCCGGCGTCGGTCAGCCAGGCCAGCCAGCGGGTGCCGTCCTTTTCGTCCTGCGCCACGCGCACCCATCCGGGGCCGGGCTGTCCGCCCAGCGCAGCACCGCTCAACAGGTGCAGGCCCCGCAGAACGGTGCTGCCGGGCAGGCCGAGGTGTTTGGCCAGGCGCGGCAGGGAGACGCCGCCCGGATCGTGCAGTTCGGCCAGCGCAAAAAGCAGCGCCGGTGTCAGCCCGCCGTTGGTGTCCGTCAACGCCGCGCTCTGCGTCAAATGGCCGCCACGGGAGCGGTTTCGGGCTCGGCCGCCGCGTCGGCGGTGCCCGGCGAACCGGCGCCAGCCGCATGCGGCACCAGCACCACGGGAATCGACTTGGACGTGGGGGTGCCCGCGTTCAGCGCGACCGATGACAGCGGCACGAGCGGATTGGTCTCGGGGTAGTAGGCAGCCAGGTCGCCACGCGGAATGTCGTAGCCCACGAGCTTGAAGCGGTCGGCGCGGCGCTCCTGGCCGTCGGTCCACACGGTGTGGATGTCCACCCAGTCGCCCTCCTTCATGCCCAGCGCGCGGATGTCTTCGGGGTGGATGAAGACCACGCGGCGCTGGCCGAACACGCCGCGGTATCGGTCGTCATGCCCGTAGATGGTGGTGTTGTACTGGTCGTGCGAACGGGTGGTGAGCAGCGTGAACACGACGGTATCGCGCCGCTTGGCGCGGGCCTGGTGCGAGGGCGTGTCCAGCGGCACCGGGTGCGCGACGAAGTGGGCCTTGTGGTCGTCGGTGGCCCATACCCGCTCGCTGGCGGTATTGCGCAGGCGAAAGCCGCCGGGCACGGCCACGCGCTGGTTGAAGTCCTTGAAGTCGGCGAACACGGCTTCGATCTGGTCGCGGATGCGGGCGTAGTCTTCGACGAGCCAGAGCCAAGGGGTGCGGCTGCGCGGCCCGAGGGTGGCCGCAGCCAGCCGCGCGACGATGGCGGGCTCGGACAGCAATCGGTCCGAGGCCGGCGGGTTGATGCCCATCGACAGATGCACCATGCTCATCGAGTCTTCCACCGTGACGCCCTGCGGGCCCCCGGCCTGCACGTCGATCTCGGTGCGGCCCAGGCAGGGCAGGATGAGCGCCTCGCGCCCGTGCACGACGTGGCTGCGATTGAGCTTGGTGGTGACGTGTACGGTCAGGTCGCAGCGGCGCAGCGCCTTCCAGGTCTCGTACGTGTCGGGCGTGGCGGCGGCGAAATTGCCGCCCAGCGCGAAGAAAACGCGCCCCTTGCCGTCCAGCATGGCCTGGATCGCCTCCACGGTATCGACGCCGTGCTCGCGCGGGGGCTCGAAGCCGAACACCTCCTGCAGCTTGTCCAGCAGCGCGGCCGGGGGCTTTTCCCAGATGCCCATGGTGCGGTCGCCCTGCACGTTGCTGTGGCCGCGCACGGGGCACGGGCCAGCGCCGGGCCGGCCGATGTTGCCGCGCAGCAGCAGCCAGTTGACGATCATCTGGATGGTGGCCACCGAGTGCCGGTGCTGGGTGATGCCCATGCCCCAGCAGGCGATCACGCGCCGGGCATTGCGGTACACCTCGGCCGCGGCGCGTATCTGCGCCTCGGGCAGGCCGGATTCCTCCTCCAGCAGCGGCCACGACTCGGCGCGCAGGTCGGCCAGCAGGCCGTCGATGCCGGTGGTGTGCTCGGCGATGAAGGCATGGTCGAGCACGCCGCCGTCCCGGTCCTCCGCCTCGATCAGGTGCTTCATCATTCCCTTGACGAGCGCCAGGTCGCCGCCCACGCGCAGCTGAAAGTAATGCGTGCTGATGGGCGTGGAGCCGAGCGTGGCCATCTCCATCTTGTTCTGGGGGTCCTGAAAGCGCTCCAGGCCGCGCTCGCGCAGCGGGTTGAAGCTCACGATCTGCGCACCGCGCTTGTGCGCTGCGCGCAGCTCGCCCAGCATGCGCGGGTGGTTGGTGCCGGGGTTCTGCCCGAAGATGAAGATGGCGTCGGCCTCCTCGAAGTCCTGCAGCGTGACCGTGCCCTTGCCCACGCCGATCTGCGGGCGCATGGCGCTGCCGCTGGGCTCGTGGCACATGTTGGAGCAGTCGGGAAAATTGTTGGTGCCGTATTCGCGCACGAACAGCTGGTACAGGAAGGCGGCCTCGTTGCTGGCGCGGCCCGAGGTGTAGAAGATGGCCTGGTTCGGATCGGGCAGCGCGTTCAGGTGCCGGGCGATGAGCGCGAAGGCATCGTCCCAGGCAATCGGCACGTAGTGGTCGCTGGCCGCGTCGTACACCATGGGGTGGGTGAGCCGGCCCTGGTCTTCCAGCCAGAAGTCGCTCTGCTCGGCCAGGGCAGCCACCGAATGCCGGGCGAAAAGCTCCGGCCCCGCGCGGCGGGCCGTGGCCTCGGCCGCGACGGCCTTGGCGCCGTTCTCGCAGAACTCGAAGGTGGACGCGTGGTTGCGGTCGGGCCAGGCGCAGCCGGGGCAGTCGAATCCGTCGGGCTGGTTGGCCGATAGCAGGGTCTTGGCCCCCTTGAGGGGAATGCCCTGGTACTGAAGGGCGCGGCCGACGGAGCGCAGCGCGCCCCAGCCACCGGCCGGGCCTTTGTAGAACTCGATTTTCTTGTCGGTCATCGTGGTCTCCTGCTCCAAGGCGAAACGAACGGCGATCAGAGTGGGCGCCCGAGAGCGCGGCCGGGTTGGACATCGCCGCGCGCGCGGCATTCCGCAGCGGCCACCATGCTAGGGCGTTTTGAAGGTGGCTGCCGCGTCGGCCAGGGCCGCCGCCTGCTCGCGCATGCGCAGGGCGGCAGCCGCTGCCTCCTCCACCAGCGCCGCATTCTGCTGGGTCATCTGCTCGATGCGGGCGACGCTCTGGTGGATGCCGTCGATGCCGCTGCTTTGCTGGCCGCTCGCTGCGGCAATGCCTTCGATCAGGCGCGTGACTTCGGCGATCGAGTGGGCGATGCCCTGCATGGACTGGCGCGCATCGTCCACCAGGCCGCCGCCCGCGTCCACCCGCTCGACCGATGCGGCGATGAGGCCGCGGATCTCCCGCGCCGCATCGCCCGAGCGCTGGGCCAGCGCCCGCACCTCGCCCGCCACCACCGCGAAGCCCCGGCCCTGCTCGCCCGCACGGGCGGCCTCGACCGCGGCATTCAGCGCCAGGATGTTGGTCTGGAAGGCGATGCTGTCGATGATGCCGATGATGTCGCGGATGCGGTGCGCGCCCTCGCGGATGCCGCCCATGGTGGCGACGACCCGATCCACCGCCGCACCGCTTTGCTCGGCGGCCTGCGAAACCGAGCCCATGAGCCCGTTGACGCGCCGGGCGTGCTCGGCGTTCTGCCCCACCGTGGCCGTGAGTTGCTCCAGCGCCGAGGCGGCGCTGTTGACCTCGCCGGCCTGCTGCTCGGTGCGTGTGGCCAGATCGCTGTTGCCCGCCGCGATCTCGCTGGTGGACAGGCGCAACCCGTCCGCGCCACGCCGCACATTGCCCACCAGCCCGGCCAAGCCCACGCCGATGCCGTTGATGGCCTGCAGCATTTGCCCCACCTCGTCGCGCCGGGCAACGTGCATCTGGGTGGTGAGGTCGCCCGCCGCAATGCGCTGCGCCGCCGCACGCCCCTGGGCCACCGGCCGCGCAATGCCGCGATGCACCGTGCGGTAAACCACGGCCGCCGCGATCAGCGGTAGCCCCGCAACCACCGCCACCCAGGCAGCGGGCAGCGGCGGAAACACCAGCCAGGCCAGCGCCCACAGGACGTATTGCACCGCCAGCACCGACAGGGCCAGCCGGCCCGCCAGGTTCAAGGCCGGAATCTCGCTGACATCCAGGCCCACGTAAAGCACGCCCACGACCTGGCCGGACGCATCGCGCACCGGGTCGTAGCGTGTCATGTTCTGGCGGCCGAACACCGTGGCGTAGCCCGCATAGGCCCGCCCCGCCAGCAGGTTGGCATAAGCGGGGTGGGAGCGATCGAGCAGCGTGCCCACTGCGCGCTCGCCGTCCTGCTTGCGGACCGAGGTGGCGATGCGCACGAAGTCGTTGCCCTGCCGGGCGAACACCGTGGCACGCACGCCGCCGTGCGCGGTGAATCGGTCAGCCACCGAGAAGTCGCCATTCAGCAGACGCCCGGCGCAGCGCAGCAGCGGCGCCTGGGCCGCGCCGCCCTGCGGTGGCTCCAGCGTGAAACTGCCTGCGTGCTCGGCGGCGAACCGGACCGCGGCGGCATTGATCCGCCGGTGAAGAGCGCCTGGCAGCACCATGACGCCCCGCCCTTACTGGAAGAACTTGGCCGCGCTCACCAGGGTCTTGTAGATGCCCCAGGCCAGGGGAAGGCCCACGGCGGCCCAGGCGAATGCCACGAGCGCCGGGCTGGTGGCGCTGCCGGCCCCGGTGCCCGAGCCCACCTCGGTCGCCAGCGATTTCTCGTGCGCGAGCTTTTTCTCGTGGGCCAGTTCTTCATCGCTCATGAACCATTTGTCGGCCAGCGGGCGCACCAACAGGTTGGCGATCAGGCCGATGACCAGCATGCCCACCAGGATGTACATGGTCTGGTTATAGACCTGCTCGCGCGGCAGGCCAAGGCCGAGCTGGTACTCGCGCATGTAGTTGACGACCACCGGGCCCAGGATGCCGGCCGTGGCCCAGGCGGTGAGCAGACGGCCATGGATGGCGCCCACGAACTGCGTGCCGAACAGGTCGGCGAGGTACGCCGGCACCGTGGCGAAGCCGCCGCCGTACATCGAGAGGATGAGGCAGAACGCCCCCACGAACAGCAGCTTGCTGCCGGCCCCGGCCGAGCTGGGAATGCTGGCATACAGCAGGCCGCCCAGTACGAAGAACACCACGTAGGTCATCTTGCGGCCCAGCTTGTCCGACAGGCTGGCCCAGAAGAACCGGCCGCCGATGTTGAACAGCGACAGCAGCGCGGTGAAGCCGCCAGCCACGGCCGCGATGGCCGCCAGCTGCGCCTTGTCGAGTTCGCCGAATTTCTGAGGCACACCGATGAGCGCGCCGCCGAACACCTCCTGCAGCATGGGCGAGGCCATGCCGATCACGCCGATGCCCGCGCTCACGTTCATGCACAGCACGACCCACACCAGCCAGAACTGCGGAATGCCCCACACGCGCTTCACATGCACATGGCGCTGCGTGATCATGGTGTTGGCGCTGGGTGGAGGAGGCGTCCAGCCGGCCGGCTTCCAGCCCGTGGCGGGCACGCGGTAGCCGAGAGCGCCAGCCATCATGAAGACGAAATAGACGAGGGCCATCACCACGAAGGTCTGCATCACGCCCACGTCGGTGGGGGTGGAAAACCGCTTCATCAGGTCCACCGCCAGGGGCGAGCCGATCATCGCGCCGCCGCCGAAGCCCATGATGGCCATGCCGGTCGCCATGCCCCGCCGGTCGGGAAACCATTTGATGAGCGTGGACACCGGCGAGATGTAGCCCAGCCCCAGCCCGATGCCGCCGATGACGCCCGAGCCCAGGATCATCAGCCAGAACTGGTGCAAGTGGATGCCCAGCGCCGACAGCAGCATGCCGCCGCACCAGCACACCGCCGACACGACACCCGCCTTGCGCGGACCGGCACGCTCCAGCCAGCCGCCCCAGATGGCGGCCGAGCAGCCAAGGAACACGAAAAACAGGGTGTACATCCAGCCCAGCGTGGCCACGCGCCAGTCGCAGCCGGAGGCGAACAGCTCGGCGAAGAAGCTCATGTCCTTGGGACAGGCAGCGCCGGTGCCGGACGTGGAAAGGGCCTTGGACAGCGGCAGCCAGAACACCGAGAACCCGTAGGCCATGCCGATGCACAGATGGATCGCCAAGGCCGCCGGAGGAACGAGCCACCGATTGAAACCGGGGCCGGCGATGATGCGATCCTTGTCCAGAAAACCAGGTTGCGTGGATGACATGCGTTCCTCTCTGGTGTGCTCTTCTCGACGTTCTCGCGCCCCCCTTGGCGCGGGTTCGATGAACAGTTTCAGCGCAATGCTTGAGCTACGTCAAGACACATGGCACACAACATGTCATGTTTTTTTCGCGCTATCAGGCAACAGCAAGGACAGCGGTGCATGCACCGGCGGCGGCGCGTTCAGGTGGTCTTGCTGACGGAAATGGTGGGGAATTTGGACGAGAAATCCTTGGCCTGTTGGGCCACCTTCACCGCGATGTCGCGCGCCATCTTCTTGTAGATGCGGGCCACGTCGCCCTCGGGGTCGGCCACCACGGTAGGGGCGCCGTTGTCGGCCTGCAGCCGGATCTGCATGTCCAGCGGCAGCCCGCCCAGGTAATCCATGCCGTATTCGGCGGCCATGCGCTGGCCGCCGCCTTCGCCGAAGATGTGCTCGGCGTGGCCGCACTGGCTGCAAACGTGCACCGCCATGTTCTCGACGATGCCCAGGATGGGCACGCCCACCTTCTCGAACATCTTGATGCCCTTCCTGGCGTCCAGCAGGGCGATGTCCTGCGGGGTGGTGACGATCACCGCACCGGTCATGGGCACGCGCTGGCTCAGGGTCAGCTGGATGTCGCCGGTGCCGGGCGGCATGTCCACGATGAGGTAATCAAGGTCCTGCCAGTTGGTCTGGCGCAGCAGCTGCTCCAGCGCCTGCGTGGCCATGGGGCCGCGCCAGATCATGGCCTGGTCGGCATCGACCAGGAAGCCGATCGACATCACCTGCACGCCATGGTTGCGCAGGGGTTCCATGGTCTTGCCGTCGGCGCTCTCGGGCTTGCCGGCAATGCCCAGCATCATGGGCTGGCTGGGGCCGTAGATGTCGGCATCCAGCACGCCCACGCTGGCGCCTTCGGCAGCCAGGGCCAGGGCCAGGTTGGCGGCCGTGGTGCTCTTGCCCACGCCGCCCTTGCCCGACGCCACGGCGATGATGTTCTTGACCTGCGGCAGCAGCGGCACCCCGCGCTGCACCGCATGGGCGACGACCTGGCTGGTGATGCGAACGGTGACCTGCTCCACCCCGGGCACGGTCCGGGCCGCTGCGATGCACTGGCGCTCCAGCTCGGGCACCAGGCTCTTGGCGGGGTAGCCCAGTTCCACGTCGAAGGCGACATCGCCGCCCGTGACGCGCACGTTGCGCACCGCGCGCGCGCTGACGAAATCCTTGCCCGTGTGCGGATCGCTTACGCTTGCGAGCGCCGCCAAAAGCGCCTGTTCTGTGACTGCCATGCCAATAACTCCTTAGGGGGCCGGTAGTCTATTCCCTGATCCGCCAACCCCGCAGGGGCGGGGACAATGCGCAGGTCTCGCGCGGCTCGGCCGTACGCACGCACGCAATCAACCCGCTTCAGCACAAGGATCCCCGTGAAATTCAAGATGGCCCCCAACTCCCTGTTCGCGATCCTGCTGCGCTCGCCGTGGTGGGTCAGCTGGTCGGTGGCCGGGTTGATCGCGCTGGCGTGCGGAGCCCTGTTGCCCTCGCACATCGCCCCCTACGCCGCAGTGGGCGCAATGCCGATCTTCGGCGTGGGCTGCCTGGCTGCATGGCGCCAGTGGCGCGCGCCCAGCAGCGCGCGGGTGCAGGCCGTGCTCGCCCAGGCGGCCGACATGCCCTGGCGCACCTTCGCCGACGCGCTGGAGCGCGCCTGGCAGGCCGAGGGCTACGCCGTGCGCCGGCTGACCGGCCTGCAGGCCGATCTCTGCCTGGAAAAGGCCGGGCAGGTGACGCTGGTCAGCGCCCGCCGCTGGAAGGCCGCCACGCATGGCGTGGAGCCGCTGCGCGACCTGCACACCGCCGCCCAGGCCCAGGACGCCCACGGCAGCGCATACATCGCGCTGCAAGGGACCGTGAGCGACAACGCCCGCAGCTACGCCCGCGAGCATGGCATCGCGCTGATCGAGGCCGACGCCCTGGCCGCCCTGCTGCTGAAGGCGCCGCCGCCCGGCGCCTGAGCCCGCACCTACGACAAGGAGGCCCGCCATGCCGCCGTTTTCCGCCGCGCCGCCGCCGCCCGTTGCCCCCGCATCGCCCCGCCCCATCGGCCTGGTGCTGACCGGCGGCGGGGCCCGCGCGGCCTATCAGGTGGGCGTGCTGGAGGCGATCTCCGACCTGCGCATGGCCTGTGGCGCGGGCCGCGAGCCCAACCCGTTTCCGATCATCACCGGCACCTCGGCCGGGGCGATCAACGCGGCCGCCCTGGCTTGCGGTGCGGACCATTTCGACCGGGCCGTGCGCCGCATCGCCCGCGTGTGGCGCAACTTCCACGCGCACCAGGTCTATCGCGCCGATTCGCTGAGCGTGATGCGCAGCGGCGCGGGCTGGCTCACGCTGATGTCGCTGGGCTGGCTGCTCGCGCGCTGGCGGCGCATGCGGCCGCGCTCGCTGCTGGACAACTCGCCCCTGACCGGCCTGCTCACGCAACTGGTGCCGCTGGTGCGGCTGCCCAAGCTGATCCGCCAGGGGCATCTGCAGGCCCTGGCCATCACCGCATCGAGCTACAGCTCGGGCGAGCACGTCACCTTCTTCGAGGCCGCGCAGGCGCAGCAGCCGTGGGTGCGGTCGCAGCGCAAGGCCACGCGCGACCGCATCACGCACGAGCACCTGCTGGCATCGTCGGCAATCCCCTTCGTCTTTCCCGCCACGGCCCTTGGCATCGACGGCCACACCGAATACTTCGGCGATGGTTCGATGCGGCAGTCCGCCCCCATCGCACCGGCCATCCACCTGGGGGCCGAACGCATTCTGGTGGTGGGCGCGGGCCGCATGCACGAGCCGGCGGGCGAGGCGCAGCACAGCGATTCGCCCGCCTACCCGTCGCTCGCGCAGATCGCCGGGCACACGCTGTCCAACATCTTCCTGGATGCGCTGTCGGTCGATGTGGAGCGCGCCCAGCGGATCAACCAGACGCTCGCGCTGATCCCGCCCGAGGTGCGCGCCCACAGCGCGCTGCGCCCGCTGGAGCTGCTGGTGATCGCCCCCTCGCAGCGGCTGGACGCGGTGGCCGCCCGCTACGTGGGCGAGCTGCCCCGGCCCATCCGCACGCTGCTGGGCGGTCTGGGCGTGACCTCCAACATGAAGGACGTGCGCGGCGCCGCGCTGGCCAGCTACCTGCTGTTCGAAGCCGGGTACACGCGCGAACTGATGGCCCTCGGCCGCGCGGACGCCCTGGCGCGCCGCAGCGAGATCTGCCGCTTCTTCGGCTGGTCCGATGCGGGCAACGCAGTGCGGGCGCCTGCCGATTGATCCGCAAGGCGCGGTGTGCGGGACGGCGCACGGCCCTCTGACGCGCCAGACCCGCACGCAACGCACCACACCGCATGGCAGGGCGGCACGGGCCGGGGCGAGCGCCTAAAATCCGCAGCTTGTCCGCGTTTTTCGCGGCCCACCCCGAACGCCCGCACCCGATGACCGCACGCAAGATCTTCGTCACCACCGCCCTGCCATATGCCAACGGCAACTTCCACATCGGCCACATCATGGAATACATCCAGGCCGACATCTGGGTGCGGTATCAAAGAATGCAGGGCGCCCAGGTGAACTTCGTGGGCGCGGACGACGCCCACGGCGCGCCGATCATGATCGCGGCCGAGAAGGCCGGCAAGACGCCCCAGCAGTTCGTGGCCGACATCGCCGCGGGCCGCAAGCCCTACCTGGACGGCTTTCACATCGCGTTCGACAACTGGCACAACACCGATGCGCCGGAAAACCACGCGCTCGCCCAGCAGATCTACCGCGACCTCAAGGCCAACGGCCTCATCGAAACGCGCACCATCGAGCAGTTCTTCGACCCTGAGAAGAACATGTTCCTGCCCGACCGCTTCATCAAGGGCGAATGCCCCCGGTGCCATGCCAAGGACCAGTACGGCGACAACTGCGAGAACTGCGGCGCCGTCTATGCGCCCACCGACCTCATCAACCCCTTCTCGGCGCTGTCGGGCGCCAAGCCGGTGCTGAAAAGCTCGGAGCACTTCTTCTTCAAGCTCTCCGACCCGCGCTGCGTGGAGTTCCTGCAGGACTGGACGCAGAACGGCGTGCACGTGCAGCCCGAGGTGGCCAACAAGGTCAAGGAATGGTTCACCGTGCGAACCAACCCGGACGGCAGCACCAGCGAAGGCCTGGGCGACTGGGACATCAGCCGCGACGCGCCCTACTTCGGCATCGAGATCCCCGATGCGCCCGGCAAGTATTTCTACGTGTGGCTCGATGCGCCCGTGGGCTACCTCGCCTCGCTCAAGAACCTGCTGGAAAAGCGCGGCGAAGACTACGAGGCCTACATGGCCGATCCGCTGCTTGAGCAGTACCACTTCATCGGCAAGGACATCGTCACCTTCCACACCCTGTTCTGGCCCGCCATGCTGAAGTTCAGCGGCCGCAAGACGCCGGACAAGATCTGCGTGCACGGCTTTCTCACCGTGAACAACGGCGAGAAGATGAGCAAGAGCCGCGGCACGGGCCTGGACCCCCTCAAGTACCTGGGCCTGTCCATGAACCCCGAGTGGCTGCGCTACTACATCGCCGCCAAGCTCAATGGCCGCAATGAAGACATCGACTTCAATCCCGAAGATTTCATGGCCCGGGTCAACAGCGACTTGATCGGCAAGTTCATCAACATCGCCTCGCGCGCGGCCGGCTTCATCGCCAAGCGCTTCGGCGGCCAGTTGGGCGCCATGAGCGGCGACGGCCAAACCCTGCTGTCCACGCTGTCGGGCCAGGCCGGCACCATCTCCGAAGCGCTGGAAAAACGCGACACCGCACGCGCCCTGCGCGAAGTCATGCTGCTGGCCGACCGCGTGAACGAATACGTGGACGCCAACAAGCCCTGGGAACTGGCCAAGCAGGAAGGCATGGACGCACGCCTGCAAGACGTGTGCACGACCTGCATCGAATCCTTCCGCCTGCTGACCATCTACCTCAAGCCCGTCTTGCCGGCGCTGGCGGCCCAGGTCGAAGCCTTCTTGAACGTGCCGCCGCTCACCTCGGCCGACGCACGGACCCTGCTGGGCGCAGGCCACGCCATCGGTGCGTACCAGCACCTGATGCAGCGCGTGGATGTGAAGCAGCTCGACGCCCTGTTCGAGCCGCCTGCCACCCCAGCGCCCGAAAAGACCGTGCCCGGCGGCGAAGAGATCGCGCCCACCATCACCATCGACGACTTCGCCAAGATCGACCTGCGCATCGCGCAGATCGTGAACTGCGAGCCGGTCGAAGGCTCGACCAAGCTGCTGCGCCTGACGCTCGACGTGGGCGAAGGCAGCCACCGCAACGTGTTCAGCGGCATCGCCAGCGCCTACCAGCCCGCGGATCTGATCGGCAAGCTCACCGTCATGGTGGCCAACCTCGCCCCGCGCAAGATGAAGTTCGGCATCAGCGAAGGCATGGTGCTGGCCGCCAGCCACGGCGATGAAAAGGCCCATCCGGGCATCCATGTGCTGGAGCCTTGGCCGGGCGCGACGCCTGGCATGCGCGTGCGCTGACTAGCTGCTTGTTGAGAAGCGTACGTAACGCGACAGACCTTCTTTTCAAAAGGCTACCGCACCAAGCCACTGGCCCCTACAGTTATTGCTAGGTCATATCCATTAAATGGGCTGAAGCAAGAACTGCTATGCATTAGCGAATTCACTATGAATACAACCAACAAAGGAAGGTGATATATGACAACGCGAAATACAGCTAAAACCGGTTTCGAGAAATGGCAGGACGGAATCAACAAAGCAGTAGGCGACTCCAAATGGAATTCGCTGGATTGCGAAATTCAAATCGCCACCAACGAATACAATCGCCATTTGTCCAGCACAACTGGGTACATAGCACTGGATTGGCAGTTAATCAAGGCCATGGTCTGGGTGGAAACTGGCGCAGAAAGTCCGAAATGGACATCAAATCCAATGCAAATCGGAAATCCTGGCGATCCAGGACTTCAATCTCTTCTTTCAAGTAAAGAAGGAGGTGACTTAATCATCCCACCGGCCTGGAGGAATTTATTGACGGCTGGCACAGCAACTACCCTGCCATCACATAATATTCGCGCAGGAATTGGCTATTTATTAATGCGCTTAGCAAACTATTCAATCAAAAGCGTTTTAGATGCAGACCAAGCCATCTATGAAGTGACAGTAAAACCTGGGGATAGCATCGCCAAAATTGCCAACGAGAGGAGTAGCACAGTTGAAATAATAAAAAAACTCAATCCTGCGGCACACATACTGAAGACCGGACAATTACTTAAATATCAAAAAGCAAAATTGAAAAAAGTTATAACAGGCTGGGCAATGATTACATCATCAAGCGTAGCGTCAAAATATAACGTAGGAGATTCGATGTACGCAAGAAAACTTGACTATTGCTTAATTCTTATTCGAAGTGGCAAGACAACAACATGCACGCAGTAATAAATTCAGTGTTGGCCGCCGCTATCGGCATTAGCTCAAGCACTGCGGCAGCATCGGAAAAGCTCTTTACCGGCGTCTTCGACGGTACTGGCAGGGCCTGTTCCGGCGCATTGCAGGTACGTGCGAAAACGATCGAATGGCGTTCAGCGTTCAGTACCTGCAAGCCGACGCCATACGAGATACTGGAAAAGAACGCTGAGGATGGCCCGAAGCGAATCGTCTTTCGTCTGAAAAAACGCAGCAGCCAATGCCTCTACCCAGTGATCGAAGTGACACAGGCCAGCGACTACCGCTGGAACGTGACGGGTTACCAATCTCTGGAGGGGTTCCAGAAGAAAGAGGCACCTGACTGGAGCAACTCTCCGCTACCGGAGAGGCAAACCCTGTCTTGTCCGATGACCGGGCCCAACTGACGAGCGCAAACGGGCTCACGAACTCTAGCTTTATCAGTGGCGCTCAATGCCCCACATACCGCCCCGGCCGATGGCTGATCCATAAAAAACCACTCATGACCAGCACCGCCAGGACCGAATAGGCCACCCGGTCCGGCGGCACCACGAACAGCGCCAGCAGCACCACCACGCAGTCGATGGCCATCTGCACCTTGCCGGCGCGCACCCCGCGGCTTTGCTGCAGATACAGCGACAGGATGGTCGCCCCGCCCAGGCTGGATTTGTGGCGGGCGAGGAACAGGCAGCCGGTGCCCAGCAGCAGCCCGCCCAGCACGGCGGCGAAGAGCGGGTTGAGGTAGTCCACGTGCATGACGTGCGGAAACAGCTCGGTCAGCACCGACAGCAGCGCCACCGAAAGGAACGTCTTGATGGTGAACTCGCGCCCCATGCGCGTCCAGGCGAACCAGTAGAACGGCAGGTTGATGGCAAAGAACAGCTTGCCGAAGGAGATGTCGGTCACGTAGTGCAGCAAGAAGGCGATGCCCGCCGTGCTGCCGATGAGCAGCCCCGCCTGCCCGAACAGCATGAGCGCCATGGCCACGAACAATGTGCCGGCAAAGAGTGCCTGCACGTCTTCGTAGTGGCCGTGGCGCAGCGACTCCATGGGGTAGAGCGGCGCTGACGCCGGCGGCGGCGGCACGGGCGGCGGCGCGGGTGCGGGAGATGGCGATGGTTGTTCAGGCATGGCGGGGCGGATGGGTGTCACAGGCTACTCCAACACCGCAAGGCCATGCAAACAACGCGCCAGCGGCATTCCGGCGCCCCGCCCGGCGCCTGCGGGGCGGCGCGGGGTATGGCTAGCGGCCGTCGCGGATCTCGACCGCGCTGCCGCTGCGCAGCACCCGGCCTTGGCCGTCGAAGTACACGGTGAAGACCATGGGCTGGTTGCCGCCGTCGTTCCAGCGCCAGTCCCAGGCGGTTTCGCCCTTGCGTTCGTACGTGACGGCCTTCATGGGTTTGCCCAGGCGGCGGCGCACGTCTTCCATGGCCATGCCGGGCACGATCTGCTCGAAGTTGTGCGGCGCCAGCACCTGGCGCAGCGAACTCATGCGGCCGTCCGGGCCGATGGTGATCATGTAGTTCTGGTGGCCGGCTGGCTGGCGGTTGTATTCGAAGGTGCGGGCGCCGCCGGGCTCGTCCCACACGCGCTCGGGCTCGCCGAAGCGCGAGCGCACGTCGGCCTCGGTCGAGCTGCCCTCCTCCAGTTCGCTGATGCGTTGGGGGTCGCACCCGGCCAGCAGGGCCGCCATGGTGCCGAGCGCGCAGGCGAGGCCAGTGGCGCGCAGCGCCCGGACCACGGGGGCGCTCCATCGGGGGGTGTTCATCGAGGGCCTTTCCGAGGGGGATTCAGGGTTGGCACTGTAGCGTGCCGGGGGCGCGGCGCCGGGCACGGGCGCCGCCCGGTAAAATCGCCGCCTCCCTACAGCGACTGCACCCACCGCCATGTCTTTCTTTCGCCGCCCCGACTACCAGTCCGACACCACCCAGTTCATCAACCAGCTCAAGACCGAGAAGCCCGAGCTGGACGCGCAGCAGCAGGCCGGCCGCGCGCTGCTGTGGGACAAGCGGGTGGACCGCAGCATCTGGGGCGAATACGACGAGGCCAGCGTGCCGCAAAAGCCCTACGTTTACCAGACCCAAGGCTGATTTTTCAGGCATCAAAATGCCCTCCAGCGCAATAGCAAATAGCGCTGGCAGCTATATTTTCAATAGCAACCGATGAACACCGCTGCGGACACGGCACCCGCGCCCTCGCTGGCCGCCGAGGGGGCCTCCCCCCAGGTCGTGGATGCCGTGGCGCTGGCGCGCCTGTATGGCGAGCCGCTGTTCGCGCTGCCCACCGACCTGTACATCCCGCCCGATGCGCTGGAGGTGTTCCTCGAAGCGTTCGAGGGGCCGCTCGATCTGCTGCTGTACCTGATCCGCAAGCAGAACTTCAACATCCTGGACATCCCCATGGTGGGCGTCACGCGCCAATACCTGGTGTACGTGGACGAAATCCGCAGCCGCAACCTGGAGCTGGCGGCCGAGTATCTGCTGATGGCGGCCATGCTCATCGAGATCAAGTCGCGCATGC
This sequence comes from Acidovorax sp. SUPP3334, assembly GCF_030159055.1. Taxonomy (GTDB): domain Bacteria; phylum Pseudomonadota; class Gammaproteobacteria; order Burkholderiales; family Burkholderiaceae_C; genus Paracidovorax. Next base: position 29,339 of record NZ_BQXQ01000008.1, read on the forward strand.
TGCTGCCGCCCAAGAAGCAGGAAGGCAGCGCCGAGCCCGAAGACCCGCGCGCCGAACTCGTGCGCCGCCTGCTCGAATACGAACAGATCAAGCTGGCTGCCGCCGGCCTGTCGCGCCTGCCGCAATACGGACGCGACTTCCTGCGGGCGCAGGTGCACATCGAGCAGAGCCTGCAGCCGCGCTTTCCCGACGTGCATGTGGCCGACCTGCAGGAGGCGTGGCGCGACATTCTGCGGCGCGCCAAGCTGGTGCAGCACCACCGAATCACCCGCGAGGAACTGAGCGTGCGCGAATACATGAGCGCGGTGCTCAAAACGCTGCAGGGCCGGCGCTTCGTACCGTTCGAAGAGTTGTTCGAGCCCGAAAAAGGCAGCACCGTGCTGGTGGTGACCTTCATCGCATTGCTGGAGCTTGCCAAGGAAACCCTGATCGAGATCACCCAGGCCGAGGCGTTCGCGCCCATTTACGTGCGGCTGGCCTACACGCCGGTCTAGCCGGCCTTTCTTCACCGCAGCGGCCGTGTGCCGCGGCCTTTCTGCCCACACGCGTCCATACGCCCGAACCGTTCACGAGCCACACCATGCCAACGCACGATTTCGACGTTCTCATCATCGGCAGCGGGCTGGCCGGGCTGTCGGCCGCGCTGCACCTGGCGCCCACGCACCGCGTGGCGGTCATCACCAAGCGCGCGCTGCAGGACGGGGCCAGTGCCTGGGCGCAGGGCGGCATCGCCGCCGTGCTGGCCGAGGGCGACACCTACGACGCCCACGTGCAGGACACGCTGGTGGCCGGCGCAGGGCTGTGCGACCTGGCCGCCACGCGCTTCGTGGTGGAGAACGCGCCCGAGGCCATTCGCTGGCTGCAGGGCCTGGGCGTGCCGTTCTCGCAGGAGGACGGCGCCCTGCACCTCACGCGCGAGGGCGGCCACGGCGCGCGCCGCATCGTGCATGCCACCGACGCGACCGGCGCCGCCGTGCAGCGCACCCTGATCGACACGGTGCGCGCCACGCCGGGCATCACGCTCTTCGAGCAGCACACGCTGGTGGACCTGATCACCCCGCACAAGCTGCGCCGTGGCGGGCCGCAGCGCTGCCTGGGGCTGTATGCGCTGGACGAGGGCACCGACGAGGTCGTCACCTTCCGGGCGCCGCAGACCATCCTGGCCACGGGCGGCGCGGGCAAGGTGTACCTGTACACCACCAACCCCGACACGGCCACGGGCGACGGCATCGCCGCGGCCTGGCGCGCGGGCTGCCGCGTGTCCAACCTGGAGTTCATCCAGTTCCACCCGACCTGCCTGTACCACCCTCATGCCAAGTCGTTCCTCATCACCGAGGCGGTGCGCGGCGAGGGCGGACAGCTCAGGCTGCCCGAATCGGCTGGCGGCACGCGCTTCATGCCGCAGCACGACCCACGCGCCGAACTCGCCCCGCGCGACGTGGTGGCCCGCGCCATCGACTACGAGATGAAGCGCCACGGCCTGGATTGCGTGCACCTCGATATTTCGCACCAGAGCCCCGCGTTCATCCAGGAGCACTTTCCCAACATCCTCGCGCGCTGCGCCGAGCTGGGCCTGGACATCACGAAGGAGCCCATTCCCGTGGTGCCGGCGGCGCACTACACCTGCGGCGGCGTGCTCACCGATCTGGCCGGCCGCACCGACCTGCCCGGCCTCTTGGCCATCGGCGAGACGGCCTGCACCGGCCTGCACGGCGCCAACCGGCTGGCGAGCAACTCGCTGGTGGAATGCATGGTCTTCGCGCGCGCGGCAGCGCAGGCCATCGCCACCGCCCAGGCCGAGCCCGTGCCCGACGTGCCGCCATGGGACGACAGCCAGGTCACCGATGCCGACGAATGCGTGGTCATCTCGCACAACTGGGACGAACTGCGCCGCTTCATGTGGGACTACGTGGGCATCGTGCGCACCAACAAGCGCCTGGAGCGCGCGGCGCACCGCATCACGCTGCTGCAGGCCGAGATCGAAGAGTTCTACGCCCACTTCCACGTCACGCGCGACCTGCTGGAGCTGCGCAACCTGGTGCAGGTGGCCGAGCTGATCGTGCGCTCGGCCCAGATGCGCCGCGAAAGCCGGGGCCTGCACTACAGCCGCGACTACCCCGAGCGGGCCGCCCCGGCCGCGCCGACCATCCTGGTCCCCCCGATCCGCTGACCGCCTCACCGCACGCCTTCTCTCTTTTTTCGACCATTCCGCCATGCAACGCACCCTGCTGAAATCCAAGATCCACCGCGCCACCGCCACGCACTGCGAACTGCACTACGAAGGCTCCTGCGCGATCGACGAAGACCTGCTCGACGCCGCGAACCTCGTGGAAAACGAACAGGTGCACATCTGGAACATCGACAACGGCGAGCGCTTCGTCACCTACGCCATCAAGGGCCAGCGCGGCAGCGGCATGGTGTCGGTCAACGGCTCGGCCGCGCGCCGCGCCGCCGTGGGCGACCTGCTCATCATTGCCGCCTTCGCCCAGGTCGATGAGGCCGAGGTGGCCACGCACCGGCCGCAACTGGTGTTCGTGGACGCCGCCAATCGCCAGGTGGAGCTGCGCCAACACGTGCCCACGCAGGCGCTCTGACCATTCGCACAAGATGAACCAAGACAACCTCGTCACCCGCAGCCTGGCCAGCGTCTGGCACCCCTGCACGCAAATGAAGCGCCATGAGGCCGATCCGCCCGTGGCCATCGCCAGCGCCCGCGGCCCGTGGCTGCACGGCGCCGACGGGCGGCGCTACCTGGACGGCATCAGCTCGTGGTGGGTGAACCTGTTCGGCCACAGCCACCCGCACATCCAGGCCGCGCTGGCCGACCAGCTCGCGCGGCTGGACCACGTGATGCTGGCGGGCTTCACGCACGCGCCGGTGGTGGAACTGTCCGAGCGGCTGGGCACGCTCACCGGGCTGGGCCACGCTTTCTACGGCAGCGACGGCGCGGCCGCGACGGAGATCGCCCTCAAGATGAGCGCGCACTCCTGGCGCAATGCCGGGCGGCCGGAAAAAAGCCGCTTCGTGGGCCTGGCCGGCGGCTACCACGGCGAAACCGTGGGCGCGCTGGCCGTGACCGACATCGCCCTGTTCCGCGAGGCCTATGCCCCGCTGGTGCGCCTGGCGGCCACCGTGCCCAGCCCCGATGCGCGCGGCGCGCAGCCCGGCGAGAGCGCGCTGGAGGTGGCCCGGCGCGCCGCCCGTGCGCTGGAAGACTGGCTGGCCGACCACCACGAGAGCACCGCCGCGCTGATCGTCGAGCCCCTGGTGCAGTGCGCTGCCGGCATGGCCATGCACGATGCCGAATACCTGCGCCAGGCCCGCGCGCTGTGCGACCGCTACGGCGTGCATCTGGTGGTGGACGAGATCGCCACCGGCTTCGGCCGCACCGGCACGATGTTCGCGCACCAGCAGGCCGGCATCCGGCCCGATTTCATCTGCCTGTCCAAGGGCCTCACGGGCGGCACGCTGCCGCTGTCGGCCGTGCTCACCACCGACGCCGTGTACGCCGCGTTCTACGACGACGACGTGGCGCGCGGCTTTCTGCATTCGCACTCCTACACCGGCAACCCGCTCGCCTGCCGCGCGGCGCTGGCCACGCTGGAGCTGTTCGACCAGCTCAATCCGCTCGCGGCCAATGCCGCGCTGGCCGCGCGCATCGACACCGCCTGCACGCCCATCACGCAGCACCCGCGCGTGCGCCATGCGCGCCGGCTCGGCATGGTGTGGGCGTGGGACGTGGAGACGTCGCTGCCCGATTTTTCCCGCCGCTACCACCGCCACGCCATGGCGCGCGGACTGGTGCTGCGCCCCATCGGCAAAACGCTGTACGCCATGCCGCCCTACGTGCTGGACGACGAGGCCGTGCAGCACCTGGGCGAGGCCGCCTTCGCCACACTGCAGGCCACGCTGGCCGAGGAAACCGCCCCATGAGCCCGACCCCGACATTCGCCTGCTTCGTCACCGGCACCGACACCGGCGTGGGCAAGACGCTGGCCTCGGCCGGCCTGCTGCACGCCCTGGCGCGCCACCACGCGCGCGTCGTGGGCATGAAGCCCATCGCCGCAGGCGCCGAATGGCACCACGGCGTGCTCGCCAACGAAGACGCCCTGGCCCTGCGTGCCGCCTCCACCCTCGCGGTGCCGCCCGGGCTGGACAACCCCGTGCTGCTGCCCGACCCGCTGTCGCCCCACATCGCCGCCGTGCGCGCCGGCACGCGCATCGACATCGCCCACATCGTGCGCAGCTACGAGGCGCTGGCGGCGCTGGCCGATGCGGTCGTCGTCGAGGGCGCGGGCGGCTTTCACGTGCCGCTGTCGGACACCGAGACCGGCGCCGACCTGGCGCAGGCGCTGGGCCTGCCCGTGGTGCTGGTGGTGGGCCTGCGTCTGGGCTGCCTGAACCACGCGGCGCTCACCGCCGACGCCGTGCGCGCCCGCGGGCTGACGCTGGCCGGCTGGATCGCCAACCGGATCGACCCGCACATGCTGGCGCCGCAGGAAAACCTCGATTGGCTCGCACAGCGGCTGGGCGCACCGCTGCTGGCAGATATTCCCCACCAGGCCGTGCCGGATGCCCGCGCACTGCCCTTCGACCTTCCCGCCGAATGGACGACCCGATGACTCCCCGCTCCGAAGCCTCCTGGATCGACGAATTCCCGGCGCGCATCGCCGCGCTCGACGCCGCCCACCTGCGCCGCCAGCGCCGCGCGGTGGTGCCCGCCGGCGGCGCGCACCTGCTGGTCGATGGCGCGCCCATGCTGGCCTTTTGCAGCAACGACTACCTGGGCCTGGCCAGCCACCCGGCACTCGCCGACGCCGCCTGCGCAGGCGCGCGCGAGTTCGGCGTGGGATCGGGCGGCTCGCCGCTGGTGAGCGGCCACAGCGCGGCCAACGCGGCGCTGGAGGCCGATCTCGCCCGCTTCGTGGGCCTGCCGCGCGCGCTGTACTTCTACGCGGGCTACGCCACCAACGCCGGCATCGTGCCCGCGCTGGTGGGCGAAGGCGATGCGGTTTTTTCCGATGCGCTCAACCATGCCTGCCTGATCGACGGCGCCCGCCTGTCGCGCGCCCGCATTCACCGCTACCCCCACGCCGATCTGGCCGCGCTGGAGGCCGCCCTGGCCGGCAGCCCCGCGCGCCGCAAGCTGGTCATCACCGATGCCGTGTTCAGCATGGACGGCGACGTGGCCGACATTCCCGCGCTGCTGGCGCTGTGCGAGCGCCACGATGCGCTGCTGCTGCTGGACGACGCGCACGGCTTCGGCGTGCTCGGCCCGCAGGGGCGCGGCGCGCTGGCCGAAGCGGGCCTGGTCGGCGCGCAGGCCTCGCGGCGCGTGCTCTACATGGCCACGCTGGGCAAGGCCGCGGGCGTGGCCGGCGCCTTCGTGGCGGGCGACGGCGCGCTGATCGAATGGCTGCTGCAAAAGACGCGCAGCTACATCTTCGCCACCGCTGCGCCGGCGTTGCTGGCGCGGGCGCTGCAGGCCAGCCTGGCACTCATCGAGGCGGAAGATTCGCGCCGCGAGCACCTGGCGCGCCTCGTGCTGCGCCTGCGCGAAGGCCTCGCGCCGCTGCTGCAGGGCACGCACTGGCAGCTGGGCGAGTCGCGCACCGCCGTGCAGGCCGTGGTGATCGGCGCCAACGACGAGGCCCTCGCCGCCATGGAGGGCCTGCGCCAGCGCGGCCTGTGGGTGCCCGCCATCCGCCCGCCCACCGTGCCCGAAGGCACGGCGCGCCTGCGCATCGCCCTGTCGGCCGCGCACACCGAGGCCGACGTGGACCGGCTCCTGCAGGCGCTGGCCGAACTGGCGCCCCCGGCCGCCCCGGCCGCACCGTCTCCAGTGAAGGCCCTGGCATGACCTACAGCGTCAAGGAAATCTTCTACACCCTGCAGGGCGAAGGCGGCCAGGCCGGCACGCCCGCCGTGTTCTGCCGCTTCGCCGGATGCAACCTCTGGAGCGGGCGCGAGGAAGACCGCGCCACCGCCGTCTGCCGCTTCTGCGACACCGACTTCGTGGGCACCGACGGCACGCTGGGCGGCAAGTTCGCCACCGCAGACGCGCTGGCCGACGTGATCGCCGCGCAGTGGCCGGCGCACGATGCCGCGCACCGCCTGGTCGTGCTCACAGGCGGCGAACCGCTGCTGCAGGTGGACCCGGCCTTCATCGAGGCCCTGCATGCGCGGCGCTTTCGCATCGCCGTGGAGAGCAACGGCACCGTCGCCGCGCCGCCCGGCATCGACTGGCTGTGCATCAGCCCCAAGGCCGGCGCGCCGTGGGTGCAGCGAAGCGGCCAGGAACTCAAGCTGGTGTGGCCGCAGCCCGGCTTCGACCTGGTGGCGCTGGAGGCCCAGACCCAGTTCACGCACCGCTTTCTGCAACCCATGGACGGGCCCGACCAGGCCGCCAACACCGGCCGCTGCATCGACGCTTGCCTGGAGCGCCCCGCCTGGCGCCTGAGCCTGCAGACGCACAAGCTCACCGGCATCCGCTGAGCCCCTGCCCATCTCGTTTTTTCGCCGTTTCCTTTCGCCCCGCTTCGCCACTTGCCGACCATGCAGTTCACCGTCCACCAGCGCTTTTTCTTCGATGCCGCGCACACCCTGCAGCGCGAGATCGAGGCGCAAGGCAGCCGCCGCATCCACGGCCACACCTACCACGCCGAGGTGGCCGTCACCGGCCCGCGCGATCCCGACACCGGCATGGTCATCGACCTGGGGCATCTGCGCGAGCGCCTGGCCACCGTGCGCGAGCAGCTCGACCACCACTGGCTCGATGAAGTGCCCGGCCTCGGCACCCCCACGCTGGAAAACCTCTGCCAATTCATCGCCCAGGCGCTGGCGGGCATGCAGCCGCCCGCGAGCCGCGTGCGCGTGTGGCGCGAGGCGCTGGGCGATGGCTGCGTGCTGGACCTGGCCGCGCCCGGCCCGGCGCGCTGAGCCGGCGCCGACCCTCTCGCAAACCTTTTCTTCCTTTCGTTCCATCCCACCCCTGCAGGAGATCCGCCATGCCCCACCTCGTCATCGAATACAGCCAGAACCTGAACGGTCTGCCCGAAGCGCAAATGCTGGCGGAACTGAACCGGTCCCTCACCGCAAGCCCCGAGATCCAGAACGAGGCGGACCTGAAATCCCGCTTCCTGCGCGCCGACCGCTTCGAGATCGGCACGGCCCCCGCCGACCGCGCGTTCGTGCACGCCCAGCTGCGGCTGCTCTCCGGCCGCTCGCACGAGGCCAAGCAAGACCTCGGCGCCCGCGTCGTGGACGTGCTGCGCCGGCTCACGCCCCGGCCGGACGGCGTGATGGTGCAGCTCAGCGTGGAGATCGTGGACATGGACCGCGGCTCGTACGTGAAAGAGCGGCTTTGAGCCCTACAGGGCTCCAGCGCAATAAACACTAGGGCATATTGCTACGAAATAAGTAGCAAAAGCCAGAACCGGGGTTCCCGCCCCCACCGGCTCAGGCCTGCAGCGCGGCGTCCAGCCAGCCCCGCAGGCTGTTCACGAAGGCCCAGGCCCGCACCTTCGGCACGTCTTGCACGCGCAGCACGGCCTCGGTCATTCGGCCTTCGCGCAGCGCCACCGCCCGGCCCACGCCGGGCAGCAGGCCGCACGACAGCGGCGGCGTCACCCACTGGCCGTCGGCCCGCAGCGCCGCGATGCAGCCGCGCGTGCATTCGGTGATCTCGCCGGACTCGTTCCACAGCAAGGTGTCGAACACGCCCTCGTCCTCTGGCGTGAAGGCGTCGTAGTGCGCCCGGCGCGTGGTCTTGTGGCGCACGAATTCGCCGTGTGCGCCTTCCATCGGCCGCGTGGCCAGTTGCAGGCGCACCGGGGTGGCGGTGGGTGCCATGGCCCACGCCTGGGCACGCGGTGTGCCCGCAGCGTCCAGCAGCAGGCGGGCGCGCCACAGGCCGCCGGGGTGGGCCTGGGCCAGCGCGTTCAGGCAGTCCTGCACGCGCGCTGTGTCGAACGCATGGCCGAAGTGCGCGGCCGAGGTGGCCAGCCGCGCCACATGGTCCGCGCGGTGGCGCAGCACGCCATCCTCCAGCGCCAGGGTTTCCAGCAGGTCGAACGGGGCGCTGGCGCGCTGCAGGAAGGCGCTCTTGTGCTGCCACTCCCGCCATTCCGCCGCCGCTTGCGCGCCACTGGTGATGCCGCTGCCGATGCCGCAGCGCGCATCGCGGCCGTGCAGCACCACGGTGCGGATCGGCACGTTGAAGGTGGCGGCCACGGCGCCCTGGCCGTCCGGCCGCACGATGCCCACGGCGCCGCAGTAAACGCCGCGCGCTTCGGGCTCCAGCGCGTGGATGGCCTGCATGGCGCGCACCTTGGGCGCGCCGGTGATGGAGCCGCAGGGGAACAGCGCGGCGAACACGTCGGCCAGCGTGGTGCCCGCGCGCGTGCGGGCCTCGACGTCGGAGGTCATCTGCCACACGGCCGGCAGCGCTTCGGTGTGAAAGAGCGCGGGAACGCGCACGCTGTGCGGCTCGGCGATGCGCGAGAGGTCGTTGCGCAGCAGGTCCACGATCATCACGTTCTCGGCGCGCTCCTTGGGCGAGGCACGCAGCGCGGCGGCTTGCGCGGCGTCGGCATCGGTCGTGGCGCCGCGCGGGGCGGTGCCTTTCATGGGCCGCGCCAGCAGGCTGCCTCCCCGCCAGTCGAAGAACAGCTCGGGGGACACCGACAGCACCTGTTCGGCGCCGCTGTCGATGCACGCGGCATAGCCACCGGGCTGGGCGCGCTGCAAGGCAGCGAACAGCGGCAGCGCCGCCGAAGGCCCGTCGCCCTGCGCCAGGCTGCCCCGGATGGGCGCGGTGTAGTTCACCTGGTAATACTCGCCCGCGGCAATCGACTGGTGGATGGCGGCCACGGCGGCATCGAAAGCCACGCGCTGCGGGCGGGTGTGCCAGTCGATGGTGGGCGCGGCCGGCATGCCAGCGGTCGCGCCCGCTTCGTCGGCGGGCGCATCGGGCCAGGGAAGCGGCTGATCGAACACGGCGAACCACGCCAGCGGACCGTCGGCCGGATGCGTGCGCAGCGCCGCATCGAACGCGCCGGCCGCTTCGTAGCGCAGATAGCCGAGGCACCAGCCCCCCTCGCGCGCTGCGGCTTCGACCGCGTCCAGCACCGCGCGCACTTCGTGCGGGGCCCTGGCGGCCAGCACGCGGCGCGGCGTGCCGAACGCATGGCGCAGGCGCGGGCCGCTGCGATCGCGCGGGTCGGAGAAGTCGATCCTGAAATTCACGTCAAAACAGGCCAGCGCCCTAGAGAATCATGCGGCAACAGCTATCAAAACAATAGCATCACGATAAAAGCCATCCAGGCGCCTCATGCCGCACCGATGTTCGGCACGAGCGCGCCGACCGGCTGCCCACCCTTCAGCGCCGCCGTGAAGGCCAGCATCCGGTCGATGGGCTGGCGCGCGCGCGGGATGAGCGCCGGGTCCACGTGAATGGCGTTGGCGCCGGTCTCCAGCACGCGGGCCACGTCGGCCAGTCCGTTCATGGCCATCCAGGGGCAGTGCGCGCAGCTCTTGCAGGTGGCGCTGTTGCCGGCGGTGGGCGCTTCATGGAAGGTCTTGGCCGGATTGAGCGTGCGCAGCTTGTGCATCATGCCGTTGTCGGTCGCCACGATGAATTCGCGCGCATCCATCTCGCGCGCGGCCTTCAGGATGGCGGAGGTCGAGCCCACCGCATCGGCCAGGGCCACCACGTCGGCGGGGCTCTCGGGGTGCACGAGCACCTTCGCCTGCGGGTGGGCCGCCTTCAGCGCCTGCAGTTCCTCGGCCTTGAATTCGTCGTGCACGATGCAGGCGCCGTTCCAGAACAGCATGTCGGCGCCGGTCTGCTGCTGGATGTAGGCGCCCAGATGGCGGTCGGGCGCCCACAGGATCTTGTGGCCCGCCGCCTTGAGGGCGCCCACGATCTCCAGCGCGCAGCTGGAGGTGACGAGCCAGTCGGCCCGTGCCTTCACGGCCGCGCTGGTGTTGGCGTACACGACCACCGTGCGGTCCGGATGCGCGTCGCAGAAGGCGCTGAACGCATCGATGGGGCAGCCCAGGTCGAGCGAGCAGGTGGCGTCCAGATCGGGCATGAGCACGGTCTTTTCGGGCGAGAGGATCTTGGCCGTCTCGCCCATGAAGCGCACGCCCGAGACCACCAGCGTCTGCGCGGCATGGTCGCGGCCGAAGCGCGCCATCTCCAGCGAATCGCTGACCAGCCCGCCGGTTTCCTCGGCCAGGTCCTGCAGGTCCGGGTGCACGTAGTAGTGCGACACCATGACGGCGTTCTTGTCGCGCAGCAGGCGCCGGATGCGGTCCTTGAGCGCGGCGCGCTCGGTGGGCGAGGGCTCGGCGGGCACGCGGGCCCAGGCGAACTTGGTGGAGCAGGCGGCGCCTTCTTCGGGCTGCTCGTATTCCACTTCCTTGAGGGCGATGGGGGTCATGGGGCAGTGGCTTCTTTCGGCTGCAGCGGCAGAGCGCGCGGCAGCCCGGTTCGATGGGCTTCAGGGGTGCAGGGAGCTGGCCGGGTCAGGCGATGTCCTGCATGCGCATCGAGAAATCGATGGCTTTCACGTCCTTGGTCAGCGTGCCGATGGAGATGCGGTCCACGCCGGTTTCGGCCAGCGCGCGCAGGCCTTCGAGCGTCACACCGCCGGAGATCTCCAGGATGGCGCGGCCGGCATTCAGGCGCACGGCCTCGTGCAGCATCGCAAGCGGCATGTTGTCCAGCAGCAGCATCTTCGCGCCGGCCTGCAGGGCCTCCTGCAACTGCTCCAGCGTCTCGACCTCGATCTCCACGAAAGCCGCCTGCGCGGCCACGGCCTGCGCGGCACGCAGCACGGCCGTCACGCCACCGGCGGCGGCGATGTGGTTTTCCTTGATGAGCACCGCGTCGTGCAGACCGATGCGGTGGTTGGTGCCGCCGCCCGTGCGCACGGCGTATTTCTGCGCCAGGCGCAGGCCGGGCAGGGTCTTGCGCGTATCGACGATCTGCGCCCGCGTGCCGCGCACGGCATCCACATAGGTCGCGGTCTTGGTGGCCACGGCCGACAGCAGTTGCAGAAAATTCAGCGCGGTGCGCTCGGCGCTCAGCAGCGCGCGGGCGCTGCCCTCCACCTCCACCACGACCTGATCGGGTGCGCAGCGCTCGCCCTCCTGCACGTGCCACACGGTGCGCGCGGCAGGGTCCAGCGCGAGAACGGCGGCCTCCACCCACGGGCCGCCGCAGATCACCGCGCTTTCGCGGGCCAGCACGCGGGCGCGCACGCGGCGCACAGGGTCGATCAGGCCGGCGGTGAGGTCGCCGGCACCCACGTCTTCGCGCAGCGCGCGGGCAACGTCGTCCTGGGCCAGCGCGGCGATGCCGCCGTCCAGGGAAAGGGGGGATTTCGTCATGGGCGGCAAGCATAGCGGCATCGCATAGACTCGCCGCACTTTCGGCCCGGCTCTGCCACATCCACATGACCACTGCCACCCCTGCCACCGCCTCCGCTGCGGCGTCCACCGCGACGCCCTACGGCACGCTGCCGCCCGCCTCTCCCCTGCCCGAGCGCCGCCCCGTGAGCCTGCCGCGCCTGCAGCAGATGCGCGAGGCCGGCGAGAAGATCACCATGCTCACGGCCTACGACGCCACCTTCGCCGCCATGGCGGACGCCGCGGGCGTGGAGTGCATCCTGGTCGGCGATTCGCTGGGCATGGTCTGCCAGGGCCTGCCCAGCACCGTGGGCGTGTCGCTGGACACCATGGCCTACCACACGGCCAGCGTGGCGCGCGGCCTGCACCGCGTGCAGGGCACGGCGTGGCTCATCGCCGACCTGCCCTTCGGCACCTACGCAGAAAGCCGCGAACAGGCGCTGCGCAGCGCCTGCACGCTCATGCAGGCCGGCGCGCACATGGTCAAGCTGGAAGGCGGTGGCTGGACGGCGCCCACGGTGGAGTTCCTGGTGCAGCGCGGCGTGCCCGTGTGCGCCCACCTGGGCCTCACGCCGCAGACGGTGCATGCCCTGGGCGGCTACCGCGTGCAGGGCAAGGGCGACCTGGCCGCGCGCGCGCTGCGCCAGCAGGCGTCCGAGCTGCAGAACGCAGGTGCCGCCATGCTGGTGCTGGAGATGGTGCCGGCAGCCCTGGCGCGCGAACTCACGGCCGAGCTGGCCCACTGCCACACCATCGGCATCGGGGCGGGCAGCGGCACTGCCGGCCAGGTGCTGGTGCTGCACGACATGCTGGGCATCCACCTGGCCAAAATGCCGCGCTTCGTGCACGACTTCATGCAGGAAGCCGGCAGCGTGCGAGGCGCGATGCAGGCCTATGTGCAGGCCGTCAAGGCCGGGCGCTTTCCCGACGACGCGCTGCACGCCTGGTAGGGCGCGCTCTCCCCGCGCTCATCCCGCGCTAATCCCGCGCTCATCCCGCTCTCATCCCGCTTCCTTCCTCAACGGCCGGCCCTGCGGCTTCATGGCGGCCCGGCGGCTGCCCTCTTCTGATCGGAACACCATGCTCATCGCACACACGCTGGCCGACCTGCGGCAGGCTCTGGCAGGCCGGGGCCGCCCCGCCTTCGTGCCCACCATGGGCAACCTGCACGCCGGCCATATTTCGCTGGTGGAACAGGCCCGGCCACTGGGCGACGTGACGGTGGCCAGCATCTTCGTGAACCGCCTGCAGTTCCTGCCCCACGAAGACTTCGACAGCTATCCCCGCACGTGGGAGGCCGACTGCGCCCAACTGCGCGAGGCCGGCTGCGACGTGCTGTTCGCCCCGCGCGAGGCCGATCTGTACCCCGAGCCGCAGACCTTCAAGGTGCACCCCGATCCGGCGCTGGCCGACATCCTGGAAGGGCACTTTCGCCCCGGGTTCTTCGTCGGCGTCTGCACGGTGGTGATGAAGCTCTTCGCCTGCGTGCTCGGCGCGAGCGGCGGCACGGCCGTGTTCGGCAAGAAGGACTACCAGCAGCTCATGGTGATCCGGCAGATGGTGCGGCAGTTCGCCCTGCCGATCGACGTGGTGGCTGGCGAAACCCGCCGCGCCGAGGACGGCCTGGCGCTCAGTTCGCGCAACGGCTATCTCGGTACGCAAGAGCGCTCGCGCGCCCGGCAGCTGGCGCAGGCGCTCCAAGCGCTGGCGGACGCCGCCTTGGCGGTCCAACCCGGCCAAGGCGGCCTGGGCGCACTGGAGCAGCAGGCCATTGAGGCGCTGCGCAGCCAAGGCTGGCAGCCGGACTACCTCACCGTGCGCCGCCGCAGCGATCTGCAGCCGCCATCGGGCGACGGCTCACTGCGTGGCGGCACATGGGTGGCGCTCGGCGCCGCACGGCTGGGCAGCACCCGGCTGATCGACAACCTGGAGTTTTGAAACCCGGGCTGCTGGACCGAGTTTTCCGAGCCATCGCCCAGTGCAAGGGAGCCGTCTGGCGCCTTGCGCTCTCCTGCATGGCCGGTAGGCTCGGGACTACGCTGGCAGGTGCCCACGCCGCACCGCAAGGGCCAGGGTGGGCCCTTAAGGTTGATTCATCGATCAACCACTTTTCAGGAGAAATTCCATGCCCGTCATCCTCTGGCTCCTCGGCGTCCCACTGTCCCTCGTTCTGCTGCTGATGCTGTTCGGCGTGCTCTGAGCACCCCGGTATGTTGTGGGCTCAAGAGGCCCGGTGACTGAGCTTTAGGGGCCTGACTCAAGGCCGCGAGAGCTCAGCCACCGGGCCTCTGCCCATGAGCATCGTCAACGCATCGTGCGGCGTTCTTCGGCCGTCGAGCAACGCGACCACCGCTTCGGTGATCGGCATGTCCACCTGCAGGTGGCGTGCCCGCGCCAGCACCGTTCTGGCGCTGTACACGCCCTCCGCCACATGGCCCAGTGAATCCACGGCCTGCGCGAGCGTCAGCCCTTGCGCCAGCGCCTGGCCCACGCGCCGGTTGCGTGACAAGTCTCCGGTGGCGGTCAAGACCAGATCGCCCAGGCCGGACAACCCCATGAACGTATCGGCTCTTGCGCCCAGTGCGAGCCCCAGCCGGGTCATCTCGGCCAGGCCGCGCGTGATGAGGGCGGCTCGGGCATTCAGGCCCAGATCGAGCCCGTCGCACAGCCCCGTGGCGATGGCCAGCACGTTCTTCACGGCACCTCCCACCTCCACACCGACGATGTCGTCATTGGCATACACGCGCAGCGTGGGGCCATGGAATGCGTCCACCAGCAAGTCGCGCACCGCCGCATGGGGACTCGCCGCCACCAGGGCCGTGGGCTGGCCGCGCGCGGCCTCCTGGGCGAAGCTGGGGCCGCTCAAAACGCCGCTGCGCAGGCGCGGCGCGGCCTGCGCGCAGACTTCATGCCCCATCAAACCGACGGCGCTGCCGCCGGGTGGCGCGGCCTCGAAGCCCTTGCACAGCCAGGCGACCGGCACATCGAGGGCGCTCAGCGTGTGGAGCATGCCCCGCAAGGCGGACATGGGCGTTGCGACGATGGCCAGGTCCGCGCCCAATGCGAGCGCCAACGGGTCACCCGCGCTCAGCGCCAGGGAAGAAGGGAATTCGATGTCCGGGAGGTACCGAGCGTTCTGCCGGGCCGCCTGCATGCCGGCGATCTGATGGGCATCGCGCGCCCACAGCGTCACGGCATGCGCTGCCGGGTGTGCCGCGGCGCTGATGGCCATGGCGGTTCCCCAGGCACCAGCCCCCAAAACAACAATGTTCATTCGTGCGTGCGTGCCTGGGCTTGCGCACGAAAGGCCGAGCGGGCCTCCCTGCGCAATGCGCAGCTGATTACTGCGTGATGATGGGCGACGGTGCGGCCGAGGCCACCTGGGCTTGCTGCTGCTCGTACATGGCCTGGAAGTTGATTTCGGCCAGGTGCACCGGGGGGAAACCGGCGCGCGTGATCATGTCGGCCACGTTGCCGCGCAGGTAGGGATACACGATCTGCGGGCAGGCGATGCCCATGATCGGGCCCATCTGGTCTTCAGGAATGTTGCGGATTTCGAAGATGCCGGCTTGCTTGGCTTCGACCAGGAACACGGTCTTGTCCTTGATCTTGGTCTGCACCGTGGCGGTCACGGCCACTTCGAAGATACCGTCGGCCACGGGCGTGGCTTCCACACCCAGTTGGATGTCCACGCTGGGCTGCTCTTGCTCGAGCAGGATGGCGGGCGAATTGGGCTGCTCCAGGGACAAGTCCTTCAGATACACGCGCTGGATCTGGAACACGGGATTTTCTTCGGTAGCCATGGTGTCGGTCTTTCAGTCAGAACACTATTCGACAAAACAAAGCCCGCTGGGGAAACGCTCCCGCAGCGGGCACTTGGGGCTGCATTATGCAGCGGCGCAGCGGCTGGAAAGCCGCCTCTCAGGCATCGGCCGCCGTACCGCCCAGCAGCGGCATCAAGCCGCCACGGCCGTCGAGCGCGACCAGGTCATCGTGCCCGCCGACGTGCGTTTCGCCGATGAAGATCTGGGGCACCGTGCGGCGCCCGGTGGTTTCCATCATGTGCGTGCGGGCCACGGGATCGAGATCCACGCGGATTTCCTCGATCTGCTCGACGCCTTTCGACTTGAGAATCTGCTTGGCCCGAATGCAATAGGGACAGACGGCGGTGGTGTACATCTTCACGGCTTGCATGGGACGGCCTTTCTGCTCAAAAAATTAGCGATACATCGCACATTGCGGCCAATCAGGCCTTTTCAACCGGCATGCTGGCGTCTTTCCATGCCTTCAGGCCACCCGCCAGGGCTTGCGCATTGTCGTAGCCGAGCTTTTTGGCGATGCCGACGGCGCGCTGGGCCCGCGGGCCCTTGGCGCACACCAGCACGAGCGGCAGGGCCTTGTTCTTGACCACCTGCGGCAGGCGCTCTTTCAGCTGGCCCAGGGGAATGTTCTTCGCGCCGCCGACATGGCCGGCCGCAAATTCCTCGGGCTCGCACACGTCGATGACGACGCCTTTTTCACGGTTGATGAGTTGCACGGCGCGCGCCGCCGTCAACGATCCGCCCGTCGCATCCTTCAGGAGCGGCACCAAGAGCATGCCGCCGGAGGCCAGCGCGATGAAGACCAGATACCAATTGTCGATGATGAATTTCACGTCAGTCCTAGGGTTGGCAAACCGCACGATTTTAGAATGCTGGATTTTGACCCGCCTGCTCTAGGGAAACCATGCACCAACTCGTCCTCATCCGCCACGGCGAATCCACCTGGAATCTTGAGAACCGCTTCACCGGCTGGACCGACGTCGACCTCACGCCGACCGGCGTGGAGCAGGCCAAGAACGCAGGCCGCCTTTTGAAGGCGGAAGGCTATGAATTCGACCTGGCCTACACCAGCGTGCTCAAACGCGCCACGCGCACGCTGTGGCATGCGCTCGACGAAATGGACCGCACCTGGCTGCCGGTACAGCACAGCTGGCGCCTCAACGAGCGCCACTACGGCGCGCTGCAGGGGCTGAACAAGGCGGACATGGCCAAGCAATATGGCGATGCACAGGTGCTGGTGTGGCGACGCAGCTACGACACCCCACCGCCGGCCCTGGAAGCCACCGACCCCCGCAGCGAACGCGGCGATATCCGCTACGCCAGCCTTGCGCCCGAACAGATTCCACTCACGGAGTGCCTCAAGGACACAGTGGAGCGCGTGCTGCCGTTCTGGAACGAATCCATGGCGCCAGCGATCCGGTCGGGCAAGCGCATCGTCGTGGCCGCGCACGGCAACTCCATCCGCGCACTGGTCAAATACCTCGACGGAATTTCGAACGACGACATCGTCGGCCTGAACATTCCGAATGGCATTCCGCTGGTCTATGAGCTCGATGCCGACCTGAAGCCCCTGCGGCATTACTACCTGGGCGATGCCGAAGCGGCCGCCAAGGCAGCGGCTGCGGTGGCGTCCCAAGGCAAGGCGTAAAGCGCATGTAAAGGCGGTCCGTGCCACGCAAAAGTCGCTTCCATCGCGGAACTGCAATGGGGGCAATCTTTCCAAGGTGTATATTGAAGCGGCAAAGGTGTTTTTAATGGGCCACAAACTGAAAATCGCAGGTTGGGTGTCGATCGGCGTCGTTGCCGGGGCACTGACCACCGTCTCTCTGCAGACGGTGGCGCGCGGAGCGATGACGCCGCTGCCGCTTGAGGAAATCCAGCAGTTGTCTGCCGTCTTCGGACTGGTCAAGACCGACTACGTTGAGCCGGTCGATGACAAAAAGCTCATCACCGACGCGATCTCGGGCATGGTGTCCAGCCTGGACCCGCATTCCCAGTATTTCGACAAGAAGTCGTTCAAGGAATTCCGCGAAGGAACCTCCGGCCGCTTCGTCGGAGTCGGGATCGAGATCACGCAGGAAGACGGACTGATCAAGGTCGTCTCGCCCATCGAGGGCTCTCCTGCCTTCCGTGCGGGCCTGAAGACGAACGACCTCATCACCAAGATCGACGACACCGCCGTCAAGGGCCTCGCGCTGAACGACGCCGTCAAGCGCATGCGCGGCGAGCCGAGCACCCAGGTGACGTTGACCATCTTCCGCAAGGACGAAAGCCGGACCTTTCCGGTGACGATCACGCGCGAAGAAATCAAGACGCAGTCCGTCAAGGGCAAGGTCATCGAGCCTGGCTACGGCTGGATTCGCCTGTCGCAGTTCCAGGAACGCACGGTGGACGACTTCGTGCGCAAGATCGAAGAGGTCTATCGCCAGGAACCCAATCTGAAGGGGCTGGTGCTCGACCTGCGCAACGATCCGGGTGGACTGCTCGATGCCGCGGTGGCTGTGTCGGCAGCGTTCCTCCCAGAGAACGTGACCGTGGTGACGACCGACGGACAACTCGCGGAAAGCAAGGCCACGTTCAAGGCGGCGCCGGAGTTCTACCAACGCCGCGGCAACGGAGATCCCCTCAAGCGGCTGCCCGCATCGCTCAAGAGCGTTCCGCTGGTGGTGCTGGTCAACGAAGGCTCCGCCTCTGCCAGCGAAATCGTGGCCGGCGCCCTGCAAGACCACAAGCGCGCCACCATCATGGGAAGCCAGACGTTCGGAAAGGGCTCCGTGCAGACGGTGCGTCCTTTGGGCCCAGACACCGGCATCAAGCTGACCACGGCACGCTACTACACCCCGAGCGGCAAATCCATTCAGGCCAAGGGCATCGTGCCCGACGTCATGGTGGACGAAAGCGCCGAGGGCGATGTCTATGCATCCTTGCGCATGCGAGAAGCCGATCTGGAAAAGCATCTGACCAGCGGCCAGGGCGAAGAGAAGAAGGACGAAGCCCGCGAAAAAGCCCGCGAAGAAGCACGCAAGCGCCTTGAGGAAGAAGCCAAGAAGCCGGTCGCCGACCGCAAGATGCCCGAGTTCGGCTCGGACAAAGACTTCCAGTTGGCACAGGCGCTCAACCAGTTGAAGGGCCAGGCCGTACTGGTCAGCAAGACGCAGACGGAACGCAAGGAAGAGAAGAAGGAAAACTGAGGTTTTCCAAGGCTTCCACCGCTCACCGATGGCCGGGCTCCTTACGGGCGCCCGGCCTTTTTCATGGCCCAGGGCTCATCTCTTTCGCTGCCGATGACCGACGATCAGCTACTCCGCTATTCCCGCCACATCATGCTCGACGACATCGGGATCGAGGGGCAGGAACGCATCCTCAACGCCCATGTGCTCGTGATCGGTGCCGGCGGGTTGGGCTCACCAGCCGCCTTGTTCCTGGCCTCAGCGGGCGTGGGCCGCATCACCCTGGTGGACGACGATGCGGTGGACCTGACCAATCTTCAGCGCCAGATCGCCCACACCAGCGCGCGCGTGGGCGAGTCGAAAGTGCGCTCCGCCGCACAGGCGTTGAAAGCGCTCAATCCGGAAGTCCGAATCGAGGCGGTACAGGCCCGCGCCGATTCGCAATGGCTGAACGAACGGGTGCCCCAAGCCACCGTCGTGCTGGACTGCAGCGACAACTATGCAACTCGCCAAGCCGTGAATGCGGCGTGTGTGAACCACCGCATTCCGTTGGTCATCGGAGCAGCCATTCGGTTCGATGGGCAGATCACCGTGGTGGACCCTCGCAACGCACAGGCACCCTGCTATGCCTGCATCTTCCCACCCGATGCGGCGTTCGAAGAAACCCAATGCTCGACACTGGGCGTCTTTGCCCCGATGGTGGGAATCATGGGTTCCATGCAGGCAGCGGAAGCATTGAAGCTCATCGTCGGATGCGGTGAATCGCTCGCAGGACGGTTGCTGATGCTCGATGGGCGTTCCATGGAGTGGACTGCTTTGAAAATCCCACGCCAGGAGCATTGCTCCGTGTGCCGCCATGCCAGACCGTAGGAAGAATCCTACCGGCTCAGCATGTTGCTACTGGCAGAATGACACACTGGTTCCCCATAAAGTGAAGCTGTGATCACCTCCCCCTTCTGCCGCCGTGATCCGGACTGGACCCCACAGTGAAACTGCGTACCTATATTGTTGAAGACAACGCCACCATCCGCGAAAACCTGATCGGCACGCTAGAGGAACTGGCAGAGGTGGAGGCCGTAGGCATTGCGGAAACCGAAGATGAAGGCAAAGAGTGGCTTGCCAACAATTCAGGCCAGTGGGACTTGGCCATCGTCGATCTGTTCCTGCGCCAGGGAAGTGGCCTGGGTGTTTTAGCTGCCTGCCGCAACCGGACTGCCGGCCAGAAAATGGTGGTGCTCAGCAACTATGCGACGCCTGACGTCCGCATGCGGTGCGCGCAGCTTGGTGTTGACGCCGTATTCGACAAGTCCAATGAAATCGACGCACTGGTGGAGTACTGCGTGGAGCACAGCACCACCCGCCGCCAGACCACTACAAAGTCCGCCACAGGTTAGGAAGCCACTGGCGTGGCAAATGGCGGGGGACGGCGCCGAACACGCTCGCAAAAAAGGCCACCGGATTCGGTGGCCTTTTGCATTGAGCGCCGCTTTAATCGATCAGCTTGTTTTTCAGCGCGTAATAGGTGAGGTCGCTGTTGGACGACAGCGCCATTTTTTCCATCAACCGCGTGCGGTAGGTGCTCACCGTTTTCACGCTGAGCGACAGCGACTTGGCGATGTCGCCAGCCGTTTCACCCTTGGCCAGCTTGAGGAACACCTGGAACTCGCGTTCCGACAACTGTTCGTGCGGCGGGGCATCGTCCTTGCGGTTGAGCTGCTGCGCGAGCAGATCGGCGACGGCAGGGGTCAGGTAACGGCGGCCCAACGAAATGGTGCGAATGGCTTCGACGATTTCCTTGGGGTCGCATTCCTTGTTGAGATAACCACTGGCGCCCTGGCGAATCAGGTTGATGGCGTAGTGCTCTTCCGGGTACCCGCTGAGGATCAGGATGCCCATGTCAGGCGCCTTGGCGCGCAACATGGCCAATGCGTCGAGCCCGCTTTGCCCTGGCATCGACAAATCCATGAGCAGCACGTCGATCTCCTGTGCGCGCACCAAATCGATGGCCTCGCGCCCATTGGACGCCTCGCCTACCACCCGAAGGTCTACATGTTCTGACAAAAATTGTCGCAATCCCGAGCGGACAATCGCATGGTCATCCACAATGCCGATCTTGATCATTGAGCATTCTTTCAAGGGGCAGCCTAGCTGCCCGTTATCGTTCTGGTAGCCAATTCACCCGTTGCGGGCGTGCGTGCAGCGGAACACCGCTGGCTGGTGACATTATCCAGAAATCACCCGCTTGTCTTTCGGAGAAACCTATGCGCTGGTCCAATTTTCGCAAGATGGCTGTCAGCTTGCCCCTGGCACTGCTGGCTGCATCGGCGTTGGTTGGCATCAACGAGGCCGGTTACGACCGCTCGCACGACGCAGTCAGCGCCCTGTCTCGCACCTACGCGACGCGTGCCGCACTCGACCGCATGATGCAGAACATGCTCGACGCGGAAACCGGCCTTCGAGGTTATTTGCTGACGGGTGATGAGCGCTATCTGGAGCCTTATGAAAAGGCGGCCTCCACGATCAACAGCAACCTGGATGAGCTGCGTGCCATCTTTCTAGGATCTTCCGCCGAAGATCAGGAAGACTTCACGCAGCTGTCGCGGCAGATTTCCCGCAAGATGTCCGAGCTCGACCTGAGCCTGCGGCTGCGGCGCCAGGACAACGACGACGCCTGGAAGTTCGTGCTGTCCACCGATGTCGGCAAAGAGAACATGGATGCCATTCGGTCCCTGTCGGGCAAACTGACCGAGCGCAGCACCGACAGAACGAACCACAGCACGCAAGAGATCCTGCACTCTCTCATGTTGTCGCGCATCGGCATCGCCACCATGGCAGCGATCGGGCTGCTGGCGTTCTACATGTACCTGCGGCAGGCCAGCGCGCTGCAGTCGTTCAATCAGCGCGAACAAGAGACGCTCGAGCGGGAACGGGACCGCCTGGAGCAACTGGTGCGCGAGCGCACGGCTTCGCTCACCGAACTGGCGAACCACCTGCAACAGGTGCGAGAAGACGAGCGAGGACACTTGGCGCGTGAGTTGCACGACGAACTGGGTGCGTTGCTCACCGCTGCCAAGCTCGATGTCGCGCGGCTGAAGTCCAAGGTCGATTCCCAGGCCCCTGAAATTGCGGAGCGCCTCAAGCACCTGACCGAAACGCTGAACAGCGGCATTGCCCTGAAGCGCCGCATCATCGAAGACCTGCGTCCTTCGTCGCTGTTCAATCTGGGACTGACGGCATCGCTGGAAATCCTGGGCCGGGAGTTCGCGGAGCGCAGCAATATTCAGGTCGACCTGAATCTCGAAGCCGTCGATCTGCCGGAATCCGTTCAGTTGACCATCTACCGCATGGTGCAGGAATCGCTCACCAACATCGGCAAATACGCCAACGCCGCCAAGGTGCTGGTCGCCGTCCACAACTACCCAACGCACGTGGCGGTGCAGATTCGCGACAACGGCAGCGGCTTCGACACCGAGAAGGTCAACTCTTCCGCCCATGGACTGATGGGCATGCGGCACCGGGTGGAAGCAGCGGGCGGCCGGCTGACGGTCACGTCAGATCCCAGTGAAGGCACGCTCGTTTCCGCCGTGCTGCCGCACGTTCACTGACCTGGCCGCACTGCGGCTCTTCGGCAGAGCCGCCCTCCCCTTCACACGCGGTAGCGCCCGGCATCTTGGGCCATTGCATTTCAGATCGGCCGCGTCCTACATGGCTGCGCGCCGGGCACCGGCAGCGTGCGCACGCCGCGAAAACTACATTCAATCCAGGCGCTGACAAAGCGGCGCCACCCCACCAACCCGCCGGAACATCTGGTGCAAGAGGAGATGGATATGTTGCATTACGCAGTGGTTTTCCTGGTGATCGCCCTGATCGCCGCACTTTTTGGCTTCGGCGGTATTGCTGCCGGTGCCGTGGGTATCGCGAAGATTCTGTTCTTCGTATTCGTGATCATGGCCGTGGTCACTTTCGTTCTGAGCCTGCTCAAGCGCGGTTGATGCCCGCTTGACCAGAACGCTCACGAATCAAGCTGGCTCGCCTACCTTCGCAATCCCGAAAGGACTTCAATCATGATGAACACTCAGAACGCCGCACAAAAAGCCGTGGACTCCGCCCACAGTGCAGCCGACAGCATGCTGGACTCTGCCAAGGACGCCGTGCAATCCACCCGCACCGCAGCCAATGCCACCCTGGACAAGGCAGAGCGCAAGGTCGATGAACTGCACAGCGAGGTGAACCCGCTCATCGACGATTTGGCAGCCCGGGCACAGGATCTGGCCTCGCGCGGTATTTCGTACTGTGCTGACACCACCGAACGCGCGCGCCGCCAACTGAATCAGGCAGCAGACGTCACCACGCGCTATGTGGTCGAGCAGCCTGGCAAGTCGTTGCTGATGGCTGCGGTTGCCGGCGCCGCAGTGGCAGCGCTTTGCATGATGAGCCGCCGTCCCCGCCGCTACGACTATTGAACGACTTCGTCGTCCACGGCTTAGAAAACACCCATAACAACAAGCGAGCGCTCCATGCCTCCTGAAACCGCTCTCAACCCGGCCACCCATTCGCCGGCCGATTCCCAGACCCTCGTGCTGGATGAAAAGGCGCTCCATTTCGCAGCGACCCAAGACCTCGAAGAAGGGGCAGTGACCCCTGCATACGGCCCCCACCGCGATGCCATCGTCAAGCTGCTGAATGATGCCCTGGCGACCGAACTGGTCTGCGTGCTGCGCTACAAGCGCCACCATTTCACGGCCGATGGCATGGAGTCTCCTGCGATCGCCGCCGAGTTTCTGGTGCATGCGAATGAAGAGTCCGCCCACGCGGACAAGATCGCGCAGCGCATCGTGCAACTGGGCGGTGAGCCTGATTTTTCGCCCAGCACCTTGGAAGAACGCAGCCACGCCGACTACGACGAATCGTCCGACCTCAAGGCCATGGTTCGCGCCAACCTGGTGGCGGAGCGCATCGCCGTGGAAGCCTACCGCCAGATGATCACGCTGATCGGCGACAAGGACCCGACGACGCGCCGGATGCTGGAAGGCATCCTGGCCGACGAAGAAGAGCATGCCGACGAACTCAAGGATTGGCTGCAGCGCTGAAAGGCGCAACGCCACCCAAGAAACAGTTCATCGACCACGGAGGGTGCAACAGGTCGATGGGCTGCAGAACCCCAAAGCACCCGTGTTCAACCAAACCAAGGAAATAAATCATGAAATACGCACGTGCCCTCGCTTTTGCAGCCCTCGCTGGCGCAACCATCATCTCCGCAGGCTGCTCGGTGGCGCGCGATCAGCAAACCGTCGGCTCCTACGTGGACGACGCCGGCATCACGACCGCAGTGAAGGCCAAGATGGCTGAAGACAAATCGGTTTCCGCAACGTCGATCAGCGTGGAAACGCTGAACGGCACCGTTCAACTGTCCGGTTTCGCCAAGTCGCAAACCGAAAAGAACACGGCTGAATCCATCGCCCGCAACACCAAGCATGTGCGCGACGTGCGCAACAGCATCGTTGTGCGTCCTTGAGGTTCCGCAGGCCTGACGGCTTGCCACCCTCCAGAAAAACAGGCTCTTCGGAGCCTGTTTTTCTTTCAAAGCCCACAGGGTTGCCACACTCTTGCCGCATGTGCGCTGCAAGATATCTCACAGGCCCTAAGCTCGCACCATGCAGGTATTCAATTGCGACCAATGCGGTCATCTGGTTTTCTTCGACAGCGTCCAATGTCTGCATTGCGGCGCCAAGCTGGCGTTTCTTCCTGACCAAATGACGATGGCCGCGCTGGTGCCGGCCGTGTCCGGCCTGCGTGACGATTCGGACCTCTGGGAAAGGGTGGCTGACTCGGCACGCGGTAGCGCACAACCGCTGTACCGCCTGTGCCACCACCGCTCGGCCCACCGCGCCTGCAATTTCGCGCTGACCGCCGATGACCCGCACAGCCTGTGCGTTTCGTGCCGGCAAACGCGCACCCTTCCCGACCTGTCCGAGCCGGCCAACCTGCGCCGGTGGAAACAGATCGAGCACGCCAAGCGCCAGCTTTACTACACGCTGGCCAAACTGGGGCTGGAGCCGGCGCCCGCTGGGGATAGCCCCAACTTCGAGTTCCTGGCCGACCAGCCTGGGTATCCGGTCATCACCGGGCACTCCGGCGGCACGATCACGCTCAACATCGCCGAAGCCGACGATGACGAGCGGGCCCGGCGCAGGCTGGCCCTGCACGAACCCTATCGCACCTTGATCGGCCACCTGCGGCACGAGTCCGGACATTTCTACTGGGACCGGCTGCTGCGCGACCAGGGCAAGCTCGACAATTTCCGCGCCGTTTTCGGCGACGAGCGGCAAGACTACGGCGCCGCGCTGCAGGCCTACTACGCCAGCAGCCCGCACCTTCGGGACTGGGGCGACGACCATGTGAGCGCCTACGCCACCGCCCACCCCTGGGAAGACTGGGCCGAGACCTGGGCGCACTACCTGCACATGGTGGACCTGCTGGAGACGGCCTCCAGCTACCACACAGGCCTGCAAATTCCGAAGCCGAAGGCCGGCGCGGCCCGGCGCTACACCATGAACGACCCGTTCGCGATGCGCTTACCGGATTTCGACGCCATGGTGAGCGAATGGGTGCCCCTCACGCTGCTGCTCAACAGCCTGAACCGCAGCCTGGGCCAGCAGGACGCCTATCCGTTCGCCCTGTCGTCCGGGGCGCTGGCCAAGCTGCGATTCGTGCACGAGGTGGTGCAGTCGGCGCGGGGCGTGCTGCCGGCCCACTGAGGCACGTCAGCCCCGTGGCAGGCTACGCGGCCAAAAGCGGGTCAGGACGATAAAGCGCGGACCTTGACGGCCAGCCGTTCGGACACCTCCGCCGAGACGAACTTGTCCACCTCGCCGCCCAGCAGGGCGATTTCGCGCACGAAGGTGCTGCTGATGAACTGGAACTTGTCGCTCGGCGTGAGAAAGACGGTTTCCACCTCGGGCATGAGGCTGCGGTTCATGCCCGCCAGCTGGAACTCGTAGTCGAAATCGGTCACGGCGCGCAGGCCGCGCACCATGGCTTTTCCGCCCCGCTCGACCACGAAGTCGCGGAGCAGGCCGGAGAAGGTTTCCACCTGAACCTGCGGGTATGCGCGGACCGCTTCGCGAACCATCTCGATGCGCTCTTCGAGATTGAACAGGGTCTTCTTGTGGTGCCCGGCAGCCACCGCCACGATCACCCGGCCAAAGAGCTGCGTGGCGCGGCGCACAACGTCTTCATGGCCCAGCGTGATGGGATCGAAGGTACCCGGATAAATGGCGAGGACGTTCTGGGCCATGGCGTGGTCGCTCCTTTGCGGTTTGGCGGCAGGGGGGCACACGCGGTTCAGCGGGCGCAGGGGCGGATTATGCAGTGGACCGAAAACCCGCTCCAAAGGAACCGGCAGCTATGAGAGCTTCAAGCCAAAAAGGCCTCCAGCGCATATTCCTCTAGGGGATATAGCTATCAATTCAATAGCGTCACTGTTTTTTCAGCAGGTGGGCGTGGACCGCGCCCGCCTTGAGATGGCGGTGAACCACCAGCCCCAGGGTGGCCAGCGCTGCCTCGTCCCAGGCCTGTGGCGCCTCCAGGTAGATGAAGCCGTCCGCTGCGGCGACGGCCTGAGCGGCGGCAGCCAACGCCGGCTCGAACAGGGGGCTGTCGAAAGGCGGGTCCAGGAACACGAGATGCAGGCTGCCGGGCGCGCAGTGGCGCAGCGCCGCGATGCCATCGCCCTTTTGCACACGCACGGCCATCGCGTGCAGGCGCTGTTGCAGCGTGTGCAGTTGGTCCACCAGGGCGGGATCGTTTTCGACCAGCTGCACCGCCGCCGCGCCGCGCGAGGCAGCCTCGAATCCGAGAGCGCCGGTGCCGGCGAAAGCGTCGAGACAGCGCCAGCCGCTCAAGTCCTGCCCCAGCCAGTTGAAGAGCGTTTCGCGAACGCGGTCCGGCGTCGGGCGCAGGCCGGGTCGCTGGGCCACCGGAAGGCGGGTGCGCTTCCATTGGCCACCGATGATGCGGACCTCCCCCGCGCCCTTTGCGGCGGGCTTTCGAGCGGCGGGGGCCGGCACTGCGGGTGCCGCGCGGCGTGCGGGCCGGCTCACTGCTTGCCTCCGACCACGACGGTGACCATGCGATCGGGTTGCAGCTTGCGGGCCATGGCGGCGCGAACGTCGGCTGCGGTGAGGGCCTGCACCCGGTCGGTCCAGTGCTCCAGGTAATCCAGAGGCAGGTCGTTCCAGGCGATGTTGACGACATTCGCCAACAGCTTGCGATTGCTGTCGATGCGCAGGGCGAAGCCGCCGATGAGGTTGTCCTTGGCGGCACGCAACTGGGCCTCGGTCGGGCCCTGGGCGACGAAGCGGGCGATGACGTCGCGCGACACCTTCACCGCTTGCGCGGCCTGGTCGGGGCGCGTCTGCAAACCGATCAGGAAAGCGCCGGTGTTCAAGCCCGGCGAGAACTGGCTGTACACGCTGTAGCTCAGGCCGCGCTTTTCGCGCACCTCGCTGGTCAGCAGCGAAGTGAAGCCGCCGCCACCCAGGATGTGGTTGCCCACCAGCAGCGCCAGAAAATCCGGATCGCGCCGCGCAAAGCCCGGTTGCCCGATCAGCACGTGCGCCTGCGCCGAAGCGAAGGGAATGTCCTGCTGCACCGGTGCGGTCAGCGCCTGTACCTCCGCCACCGGCGGCAGCGGTTGGCAGGTGGCGGGATCGCGAGAGGGCATCTGCGACAGCAGCGTCTTCACCAGCGCCTGGGCCTGCGCCCGGGTGACGGCACCCACGATGCTCACGCGCGCCCTGCAGGTTTCGACGTAATGGTCGTGATAGGCCTGCATGTCGGCGACCGCGATGCGGCCCAGCGTCTCGGGCGTGGCGCGCTGGCCGTACGGATGGGTGCCGTACATCGCGCTGCCGAAGGCCTTGGCCGCCGCTGTGCCGGGGCGGGTCTCCGCCTCTTTCAGGGCGGCTTCCCAACGCGATCGTTCACGCTGCCAGATGTCTTGCGGAAAGCTCGGCTGGGCCAGTTGCCGGGCCGCCAGGCGTGCGGCGTGGTCCAGCAGGTCGGGCTCTGTGAGCGAGCGCAGCGAAAAGCTCAGGCCATCGCGGTCGGCCGCTGCTTCGAAGCTCGCGCCGAGGTCCGCCCAGGCTTCGCCCAGCGCGTTTTCATCCATGGCCGGTTCGCTGCCCTGGGCGCGCACGCCCTTGGACGACATGGACGCCACGGCGCTCGCGAGGCCGGCCTGCTCGGCCGGATCGCGGCGTGCGCCCGCGTCAAAGTCCACCTGCACATCGACCATGGGGATGGCGGGGCTCTCCACCAGCCAGACACGGGCGCCACTGGGCTCCGTCCAGTGCTGGATGGGCAAGAGCGCCCAGGCGGGGTGCGCCAGGCACAAGGCGCCGGCAAAGGCGAGGCAGGCACGCGCAGAAAGTCGTCGAATGGTTTTCATGGGTGGGTTCCTGCGCGTTCTCAATGCATCCGCCCGTCGGCACCGGCCGCGGGTGCGGCGCGCTTCGCGCCGGGGGCCAGGGGTTGCGGCAGCAGCGTGCCCACGGTGAGCTGGTCGTCGCCGAAGTAGCGGGCCGCCACCGATTGCACCTGCGCGGGGGTGACCGCGCGCAGCAGGGCGATGAGGCGCGCATCGGCGTCGGGCGGAAAACCCTGCACCCAGTTGCTGCCCAGGTCGCTGGCCTGGCTTTGCAGCGAATCGCGCTGGTAGATGGTGGAGGCCGCCCACTGCGTCTTCACGCGGGCCAGTTCGGCCTCGCTCACGCCTTCGCGGGCGATGCGGGCGACCTCGGCGCGCAGGGCGTCCTCGACCTGCTGCGGGGTCTTGCCGGGGGCCGGCACGCCGGTCAGCAGGAAAACGCTGGGGCCGCGGCCCACGACGGATGCGGAGCTGTCCGAGCTGTCGGCCACGCGGTCGGGGCCCTGGCTCAAGGCGCGCTCCAGCCGTGCGCCGTCGTAGCCGCTGAGCACGGCCGACAGCGCCAGCAGCGAGAGCGCATCGCGGTCGCTGTCGGCCATGCCTTCGAGCCGCTCGATGCTGGGCACGCGAAACGCCAGGGCCACGTAGGCCTGCTCGGCTGGGGCCTTGTAGGCGATGCGGCGGATGCCCTGCTGTACGGGCTCTAGGCGGGGTTTGCGCGCCGGTACCGCGCGCACGGGAATGCGACCGTAGTATTTTTCGGCGAGCACGAGGACCTTGTCGGGCTCCACGTCGCCGGCCACCACGATCACGGCGTTGGCCGGCACGTACCACTGCCGGTGGAAGGCCCGCACGTCGTCAGCGGTCATCGCATCCAGATCGCTCATCCAGCCGACGACGGGACGGCGGTAGGTCGAGGCGATGAAGGTCGCGGCATAAAGCTGCTCGATGAGCGCGGCCCGCGGCTGGTCTTCAGTGCGCATGCGGCGCTCTTCCTTGACCACCTCGATCTCGCGCTTGAACTCGGCATCGGGCCACTGGTTGTTGGCGAAGCGGTCGGCCTCCAGCTTCATCACGTCTTCCAGCCGGTTCGCGGGAATCTGCTGGTAGTAGCCGGTGTAGTCGCGGCTGGTGAAGGCGTTTTCCTGCCCGCCCAAAGCGGCCACGCGGCGCGAGAACTCACCCGGGGGCACGGTCTTGGAGCCCTTGAACATCATGTGCTCCAGTGCGTGGGCGACGCCGGAGGTGCCATCCACCTCGTCCATCGCACCGACCCGCAGCCAGACCATGTGCACCGCCGTGGGCGCCCTGCGGTCGGGCTGCACGATGAGCTGCATTCCGTTCTTCAAGGTGAACTGCCGAACCCCTGTGGACGCAGGGCGTTGCGCCTGCGTGTCCTGGGCCGAAGGGGGGAGCGAGGGGGGTGCGGACGGCGGGGTTTGGGCCCCGGCGTGCACGCAGGCCAGCAGGCCCAGAAGGGTGATAGCGCGTTTCATAGAATGGATGCGATTCTAAGAACCTTCCAATGTTCAGTTTTTTCAAGAAAAAGCCCGCTTCCCCCACCGAGCCGCAAGCCCCCCTTTCCACGGAGGCTGCGCCAGCCGTCCCCGTGCCCGCAACCCCGCCCTCCAGCGCGCCGCCGGCGCCTGCTGCGGCACCCGCCGGCACGCCTGCGCCTTCCGGGGGCTTCGGCTGGCTGCGAAATCCTTTCGCAGCGAAGGCGCCGGTGGAGGTATCGGTGCCAGCCCCGGTCCCGGTGCCGCCGCCAGCCCCAGCAGCCCTGTCGTCCGCGCCGGTCGCGATGCCTGTACCGGTAGCACCACCGGCTCCGGCGGCGCCTGCGGCCCCTGCCATGCCGGTCGCGCAACCCGTGCAGGTCGCCCCTCCTGCCTTGGCACCAGCACCAGCACCAGCACCACCAACGCCGGTCGCCCCTGTTCAGGCCCCTGCGCCGGTCGCCTTCAAGGTGTCGGCACCTGCGCCATTCCCGCCGCCCCCTGCGGTTCCTGCGCCCGCGCCGATCCCCGCACCCGTGCCAGCCCCAGCGGCGGACTCGGCACCCGTGGAAGCGGAACGCAAGGGATGGCTCAACCGCCTGAAGAACGGCCTGCGCAAGACCGGCAGCAGCATCGCCACCGTCTTCACCGGCACGCAGATCAACGACGCGCTCTATGAAGAACTGGAAGAGGCGCTGCTCATGGCCGACACCGGCGTCAAGGCCACGCAGCACCTGCTGGAGGACCTCAAGCGCCGCGTGAAGGACACCAAGACGACGGACCCCGCCGCCGTCAAAGCCCTGCTGGCCGATGCTTTGGCCGATCTGCTGCGCCCGCTGGAGAAATCCCTGGTCATCGGCCGCCATACGCCGACCGTGATCATGGTCGCGGGGGTCAACGGCGCGGGCAAGACCACGTCCATCGGCAAGCTGACCAAGCACCTGGCCAACGAAGGCGCCGCCGTGCTGCTGGCCGCGGCGGACACGTTCCGCGCGGCGGCGCGCGAACAGCTCGGCGTCTGGGCTGACCGCAACACGGTCGAGATCGTGAGCCAGGAAGGGGGCGACCCCGCAGCGGTGAGCTTCGACGCCGTGACCGCCGGCAAGGCGCGCGGCAAGGATGTGGTGCTGGTGGACACGGCCGGGCGCCTTCCGACCCAGTTGCACCTCATGCAGGAGCTGCAGAAAATCAAACGCGTGGTGACCAAGGCGGACGCCACGGCTCCGCACGAGGTGCTGCTGGTGATCGACGGCAACACCGGGCAGAACGCCCTGGCCCAGGTACGCTCTTTCGACGACGCCCTGCAGCTCACCGGGCTCATCGTGACCAAGCTGGACGGAACGGCCAAGGGCGGCGTGCTGGCCGCCATCGCCCAGGAACGGCCGATTCCCGTGTATTTCATCGGCGTGGGCGAAAAACTCGAAGACCTGGAAACGTTCAATGCCAAGGAATTCGCACAGGCGCTGCTGACCTGACGCCCCTGGCCTGCCTCTCCCGACCCCAGGCAAGGAGAGGCAGGCGCTTCGAGGCAGCCCGAATTGGTGCCATCCGGTGAATTGATTGTTCACGAAACGAAGTTTTTTGATTTTTTCGCTGCTTTTTTCATAGCAGCGAATCGTTATGGAACCTGCACGGCCCCATAATTTTTCTTCAAGGACTCATCCACCCTGTCCTACGAAATGGCGGGAACCAGTCCCTTAGCACTCCCTCTTACTGAGTGCTAACATGAATGACATGGAAGAAAGGATCTCTGGAATGACGCTTCAATCTGGCATCGCAGCGACTGCTCTGGCTCCCGCCAATCCTTGGGCGCTCATCCCCCCCTTGGGCAACCTGGACGCCTACATTTCGGCGGTCAACCGCCTTCCGCTGCTGACGGCGGAAGAAGAACGCACGTACGCGCGCCAACTCAAGGAAAACAACGACGTGGATGCGGCGGGCCGCATGGTGATGTCGCACTTGCGTCTGGTCGTGTCCATCGCCCGCCAATATCTCGGCTACGGCCTGCCCCACGGCGACCTGATCCAAGAAGGCAATGTCGGCCTGATGAAGGCCGTCAAGCGCTTCGACCCCGATCAGAACGTGCGCCTGGTGAGTTACGCCATGCACTGGATCAAGGCGGAAATTCATGAGTACATCCTCAAGAATTGGCGCATGGTCAAGGTGGCGACGACCAAGTCGCAGCGCAAGCTGTTCTTCAATCTGCGCTCGATGAAGCAGGGCTTCAAGGCCGACGCTGCCGCAGCCGATGCCGCCACCCACCGAGACACGCTGTCCGAGCGCGAGATCGACGCCGTGGCGCGGCATCTCAACGTCAAGCGCGAAGAGGTGATCGAGATGGAAACCCGCCTGTCGGGCGGCGACGTGATGCTGGACCCTTCGCCGTCCGATGACGGTGAACAGGCTTACGGCCCCATCGCCTACCTGGCCGACGGCGCACACGAGCCGACCGCCATGATCGAGTCGCGCCAGCGCGATGTCCTCGCCACCGATGGCATCGCCACCGCGCTGTCGGGCCTGGACGAACGCAGCCGCCGCATCGTGGAAGAGCGCTGGCTGAAGGTGAACGACGATGGTTCGGGCGGCATGACGCTGCATGAACTGGCAGCCGTGTACGGCGTGAGTGCCGAGCGCATCCGCCAGATCGAAGTGGCCGCCATGAAGAAGATGAAGAAGGCCCTGGTCGAATACGCCTGACGGACCGGCGGTGCCGCCGAAGGGTGGCATGGCGATAATCACGAGCGCGCAAATCCTGGTGGATTGCGCGCTTTTTCTTTGTGCGCGGGCGCCCGGCCCGCCGCTTCCACCCCAAGGACACGATCCCATGATTTTTGCTGCTCTCCACCGCCGTACGTTCATGGTGGCTTTGTCGCTCGCTGGTGCGCTGGGCACGGCATCGGCGCAGCCGGCAGCCAAAGCACCGGCCACGCCAGGATGGCCGAGCAAGCCGCTGCGCATCATCGTGGGCTTTCCGCCGGGCTCCTCGCCCGATCTGACGGCGCGCACGTTCTCCGAGCCGCTGGCGCAGGCGCTGGGCCATCCGGTGATCGTGGAAAACAAGGTGGGCGCGGGCGGCAACATCGGTGCCGATGCCGTGGCGAAAGCCACGGACGGCCACACCATCGGCTTGTTCATCAACGGCAACCTGACGATCGCCAGGCTGCTCAATCCGGCGGTGCCGTATGACCCGCAAAAAGATCTGGCGCCGCTGAGCCTCATCGGCACCTCGCCCCTGGTGTTGACCGCCCCCTCCGCGCAGCCGGACGTGCCCGCCGATGCCGATGCCCGCGCGTTCCTCGACGCGGCACGCAAGGCCGGCAACCGCTGGAGCTACGGCACGCCCGGCGTGGGCACCGTGGGGCACCTGGGCACGGAACTGCTCAAGGCCCGCGCCGGCATTGCGCCGGTGCATGTGCCCTACCCCGGTTACCCGCAGGTGGCCACGGGCATGCTGGGCGGCCAGTTGCAGATGGCCCTGCTGCCACCGGCGCTGGCGCTGTCGCAGGAGCGCACCGGCAAGCTGCGCCTCATCGGCGTCACCTCCGCCGGACGCAGCACGCTGGTGCCGGGCGTTCCCAGCCTGGCCGAAGCCGGCGTGACCGATCTGAACCTGGAAATCTGGAACGCCTTCGCCGCTCCGGCCACGATGCCTGCTGAGGTACAGGCCCGGCTGTCCGCGTTGATCGCCGAGATCGCCCGCAGTCCCGAAATCCGCGCCAAGCTCTTTCAGCAGGGCTGGCAGGTGGCCGGCACCTCGGCGCAGGGGCTGGCCAACCGCATCCAGGCCGACACCGCGCTCATGGCCCGCGTGATCCGGACGCAGGGGATTCGCGCGGACTGATCGATCCCACCGGGCTGCGTACCCGGCGCGGCCACCGATGTTGATGCAGATCATGCCTGGCCAGGCGCGGGGCCGGCAGACTGGCGCCTTTCACACCACCAAGGCGTGCCATGCAGCCCTTTCGCATCGTCGTCATCGGCGCCGGCCATACCGGCACCCCCTTGCTCCAGCAGTTGCTGGCGGCGCCGTTCGTCACGCTGCTCGGCGTGGCGGACCTGGACCTTTCGCTGCCCGGCATTGCGCTGGCGCGCAGCCGAGGCATTCCGGTGACGACCCGCTTCACGGACCTGCTGACCGAGCACGGCAGCACCGTGGACATCGTCATCGACGTGACTGGCGAGCCCGCCGTGCGCGAAGCACTGCGCCGGCACATGGTGGACGCGGGCAATCAGCAGACGGTCATCCTGCACGAGAAGATCGCCCTGCTGCTGATGTCGCTGTCGGCAGGCGAGCGCATCGAGGGCCGGCACGGTGAGGTGGCCTACGCCTGAAGTGCGGCGGTTGCCATGCCATGGCATCCATCCACGGCTGTCACTTTGCTATATTTTTCATAGCAATATGCCTTAGTGGATATTGCGGTGGAGCCTTTTTTCATGCATACCCTTCGATCGGCTCCAGACATCGCTCTCAGCACCGGCAGCGCCATTCCCCTTTGCCAGTCCTGCGCTTGCCGATCGCATTGCCTGCTCGGCCGCGCGCCTTGGGAGGTGCAGCGGGCCTGCGGCCTGGTGGAGCGGCGTTTCCGCAAGGGCGAGCGGCTGACGCTCGAAGGCCGGGCGGTGCCAGTGCTGCAGATCGTCAAGATCGGAACGGTGCTACTGCACCGCCGGGGCACCGATGGTCAGGACTTGCCTGTGGGCATGGCGGGTTGCGGTCAGGCGCTGGGTACGACGCCCCTTTTCGCGGCGCCCATGGCGCTGTCCGCCACCGCCGTGGCCGACGGTCGGCTGTGCGAGATGCCTGCGGCCGCGCTGACTGCAGGGCACGGCGGCCCGGCCCTGACGGGCTTGCTGCACGCGCTGTCACAAGAACACGCCAGGGCCCAGGCGCAACTGGCCGACTGGTCCCGGCTGCTGCGGGTGCGCCGCGCCACGGCACGCCTGGCCGGCGCCCTGCTGCTGCTGGCCGACTTGCAGCGCAGTTCTCTGGTTCGGCTGCCGACGCAGGCGCTGCTGGCATCGCTGCTGGCCACGACGCACGAGACGGTGGCGCGGGGGCTTGCGCACATCGAACGTGCAGGTGGATTGGCCCGGCAGGACCGCTGGCACTGCGCCATCGCGCGGCCGCGCCTTGCTGGGTTGGCACGAGGGGCCGAAACACCTGTTTCAGCGGCACAGGCAATGGCCATGCACCCGGCGCCGGCCGCACGCACGACCGGCCTGGCTGCCGCACTGGCTCAGCCCTCGTTCAGCAACGCCTGCACGTCGGCGGCCAGCGCCTGCGCACCGCTGCCGTAGCGGTTGTACACGCGCAGCCGGCCAGCGGGGTCGTACACGTAGCTGCCGGCCGAGTGGTCCATGGTGTAGCTCGTGGGGGTCTTGCCGTCGACCTTCTTGTAATAGATCTTGAAGTCCTTGGCGACGGCAGCCAGCTGCTCGGGGCTGCCGCGCAATGCCAGAAAGGTCGGGTCGAAGTTGGCCATGTAGGCCTTCAACACTTCGGGGGTGTCCCGCTCGGGGTCCACGGTGACGAAGATGCCCTGGAGCCGGTCGCCGTCCTTGCCCAGCGAACGCTTGACCTCCGCCAGCTCCACCATCGAGGTGGGGCACACGTCGGGGCATTGCGTGTAGCCGAAGAACACGACCACGACCTTGCCCGCGAAATCCTTGAGGTGGCGCTGCTGGCCGTTGTGGTCCGGCAAGGGCAGGTCTTTGGCGTAGTCGGCACCCGTGATGTCCACGCCCCGGAACTCCGGGCCCTTCTTGGAGCATGCAGCCAGCAGGCCTCCAGCACTTATCAGCAAAGCGCTTCCAGCTATATTTTTAAGAGCATTGCGTTTGTTCATGGCGATCACAGCACATAGTGGTCCACCAGCAGCGCGGCGAAAAGCAGGCTCAGGTGGATGAGGGAAAAGCGGAAGGTCCGGCGGGCGAGCGCGTCCGAATAGTTGCGCCACAACCGGAATCCGTAGGCGCAAAAGCCAGCGCTCAGCACCACCGCAGCCGCCAGGTAGATCCACGAACTCATGCCGTACACGAAGGGCATGAGGCACCCTGCGAACAGGATCAGCGTGTACAGAAAGACTTGCAGCCGCGTGAATTCATTGCCGTGCGTGACGGGCAGCATGG
Organism: Acidovorax sp. SUPP3334; assembly: GCF_030159055.1. GTDB lineage: Bacteria > Pseudomonadota > Gammaproteobacteria > Burkholderiales > Burkholderiaceae_C > Paracidovorax. The sequence continues at coordinate 64,800 of NZ_BQXQ01000008.1, forward strand.
GCAGGCCCGACTTGCGGTAGTCCTCCACGCGGTAGAGCGCCAGGGCCCAGAAGTGCGGTGGCGTCCACAGGAAGATGATGAGGAAAAGAATGAGCGCTTCCGGCGCCACATCGCCCGTCATCGACGACCAGCCGAGCACCGGCGGCATGGCGCCCGAAGCCCCGCCGATCACGATGTTCTGCGGCGTGAGCGGCTTGAGGATCACCGTGTACACCACCGCATAGCCGACGAAGGTGGCGAAGGTCAGCCACATGGTGAGCGGGTTCACCCACAGGTAGAGCACCACCGAGCCGGCCGCGCACAGCAGCGCCGAGAACAGCAGGGTCTGCGTGTTGGACAACTCGCCCTTGGCGGTGGGGCGCCAGGCGGTGCGCTTCATCTTGGCGTCGATGCCCTGCTCCACGATGCAGTTGAACGCAGCGGCCGCCCCCGCGACGAGCCAGATGCCGGCGCAGGCGACCGCCATGTGCGCCCACTGCACGCCGCTGGGCATGCCGGGCACGGCCAGCACCATGCCGATGAATGCGCAGAACACGATGAGCTGGACCACGCGCGGCTTGGTCAGGGCATAGAACTGCGCCATGCGGGACGGCGTCGAATAGTGGGGGGCAGCGGGGGCGGGGGCAGCGCTCATGCGGAGATTCTCGTTGCGCCTCGGGGCGCGGTTGTCTTGGCACCGGCTGCGGCAGGGTGCACGGCACCCAGGGAACGGCTCGCGGCAAGCGCCCAGGTCAGCACCAGCACCAGCGCCGCCGCGCCGCCGGTGTGCAGCACGGCAGCGACCAGCGGCCAGTCCAGCACCACGTTGGAGAGCCCGGTGGCGAACTGCATCAATGCCAATCCGGCCAGCCACCGCGCCTGGGCAGGCAACTGCCCGGCGCGGTGCAGGCGCCAGGCCAGCAGCCCGAGCGCCAGCAGCACCGCATACGCGGCCAGCCGGTGGGCATAGTGAATGGCCGTCAGGCCGGCGAAAGTGATGTGGGTGCCATCTTGCAGCAGGCCCAGCGGCCGCCAGACCTGAAAGCCCTGGCCGAACGCCATGTCAGGCCACCAACTGCCCTGGCAGGTGGGGAAAGTGGTGCACGCGAGCACCGCATAGTTCGTGCTCACCCATCCGCCCAGCACGATCTGCACGGCCAGCAGCACGGTCGTCGCCACCAGCAGGCCGCGCAGGCCACGGCTCAACGGCACGGGCTGCAGGCCGCGTGCGGCGCGGGTCTCGCGCACGGCCTGTACGCAAAGCAGTGCCAGCAGCACCAGCCCGCCGATCAAGTGCAGCGTGACGATGGCGGGAAACAGCTTCATGGTCACCGTGAGCGCACCGAACGCGCCCTGCAGGCAGACCCACACCAGGGTGACGGTGGGCCACCAGGGGCTCATGGCAGGCGCAGGGCCCTGGTGCCGGGCAGCGCGAAACCGCTGCCACCAGGCACCGACCGTCAGCGCAATGATGAGCATGCCCACGCCGCTGGCCAGGTAGCGATGGATCATCTCCACCCAGGCCTTGCCGTGCGTGACCGGGCCGGTCGGCATGGCCTGTTGGGCGGCGGAGATTTCGGCGTGCGCGCCCAGCGGGCTCGCGTTGCCGTAGCAGCCCGGCCAATCGGGGCAGCCCAGGCCCGAATCGGTGAGCCGCGTGAAGGCGCCGAACAGCACCAGGTCGAAGGTGAGGAACAACGTCAGCACCGTGAGCGCCTGGAGGCGCCGCACGCGCGAGCTGCCGCGGTTGCGCAGCCACACCCACGCCAGGGGCCCGAGCGCGATCACCGCCCCCAGCAGCACCATGCGGGCGAGCGGAGCCAGGTCGTACAGCGGCTGGGCGTCCGGCATCACGGCGTTCCCGACGAGCGGCCGGGCTGGTCCCACGAGGCCGAGGCGCGCATCAGCCGCTCCAGGTCGCGCTTGGCCTTGGCCGCACCGGCCGCGTCCAGGCTGGCGGGGAAACGCATCATCCAGTGGCCCATGGGATCGACCACGTAAAGGTGGTCGCTGATCGCATGGCCCGCCGCTGGCGCGAGCCACCCGGCGAGCGCCTGCGCGTCCACGCGCAGCACCTGGGCTTTCTGCAGGCCCGGCTGGATTTCGGGGGGCGGTGCGGTGGCGTCGGTGACGAGCCAGACCCAGTCGAGGCGATCCTTGTCCTTGCCCAGGCTCTCGCGCAATTGGCGCTGCAGGTACAGGTGGTTCTGGCAGGGTGCGGCACAGGCGCCGGGAGCAACGCTCACCAGCAGCCACTGGCCCTGCAACTGGTCGAGCCGGCCGGTGGTGCCATCGAGGCCCGTCGCCGCCAGGCCGGCTGGCATGGCGCGCTGCGGATCGATGAGCTCGCCGAAATTGCGGCGCCCTTCGGGCCGCAGCACGTAGTAAGTGAAGTACGAGGCGATCACGGGGGCCGCGCACACCAAAAACACGGCCAGCATCTTCCAGCGCCCCTGGCGGGACTGCTGCACGGCCGCCATCGCGCCGCCCGCCGCAGGCAGGCTGTGCACCGTGAGGCCCAGCGGATGGGCGCCATCGGGCGCGTCAGGCGGCTGGCTGGCGGCGTGGGCGAAGGAAGCGTCGGATGAGTTGGAACCAGACATAGAGAATTGCCACCAGGCCGCAAAGCCCGAACCATTGGAAGGCGTAGCCGTAGTGTTTTTCGACCCCGGCGTCGATCACGGGCCAATCGCGCAGCAGCCCGTCGCCCGCGGCACCGGTCTGCAGCACCGTGAGCGGCGCCAGTGCCAGACGGGTCTCGCCGCGATAGGCCGCGAGGTCCAGATTTTGCCGGATGCGGGAAGACCCCTCGGCGCTGCCGGTGGGGCCGATTTCGTAGAGCCGCGAAGGCGGTGCCGCGATGCGTCCCGGCACTTCGACTTCGCCGGCTGGCGTGGCGATTTCGGGCAGCTGTGTCCGGTCCTGGAAATTGCGCGGCACCCAGCCGCGCTGCACCAGCACGGCGGTGCTGCTGCCCTGCAACTGCAGGGGCGTGAGCACGAAAAAGCCGGGCCGGCCTTGCATCTGCCGGTTGTCCAGGAACACGGTGTGCTCGGGCAGCCATCGGCCGCGCAGTACCACGCGGCGGTGCACCAGCGGATCGTCCGCCCCGGTGCCTGGGGGCAGCGCCGCCAGGGTGGCGCCCTCCAGCGGCGGCCGTGCGGCGCGCTCGTCGATCGCGGCTTGCAAGGCTTCCTTCTGGGCGGCGCGGGAAAGCTGCCAGCGCCCGAGCGACGCCGTCGCCGCCATCGCCAGGATCGCCGCCAGGCTGACCAGCCAGAATCGCCAGCCCAGTGGGCTTCTTGCCAATGTCACGGGATAATGCGCTCCATGAAATACGTGGTGGTGCTGGCCTTCCTGGCCATTCTGGCGAGCCTCGGATCTGCGCTGTTCTTCATGATGCGCAACGGCCGCAACGACAAGGCCCGCAGCGGCCACATGGCCCGCGCGCTCGCCGTTCGCGTGGGGCTGTCGATTCTGCTCTTCCTCTGCCTGCTGGCGGCGTGGAAGCTGGGATACATCCAACCCACAGGGCTGCCGGTCACCCGCTGAACGGTCAGCGGCGCCAGGCCATTCAAGCTTCGGGCTGGCGCCGCCCGCAGCCCGGCGCCACTATGAAAAAAGCGCCCCGCGGCGCTTTTTTCGTCAGCGGTTTCGAAGCCGCTCAGAGCCAATACACCAGCACGTACAGGCCCAGCCACACCACGTCCACGAAGTGCCAGTACCAGGCGGCGCCTTCGAAGCCGAAATGCTTTTCCGGGGTGAAGTGGCCCTTTTGCAGCCGCAGCGTGATGAACAGCAGCATCAGCATGCCGATGAACACGTGGAAACCGTGAAATCCCGTCAGCATGAAGAAGGTGGAGCCGAAGACGCCGGAGCTGAGCTTGAGGTTCAGTTCCGTGTACAGGTGGTAGTACTCGTAGCCCTGAACGCACAGGAACACGATGCCCAGCAGCACGGTGGCCCACATGAAGGCGATGGTCTTGCCGCGGTGGTTTTCACGCAGCGCGTGGTGCGCAATGGTCAATGTGACACCGGAGGTGAGCAGCAGCGCCGTGTTGATCGTCGGCAGCCAGAACGGGCCGACCGTCTGGAAGGGCTCCACGATGCCGGCGGGCGATGCGGTCATGCCGGCCGCCATGCTCGGCCACACGGCCTTGAAATCGGGCCACAGCAGTGCGTTGTCGAGGCTTCCGAGCGCAGGCACCGAGTGCGAACGCGCCCACCACAGGGCGGTGAAGAAGGCACCGAAGAACATCACTTCCGAGAAGATGAACCAGCTCATGCTCCAGCGGTACGAGAGGTCGATCTTGTGGCCGTACAGGCCGCCTTCGCTCTCGCGAACGGCGTCGCGGAACCACTGGTACAGCACGAAAAGCCACCACACCATGCCCAGGGCCAGCGAATACTTGCCCCAATCGTGCCCGTTGACCCACTGGCCTGCGCCGAGGATCACGAAGAACAGTCCAGCCGCCGCCATCACCGGATGGCGCGATTCGGCGGGCACGTAGTAATACGGGGTGGTGCCGGGGGTAGATGCACTCATGTCAGCTCCTGAATCTCAAATCGTTGTTATCCGTGTATCCGTCTCGTCTGCGGCCGTCCGTCAGACGACCCAGTTGACCAGCGCGATCAGCCCGACCACCAGCAGCAGCGCCGCGGCCAGGCCGACCACGATGATGTGGATGGGGTTCAGCCGCTCGATGTCCTGCTGGTATTCCGAGCCCTTGCGCAAACCGATGAACGACCACGCCACCGCGCGCACCGTGCGCAGCAGCGAGCCTTTGCGGCGCGCGGGCGATGCACCGGGATCGCGCGCGCTCATGATCCGGCCCCTTGCAGCGCGCTTGCGGGCAACGCGGCGGTCGGTCCCGTGGGCGCAGGCGGCGTTTTGCCGCCCACTTCGAAGAAGGTATAGGACAGGGTGATCGTGGTCACGTCCTTGGACAGCCGGGGGTCGATCACGAACGCCACGGGCCACTGCTTTTTCTCTCCGGGCTCCAGCGTGTACTGGTTGAAGCAGAAGCACTCCAGCTTGTTGAAGTGCGCTGCCGCCTGCCGCGGCGCGTAGCTGGGAATCGCCTGCGCGGCCATGCGGCGGTTCTGAATGTTCTGGAACTCGTACATCACCGTGGCCAGCTCGCCCGGATGCACTTGAATGGAGCGCTGCGCGGGCTTGAAGTCCCACGGGCCGCGCGCATTCGCATCGAACTCCACCGTGATCGTGCGGCTCCTGTCCACCTGCGTGTTCGCGGGCACCTTCACGTCGCGGCCGGCCACGCCGTTGCCGGGCACCTGCCGCTCGGCCAGCGAGAGGATGTTGATGCCCGTCATCTCGCAGATGTGCTTGTAGATGGGAATGAGCACATAGCCGAAGGCGAACATGCCGATCGAAATCACGGCCAGCTTGCCCACCATCTTGGCGTTTTCAGTGCGCAGCATGCCCATGGCGTTCTCGGTCCTTCAGCGGGCCAGCCAGGCCATCTTCACCAGGAAGCCGACGAAAAAGGCGATGGCCACCGATGCCAGGATCAGCGCCATGCGCAGGTTGGCCTTCTTTTGCTCGGGGGTCATCGAATGGTCCTTCTCAACCGATCACGCGGGTGGCCGACGCATCCAGCTTCGGCGGCGTTTCGTAGGTGTGGAAAGGCGCGGGCGATGGCACTTCCCACTCCAGGCCCTCGGCCCCTTCCCAAGGCCGCTGCGGCGCCACTTCGCCCTTGCCGCGCATTGCAGGCACCACGACGAACAGGAAGAAGTACACCTGCATCAGGCCGAAGCCGAATGCGCCGATGGAGGCCAGCATGTTGAAGTCGGCGAACTGCATGGGGTAGTCGGCGTAGCGGCGCGGCATGCCCGCCAGGCCCAGGAAGTGCATCGGGAAGAACGTCACGTTGAACGTGATGAGCGAACCCCAGAAATGGATGCGACCGCGGGTTTCGCTGTACATCACGCCGGTCCACTTGGGCGCCCAGTAGTAGTAGGCGGCGAACATGGAGAACAGCGAGCCGGCCACCAGCACGTAGTGGAAGTGGGCCACCACGTAATAGGTGTCCTGCAGCTGGATGTCGATGGGGGCCATCGACAGGATCAGGCCGGTGAAGCCGCCCATGGTGAACACGAAGATGAAGCCCACGGCGAAAAGCATCGGGGTTTCGAACGTCATGGAGCCGCGCCACATGGTGGCGATCCAGTTGAAGATCTTCACGGCCGTGGGCACCGAGATCAGCATGGTGGCGTACATGAAGAAAAGCTGCCCGGTCACCGGCATGCCGGTCGTGAACATGTGGTGGGCCCACACGATGAACGACAGGATGGCGATGGACGAGGTGGCATACACCATGGAGGCGTAGCCGAAGAGCCGCTTGCGCGAGAACGCCGGCACGATCTGGCTGATGATGCCGAAGGCCGGCAAGATCATGATGTACACCTCGGGGTGGCCGAAGAACCAGAAGATGTGCTGGTACATCACCGGGTCGCCGCCGCCAGCGGGGTTGAAGAAGCTGGTGCCGAAGTGGCGGTCGGTCAGCGTCATGGTGATGGCGCCGGCCAGCACGGGCATCACGGCGATCAGCAGGTAGGCGGTGATGAGCCAGGTCCACGCGAACATGGGCATCTTCATCAGCGTCATGCCGGGCGCGCGCATGTTCAGGATGGTCACGATGATGTTGATCGAGCCCATGATGGACGAAGCCCCCAGGATGTGCATCGCGAAGATGCCTGCATCCATCGACGGCCCCATCTGCAAGGTAAGCGGTGCATACAGCGTCCAGCCGGCTGCCGGCGCGCCGCCGGGCATCAGGAACGACGTGACCAGCATGATGGCCGCAGGGATCATCAGCCAGAAGCTGAAGTTGTTCATGCGCGCGAACGCCATGTCGGAGGCGCCGATCTGCAGCGGAATCATCCAGTTCGCAAAGCCCACGAACGCCGGCATGATGGCGCCGAACACCATGATCAGGCCGTGCATGGTGGTGAGCTGGTTGAAGAGCTCGGGGTTCACCAGTTGCAGGCCGGGCTTGAACAGCTCGGCACGGATCAGCAGCGCCAGGATGCCGCCCACCATCAGCATGGTGAACGAGAACAGCAGGTACAGCGTGCCGATGTCCTTGTGGTTGGTGGCGAACACCCAGCGACGCCAGCCCGTGGGGCCGTGGTGGTGGTGTTCACCGTGGCTGTCGTGTGCGTGGCCGCCCGCGTGACCGTGGTTGTCGAGAACTGCGCTCATCTTGGATTCCTCAATGCGTTGGGGCGTGGGTGGCTATTTGCCACGCTGGGCCAGGATCTCGGACGGCTGCACGATCTGCCCCGTCTTGTTGGACCAAGCATTCTTGGTGTAGCTCACCACCGCGGCCAGGTCGGTGTCGCTCAACTGCGCCCACGAAGGCATGGCGCCGTTGGCCGCCCCCTTGAGCACGGTATGGATCTGCTGGGTGTGGTCGTCGCTCTTCACGATGGCCGACCCGTCCAGCGGCTTGATGGGGCCCGCGCCCTTTCCGTTGGCCTGATGGCAGGCCGCGCAGTTGGCGGCATACACCTTCTCGCCGCGCGGCAGGATGTCCTGCAGCGTCCAGACCTTGTTCGGGTCGTCCGCCTTCGCGGCCGCCTTCTTCTTCTCGCCCGCCACCCACTGGGTGTAGTCGGCGGCAGACACGACCTTCACGTGGATGGGCATGTAGGCGTGCTCCTTGCCGCACAGCTCGGCGCACTGGCCGTAGTAGTCGCCCACCTTGTCGGCACGGAACCACGTGTCGCGCACAAAGCCGGGAATGGCGTCCTGCTTGATGCCGAAGGCCGGCACCATGAACGAGTGGATGACGTCATTGGCGGTGGTGATCACCCGCACCTTCTTGCCGACCGGCACGACCAGGGGGTTGTCCACCTTGAGCAGGTAGTCGGCGGGCGCGTTGGCCACGTTGCCGCTGTCGGACATCCGGCGGTGGCTGCTGTCCAGAGTGGCGATGTAAGCCAGGCCCTGGCCTTCGCCGGTGATGTAGTCGTAGCCCCACTTCCACTGGTAGCCGGTGACCTTGATGGTCAGGTCGGCGTTGGTGGTGTCCTTCTGCGCGACCAGCACCTTGGTGGCGGGCAGCGCCATGAGGATCACGATGATGAAGGGAACGATGGTCCAGATGACTTCGACCGTCACGGATTCATGGAAATTGGCCGGCTTGGCGCCGCGCGATTTGCGGTGCTTCCAGATCGAATAGAACATCACCGCGAACACGGCGATGAAGATCACCGTGCAGATGATGAGCATCATCCAGTGCAGGAACTGCTGCTCCTCGGCAATGCGGGTGACCGGAGGCGCCAGATTCAGTTGGTTGACGGCCGGGCCACCGGGAAGATCCTGCACGGCCTGGGCTGCGGTGCCCACCCATGCACCCGCCATCAGCAGCAAAGAAGCCAGCTTGTTGGAAATGCTCTTCATAGTTCTCACTTCTAAGCCTCAATTAACCAATCCCTGGGCGCCCCCGCGTGGGGTCGGGCGGCGCACAAAGCCATGCGAATTCCAACATCCAGACCGTGCCCGGGCTCCGGCGCAATGCCCCAGCCCTTTGCTCGCCTGGGTTCCACATGAACCCGGTTTCATCGAATACGAAGCACCGCCGGTGCTTCGCTTTTTGTCTCCTGACCCCAAGGCGTACGCGGGTTGGCGCGTGCCTTGCACCGTGCAGCATGCCGTTCCCGAGGTCCGATTGCAAGGCCCACGGAGGCATTGCAGGCACAGCCCCGTACAAACCATGAGGCGGCCTGTAGGCTCTGCCGCAACAGGCGATCTCTCAAAAGGGGCCGCGTGGATCGCGCCGCGCGTCCGAAGTTCCGGATCTGCAACCGCAAAGAATTGTAGCGTGCCGTTGACGGGGGTCAGGGACGGCCCCACCCCGGGAAAACACCCTCAAGCCCCAGGCTTTTTAGCCCCCTGAAGCATGGCGCGCATATCCTGCAGAGACACGGCGCTGCTCTCGCTCACGCGCAAACGCGGCGCTGGCTTGAAGGCATGCCCATAGACGATCTCGAACGTCAGCGCCAACTGGCCGCCCTGCCGGGGATCGGACAGCCGGTCGGCCAGCGCCTGTTCGAGCCTTTCGCGCCAGCGCCGCCCGCGCAGCGCCGGGAAGCGGGCGGGATGCAGATTGCAGCCCAGTTCGCGCAACTCCTGCAGCAACCGCGCGGGGGTGGCGAATGTCAGGGTGATGTGTTCCATGTCCATCACCGGCTCGGCGAACCCTGCCTGCACCAGCATGTCGCCCCAGTCGTGCATGTCGGTCATCGCATGGCCGGCAGGCGGCCAGCCCAGCTCGGCATACAGCGCATGCAACTCGCGCACGGTGTCAGGGCCCAGGCAGGAGAACATGAGGTAGCCGTCCACGGCAAGCGCCCGGTGCCACTGGCCGATCAGGCGCTGCGGGTCCGCAGCCATGTGCAGGGCCATGTTGGCCCACACCAGGTTGACGCCACCGTCCGCCGGCACGCCGAAGCGCGGGGCCCGGCCGCCCCAGCGCGAGGGGCTCCACCAGGGCGATGCCAGTGCCTGCTCGGCCACGGGCTGCAGCCGCGCGGCGGTTTCCACGACCTGGCACTGGGCTTGCGGGTAGCGCTGGCGCACCAGCGCATGGCCCTGAAGGCCGCCCCGCACCGGGTCCCAGTCGCACCATGCGGCCGGCGCCTGCCGGATCCACTGCAGCCGCTCATCCATGCGCCGGGCGACCTCCTCGTGCAGCCAGGGAGACAGGGCCGGAGCCGCTTCGTGCCAGCGCGCTGCGGCGGCTGGGTCGATGGTGGGGGGAAGGTGCTCTGGCATGGGAGGAAAGAAGGGTCGCGGCGAGTATATTGAGTCGATGCTCCATAGGCACCTTGCAGGGATATCGCACTGGATCGGCACGGCACTGAGCGCCGTGCCCAGCCAGTGCGCCGTCTGCCATGCCTGGCCGGCACGGCGCATCTGCGAAGCCTGTGCCACGCGGTTCGCACAGCCCCAGCCACGCTGCCAGACCTGCGCCCTCCCCGTTTCAGCCGGCATCGCGCGCTGCGGCCAATGCCTTCTGGACCCGCCACCGCTGGATGCGTGCGTGGCCGCAGTGGGATATGGCTATCCGTGGGCGCAAGCGCTGGCCGATTTCAAGTTCCGGGCGGACCCCGGCTGGGCGCCGCCTCTGGCCACGCTGCTGCGCAGCACGCCCTGGGTCGAGCCCGCCATCGAAGCGGCGGACTACCTTGTTTCCGTGCCGCTGTCGCGAGAACGCCTGCAGACGCGCGGCTTCAACCAGGCCGCTCTGCTGGCCCGCGCTCTGTCGCCGGCCAAGGCGGATGGGGCCACCTTGCTGCGCACCCGTGCCACCGAAGCCCAGAGCAGCCTGCCCCGCAAGGACCGCCTGCGCAACCTGCGCGGGGCGTTCGCGCTGGAGCCGGCACGCTCCGCCCGGGTGGCCGGCCGCCGGATCGTTCTGGTGGATGACGTGATGACCACCGGCGCCACGCTGCATGCCGCCGCCCGTGTGCTGCGGGAAGCAGGTGCCGCGCACATCACGGCGTTGGTCGTTGCCCGCACCGATGCCCATTGATCGCCGGATCGCTGCCGCCGATACTTTTATTTACGAGCTTTTCCGCCGCTCCCAGCGGGGATGCCGACAATAGCCGCCATGTTTCATATCGTTCTTGTCGAACCCGAGATCCCGCCCAACACCGGCAACGTGATCCGCCTGGCGGCCAACACCGCGTGCCGGCTGCACCTGATCGAGCCATTGGGTTTTTCCATGGAAGACCGCCTGATGAAGCGGGCGGGACTCGACTACCACGAGTACGCCGAGGTGCAGCGCCATGCGGGCTGGACCGCTTTCCTGCGCGATGCCGAGCCCGATGCGACCCGCATGTTCGCGATGACCACGCACGCCACGCTCACGGTGTATGAGACCAGCTTCAAGGCAGGCGACTGGCTGGTGTTCGGCGCCGAGACGCGCGGCCTGCCACCCGAACTGCGGGAATCGTTTCCGCCAGCGCAGCAGCTTCGCCTGCCGATGGTTCCAGGCCAGCGCAGCCTGAATCTGTCCAATGCCGTGGCCGTCACGGTGTATGAAGCCTGGCGGCAAAACAGCTTTCTTTGACGCGTTGCGCCAGCCCGCCAGTCAGGCGTGATGCGTCAAGCGGCGGGTGTCTGGGCCATCGGGCACGGAGCCTGCAACGCCTCTTCGACCGACTGCTTGGTGTGCGCGCTCATGAAGTCCAGAAACGCACGGGTGCGCGCAGGCATGAACTTGCGGCGGGGAAATGCCGCGTACAGCGTGAACCGGCCGGCAGTCCAGGGCGCCAGCACCCGCACAAGCTGCCCGTTGCGCAGGTAGGGCGCAGCCAGATCGACGGGCAGCGAAGTCAGGCCCGCACCATCGAGCGCCGCCCGCAGCAGGGTGTCGATGTGGTTGGCCACGCAGACCGGCTGCACTTCGATGTCCATCGCCCGTTGCGCCTGCCGGGGATCGAAGAGCCGCATCACCCCTGACTTGGTGTCGCTGCGGCGCCGCAGCAGGCACTGGTGCAGGGCAAGGTCTTCAGGCGACTGCGGCATGCCGTGGCGCTGCAGATAGGCGGGCGAGGCGCAGACCACGCTGTCGGAGCGAACGATCGGCCGGGTGATCACATTGGCACCCAGCACGGCATCGTCGCTGAGCAAGGTGATGTCGAAGCTGCCGACGGGCGGCTCCATCGACGAGTCCACATGGATGTCCAGCGTCACGCGCGGATACGCCCGGTGAAACCCCTCCACCAGCGGTGCGAGGATGTGCACCGCCAGCATCGGGGGATGCGTGCAATCGCAGCACGCCTGCGATCTCGGACGTGTGGGCCTGCGCGGCCGCAAAGGCCTCCTTCACGTCGGCGAGGATGGTGCGCACCCGCGCCAGATAGGCCTCGCCCGCATCGGTGAGCGACACCCGGCGGGTGGTGCGCTGCAGCAGCCGGGCACCGATGTGGCTCTCCAGGTCGGCGATCAGCCGCGTGACGGCCGCCGCAGACAGATCCATGGCGCGCGCGGCTGCCGCAAAGCCGCCCTCGTCCACCACGGACTGGAACACGCGCATCGTCAGCAATCTATCCATTTCAGGAATGACGGCATTTCAAGGGCCGCGATTATTTCGATTTCGTTAATTATTCATTGCCCAGAGTGCTGTTTTTCAAAGGGTTAACCCTGCGTACAGTTCAACCCATCGATGAGGAAGCCCTGAAGGCAGACCCACCGAGGCAGGACAAGACCGGCCCCCAACAAGACCAGCCTTGCCCGGAAACACCAACCAATGAAGGACACCATCATGAACGACTACCGCACTTTCGCCACCGCTGCCGCCATCGCCCTGAGCGCCTTCGCTGCCAACGCCGCCTCCGGCGTGGAAGGCGACGGCTCCAACTACCCCGCTGCCCCCACCGCCACCAGCGGCCTGACCCGCGAAGCCGTGGTGGCCGACCTGGTCGCAGCACGCCAGAACGGCACCCTGCCCCGCGCTGGCGACTGGTACGACGTTCCTGCGCCTCTGGCCATCTCCAGCAATGAAACGGTGCTGACCCGCAAGGAAGTGCAGGCCGAAACCGTGGCAGCTGCCAAGTCCAAGCGCAGCTTCGGCGACCACTGATCGCTCCCCCGCCTGGCCGGCTCGACCGCGCCATGCCCCAGAAAAAGGCCCGCAGGCATATCGCCTGCGGGCCTTTTTCCATGGAAATCAGGAACCCGGCATTGACCCCGCAAGTGAGCGGTGGCTTACGGCGCAGCGCCGTAGTTGCGGGTCAGCGACTCGGCCACGCACGCTGGTTTGTCCGCCCCCTCGCGCTCGATGGCGACCAGCCAGGTCATCTGGATGCCGTCCGGCGCCGCCGGCTCGCAGGCCTGCAGCGTGAGCCGCGCCCGCAGGCGGCTGCCCACCGGGACGGGGGACGTGAAACGCACCCGGTTGAGTCCGTAGTTGACCCCCATGCGGGCCCCGGCGATGGAAAAGGCCGACTCGAAGAACCGGGGGATGAGCGACAGCGTGAGAAACCCGTGCGCGATCGGCGCGCCGAACGGCCCCTGCGCGGCCCGTTCGGGATCGACATGAATCCACTGGTGGTCGCCCGTGGCCTCGGCGAACAGGTCGATCTGCGCCTGGGTGATGGTGATCCAGTCGGTCACCGCCACCTCGCTGCCCACGCAGGCCGCCACTTCGGAATACGTCTGAAAGGTTTTCATGCGCGCACTTTAGGCCCGGGCAGGCCGCGCGCGTTGTCGGGCACGCGACAGCGGCATGGTGCAGAGAACCGCTGGCGACCGGCTACTGGTCGAGCCAGCGGCAGATGCCCTGCCATTGCTCCAGGTCGCGCGCGACCCGGCTGGCCGACACGTCGAAGACCGAGAGGCCCTGCGCTGCCAGATGGATGTAGTTCTGCGTGTCGCGCAACTGGCCCAGCACCGGCAGGCCCAGGCTTTCGACGAATTCGCTCAGCTTGTCGGCGGCGATGGTGCGGGCATCGACGCGCATTCCGACGATGCCGATCTGCGTGTTGGCGGCATGGCGGCTCTCGGCCAGCTCGTCCAGAAAGCCGCGGATGGCGAAGATGTCGAACACGCTCGCCTGCAGCGGCACGATCACCTTGTCGGCCAGCTTGAGAACTTCCTTGAGCGCCGTGCCATGCAGGCCAGCCGGGGTGTCGAGCACCGCATGGCTGGCCTCCTTGGGCGGGCGGCCGATGGCATCGGGCTGCAAGGGCCAGTCGCCGATGGGGCGCACGGCCGGGGACCGCAGGCCCCGCCACAGCCGGGACGATTGCTGCGGGTCGGCATCGCCCAGCACCACGGCGTGGCCCTGGCTGGCGAAGTAGCCTGCGATGTTGGTGGAGAGCGTGGATTTGCCCACGCCGCCCTTGGGATTGGCCACTGCGATCACTGGCATGCACGGCTCCTCGGTGTCATAAGTTGGGATGGCGGTGGCGATGGTAGCGCCACCCGCGGCCGGAATGAACCATGGGCATCAAAAACCCTTCCAGCGCATATTTCACTAGGGCATATAGCTATATTTTTAATAGCAAGCATTCAACCCAGTGTTTGGCTTGGCCCTGTCGTTCAGCCGTGCTGAGCGCCGCGCTTCACGAAGAAAAGCCCCGTGCCCACGGCCACCAGCAGCCCGCCGAACACGCGGTTCTGTGCCCGCATGGCACGGGCGCTGCGCAGCAGGCGGCGCATGGCGCTGGCACCAGCGGCGTAGCCGTGCATCACCGCCATGTCCACCACCACCATGGTGGCGGCCATGGCGAGCAGCTGCGTCCACAGCGGGCGCGCGTCGGTCATGAACTGCGGCAGCACGGCCACCATGAAGATGATGCCCTTGGGGTTGGTGGCGTTGGTCAGAAACCCGGTGAGGCAGCGCTTTTGCCAGGAGCCGGCAGGCGCCGTTTCGCCGCTTTGAAGCGGCGAGGCCTCGCCCGAGCGCCACTGGACCACGCCGACATAGATGAGATAGCAGGCGCCGAGGATCTTGACCGCGCTGAAAGCCGTCTCGGAGGCCAGCAGCAGCGAGCCCACGCCCGCCCCGGCGATCACCAGTATCAGCAGCAGCCCCAGTTGCAGGCCCAGGATGGTGGCCCCGGTCTTTCGCACGCCGTAAGAGAGGCCATGGCTCATCGACAGCACCGCGCCGGAACCCGGCGAAATCGCGATGAGGCAAGCCGCCGCCAGAAAAGCCAGCCAGGTGTGCAGATCCATGGGTCCACCGAAAAGAAAGAAGATGCAAGGAACGGGAGGCCGCCGATCTTACCGATGCCAGAATGGACGGATGGCTTGGCGACAGGCCCCGGTCATGGACTGGCCGCCTGGCTGCCCTCGCCGCCGCCCCGACGTTTTTCATTCCTTTTTCGATCCCCAATGGCCCACGCACCCACCTGGCTTACCTACGGTTTTCTCTATCTCGGGGCAGCCGTGCTCGCCGTGCCGATCGCGCGGGCGCTGGGGCTGGGGGCGATCATCGGCTACCTGGCAGCGGGCATCGCCATCGGGCCGTGGGGGCTGGGCCTGGTGAGCAGCGTGCAGGACATCCTGCATTTCGCCGAGTTCGGCGTGGTGCTGATGCTGTTCCTGGTGGGGCTGGAACTGCAGCCGAGCCGCCTGTGGGCGCTGCGGCGGCCGATCTTCGGGCTGGGCAGCGCGCAGGTGCTCGGTTGCGCGGCGCTGCTGTCGCTGGCGGCCTGGGCCTGCGGTCTGCCGTGGCGCGTGGGGCTGGTGGGCGCGCTGGGGCTGGCGCTGTCTTCCACGGCCATTGCGCTGCAGTCGCTGAGCGAGCGCAACCTGATGCACACCGACAGCGGGCAGAAGTCGTTTTCGATCCTGCTGTTCCAGGACGTGGCGGCCATTCCGATCCTGGCGCTGATGCCGCTGCTGGGCGCTGCCGCCAGCAGCCAGGCAGCGTCCCACTCCTCCTTCGACCTTTTGCTGGAAGCGGCCAAGATCGTCGGCGTGGTGGGGGGCATCGTGCTGGGCGGGCGGCTGTTGCTGCGGCCGCTGCTGCGCTGGATCGCGCGCAGCAAAACGCCCGAGATCTTCACCGCCGCGTCGCTGTTGCTGGTGGTGGGCATCGCCTACCTGATGGTGCTGGTGGGCCTGTCGATGGCGCTGGGCGCCTTCCTGGCGGGCGTGCTGCTGGCCGACAGCGAGTACAGGCGCGAGCTGGAGGCCGACATCGAACCCTTCAAGGGCCTGCTGCTCGGGCTCTTTTTCATGGCCGTGGGCATGTCCATCGACTTCGGCGTCTTGATGCGCTCGCCAGGGATGATGGCCCTGGTGCTGCTCGGTTTTCTGGTCATCAAGGGCGTGGTGATCTATGCACTGGCGCGGGTGACCGGCACACCGTACCAGGAGCGGCCCGTGATGACGCTGCTGCTGGCGCAGGGCGGCGAATTCGCCTTCGTCGTGTTTCAGGCGGCATCGACCGCGGGTGCGCTGCCGGCCGAAACCGCATCGCTGCTGATCGGCGCCGTGGCGCTGTCGATGCTGCTGTCGCCGCTGCTGCTGGTGTTGCTGGACCGCGTGCTGCTGCGCCGCTATGCACGGCTCAAGACCGATGTGCCAGCGGCGGCCAAGATCTCGGAGCCGCAGGAGGCGCCGGTCATCATCGCGGGCTTCGGGCGCTACGGGCAGATCGTGGCGCGCACCATGCTGCTGCAGGCCGTGCCCACCACCGTGCTGGACCACAGCGTGGAGATGCTGGAGGTGGCCCACACGTTCGGCTATCGCGTGTTCTACGGCGACGCCACGCGGCTGGAGCTGCTGCGCATCGCAGGGGCCGCGCAGGCCCGCATCCTGGTCATCGCGGTGGACGACGCGAGCCAGTCCATTAGGATCGCCACGTTGGCGCGCGCTCACTTTCCGCAGCTGAAAATCGTGGCCCGGGCCCGCAACGTGAGCCACTGGAACGCGCTGCGCGATCTGGGCGTGGAGCATGTCGAGCGCGAGGTGTTCGAGTCCAGCCTGAAGACCGCCCGCACGGTGCTGGAACTCATGGGCCTGCCGGCGCAAGAGGCTCTGCGCGTGGCGGACCGGTTCCGCGAACACAACATCGACCTGGCCAACCGCATGTATCCGCACCACAAGGACCAAGAGAAGTTCATCGCCGTAGGGCGGCAGGGCCGCCAGCAACTGGTGGAGCAGATGGCCAAGGAGCGGCAGGAAGCCGCATCCGCCGCAGCGGATGCGGACACCCCCGCAGACGCCGAAGGCCATGCCCCGCCCACGCAGCGCGCCGGCCTGCCACCGGGCAGCGCCTGACCTTTTTTCGACCGGCGCCGAGGCCCATGCCGCAGCCGCCAGCCCATTCCCCAAAGACCCGTTTGCGAAAGGACACTCGACCCCATGCGACGTTTCGAACTGATCGAAGGAAACTCCAGCAAATTCTGGGAGATCGAGCCCTCCGGCTCGGACCTGAACATCCGGTGGGGCCGCATCGGCACGGCCGGCCAGAGCCAGACCAAATCGTTCGCCGACGCCGCGAAGGCTGCAGCGGCGCTGACCAAGCTGGTCACCGAGAAAACGGGCAAGGGCTACAGCGAAGTCGGCGTGGCGCCGGGTGCCGCCATCGGCGCCTCGCCAGCACCTGCCAAGGCGGCCGCGCCAAAAGCCGCCTCCAGGCAGGCAGCGGCGGACGGTGCCGCGCCCGCCGCCGCTGCCAGCGGCTTTGCACCGGCATCCGCACCGCCAGAAAGCCTGGACGCGCAGTGCGACCGTGCTTTTGCGGCCTTTTGCAAGCAATTGGCCGAGGGCACGGTGAAGGTGGAAGACGTGTTCTCGGCCGCGGTGCTCAAGCGCCAGCACGGCGTGAGCGACCAGGGCGCATCGATGGCGTTCGAGCGCCTGAAATCCGAAGGCCTGCTGACGGGCTGGGGCTCGACCGCGCAGGTCGGCAAGCGAGCGCCGGCCCGTGCCCAGGCCCTGCTCGCCGAAGCGGCGGCGGCTGTGGCTGTGGCGGCCGCGCCGTCAGCAGCATCCGCAGCGCCCACCGATGCCCCGGCCGGTGACGGCGAGACCGGCGCGGTGCCGCCCTGGCTGGCCCAGGGCGACCCCGTGCGCCTGTCGCCCCAGATGGAGCGCGAGGCCTACGCCTCGCGCCGTTTCCCCCAGGCAGTGAAAACCGCTGCACTGCCCCAGGCGTGGCAGCAAGTGCGCAGCAGCTGCGACTTCCACATCGACCTGACCAGCACCGATGCGGCCCTGCGCGATCCGCTGCAGCGCACCATCGACCGCCTCAGCCGGCCCACGGCCGAAGCCGATGCGGAGGCCGACACGGCACTCCTCGCGCTGGCCCTGGCCAGTTCGGGCTACTACGGCGAGAACGAACCGGCTGCCGCCATCGTGAACTACCTCGTGGCGCAGTACGGGCTGCCGGGGGCCGTCGATATCCTGATGGCATCCCAGCGCCTGGAGACGACCAACGATTACGACTCGACTGCCAAGAAGCGCCGCGCGCACCTGTCCACCACCGTCACCCGCGCGATGAGCAACGGATGGCGCGGGCCGCTGGGCCAGGGCGAGGAAGCCTTCCGCCGCCATCTCGCGGCCGCACCGCACGCCGAGTGGGAAGCGTGTGCCGACCGCATCGAAGCCGCCCTGCCCTCGCTGCATCCGAGCCGGCAGCCTGCGATGGCGCTGCTGCTGCCCGACCGGCCTGCGGTGTCCGACGCGCTCGCGCACCGGCTCGCCGCCGATAAGGAAGTGCCCGACACCCTGCACTGGCTGCTGCTCACGGCCACCGACCCCGCCGCGCTTGCGCTGGCCGCGAAGACGCGGCTGGGCTATTCGGAAGGCTTTTGGGGCAACACGCGCATGGTGGCGACGGCCGTGCGCGAACGCGGCACCGGCGCGGTGGCGGTGCTGGAACGTGGGGCCGCCGAGGAGGCTGCCGGCGAAGCGCTGGCCGCGCTCGGCACGCCCGAGGCCTTGCATGCGCTGGCCAAGGCCGCCAGCAGCTCCAAGGGCGCACTGGCTCGTCTGTCCCTGGCGGCGGACCGCTGGCCGCTCGCGGCGATCGCGGCCCTCTCGCGGCTGGTGGCCGCGGACGGCAAGGACGCCGGCCTGCTCACGCCCATGCTCTCGCGCCTGCTGCGCGCGCACGGGCAGAGCGTACCGATGCTGCGCCCCTGGCTGGATGCCGCCGCGCAGGCCGCCGTGGACCGGCAGCTGGCCCTGCTCACCGGCCCCGCCGAGGTGGCCGCACGGGAAGAATTGCCGACCGTGCTTGCCGATCCGCCCTGGCTCGCCAAGACCGCGCGCAAGGCCGCGGCGGTGCTGTCGCTGGAGCCGCTGCCGCTCGCCCCGGTCGAGGAATGGGCGGCCGGCGAACGCGAAGAGGCGCTGCGTCTCAACTCGTGGCAGGTCCACCGCTTCGCCAAAGCGGCGCAGGACGTGCTGG
Organism: Acidovorax sp. SUPP3334; assembly: GCF_030159055.1. Lineage (GTDB taxonomy): Bacteria > Pseudomonadota > Gammaproteobacteria > Burkholderiales > Burkholderiaceae_C > Paracidovorax. The sequence goes on from NZ_BQXQ01000008.1 coordinate 83,690, forward strand.
AGATGGTGGATCTGCTGGGCTTCGATGCGAACAAGAAAAAACAGCTCGCCACGATGGGCGAAGAGGCCGCTCGCGCCATCCGGGCGGGAGACGCGGATGCGCTGATCGCGGCGTGGCGCGCCATGCTGGCCGAGCGCAAGCGCGAGCGCTACTACTGGTATTCCTTCGACTGCGTGGCCGTGGCCACGCTGCCTCCGGCACTGGCCGTACCGTTCTGGAATGCCGTGGCGGGCGAGGCCGAAGGCTACGGCGTGGGCCATGCCATCGCCAAGCTGGGCCTGCCCGCGCTGCCGGCGCTCGCCGCCATGGTGCGCGCGAAACCGGCCGAGAACCTGGCCTGGGCGATGCACTACGGTGCGGTGGAGATCGCGCCCACGGCCGCGCGCGCGTTCGCCAAGCTCAAGACCGCGCGCGACACCGGCCGCGCCTGGCTGCTGAAGTACCCCGAACACGCAGCCTGCGCGCTCATCGCGCCGGCCCTGGGCAAGGCCGGCGAGGCGCGCGACTGCGCAGGCGCTGCCCTGCGGCTGCTGCAGGCGCAGGGCCACGGGGCGATGCTGCTGGAGGTGGCCGGCCGCTACGGTGACGATGCGGTCCTGCAGGCGCTGCGCACCGTGCTCGACGAAAGCCCGCTGGACCGCTTCCCGACCAAGCGCGCCAAGTTGCCCGAGTTCTGGCAGCCGCGCGGCTGGCGGCGCCCGGTGCTGCAGGACGGCCCGGGCCGCGGCAAGGCGCTGCCCGACGAAGCGCTCGACGCGCTCGGCCAGATGCTGACCTTCCCCACGAGCGAAGAGGTATATGCCGGCATCGCGTTGGTGCGCGAGGCCTGCACGCCCGATTCGCTGGCCGACTTCGCATGGGATGCGTTCGGCGCCTGGCTCGAAGCGGGCGGCCCGTCGAAGGACGGCTGGGCGCTGACCGCGCTGGGCCTGCTGGGCACCGACGACACCGCCCGCCGGCTCACGCCCTTCATCCGCGCCTGGCCCGGCGAATCGGCCCATGCGCGCGCCGTCACGGGGCTGGACGTGCTCGCGCAGATCGGCACCGACGTCGCGCTGATGCTGCTCAACGGCATCGCGCAGAAGATCAAGTTCAAGGGCCTGCAGGACAAGGCGCGCGAGAAGATCGCCGCCATCGCCGAGGCGCGGGGCCTGAGCCCCGAGGAACTGGAAGACCGCCTCGCGCCCGACCTGGGCCTGGATGCGCAGGGCACGCTGCGGCTCGACTTCGGCCCACGGGCCTTCAAGGTGGGTTTCGACGAGACGCTGAAACCCTATGTGCGCGAGGTCTCGGCGGACGGCGGCGATGGCGCGCGCCTGCCGGACCTGCCCAAGCCGAAGAAGACCGACGACCCCGCGCTCTCGTCGGAGGCGGTGGAGCGCTTCAAGCTGCTCAAGAAGGATGCGCGCACCATCGCCAGCCAGCAGTTGCTGCGCCTGGAGGTGGCCATGTGCGCTCGCAGGCGCTGGACGCCGCAGGTGTTCCGCACCTTCCTGGCCGGCCACCCGCTGGTGCGCCACATCGTTCAGCGCCTGGTCTGGGGCGTGTACGAGGTACCGGATGGCGGCAGCTACGGCGGCCGGCTTGCAGCCTGCTTTCGCGTGGCGGAGGACGGCAGCACCACCACGGCCGAGGACGATCCGTTCGACATCCCGGAGGGCGCCCAGGTGCGCATCGGCGTGCCGCATGCGCTGGAACTGTCGCCCGAAGACGCCGCGGCCTTCGGCCAGATCTTCGCGGACTACGAGCTGCTGCAACCATTCGCGCAGATCGGCCGCGACACCTACACGCTGACCGAGGCGGAGAAGGCGGACATCAAGCTATCGCGCTGGACCAAGGCCAAGGTGCCCACGGGCCGCGTGCTGGGCCTGGTCAACAAGGGCTGGCGCCGCGGGCAGGCGCAGGATGGCGGCGGCATCTGGTACTTCACCAAGCCGCTCGGGGCCGCCCACGTGATCGAGCTGCACCTGGACCCCGGCATCATCGTGGGCATGGTGGATGAATACCCCGAGCAGGAACTGGGCGACGTGCAGGTGGGCAAGCCATCGGCCTGGGGCGAGTTGCAGAATGCCGAGCCCATCGGCCGCCTGGACGCCATCTCCGCCAGCGAGCTGATCCGCGACATGGAGGGACTGCGCGCCTGACCGGCCAACGCATCGCTGCCCCCTGCATTCCCATCCCTGACCGATCGCACCCATGGCCCTCTCCCGCAAGACAACACCTCCCGGCGAAGCCGCAACCGCGGGTGTCCCGCTGCAGCGGCCGCCCTCCGAAATCCTCCATGCCGCAGAGCTGGAGCGCCTGCGCGCCCAGGACGCCGACCCGCGCCCGCCCGGCTGGTCGCTGGGCCTGCGCGCCGCGCGGGCCTTCATCCTGGGCGATGCGGCGCTGGGCATCGCCCCCAAGATCGTCGCGCCGGTGGCAAGCATCGAGCGCATGCTGGTGACACTGGCCACGGGCCGCGGGCTGATGCTCGTGGGCGAGCCCGGCACGGCCAAGTCGCTGCTGTCGGAGCTGCTCGCCACAGCCGTTTCGGGCGTGTCCACGCTGACCATCCAGGGCGGCGCCTCGACCACCGAGGACCAGATCAAGTACGGCTGGAACTACGCCCTGCTCATCAACGAAGGCCCCAGCCCCCGCGCCCTCGTGCCCGCGCCGCTCTACCAGGGCATGCAGCAGGGGCGCATCGTGCGGTTCGAGGAGATCACGCGCGCGCCGCTGGAGGTGCAGGACTGCCTGCTCGGCATGCTCTCGGACCGCGTGATGGCGGTGCCCGAGCTGGCAGGCGAACACGCCATGCTCTACGCCCGCGAGGGCTTCAACATCATCGCCACGGCGAACACGCGCGACCGCGGCGTGAACGAGATGAGCGCCGCGCTCAAGCGCCGCTTCGACTTCGAGACCGTCTTCCCGATCCTCGACTTCGACCGCGAGCTGTCGCTCGTGCAGGACGCCAGCGCGCGATTGCTCGCGCAGAGCGGCATCCCGCACGCCGTGCCGGCGCCGGTGCTGGAGCTGCTCGTATCCACCTTCCGCGACCTGCGCGGCGCACCGGCCGACGGCCAGCGCGGGGCCCCGCCCGATGCGGCCATGGACCGGCTCAGCGCCGTGATGTCCACCGCCGAGGCCGTGAACGTGGCCCACGCGGTGGGCGTGCGCGCCTGGTTCCTGGAGCAGCGTGAGGGCTCGCCCGCCGACCTCGTGGACTGCATCGCCGGCACCATCGTCAAGGACAACGCCGACGACCGCGCCAAGCTGCGCCGCTATTTCGAGCAAAAGGCCGCCAAGCGCACGGGCGGGCACTGGCGCGCGTACTACGAAGCGCGCCACCGGCTGCCGTGAAGGCCGGCATGGCGCCGCACGCCGACCCCGTCATCCTGGGCGTGCGCCACCACAGCCCCGCCTGTGCGCGGCTGGTGGCGGCGCGCATCCGGGCGCTGCGGCCGGCGTTCGTGCTGATCGAGGGGCCCGCGGATTTCAACGCCCGGCTGGACGAGCTCTACCTGCCGCACCGCCTGCCGGTCGCGATCTACAGCTACCTGGGACGCGGCGATACGCACCGCGGATCGTGGACGCCCTTCGCCGAGCACTCGCCCGAATGGCAGGCGCTGCAGGCCGGGCGGGAGGCCGGCGCGCAGGTGCGCTTCATCGACCTGCCCGCTTGGCACGACGCGTTCGCCCATCTCGAAAACCGCTACGCCGATGCGGCCGATGCCGAGCACCAGGCGCGGGCCGAGGCGTATGAGCGCGCGCTGGCGGAGAATCTTTCGGTGCAGGGCCGCGACGCGCTCTGGGACCACCTCTTCGAAGACGCGGGGCCGGTGGATGCGCAGGCCGGGTTGGAAGGCGAAGAGCTTGCGCTGCGCCTGTCCACGTACTTCGGCCACCTGCGCGGCGAGGGGGAAACGGGCTCGCTGGGCAACCAGGCGCGCGAACAGATGATGGCGCGCTGGATCGCCTGGGCCATGGCGCAGGACCAGGGCCCGGTGCTGGTGGTGTGCGGCGGCTACCACGCCCCCGCGCTCTCGCGGCTCTGGCGCAACATGCCAGCCAGCGAGCCGGAAACGCCGCGGCCCGAGGAAGGCCCTGAAGGCACTATAAAAAATATAGCAAACCACCCAATTACCACTAGGGCATCGGCACGATTTGGCTCTTACATCGTGCCCTACACCTTCCGGCGGCTCGATGCCTTCGCAGGCTATGCCTCGGGCATGCCATCGCCGCAGTACTACCAATGGCTCTGGGAACACGGGGCCGAGGGCGCGGCCCGCGAGGCGCTGCGCGGCGTGATGCAGCGCCTGCGCGAGCGCCAGCTGAGCGCTTCCACCGCCGACCTGATGGCCGTGCATGCGCGCGCACTGGGGCTGGCGCGGCTGCGCGGGCACCGGCAGCCGCTGCGCTCGGACTGGCTGGACGCATTGGCGGGCGCCCTGGTGAAAGAGGCGCTCGACGCCCCCCTGCCCTGGACCTACCGCGGCCCGCTGCGCGCCGGCACCGACCCGGTGCTGGTGCAGGCGATGGACGTGCTGGCCGGCGACACGGCGGGCCGCCTCGCACCGGGCACGCCGCAGCCACCGCTGGTCGCGTCCGTGCGTGCCGAGCTGGCCGCGCAGGGCCTGCCGCTGCGCGGCACCGTCACGCTCGACCTGCTGCAGGAAGGCGACCGCGCCCGCAGCCGCGTGCTGCACCGGCTCGCCCTGCTGCAACTGCCGGGCGTGGTGCGTACGCGCGGCCCGGCGCTGGCGCTGTCGGGCGAACGCGCGGAGGGCTGGAGCCTCAGCGAACCGCTGGAGCAGCAGGCGGCGCTCATTGAGGCGGGCGCCTGGGGCGCCACGCTGGAAGACGCCGCGCGGGCGCGCCTGGAAGACCGCCTGCGCCAGGCACGCGGGCGCATCGAGCCGCTGGCCGAGGGCCTGAACCGCGCGGCCTGGGCGGGCCTCGCGGCGCTGAGCGGCGGACTGCTGCGGGACATCGGCGACGCCATCGCGCAAGAGGCGCGGTTCGAGGCGCTGGCCCCCGCGCTGGGCCTGCTGCACACGCTGCTGCGCCATGGCCAGATGCTCGGCATGGCCGGTGCGCCCGTGCTGCGCGTCGCGGTGGAGGCCGGCTTCGACCGCGCGCTCTGGCTGCTCGAAGCCCCCGCCGCGGTGGCCACCGCCGACACCGAAGACCATCTGCGCGGCCACCGCGCGCTGCAGCGCATCGTCGCCGACACGCTGGCCGACCTGGAAGACGGTGCGCCCGATCCGCTCGCGCTGGAACCCGCGCGCGCCCTAGCGGTATGGCAGCGCAAGGCGGCTGACCCGCAGGCGGCGCCGGTCAGCCGCGGCGCGGCGCTCGGCGCGGTGCTGGCGCTGTCGGGCCGCCTGGGCGGTGGCGCGCAGGGCGGCGATGCCGCCACCCCCGAGGCCGGCGTGGAGCAAGCCATGGACCTGCTCGCCGCCATGACCGCCGCCACGCTGGGCGACGCCCTCGCCGGCCTGCTGGCGCTGGCGCGCGAGGCGCTCGCCACCGAACCCGCCTTCGCAGCCGGCATGGACCGCCGCATCCGGGCGCTGGACGACGAAGACTTCGTGCAGGCCCTGCCGGCGCTGCGGGCCGCCTTCGCCTGGCTGCCGCCGCGCGAGCGGGGCCAACTGGCCGGGCAGGTGCTGTCGCTGCACGGCGCGCAGCACCTGCCGCGCCGCACCCTCACGGCCGCGCCCCAGGGCGCACTGCCCCCCGAAGCGATGGCCCGCGCGCGCGCCGGCGAAGCCGCGGCGGCGGCGCGGCTGGCCGCGTGGGGCATTGCCACCGGCACCGGAGCCCTTTCATGACACGGCTGACCATTCCCGACCCACTGCAGCGCTGGCGCCTTTTGCTCGGCGAACCGGCGGAACCCGCTTGCGGCGCGCTCGGCGATGCCGCGCAGGCGGCCGATGCGGCGCTCGAATGGCTGTACGGCCGCGACAGCGACCGCACCGAACGCGGCGAGCGCAGCGCCGGCCTGGGGCCCTCGGCCCTCAGCACGCCGGACTGGATCAACGCCATCCACACGCTCTTTCCCAAGGAAGTGATCGAGCGCCTGGAACGCGATGCGGTGGAGCGCTACGGCATCGACGAAGTGGTGACCAACCTGGAGGTGCTGGAGCGCATCGAGCCGTCCGAATCGCTGCTGCGCGCGGTGCTGCACACCAAGCACCTCATGAACCCGCAGGTGCTGGCCGCCGCCCGCCGGCTCGTGGCCGAGGTGGTGCGGCGCATCATGGAAAAGCTCGCCACCGAAGTGCGCCAGGCCTTCAGCGGCAGCCGCGACCGGCGCCGCCGCTCGCGCATGAAAGTGGCGCGCAACTTCGACTTCCGGCGCACCCTGCAGTCCAATCTGCGGCGCTGGGACCCTGCCCGGGGCAAGCTCTATGTGGAGCGGCCGGTCTTCATCAGCCGCTCGCGCCGGCATGCCGAGCCGTGGGACATCGTGCTGCTCATCGACCAGAGCGGCTCGATGGTGGACTCCGTCATCCACAGCGCGGTGATGGCCGCATGCCTTTGGCAGCTGCCCGGCATGCGCACGCGGCTGGTGGCCTTCGACACGCAGGTGGTGGACCTCACGGCCGATGTCTCCGACCCGGTGGAGCTGCTCATGAAAGTGCAGCTCGGCGGGGGCACCGACATCGCCCGGGCCGTGGCCTATGCGCAATCGCTCGTCGCCAACCCGGCCCGCACCATCGTCGTGCTGGTCAGCGATTTCTACGAAGGCGGCGACCCCGGAGAACTCGTGCGCCGCGTGAAGGCGCTGACCGGCGCGGGCGCGAAGGTGCTGGGCCTGGCCGCGCTGGACGCGCAGGCCGAGCCCGCCTACGACCGAGAAATGGCCGCGCGCCTCGTGAAAGAAGGCGCGCAGGTCGGCGCCATGACCCCGGGCCAGCTCGCGGGCTGGCTGGCCGAGAAGGTGCAGGCATGAACGCGCCGCTGCGGGCCGACCTGCTCGAACTCACCCCCGAGGCGCTGATGGCGCTGGCCAACGCGGGCTTCGTCAAGCGCGCGCAAAAGGACGTGGCCGCCGGGGTGCTGCCGCGGCTGGAGACCGAGCCCGACGGCACCGTGCGCGCGGAATTCGACGACGGCGCACGCACGCGCCTGCCGCCAGGCCGCACGCTGCGCGATGCCGCCTGCACCTGCGCCGCAAGCGGCATGTGCCGCCACCGCGTCATGCTGGTGCTGGCCTATCAACGACTGAACGGCACGGCGAGCACCCCGGCGGCCGATGCGTCCACGGCCGCGGCGCAGCCCTCGGACCCGGGAGGCCCCTGGAGCCCCGCGCATTTCGACGACGCGGCAGTGGCGGCCAGCGTGGCACCCTCGGTGCTGGATCAGGCCGCGCGGCTGGCGGCCTCGCGCCCCGTGGTGGCGGTGCAGCCGTGGCAGGGCCACGCCGCACCGCCCACGGCCCGGTTGCCGATGTGCACCGTGCGGTTCTTCTCGCGCAGCTCGCTCGTGCATGCGCGCTGCGACTGCCAGCAGGGCAGCGGCTGCGCGCATGTCGTGGTGGCGCTGTGGGCTTTCCGAGCCGCAGGCGATCTGCCCGCAGGCAGCGAAGAAGCCATGGTGGAAGTGCCACCGCGCGCGGGCACGGCCCAGGCCGGTGCCGGAACCGGTGCCGGCAGCGACACGGCAGCGGCACCCGCGCACCTGCAGTCCCCCGAAGCGCTGCGCCTGCGCGAGGCGCTCGATGCGGTGCTGCTGTCGCTGTGGCTCGACGGATCGGCCCAACCCGCGATGGCCCTCGCCGCGCGCTTCGAGGCCTTGCGGGCGCAGGCGCAGGCCCTGGGCTGGCGCTGGGTGGACGACGGCATCGCAGAGCTGTGGCTGCAGCTGCAGTCGCTGCAGGCCCGCAGCAGCCGGCACGACCCGGCGCGCCTGCTGGCCGTAGCGGCCGAGCTGTGGGCGCGCCCGCGCGCCGCAGCCCATGCCGAGGCCACCGCCACGGACAGGACGGGGGCCGCACGCCCCGCGCTGCATGCCAGCCAGATCCTGGGCGCGGGCGTGAAGGGCGAGGTCGCGCTGGACCACATCAAGCTCGTCTCGCTGGGCGCCGCGCTGTGGTCCGACGCAGCCGCAGAAGGCGCCAACGTGCTCTTCGCCGATCCGGACACGCAGACCGTAACGGTGCTGGAACGCCAGTGGCCACGCGGCGAAGGCGACAACGCCCCCGCGCAGGCCCTCGCCGGGCGGCGCGTGGCGGGGTTTCCGCTGCGGCAGATCGCGGCGGGGCAGGTCATCACCAAGACCGCCACGCGCCGCGCCAACGGCCTCATCGACATCACCGCCGGGGCGCGCCAGACCGGGGTGATGCCGCTCTCGCCCACTGCCTGGGACGAACTGGCCCCGCCCTTGCGCCAGGCCAGCGTGCAATCGCTGCGCGATCGCCTGCGCGCCGCGCTTCCCGATTTCGTGCAGCCGCGCCAGGCCGCCACGGGTGCTGCCAGCGGGGCTTCGGGCGCGCTGCATGTGGTGGCGCTGGAAGGCGGCATGCAGGTGCACGGCTGCGAGTGGGATGCGGCTGCGCAGGTGCTGCATGCGCGCATCGCGGACCCGCAGCAGGAAGACGCCGGGCCGGCACTGCACCTCGCGCTGCCGCACCGTGCGGCCGCGCCGGGCGCCGTGGACGCGCTGGCCCGCGCGCTGGCCGGCGAATGGGGGCCGCTGCGCGCGGTGGCCGGGCCGGTGGCGCTGCGCGGCGGCGAGGCGGTCATGCAGCCGCTGGCCCTGCTCACCCACCAGCGCGCCGTGGTGCCGCAGATCGAGCCGCCAGCCGCCCAGCCGCTCGCGCTGCGCACCTGCGCCGACGCGCCCACGCCCCTGCAGGCCCTGCTCGACGAAACCCTGCAATCGCTGGCCCAGTGGCTGCGACAGGGCCTGCGTCACCAGACGGGTGGGCTGGACGCGCGCGCGCAATCCCAGGCGCTGCAGCTGCGGCAAAGCGGCCTGGACCGCAGCGCCGCGCTGCTCGAAAGCCTTGGGAGCCACCTGAGGTCTGCCGACCGCGGGCCGCTGCTGGCAGCGCTCTCAACGCTGGTACTGCTGCTTCAGGCACAAGGCGGCTAGGGCGGCCGCGAGACTGCGCGCGTGCCAGCGGGTGCGCGCGCGTCGGGTGCACGCAGGCCGAATGCCGGCTGAAAGCCCGCGAATGCCGGCACCTCTTTCCGGCTCGGCCGTCCGCACATCGATTTCCGTGTCTATGTCATCAAACAACGCACCGGGGGCAGCGAGGTGCTTCCCGATACCCGCACGCAGACTCCCTCTTTTGCAGCGGCGGCGTTCTGGGCGCTCTACGGTCAGCCCTTCGATGGAGCGCACCTCTTGCTGATGTCGCGCGACAACAGGCAGATCAATGCGTACCGCTACGGCACCCAGCCGGGCGAACGCGACTATCTGGCGCCGGGCGGTGCCCTGGCTGAGAAATGACTGCAGACGATCTGCGCGCGTGGCAGACCGCCATGGGCTACACGCAGCAGGAAGCGGCGCAGCAGTTGGGCATCTCCTGGGCGACATACAAGCGCCACCTGGTGGGGGCGCCGCCCCTGCAGATGGCACTGGCCTGCGCCGCGCTGGCGGCCGGGTTGTCGCCTTGGTGGCAGCCGCCCCAACGACCCAAGCGCGCCAAGGCGGCTACGGCTTGACGTGCGGCGTTGACGCCTGCTCGTTGACCCAATCCAGGCTCTTGCCTTTGACACACCAGGCTGGATCGCGCACCCAATCGGTGAACCAGAGAGTGGGATGCCCCTGGAGATCACTGCATATTGAGTAGCCCAGGCTCGGCATGTTGAAACGCACCACCGCTGCGGTCACGGGAATCAACAACATGGAAAGACCGCCCGCCACAATGGAGGCAATGAATGCCCGCTCAAACGGTTTGATCCGTGCATCGCTGAAGGGCACCGCGCGCATTGATGCGACCACGATTCCGAGGACACAGCAGATACCGATAAAAGGCGCGACCTGCGCGGAAGGGGAGATGCGAACGGCAGGCACCCTTTGTGCGACTCCCTCAATGGCGGGCACGATCATGTGGACCACCATCAAGACAGATCCCACCGTCAACCCCAGGTACAGCGGCACACCCCACACCAGGGTTTTGCGGATTTTTTGGACATCGAACATAGACAGCTGGATCGGATTAAGGAATCTCAATATCTCACGCGCGCAGCAGTTGGGCATCTCCTGGGCGACCTACAAGCGCCACCTGGTGGGGGAGCCACCCCTGCAGATGGCACTGGCCTGCGCCGCGCTGGCGGCCGGGTTGTCGCCTTGGTGGCAGCCGCCCCAACGACCCAAGCGCGCCAAGGCGGCTACGGCTTGACGTGCGGCGTTGACGCCTGTTCGTTCACCCAATCCATGCTCTTGCCTTTGACACACCAGGCTGGATCGCGCACCCAGTCGGTGAACCACAGCGTGGGGTTGTCTTTCAACTCGGTGCATATCGAATACCCGTTGCGGGGCATATAGACGCGTTGGAGTACAGACGTCACGGGTATCAAGACCATAGCGGCTACACACACCGCGACAGCGGCGATGAATGCACGTTCAAAGCGCTTGATGGTCTTGTCGCTCAAAGGAATGGCCCTGGTGCTGGCAACCAGAATGCCCAGGATGCAAGCGATGCCGATAAACGGGATCAATTGGAGCGAAGGCGCAATTCGGACCACTGGCGCTTGGGAAGTGATCGCCTCAATGGTGGGCAGGATTTCATGGGCTGTCAGCAGGTAGGCGCCGGCAATTAACCCCAAATACAGCGGCACGCCCCACAGCAGACTCTTGCGGATTTGGTGAATGTCGTTCATTTGATCGTGGTCCTGCCAGCAGGCATTTCTAGTATCTACCGCAGGAGATTCGGCAAAGCCAGTCCCGGACGCTGCGGTCGATGGCACGCCCTGCCTCCACCTTCTTTTGCTCGATGGCGTTGCGCAGATCGTCTTGCCATGACTGGGCTGTTGTGTCTATGTAGTACATGCCCTGAGCCGTCTGTTCCGGCAGCATTTTGAGGGCTGTGATCACTTTCTCTTTGATGCTGTAGCGACGATCCAGTACGTTGAGGCCGATCCCGGTGCCAAGAGCAACCACCGCCATAAAACCCAGAGGGACCACTGCAACCGCAGTCATCGAAGCGCCTACAAACGCAGCCGCTCCGTAGGCCACCAGTGCGCCTAACCCGCCCTTGACGGCCTCCACGCCGATACCGCCCACCAGGTCGTACATGGTCTTCTCGTCGTTGAACATGAAGTCCATTACCTCCAGGCCTGTGGACACGACCAAGCCCAGAATGAAGCCGCCCTTGGCGATCCCCTGCAAGCTCTTCATGCCCAAACCGAGCTGAAGCATTTTCGGGTTGGTCGCCAGATACCGCGTCCCCTGCAGAGCACTGCTGCGCTGGGCCGAGTACCCTTTGATGATGATGTACGTTCCGGTCGCGGTAGTCTTGATGTAGCTGCCGATCCCGGCCATGCCGATGGCATTCAGCGTCTTGGTAATGGCCAGCGCATCATTGGCGCCTTGCGCCACCGGCCCGACCCATGGCTCGCTGGCATTCGGGCTGAAGGTCTTCTGCCAGTACTGCCCGAACGTGGACTGGGACAACATCTTGCGCAGGTTGAATTCCAGGGCCGCGTTGTTTCTGGCCTTGTCCTGCAGGATGCTCATGTACTGAATCTGCGTCAGCACCAGGACGTCCACCTGGTTCTTGTCCATGGACTGGGCCAAGGTCTGCCCGTAGCCGACGTTGAAGAACGTGGCCGCAAGTTCTGCACTCATTCAATCTCCCTTGAGATCGTGTTTTTTGTTGGGGGCGAATGCTAACCTCAGGCGGAAACGGGGCCAGGATGCAACAAGGTGTTTAACCGGGCTTTAACCGGGCCAGCAGGGGGGCGTTCGGGAGATTTCCGGGGGGGTGCCGCAGTGGATCGGGTTCAAGCGGCTGTCGCGGCCGGCCGGATCGGGGCGTTTTCATTCCTTGCGCCGGCCCGCTTTCTTGGCCGCCTGGTCGAGTGCAGCCTTGCGCCCATCCAGCTGCAGCTCGCGCTCCGTAAAGGGCTTGGCACCCGCCGTCATCACCGTCCAGCCCTTGAGCCACGGCAGCGCCACGCACCCGCACTGGATGACCTGCTCGGGCGGCGCCTTGGGATCGTGGGGGCACTGCATCAGGTCAAAGCACCCGCCTGGATTGGGCACCTTGAACGGCTGACCCGCGTCAACGACCTGGCCGTCCATCAGGTCATGGTTCCAGCGGCTGTGAATCTTCCCGCTGCGGCGCCACTGCTTGCCCGGGCCCGGCACCAGGGGCGCGGCCTGCACCAGGCGCTCCTGGCCGGCCACCGCAAACGCCCGGCTGACCTCGGTGCGGACGATGGCGCTGGCCAGGCGCATGGACTCGCCGCCCAGCGCACGTTGCAGGCCGACATCAACCGCCCGTTGAACGCATCGGGCAAGGCGGCGTTCCGCATCAACGCCCAGGTGTCGAACAGTGGCGACCCGACCGACTTCGTGTACCGGCGCGACCGATGGATCGCGCCCTCGCCCTCGCTGTCGCTGTCGCTGTCGCTGGACCTGGGCCCGCAGACCGACCTGGTGCTTTTCGCCACCTACAGCCAGAGCAACTGGCTGCGCCAGCAGGGCATGACGCCCTACGGCACGGTGCGACCCAACCGCAACGGCCCGGTGCGCACGACCCTGTACACGGGCGATCCGGGCTTCGGCGGCTACGACATCGAAAGCACTTCGGTCGGCTATGCGCTGGAGCACCGCATCTCGCCACAGCTGACGCTGCGCCAGAACGTGCGCTACGAATCCGAAAAGGGGAACGGCAACTTCGTCTCCAACCTGGCGCTGCAGTCCAACCAGCGCCTGCAGAACCGCCAGGCCACGCGCCAGTACCTGGACGACGACATGCTGGCCACCGACACCTCGCTGCTGTCGCAGTTCGCCGCCCTGGGTGTGCAGCACCGCCTGGTGACCGGGCTGGACGCACGCACCAGCCACAGCTGGCAGGGCCAGCGGCGCTGCACCATCGGCGCGCTCGACGTGTTCAACCCGGTGTACGGCGTGGCCACTTCCTGCCCGGCGGCCTATACGAGCAACGCGCCTGAAAAGCTCAGCGTGATGGGCCTTTATGCGCAGGACCAGATCAAGCTCAACCCGCAGTGGACCGCCCTGGTCGGCCTGCGCCGCGACTGGTCCGACAACCAGATCGACGACCGCCTGGCCAACCGGCAGACGCGCCAGAAGGATTCCGCCACCACTTTGTCGGCCGGGCTGGTGTACGAGTTCACGCCCGGCTGGGCAGCCTACACCAGCTACGGCGAATCGTTCCTGCCCGTGTCGGGCACCAGCTTCGGCGGCTCGCCCTTCGCGCCGGAGACCGGCAAGCAGTGGGAGGCGGGCCTCAAATACGAGGCGCCGAACGGGGGCTTGACCGGTGCCCTCGCGCTCTTCGACCTCAAGCGCCGCAACGTCACCACGGCAGACCCGGCCAACACCGGCTTCAGCGTGCAGACCGGCGAACAACGCGCGCGCGGGCTGGAGCTGGAAGTGGGCGCCGAACTGCTGCGCAGCCTGAAGCTGACGGGCACCTACACCTACACCTACACCTACACCTACACCTACACCTACACCTACACCGACACCTACACCGACACCGACACCGACACCGACACCAAGGTCACGCGCGACAACAACGCCGCCATCGTCGGCCTGCCGCTGAACCTCACGCCGCGCCACACGCTGGCTTTGTGGGCCACCTACAAGCTGCCGCAGATGCCGCAGATCACCCTGGGGGCCGGTGCCCGCTACGTGAGCGAGCAGATCGGCTCGTACCCCTTCACCCTGCCCGCCTACACCGTGGCGGACCTGTCGATCGGCTATGCCGGCGCCAACTACCGCATCACCGCGGGCGTGAAGAACGTGTTCGACAAGGCCTACTACGACGGCGCGATCAACGCCAACGTGGTGTCGCCCGCCCTGCCGCGCAGCTTCAGCGTGGGCCTGACGTACTTCTTCTGAAAACCGGCGGCAGGCGTGATGAACTGCCGATAGCCACCAAACGGGCGAGGCGCCGACACTTTTGGCGCCCAGCCAGCGCACTCGGATCGCCTGCGCTGCGCTACATCGGTCTGCCGACATCAACAAAGTCGAATTGGCTTTTTATATTCATAGATGTTTAATATTTTCGTTATTTCCTATCTATGTGAATTTTTTACGCATTCCTGTTTGAATTCAGACCAATACCTAATTCATAGGTTTCTATTTTTTGGCATTTTCAATAACATCTATGAATGCCAAGACAGAACACCCCGCCAGCAGCCTACCCCCGGGCCGTGCTGGAGCAGATCGAGCAACTGGCGCAAAACATCGTCATCGCCCGCAAGCGCCGCAAGGAAACGCAGGCGCAATGGGCCCAGCGGCTGGGCGTCTCGCAGCCGACCATGGCCCGCATAGAGCGGGGGGACCCGTCCGTGGCGATGGCGTCGTATGTGATGTGCATGTGGCTCATCAACCAGGCACAGGGCCTGGCCGAGTTGATTGCGCCGCAGAACGACCTTGCCTCGCTGGAACGTGAGGTCGCCAGAACGCGCCCGCGCGCACCCCGCGCCCCTATCGCCCCTATCGCCCCTATCGCCCCTATCGCCCCTATCGCCCCTATCGCCCCTATCGCCTCTATCGCCTCTATCGCCTCTATCGCCAAGACTCCAGAGAAAGGGGCGGTGCCGCAGGCCGACCCGGCCCTGGGAGCACCCAGCGTCCGGGAAGCGGAACCGGTCTTCGCGCGCCATGGCACCGCGGCGGGCGCAAGCTCCGAACCGGCCGTTCCGCCAAGCCCCGCGGAACGCCCGGCCAACAGCACGGCCGCAGGCCTGCTGGCTTTGATCGCCGGGCACAAGAAGGCCCGTTCATGAGCGCGCCCTCAGTGCTGCCGCGCTCTTATGTTCCGCAAGACACTCTGCACGTCTGGACGCTGGTCAACCCGGCCGCACCCGTGCTGACGGGCTCCGTCGCGTTGTCGGCCCTGGTGCCCAACTGCGCCACCTTCAGCTATGCCGCGGATTGGTGGGAGTTCGCGCTGAGCGAAGACCTTCCCCTCATTGCCGGGCAAACCTTCAGTGCAGGCCAAAAAGACAGCGCCCCTGGTGCCATCGACGATGCCCGCCCGGACCGCTGGGGCGAACGCATCATCCGCCATGTGGACCGGCCCGCGCGCCTGTCGATTCTGGAAATGCTGCTGTTCGCGGGCGACGACCGGTTCGGCGCTCTGGGCCTCTCGACCTCGGCAGAACGCTACATTCCCCGGCGCATCGGGCCGTATCCGCAGTTGCGCGACCTGCCGTCGCTGGTTCGGGCCGTGGAAGACGTGCAGACGCAAGCGCCCATCACGCCGGACATCCAGCGCCTGGTACAACCCGGCGTCACGCTGGGCGGCGCAAGGCCCAAGGCCCTGCTGCAGACCGATGGCGGCCCCTGCGTGATCAAGTTCAGCGAACTGGACGACCCCGTGGACACGCCGCTGATCGAGCACGCCACCATGACGCTGGCAGCCCAGGCCGGCATCCGCGTCGCCGCCACCGGCGTGCTGCCGCTGCCATCGCGGCATGCGCACGGCAAACCGCGCCACGCGTTGACCATCCAGCGCTTCGACCGGCTCGATACCGGCACCTTGAATCTGCGGCTGCACTGCATTTCGGCCAAGACCGCGCTGGCAGCGGCGGGCCTGGGTGAAAGCTACGGTGCGCTGGCCACGGTGCTGCTGCGCCAGGCCCACCCGGACCGGCACAAAGCCCAGCGCGAAGAGCTGTTCCAGCGCATGGTGTTCAACATCCTCATGGACAACACGGACGACCACGAGCGCAACCACTGCCTGCGGCTGGGCTTCGACGGTTACTACGAGCTGTCACCCGCGTTCGACGTGGTGCCTGCGCTGCAGAACATGGGCTACCAGGCCATGGGGGTGGGCCGGCACGGCGCGGAATCGACCCTCGAAAACGCGCTGACCGATCTCAGCGAGTTCGGCCTCACGCGCGCCCGGGCTGTGGAACTGATCCAGACAGTGGCCCGCACCGTGGACCGGTGGCCGCAGCATTTCGCCGAGCGGGGCGTGGGCGCGCAGGACATGGAGCTGCTGCACGCCAGCATCGACCGCAACGCGCTGAAATCCCAGCGCCAGGCGTTCTGCTGAACCTGGCAGTAGCGCGGCACAAGCATATTGGTCAAATATGCCTCCACCACAATATCCACTAAGGCATATAGCTATAAAAACAATAGCAACCGAGAGGACGCCAGATCAATCCACGCTGGCGCCGGATTCCTTCACCACCTTGCCCCACTTGGCGCTTTCGGCCTGGATGAAGGCAGCGAACTGCTCGGGTGTCTCGCTCACCGGCTCGGCGCCCTGGTCGGCCAGCTTCTTCTTCGTTTCGGCCTGCGACAGCACCTTGACCAGCGCCTTGTTCAGCTGCGCCACGATGGGCGCGGGCGTGCCCGCCGGCGCGAACATGCCGAACCACGACGTGGCCTCGTAGCCGGGCACCCCGGCCTCGGCGATGGTCGGCACATCGGGCAGCTCGGGCGAGCGTTTGGCCGTGGTCACGGCGATGGGGCGCAGCTTGCCGGAACGCACGTGCTGGATGGCCGAGGGCATGTTGTCGAACATGATGCCGATCTGGTTGCCCAGCAGGTCGGTCACGGCCGGGGCGCTGCCCTTGTAGGGCACGTGCCGCATGTCCACCTTGGCCAGGCTCTTGCACAGCTCGCCCGACAGGTGGATGGAGCTGCCGCTGCCGGACGAACCGAAGTTCACCTTGCCCGGATTGGCCTTGGCATAGGCGATCAGCTCCTGCACCGTCTTGTAGGGCTGGTTGGGGTTGGCCACCAGCAGATTGGGCACGTTGGCCACGCGCGTGAGCGGCGCGAAGTCCTTCACCGGATCGAACGGCATCTTCTTGTACAGCGCGGCGTTGATGGCGTGCGTGCCCGCCGTGCCCATGAAGAGCGTGTAGCCGTCGGCCGGCGCGCGTGCGGCCATCTGCCCGCCGATGTTGCCGCCTGCGCCGGCGCGGTTGTCCACCACCACCGACTGGCCCAGTTCGGCGGACAGGCCCTGGCCGATCACGCGCGCCAGGATGTCGGTGGTGCCCCCGGCCGCGAACGGCACGATGATGGTGATGGGCTTGTTCGGGAACGCCTGCGCGAAGGCGCTGGCAGGCACTGCGGCCCCAGCGGCGGCGGCCAGCAGCGCGCGGCGCGAACCCGATCGGGACGGGGCGGCGGAAAGGGGCGGCGGAAAGGGGGGTCGAACGGAACGGGGTCATGTCTTGTTTCCTCGGTCGTGCGCCTGCGGCGGTGGAACGGCAGCGTGCCTGTCTATTCCTGCACGACAGACGACGGGTGGTTGGCCAGCGGCGTCACCTTGATCTGCATGTACGGAAACAGCGGCAGGCCGCTCAGGATGGCGTGCAGCTCGTCGTTGCTGGCCACGTCGAAGATGCTCACGTTGGCGTATTCGCCCACGACGCGCCACAGGTGGCGCCACTTGCCGCTGCGCTGCAGCTGCTGCGAATATTCCTTTTCCTTGCGCTTGATCTCGTCGGCCACTTCCGGGGCCAGCGTGGACGGGATCTGCACGGTCATTTCAGCCATGAACAGCATGGGTTGCTCCTTGAAAACGGAATGGAAAAAAGAAGGGAAGATGCCCACAGCACGGCGATCAGAGGTGCGGCCAGACCAGCATGGTCACGGCGTAGATGGCGCCCACCAGCAGCATGGACACCACCGTGTAGCCCATGATGTCTTTCAGCTTCAGCTTGGACAGCGCCAGCGCCGGCAGGATCCAGAACGGCTGCACCAGATCGTTCCAGCCGTTGCCCAGCATCACCGACATGGCCGTCTGCGCCTGCGAGGCGCCGAGCGTGGTGGCCGCGTTGATCATGAAGGGGCCCTGCAGCACCCAGTGGCCACCGCCCGAAGGCGCGAAGAAGTTGATGACGAACGAGCTGACCAGGCCCCACAGCGGCAGCGTGTCGGCGGTGGACACGCTCACGAACATGTGCGCGATCGACTCCACCAGGCCCGAGCCATGCATGATCGCCATGATCCCGGCGTAGAACGGGAACTGCAGGATGATCCCGCCGATGGTCTTCACGCCCTCGTTGACCTTCTCCACGTACTTCATCGGCGTGCCCAGCAGCAGCACCCCGAGGAACAGGATGAAGAAGTTGATCATGTTCAGGTCGAGGTTGCCGCCCTTCATGAAATGCATGGCCACGTACGCCATGCCGCACAGGCCGATCAGCAGGCTCAGCACGCGGCTGTTGTTCAGGCGCCAGGCCAGCGTCTTCTGGTCGCCCAGCAGGCCTTCTGCGCCGGCGGGCCTGGCATCGGCCACGGTGGCCGGGTCCAGTTCGACGACGGGCTCGCCCTTCTTGGGGTGCATGGTGGCGTTGAGCAGCGGCAGCGCGATCAGCACGGCCAGGCTGGTCAGCAGGATGGGCGCGGAGAAGATCGTCTGCGTGAGCGGGATCAGCCCCATGGTGCCCTCGAAGGCGTGGCCCTTGGTCGAGATCAGCACGGGAATGGTCGCCGAAAATCCCAGGCTGTACATGGTGAAGCCCGTGTACGCCGCCGCGATGATCAGCGGGTAGTGCACGCCCTTCACCTTGAGCGCGAGCTTGCGCGCCATGATGCCGCCGATCACGAGGCCGAAGCCCCAGTTGAGGTAGCTGCCCACGCAGCCGACGATGGTGGCCACGATGATGGCCTGGCGCGGCGTCTGCACCCGCGAGGCGATGCGGTCCAGGAACCGGTCCACGATGGGCGCGGCCGCCAGCACGTAGCCCATCACCAGGATCACCGCCATCTGCGTGGTGAAGGCCAGCAGGCTCCAAAAGCCCTTACCCCAGTCCTGCACCACGTCGTTGATCGGGCGGTTTTCGACCCCGAAGGCCAGCGCCATCGTCAGCAGCGTGAGCATGATCGCGAAGACGAACGGATCGGGCAGGTAGCGCCGCATCAGTTCGGTGAAGAAGGCTGTGATTTTCGACATCGGGACTGTCTCTTTGCTTTATTGTGTGGTTTGGAGAGAAACGAAAGGAAGGGGCCGCGCGCTACAGGCCCGCCACGCCCACGGTCATGCCGCCGCAGACGTACAGCACCTGGCCGGTGACGAAGCCGCTGCGCGCATCGAGCAGATAGGCGACGGCATGCGCCACGTCGTCCGGCGTTCCCACGCGCTTGACGGGCACCGAATCGATGATGGCCTGGGTGCGCGGCGCGTCGGGCGGGTTGGCGCGGTCGAACAGATCGGTGCGGATGGGCCCGGGGCCGATGGCGTTGGCCGTGATGCCGTGGCGGCCCAGTTCCAGCGCCCACACGCGGGTCATGCCGATCAGGCCGGCCTTGGTGGCCGAGTACGCGGTGCGCAGTTCCTTGCCCAAAGCAGCGCGCGAGGACATGTTCACGATGCGGCCGAAGCCCGCTGCCTGCATGCCCGGCAGCAGCGCCTGCATGCATTGCAGGCTGCAGCGCAGGTTGAGCGCCACGGCCAGATCGAACTGCTCCAGGGTCTGCTCGGCGGCTTCGGCGGGCACCACGATGCCCACGTTGTTCACCAGGCGCGTGATGGGCCCACCCGCCAGCGCCTGCTGCAGCGCCCGCGCGGTGTCGGCGGTGTTGGACAGGTCGGCCTGGATGCCGCCCGGCACGTGGTCCACCACGCGGTCGATGATGACGGGCTCGAAGCCGTCGGCGCGGCACCGCTCGGCCGTGGCGGCACCGATGCCGGCGCCGCCGCCCGTGATGAGAACGCGCTCACGCGATGAAATGGCGGTCATGGAAGGTCACTCCGGGAAAAACGAAAGGCGATGGATCGAAAAACGGAACCGCACGGGCAGGTGCGAGAACATGCGCAACGGCACGTGCCACGGCAGGTGTAGTGGCCGGCGCTCAGAGATGGCACTCGCCGCCCACGTAGGCTTTGCGCCAGCGCGTGAGCACTACGCGCTCGAACAGGCCGGCAGCGTGGAACGGGTCGGACTCGATGAAGCGCTGCGCCTGCTCGCGCGTGTCCAGGTCCACCACGTACAGGCCACCGCCCAGGTCGGTGCCGTCGTCAGCGAGCTTGGCGCCGCAGGCCAGCAGCAAGGCCTTGTGCTCGTCCAGGAACGCCAGGTGCGCTGCGCGCGTGGCCTGGCGCACGGACTGGTGATGAGGCTTGTCGAAGGTTTCGATGATGAAAGGCACAGCAGTCTCCGTGTGCCAGGCGGGCCGGCACATTGCAAATGCCGGTCGCCCGGCGGGGTCGGTGTTGGATTCCCGGGCGGTGCGCGCCGCCAGCGAACCGTGACCGGGAACGAACGTCGGCGCTCAGACCGTGGCGACCGGCGTCACGGGCGAACCCACGGCACCGGGAAGATTCAGCGGCGGCGCCGTCAGCAGGAACCGGTGGCGCCCGCGAGCGCGCAGCCACTCGGCCAGCGGTGTGAGATGCCACAACTCGCCCAGGTGAACCCCGAGCTTGAACAGGCAGTGCTCGTGCAGCGGCAACGCCGCGCAGCAGTCGGGGCCGGGGCGCGCCGGGTGCGCCTCCACCGCGTAGTTGTCGGCGGCGATCGCGGCCAGCTGGCTGTCGGTGATCCACTGCAGCAGCCGCTCGTCGCGCCCGTCCAGCACGGCGCAGGCACCCGCCATGACGGCCGGCTCGGGGTTGCGGCGCATGCCCAGCAGCACGTCGGCAAAACCCGAGTGCAGGCAGACGATGTCGCCCGCCTCCACCGTGACGCCGTCGGCATCCATCACGCGCATCAGCGTGTCGTAGCCGACGAGCGTGCGGGCGTCGCCCAGGTGCGCGCGCAGATCGATCATCACGCCGCGGCCCTGCACGCCCGTGCGCGCCATGCCCTCGATGCCCAGGGCATGCGCGGCCGAAGTGCTGGTGGCCGCCCCCGGCGCACCGGGCGAGGCCGGCACGCCCGTGTCGCGCACGTCGTGCGGGCCGACGATGTGGCGCCCCGCCGCGTAGCCGTTGTAGTACAGCGCTTCGGGCAGGCCATCGCCGTTGGCATCGAACATCGAGCCGGCGTGGGCCAGGCTGTCCCACTGGGTGGAGTACTGCAGATACAGAATGGCCAGGTCGTCCGACAGCACATCGGTGCGGCCGGGCTCCAGCTCGCCCATCAGGCAGTTGAAGTTGACGCGGCCCTTGCGCAGCGTGGGCCGCAGCACGGGCGGGTAGCGGTTGGGGTTGAGGGCGTTGCCGCCAGGGTAGTCCAGCGGCAGGCTCAGCGCGAAAGCCAGTCCCTCATGCACTTCGGCCACGCCCTGGCGCACCTTCTCGGGCGTGAGCAGGTTCAGGCGGCCCAACTGATCGTCGGGGCCGAAGTCGCCCCAGGTGGAGCCTTCGGGGCGGTGCCGCCAGCGGGGATTCGTAGGCTGTTGATCCATGGAGGGTGTCTCGCGCGGCAATCGGCTCAGGCGGCCAGGAAGGCCGCCAGGGCGGCATCGAAGGCTTCGGGCGCCTCCAGGTTGGAAAGGTGCGAGGCAGGCAGGTCCGCCCGCTGCGCGCCGGGGATCGCGGCCTGCATCGCTTGCGCGTCGGCCACGGTGGTCACCGGATCGGACGCCCCCGCGATCAGCAACGTGGGCACGTCGATGGCACCGATGGCACTGCGCAGGTCGGCATGCGCCAGGGCTTCGCAGCACGCGGCATAGCCTTCGGGGGCGATGCCGGCGATCCAGCCTTGCGCGCGGCGCACCGCCTCGGGCTGCGCGGCGACGAAGGCCTGCGTGAACCACCGGGCGGGCGACGATGCGGCCAGTTCGGCCATGCCTGCCGAACCCTTCTCGCGCACCAGGGCGGCGCGGGCCAGCCATCCGTCGGCCGCGCCGATCTTCGCCGCGCTGTTGGCCACGGCCAGACCGCTCAGCCGGCCAGGTGCGTTCACCCCCAGCCAAAGGCCGGTCAGCCCGCCCATGGAGATGCCGCAGAAGCTTGCGCGCTCGATGCCCAGCGCGTCCAGCAGGGCCAGGACATCGCCGCCCAACTGATCGATCCGGTAAGGGCCCTGGGGCACCGCAGAGCCGCCATGGCCCCGCGTGTCGTAGCGCAGCACGCGGTGCGTGCGGGAGAACTGCGCTGCCTGAGCGTCCCACATGTCCAGCGTGGTGCCCAGCGAGTTGGAGAACACCAGCGCGGGAGCGTCTTCAGGGCCTTCGATGCACACACGGAAGGCGCCAGCGGCAGTGGTTACGGTAGAGAGGGACACAGGGCTTCCTTGAAGGTATCGGCCAGCGCCGTCAAACGCGTTCCAGCACGACGGCAATGCCCTGCCCCACGCCGATGCACATGGTGGCCAGCGCGTAGCGGCCGCCCGTGGCGTGCAGGCGGTTGACCGCCGTGGTGGCCAGGCGGGCACCGCTGGCGCCCAGCGGGTGGCCCAGGGCGATGGCGCCGCCCCAGGCGTTGACGCGCTCGTCCTCGTCCTGCAGGCCCAGCTGGCGCAACACGGCGATGCCTTGCGCGGCGAAGGCTTCGTTCAGCTCGATCACGTCCATCTGCGCCAGCGTGAGGCCGGTGAGCTGCAGCACTTTTTGCGTGGCGGGTGCCGGGCCGATGCCCATCACGCGCGGCTCCACGCCAGCGGTGGCCATGCCGACCACGCGGGCCTTCGGGGTCAGGCCGTGCCTGGCGGCTCTGGCCTCATCGGCCAGCAGCAGCGCACAGGCCCCGTCGTTCACGCCGCTGGCGTTGCCGGCCGTGACCGTGCCGCCTTCGCGCACCACGGGCTTGAGGCTGGCCAGCGCCTCCAGGCTGGTTTCACGCGGGTGCTCGTCCTTGTCGACGACGATGGGGTCACCCTTCTTCTGCGGCACGTGCACGGGCGTGATCTCGCGGACCAGGTGGCCGGCCTGCTGCGCGGCCACGGCCTTCAACTGGCTGGCAAGGGCCATGCGGTCTTGCGCCTCGCGCTCGATGCGGTAGTCGTCGGCCACGTTCTCGGCGGTTTCGGGCATGGAATCGACGCCGTACTGCGCCTTCATCAGCTTGTTGACGAAGCGCCAGCCGATGGTGGTGTCGTACACCGCATTGGTGCGGCTGAAGGCGGTTTCTGCCTTCGGCATGACGAACGGCGCGCGGCTCATGCTCTCCACGCCGCCCGCGATCATCAGGCCCGCCTCGCCCGCCTTGATGGCGCGCGCGGCGGTGCCCACCGCGTCCAGCCCAGAGCCGCACAGGCGGTTGATGGTGGCGCCGGGCACGTCGATCGGCAGGCCGGCCAGCAGCGCGGCCATGCGGGCCACGTTGCGGTTGTCCTCGCCAGCCTGGTTGGCGCAGCCGTAGAGCACGTCGGTCACCACCGCCCAGTCCACGCCGGGGTTGCGCGCCATCAGCGCCTTGATGGGAATGGCGCCCAGGTCGTCGGTGCGCACGCTGGACAGCGCGCCTGCGTAACGGCCGAAGGGCGTGCGGATAGCGTCGCAGATGAAGGCTTGCGTCATGGTGTTGTCTCCAGGGTGTGTGTCGGGAAAGGCGCTGCGGCGGCCGGTGTCAGGCTTGTGCCGGCCGGATGGGCAGGCCCACGAGGCGTTCGAGTTCGGCGTGGTCCAGGCCCGGCACCGCGTCGATGAGCACCAGGCCCTCGGGCGTGCAGGCCAGCGTGGCCAGGTCGCTGTAGATGCGCTTGACGCAGCCGATGCCGGTGAGCGGATAGATGCACTGAGCGACGATCTTGGACTGCCCCTGCTTGGTGAGCAGATCCATCATCACCCACGTCTGCTTGGCGCCGATGGCCAGGTCCATGGCCCCGCCCACGGCCGGAATGGCGCCGGGCTCGCCCGTGCTCCAGTTGGCCAGATCACCCGTGGCGGACACCTGAAAGGCCCCCAGGACGCAGATGTCCAGATGGCCGCCGCGCATCATGGCGAAGCTGTCGGCATGGTGGAAGTACGCGCCGCCCGGCAGCAGGCTCACGGGCTGCTTGCCGGCGTTGATGAGGTCGTAGTCCTCCTGGCCCGGGGTGGGCGCGGGGCCCATGCCAAGGATGCCGTTCTCGCTTTGCAGGATGACTTCGCGGCCGGCGGGAATGTGGTTGGCCACCAGGGTGGGCTGGCCGATGCCCAGGTTGACGTAGGCGCCGTCGTGGATGTCTTGCGCCACGCGGGCGGCCAATTCATCTTTGCTACGCTTTTGATAGCCATTCACGCTTTCTACTGTTGCGCTGGATGCCATTTTCATGCCGATTTCTTGAAGCCACCGGCCTGCGTCGCGACGCGCTCGATCCGCACCACATGGCTCACGTAGATGCCCGGCGTGACGATGGCCTCGGGGTCGAGCGCGCCCAGTTCCACCACGTCGTGCACCGTCGCCACGGTGCGCTTGGCGGCCGTGGCCATCACCGGACCGAAGTTGCGGGCGGACATGCGGTAGGTGAGATTGCCCCAGCGGTCGCCCCGCTCGGCCTTGATCAGCGCCACATCGCCGTGGATGGGGTACTCCAGCACGTAGTGCCTGCCACCGATCTCGCGCGACTCCTTGCCCTTGGCGAGCTCGGTGCCGTAGCCGGTCGGACAGAAGAAGGCGCCGATGCCGGCCCCGGCCGCGCGCAGGCGCTCGGCCAGGTTGCCCTGCGGCACCAGTTCCAGCTCCAGTTGGCCGGACCGGTACAGCCCGTCGAACACGTGGCTGTCCACCTGGCGTGGAAAGCTGCAGATGATCTTGCGCACCCGGCCCGCCTTGAGCAGCGCCGCCAGGCCCGTGTCGGCGTTGCCGGCGTTGTTGTTCACCACGGTGAGGTCGCGTGCGCCCTGCTCGATCAAACCATCGATCAGTTCGCCGGGAATGCCGGCCGTGCCGAAGCCGCCGATGAGCACGGTGGCGCCATCCTGGATGCCCGAGAGGGCCTGGGCCACGGAATCCGCAATCTTGTTGATCATGGGGAGGTGGGGGTGCAAAAGGTGAAAATTCGGAAAGCGCCTGAGCGGCCTGGCATTTGTTCGTATAAAGAACAAATGTTCGTACAATGAATTTTAGGACCAAATCCCCATGAGCGACAGCCCCCCTGAGATCGGTGATAACCCTAGGCCAGGCGACAGCTACGTGCAGTCGTTCGCCCGCGGCCTGGAGGTGATCCGATCTTTCAGCGCCGCCACGCCGCAGCAGACGCTGAGCGAAGTGGCGGCCCGCACCGGCCTCACCCGCGCCGGTGCGCGGCGCATCCTGCTCACGCTGCAGACGCTGGGTTACGTGGACAGCGACGGCCGGCTGTTTCGCCTCACCCCCCGCATCCTCGATCTGGGCTTTGCCTATCTGTCGTCCATGCCGATCTGGGACCTGGCCGAGCCGGCGATGGAGGCGCTGGTGGACCATGTGCATGAATCGTGTTCGGCCGCCGTGCTGGACGGCCGGGACATCGTCTATGTGCTGCGGGTGCACACGCACAAGATCATGAGCACCAACCTCGGCGTCGGCTCGCGGCTGCCGGCCTTCTGGACATCGATGGGCCGCGTGCTGCTGGCGGGCCAATCGGACGACGCGGTCATGGCGCTGCTGCAAAACCTGCCGCGCCGGCCATTGACACCCCACACCCTGCTGGACGATGAGCGCCTTCTGGCCGCAGTGCGGCAGGCGCGCACGCAGGGCTGGTGCCTCATCAACCAGGAACTGGAAGAGGGCCTGATTTCCGTCGCGGCGCCGCTGCGCAACCGCGCCGGTGAAACCGTGGCGGCCTTGAACATCAGCGGCCAGGCCAACCGCACCAGCGCGGAAATGATGCAGACGCAATTGCTGCCCGCGTTGCTCAAGGCGGCCGAGGCGATTTCGCGCACGTTGGGCACGCGCCGCCGCTGAATGAGAGGATTTTTGTCAGGCATGGAGCGCTCGCCACGGGACTGGCTGCCTGTGCTGGTTACACCTGTTGAGTTTTCCCCACAGGCGGTCCAAAGTCTCTTTGAAAACTCCCTGCCGTTAAGAAAAGCTGCAGCTTTAGTGGTTACGATTACTGACAAACAGTCGGCGTACTGCGCTGCTTCCGCATACCGCTCAAGCACCCATTCCAGGAAACTCCCATGAAAAATCTCAAACTGGGCGTTCGCCTGGGCCTCGGCTTCGGACTGGTGCTGTTACTGATGGCGCTCATCACCGGCATCAGTCTCTTTCGGCTCGCCGATCAGGACGAAGCCTCGCAGCAGCTCATCAACGACCTGTACCCCAAGGCAGCGGCCAGCCAGCAGCTGTCGTACCTGACCATGGACACGGCACGCCTCGTGCGCAACCTGATCATCCTGGCCGACGAAAAGGGAATGGCTCCCAACAAGGCCGCGCTGGACAAGAACATCGCGACCACCGGCACGCTCATCGGCACGCTGGAAAAGCTGGCCGACACGCCCGAAGAACGCGCGCTCATCCAGGAGATCAAGACCCAAAGCGCGACCTACATCGCCTTCAGCCAGGACGTCGCTGCGCTCGGCCTCCAGAACAAGAACGAAGAAGGCCAGCAACTGCTGTTCGGACCGCGCTACGCCATCCAGGGCACCTACCTCGCCACGTTGCGAAAGATGGTCGATCTGCAGGAAAAGAACATGCAGCAAGGCGGCCAGGTGGCCCATGCCGCCTACCTCAGCGCCCGCATGATCGTCTGGATCGCGGCGCTCATCGCGGCCTTGATGGGCATGGTCTGCGCGTTCTTCATCACGCGCTCTGTCACCGCCCCGCTGCAAGACGCCGTGGACGCCGCCGATCGCGTGGCCGACGGCAACCTGAGCGTGCCGATCGTCGCGCAATCGAGGGACGAAACCGGCACGCTGCTCACCGCCCTGCAGCGCATGCAGGCCAACCTCGTGCAGACCGTGGGCACCGTGCGTGGCAACGCCGAGAGCGTGGCCACGGCCAGTGCCGAAATCTCTCAGGGCAACAACGACCTGAGCCAGCGCACCGAGCAGCAGGCGTCGGCCCTGGAGCAGACGGCCGCGTCGATGGAAGAACTGGGCAGCACGGTGCGCCAGAACGCCGACAACGCCCGCCAGGCGAACCAGTTGGCCCAGGACGCCAGCGAAGTGGCGGTCAAGGGCGGCGAAGTGGTGAACCAGGTGGTGGACACCATGAAGGGCATCAACGAGAGTTCACGCAAGATCGCGGACATCATCTCCGTGATCGACGGCATCGCCTTCCAGACCAACATCCTGGCGCTGAACGCCGCCGTGGAAGCCGCCCGCGCGGGCGAGCAGGGCCGGGGCTTCGCCGTGGTGGCCAGCGAGGTGCGCAGCCTGGCCGGCCGCTCCGCCGATGCGGCCAAGGAGATCAAGGACCTCATCAGCGCCAGCGTGGAGCGCGTGGAACAGGGCACGGCCCTGGTGGACCAGGCGGGCAACACCATGAAGGAAGTGGTGACCTCCATCCGCCGCGTGACCGCCATCGTGGGCGAAATCAGCGCCGCCAGCCGCGAACAGAGCGACGGCGTGGCGCAGGTCGGCGAAGCCGTCGTGCAAATGGATCAGGCCACCCAGCAGAACGCCGCACTGGTCGAAGAAAGCGCTGCGGCGGCCTCCGGCCTTCGCGTGCAGGCCGACCAATTGGTGCAGGCCGTAGCCGTCTTCAAGCTGGCTCCCGGTAGCGGTGCTGCAGCCGCTCCGTCCGCCTATGCCGCATCCGCACCGGCCTCCGCAGCGTCGCCAGCCTCCATGCGCAAGCCGGTCGCTCTGCCCGCACGCGCTGCCGCAGCCGCCCCGAAGGCGGTCGCGCAGCCGGCACGCACCCGCTTGGCGGCGCCCAAGCCCGCAGCGGGCAAAACGGCTGCGGCCCCCAACGCATCGAAGGCATCCAAGGCACCCGCACCGAAGCCACGCGCCATTGCATCGCAGCCCGCCAGCGCCCCGGCTGCAGCGCCCGCACCGGGCGGCAAGCACAACAACGACGACTGGGAAACCTTCTGACAGATCGTCCGGCCCGGGTGCGCGGACGCCTGCCGATCCCGGCAGCGCTCCGCATGCCGGAATGCCTGCGGCCGGGCGGTGCGGCAAGGGCGCAACCCCCCCGTGGCCCGTGCTACGCTGGCTGACATGTTCAATCCGTCCCAAGCCGATGTGCGGCGCTTTTTCTGCGCCGTGTATGCCAAGTCCCAGGCCGGCCAGCCCATGGAAGCCATCGAGACGCTGGCCAGCCTGTGGATCGCGGAGCACCCCGAATACCACGCCGACCTGGCCGATGTCGATGCAGCCCTGGCCCGCAATTACGACGAGACGCCGGACCGCACCAATCCCTTTTTGCACCTGTCGATGCACCTGTCCATCAGCGAGCAGTGCAGCATCGACCAGCCGCGCGGCATTCGCCAGGCGGTGGAACTGCTCGCCGCGCGCCTGGATTCGCTGCACGACGCCCACCACGCCGCCATGGAATGCCTGGGGCAGATGTTGTGGGAAAGCCAGCGCTCCGGCCGCCCGCCCGATGGCGATGCCTATGTCGCGTGCGTACAGCGGCGCGCAACCCGGGACTGATGCCGGCCCCTGCGCCACCATTGCACACCATGCCCTGGAACGATCACCTCCTTGCCGCCGCTACGCCAAAGTCCGGGCTCGGCATGGCGGCGGTCGTTTCTCCAGCCCAGAGCGCCCATTTACCGGGGCCGGCCAGCGCCCTCGCATCGGACAGGGTGGCCTGACATGCGCCGGTGGCAGATCTCCCTGCGCACCGCCATTGCCGTCCCTTTCGCCGTGCTGTTCGCCGCCACCGTGGGGCTGCATGCATTCACCCAGCAGCGGCAGATCGGCCACCTGATCGACCAGGAGAGCGTGCGGCTGCTGAACGCGGTGATGCACACCTCGCAAGACCGGCTGTCGCGGTTCCTCTCGCGGCCCTTCGAAATACAGCGCGACATCGCCGATGCCATCGGCCGACATGGCCTTTATCAGCCCGGCGACATGCGCCCCATTCACGAACACATTCGCGCGGTGTTCGATGCCCTGTACCGCGACGAGCGGCAGATCAGCCTGCTGAGCTTCGGCAGCCGTGACGGCGACTACACCGGCCTGCGCCGCGAGGCGGACAGCTATCGGCTGATCCTGAAGGACCGCTCCACCGAAGGGCTGATGCACGTTTACCAAAGCGGCACGCCCGATTCGGTGTCGGCATCGTTTCGCGGCTACGACCCTCGCGTGCGCCCCTGGTATGCGCCGGTGGCCCGCACGGGCAACCCTGGCTGGTCCCCCATCTACACCACGGCCGGCGAGCGGGCCGATGTGACCATCTCCGCAGCCTCCGCCGTGGTCGCCAATGGCCAGATGGTGGGCGTGATGGAAGCCGACGTGCGGCTCGACACCCTCAACCATTTCCTGCGCGACGACCCCTTGCGCGGGCACGGCCATATCTTCATCCTGGACGTGGACCAGCGGCTGGTCGCACAGTCCGAAGGCGGCTCGGTGCTGTCGGAACAGCCCGTCTCCCGCACCGGCGAACGCGAGCGGCTCACCGCCGGGCTCAGCGCCAGCGCGCCCATCCGTGCCGCTGCGGCAGCCCTGCCGAGCACGCGAGCCGACGCGGGGACGGAGTTTCAATTCCAGCACAACGGCGAACGCTACTTCGCGCGCGTGACCCCGTTCACGCAGCAGCCCGGCATCGACTGGCGCATCGTGGTGCTGCTGCCCGAGTCCGACCTGCTGGGCGATACGCGCGTGATCAGCCGCCGCTACATGCTGGCAGCCAGCGGCATCGCGCTGCTCGGTTTGCTGCTGGGCCTGTGGGTGGTGCAGCGCGTGGCGCGTCCCATCCTGCTCACGGCCGAGGCCGCCAACCGCCTGTCGCGCGGCGACTGGGAACCGGGCCTGCTGCGCCACACCAGCGCACTGCGCGAGACCACCACCCTCATCCAGGCCTTCAACCAGATGGCCGACCGGCTGCGGCAATCGTTCCTGCAGATGCGCGAGCAGCTGCTGGGCGACCCGCTCACCCGCCTGCTCACCCGGCGCGGCCTGCTGGAGAAGGCCGACTGGCAGTCCCCCCGCTGGGCCGTACTCAGCCTGGTGGGGCTGGACGCTTTTCGCGCCATCAATGACAGCGTGGGCTTCGGCACGGGCGACCGACTGATGCAGGCCATCGCCGAGCGCATGCGCCAGCGCCTGCCGGCCACGGTGCTGATGGCGCGCCTGGGCGGCGACGAATTCGCGCTGCTGCATCTGGACGGCGAAGCCGTGGCGGAAGACACCATCGGCAAAGCGGTGCTGGGGCTTTTCTCCACGCCGTTCTCGGCGGGTGCGGACGAGGTCATGCTCAACGCGTCGGTCGGCGTGGTGGCGGGGTCGCTGGCGGGCGACCAACTGGCCGAATGGCTGCGCAACGGCAGCATCGCCCTGGGCGAGGCCAAGCGCCGCGGCCGCAACCAGTGCGTGGTGTTCGAGCCCTGCATGGTCGAGCAGTCGATGGAGCGCACGCGGCTGGCCATCGAACTGCGCCAGGCGCTGGAGAAAGGCCAGTTCCTCGTGCACTACCAGCCGGTGATCGACCTCGCCAGCGGCCGCGCCACGGGCGCGGAGGCGCTGGTGCGTTGGAACAGTCCTTCGCGGGGGCTGGTGCCGCCGGGCGTTTTCATTCCCATCGCGGAAGAGTCCGACCTCATCCTGGCGCTGGGCGACTGGGTGCTGCGCGCAGCCACGCACGCCATCGCGCACCAGCGGGCCCAATTGCCCGAGAGCTTCGATCTGCATGTGAACGTGTCCGCCCGCCAGCTCATCCAGTCGGACTTTCCCGCTACGCTGCAGCAGGTGCTGCGCGACAGCGGGCTGCCGCCGGACCACCTCACGCTGGAGCTGACCGAATCGGTACTGATCGAGGACGACGGCGTGACACAGGCTCGCCTGGCGGCCATCCGCGCGCTGGGCGTGAAGATCGCCATCGACGATTTCGGCACCGGGTACTCATCGCTGGCCTATCTGAGCCGGCTGCCGTTCGACTGCCTCAAGATCGACCAGCGATTCGTGCGCAACCTGCTGCATTCGCCACAGGACGCCGCCATCGTGACCGCCGTGCTCAACATCGCGAAAGGGTTCGGCGTGACCGTGGTGGCCGAAGGCGTGGAAACCGAGGGCGAGGCGCGGCAACTGCGGGCCATGGGCTGCGCCCAGGCCCAGGGCTATTATTTCGGCCGGCCAGCGCCGCTGGAGCTTTTCGACCGTTCCGTTCGGGGATAAGCGTCGCAGTGCCGGCGCTCGGGACTGGCGCCGGGTGATCGGTGTTCAGTCGGCGGGAGTGGCCGCACGGCCGATGCGGCTCAGCGACACAAAACCCGAGCCTGAGACCCGTATGCCGACCTGCTGGTTCTGGGCGCCTGCCGACAAGGTCAGCGTCACACCGTCTTGCCCCAGTTCCCCCTCGCCCGGCCGATTGGCCCCCAGCACCGCCATGGCCTGCTGCAGGGCCGCCTCCACGAGGTTCGCGGCTGCCGCACCGGTTTCGCCGCGGTAGTGCGCCCCTTCGACGATGCAGCGAATGCCCTCGGAAAGCCGCGAAAATCCGAGGCGCCGGCCCTGTGCCAACCAGTTGGAGATGGCAAGGCTCACTTCCCGCGAAGAGACAGCGGCGTTCATCAGGCTGAGGCTTTCCAGCGCACCGAAAAGCGCAGGCAGCAGCGCTTGCAGCGCCACTTCAGCTGCGGTGCCGCGCTGCGCCGGGGTGGCCTGCAACAAGCCTGGCAGGGTGTTGGCCAGGTGGAGATAGATCCGGTAGTAGTCGACAAACTCACGCGGTGTGTGCGCTTGGCGAATCGCGAACGCCGCGGCCTCTGCCTGCAATGCAGGGGACGGAACCGCGCCGCCCACCGAAAACCCAGGCAACTCGCACAGTGCGACGCCATCGATGAAATCGATGCTTTGAAACACCGGTGCCTCGGCCACGCCCAGTGACCCGAGGAATGCCCGCGCCTTCTGGAACTCCGTCGCCGTCAGCAGCCGATGTTCTCGGAGGATGCGCTGCCCCTGAACCATCACCGCAGGGTCCGCGTCGCCCGCCTCCACGCGCGCCAGGGTCCGCAGATCGTTCAGCTCCAGCGTCATCAGCTTGGCCGGGCTGACCGTCAGGCCCAGGCCGGGGAGCAGCGCCAGCCCGGAGCCATGAAGGCCTTGCTGGATGTCGCTCACCAGCGCCGCTTCATCGGGGAAATGGTAGTGCGCACTGGGCGAAGTGGTCGCCCAGCGCAGCCATTGCAGGCCGCCATCGATCAACGACAGGGCAACCTGCGCGGACTCCGACAACGTGGAAGACTGGGGCAGCACGTGCCCCGCGATGGAAATGCTCATGTGTTGACCCCTCTTGCCATGCAGGTTGGAATAAATAACGAACAGTGCGGCGGCGGAACACCGTCCATGAAACGATCGATGCAGCCGGCACGCCGCCATCCGGACGCCCGAAGTGCCGCGACCAAAATATAACGCCCGCGCAGGGCCATCGTTCTTGCCATGAACCGGCCAAAAGAAAACCCGCCGGACGGCGGGTTCTCAAAGCGGGGCCAGCAAGGCAACGCGGGGGTTGGCCGGGTCAACGCATCACCGAAAGCGCGACTGCG
Source organism: Acidovorax sp. SUPP3334 (assembly GCF_030159055.1). GTDB lineage: Bacteria > Pseudomonadota > Gammaproteobacteria > Burkholderiales > Burkholderiaceae_C > Paracidovorax. The sequence continues at coordinate 116,245 of NZ_BQXQ01000008.1, forward strand.
GAACCACTTGCAACTCGCCATCGAGCGAGCCGATGTAACCCGCCAGCGCCTTCAGTTCGGCGTTCGTGAACTGCTTGGCGATGCCCGCCATGATGGCGTTGGAGCGGCCCAGATGGGTGTTGTTCGGATCGGCCTTGTACGCTTTCAGCGCCACGAAAAGGTAGTCTGCGTGCTGGCCGGAAATCTTGGGGTACGACGGGTCGATGGGCTTGGAGAAGTTGTCTCCATGGCAGGACACGCACGCGCCCTTTTGCAGCAGTTGCGCCACCTGCACGCTCGGCTCGCGCGTGGGCTTGGCAGGCAGGTTGGCGCCCTCGCGCACCTGGGCAGCATAGTAGGCGGACACATCGGCGATGTCCTGGTCGGTGAGCGAATCGGCAATGCCGCGCATGGTCGGATGCTTGCGGTCGCCCTTCTTGTAGGCATTGAGCGCCGAGGTGATGTAGCGCTCGCCCTGCCCCGAAATCATGGGCACCTTGTGCACTTCGGGAAAGCTGGCCTGGTACCCTGGAATGCTGTGGCAGCCGATGCACATGGCGATCTTGCCTTGGCCCGCCTTGGCATCGCCCTTGGTCTCCTGGGCCTGCGAAACTGCGGTCACGCAAGCGACAGCCAGGGCGAATATCGTGGTCAACTTCTTGTTCATTTTGCGCGCACAATCTCGTGGAAGTTTGTCGGTGCTCGGGCAGAAAACGATTATAGCCAGCGCCTTTCCAGGCCTTTTATCAACGATTACCCTATTTACGGCCCATGAAATTCCAAGGCTCACAGAGTTACGTTGCCACCCAGGACCTGATGCTCGCCGTGAACGCGGCCATCACCTTGCAGCGCCCGCTGCTCGTCAAGGGCGAGCCCGGCACAGGCAAGACGATGCTGGCCGAAGAGGTCTCGCGCGAACTGGGCATGCCGCTGTTGCAGTGGCACATCAAGTCCACCACCAAGGCGCAGCAGGGGCTGTATGAGTACGACGCCGTGAGCCGCCTGCGCGACAGCCAGCTGGGCGACGCCGACAGCAGCGAGCGCGTGAAGGACATCCGCAACTACATCGTGCAAGGCGTGCTCTGGCAGGCCTTCACCGCCGACCAGCCCGTGGCGCTGCTGATCGACGAGATCGACAAGGCCGACATCGAATTCCCGAACGACCTGCTGCGCGAGATCGACCGCATGGAGTTCTACTGCTACGAGACGCGCGAGCTCATCCGCGCCAAGCACCGGCCCCTGGTCTTCATCACGTCCAACAACGAAAAAGAACTGCCTGACGCTTTCCTGCGCCGCTGCTTCTTTCACTACATCAAGTTCCCCGAAGCCGAGACGATGCGCAAGATCGTCCACGTGCACTTCCCCACGCTCAAGAGCGAGTTGCTCGCCGTGGCGATGAAGACGTTCTACGACGTGCGCGGCCTGCCGGGCCTCAAGAAAAAGCCATCGACCAGCGAACTCATCGACTGGCTCAAGCTGCTCGTGGCCGAAGACATTCCGCTCGAAGCTTTGCAAAGCGCCGACCAGAAGGTGTCCGTGCCGCCGCTGGTGGGAGCCTTGCTCAAGAATGAACAGGATGTGGGCCTGTTCGAGAAGCTGGTGTTCATGAACCAGCGGAACCGATGAAGGCCCCCCCCGATGAGCAGCGCACGCCGCCTGCTGATGGAAGGCCTGTCCGACGCCGTGGGCTTCGTGGGCGGCGCGCTCGCAGGCTACTGGATCGGGCACCTGCTGGGCTTCGACATCTTTTCTTCGGGCTACGGCCCGTCCAGTCTGGCAGGCATTGCGCTCGTCGGCCTGGGCGGCGGCTTCGGCCTGCAAGCGGCGCGGCGCTGGCGCGTCAGCCGCGCACAGCGCGACAAGGAATGAGTGGTTTTATGGCTTTCGTCGAACCCGTGACCTTTCGCGACCGTGGCATCCGCCTGGAGCCTCTCGCGCTATCGCATGAAGAGGGCTTGCGCGCTGCGGCCACCGATGGTGCGCTATGGACGCTGCGCATCACCTCCGTGCCCGAGCCGCAGGATGTGCGCGCCTACATCGAAGCCGCCCTGGCCGGGTGCGAGCAGGGCCACCGGTTCGCGTTCGCCGTGGTGCAGGAAGACACCGGCAAGGTGCTGGGCACCACGAGCTACCACGACATCGTGCCGGCCGTGAAGCGGGTGGAGATCGGCTTCACCTGGTACGCCAAGAGCGTGCAGCGCACGCACGTCAACACCACCTGCAAGCTGCTGATGATGGGCCACGCCTTCGACACGCTGGGCTGCCACGTGGTGGGCTGGCGCACCGACAACTACAACTTCGCCTCGCAGCGCGCCATCGAGCGCCTGGGCGCCAGGAAGGACGGCGTGCTGCGCGGCCATGCGCTGCGCCGCGACGGCACCATCCGCGATACGGTGATGTACAGCATGCGCTCGGGCGAGTGGCCGGAAGCGCGCGCCCAGTTGCTATACCTTTTGCAGCAGCACCCCCTACTGGAATAAGCGCTGGAAGGCTAAAAGGCTCAAACCATGCTGATCGACTTCTTCTACACGCTGCGCGCCGGGCAACTGCCGGTGTCGGTGAAGGAATACCTCACGCTGCTGGAAGCCTTGCAGGCCGGCGTGGTGGGGCCGAACTCGGACGATGCCTGGAGCCTGGACGATTTCTACCACCTCGCGCGCACCGTGCTCGTGAAGGACGAGAAGCACTTCGACAAGTTCGACCGGGCTTTCGGCGCCTATTTCAAGGGCGTGGAGATGGTGGCCGACTTCCGCAAGGACATTCCTGCCGACTGGCTGCGCAAGATCCTGGAGCGCGAACTCACGCCCGAGCAGAAGGCCGCCATCGAGAAGATGGGCTGGGACGAGCTGATGGAGACGCTCAAGAAGCGCCTGGAAGAGCAAAAGGAACGCCACGAAGGCGGCAACAAGTGGATCGGCACGGGCGGCACCAGCCCGTTCGGCCACGGCGGCTACAACCCCCAGGGCGTTCGCATCGGGGGCGCCGGCAAGAACAAGAGTGCGGTGAAGGTGTGGGACCAGCGCGCCTACAAGGACTACGACGACACGCAGGAACTGGGCACGCGCAACATCAAGGTCGCACTGCGGCGGCTGCGCAAGTTCGCGCGCGAAGGCCACGAGATGGAACTGGACTTGGCCGACACCATCCGCAGCACGGCGGCGAACGCGGGGTATCTGGACATCAAGATGATTCCCGAGCGCCACAACAACGTGAAGGTGCTGCTGCTGATGGACGTCGGCGGCACGATGGACGAGCATGTGCAGCGCGTGGAAGAGCTTTTTTCCGCCGTGAAGACGGAGTTCAAGCACCTGGAGTGCTATTACTTCCACAACTGCGTGTATGACTTCATGTGGAAGAACAACCGCCGCCGCTTCGCCGAGAAGTTTCCGACCTGGGACATCATCCGCAAGTACAACAAGGACTACAAGCTCATCTTCGTGGGCGACGCCACCATGAGTCCGTACGAGATCCTGCAGCCGGGCGGCAGCGTGGAATACAACAACGAAGAGGCCGGGGCCGAATGGCTGCAGCGGCTGATCCACGCCTTTCCCCGCTTCGCATGGATCAACCCCGAACCCCAGGGCGTGTGGCAGTACCGGCAGAGCATCGGCATCATTCAGCAGATCGTGGGCCAGCGCATGTACCCGCTGTCGCTGAAGGGCCTCGAAGAGACGATGCGGCTGCTGTCCAAATAACCCGGCCGGGCAGCGCAGCGCGCGCCGCTGTCTGACAGCGACTGCACACTTTTCAGGCCATAGTGCCCCCAATTGCTGCCGCGCCCTTCAGGGCGCAGCAGCTTGGCCGCCCTTCCCTGCCTGCCCTTTCAAAGCCCTCTTTTACGTGTCCCTCAACGCCCTCCATTCTTCGAGACGATTCCCGACGCCGGCCTTGTGGCCGGCGTTGCTGCTTTCGAGCCTCGTGGCGCTGCAGGGGTGCAGCCTGCTGCCCGGTGCGAAAGAAGGCACGGTGGACAACAACACCATCCAGTCCGACGCCGGGGCCGGCACCGGGCCGGATGCGTTTTCGCTGGAGGTGCGCGCGCCGGACGCCGTGCGCGAATACCTCATGCGCCACATGGAGCTGCAGCGCTTTCGCCAATTGCCCGACCTGCAGTCGAGCGAGATCACGCGGCTGCTGGGCGCTGCCGAGGCCAATGCCCGCGAACTGCTGGGTACCCTGGGCTACTTCAGTCCCGCGCTCACCATCACGATGCAGGAACCCCCCGAGGCCGCAGGCGCGCCGCGCACCATCACCGTGGAAGTGGAACCCGGCCCGCAGACCCGCGTGGCCAGTGCCGACATCGATTTCACGGGCGCCGAGGCCGATGTCCCGAAATTCGCCAACCGCCGTGCGCGCCTTCAGCGCAGTTGGTCGCTCACGCCCGGACAGCCCTTCACGCAGGACGCGTGGGACGGCGCCAAATCACAAGGCCTGCGCCAGTTGCAGGCCAGCCGCTACCCCACGGCCAGCATCGCCAAGAGCCGTGCCGAGATCGACGCTGACCGCAACGAAGCCAAGCTGGGCGTGACGTACGACCCCGGCCCGCCCTACCGCTTCGGCGCATTGCGCGTGCAAGGCGGCGAACGCTACAGCGCCGACGGCGCACGGCGCATCGCACGGCTGCCCACCGGGGCCGACTACAGCGAAACCCAGTTGCTCGATGCCCAGATGCGCCTGGCCAGCAGCGGCTATTACGACGCCGTGTTCCTGTCGCTGGAGACCGACGGCACCGATCCGCAGGCGGCGCCCGTGGTGGCCCAGGTGCGCGAGGCACCGCTGCAGAAAGTCGTGTTCGGCGTGGGCCTGTCCACCGACAGCGGCCCGCGGCTGAGCGTGGACCACATCCACAACAAGCTGCCCGGCATCGGTTGGCGCGCAGTCAGCAAGGTCTCGGTGGACCGCAAAAACAAACTGCTGTCCACCGACTGGACCGATCTGCCCGGCGAAGACGGCTGGCGCTGGTTCACCGGCGCACAGGTGCAACGCGAAACCACCGGCGACTACGAGGTCAACAGCACCCGAGTGCGCGGCGGCCGCAGCAAGAGCACCGACCACATCGACCGAAGCTACTTCCTGCAGCACGACACCGCCAAGAGCCAGGGCACGGATGCCCCCCCTTCCAGCGCGGCCATCAGCGCGAACTACGGCTGGACGGGCCGCTACTTCAACAACACCACCAACCCCACGCGGGGCTTCGGCCTGGCCACCGAGCTGGGCGTGGGCACCACGCTGCGGCCCGAGCGCGACCCGTTCGTGCGCGCCTACCTGCGGTGGCAGTCCTTCTACCCCATGGGCCGCGTGGACATGGGCGAGGGCGTGACCCGCACCAGCCGCCTGGCCCTGCGCGCCGAGGGCGGCGCGGTGATCGCACGGCGTGGCGCCGAGATCCCGGTGACCACGCTGTTCCTGACCGGTGGCGACACCACGGTGCGGGGATACGGCTACCGCGAGATCGGGGCGCGCACCAACAACGGCCAGCTGTATGGCGGCCGCTACCTGACCGTGGCCAGCGCCGAATGGCAGCGCCCCATCGAGTTCCGTGGCAACCGCACCGACTTCGAAAGCGCCGTGTTCATCGACACCGGCGCCGTGGCAGACCGCGCGGGCGACCTGGACCCGCGCGTGGGCGTGGGCGCGGGTCTGCGCTGGCGCAGCCCGGTCGGCCCGCTGCAGGCCGACGTGGCCTATGGCGTGCAAGCCAAGCAACTGCGGCTGCACCTGCGGCTGGGCTTCAGTTTCTGACCGGCAAGAGAGACCCCAGACCCCATGGCAGACCGCCCCTCTCGCAACCCTTACGCCGCCGCAGCGGCCCCTGCTCCCGCCCCCCGGCGCGGCTGGCGCATGGCGCTATGGACTTTGGCGGCGCTGCTGGCGCTGGTCGCGATCATCGTCGGCGCAGCCTGGTGGTGGGCCGGCGGCCAAGCTTCGCTGGCGAGCACGCTGGACCGGGCCGCGCGCTACCTGCCGGCCGACCAGCGGCTGGAAACGCGCGACGTGACCGGTTCGCTGCGAGCGGGCGGGCACATCGGCTGGCTGCGCTGGAGCAGCCCCACGCTGGCGGTGGAAGTCAACGACGCGCGAATTGCCTGGCGCATCGCACCGCTGCTTCAGCGCCAGCTGACGCTGGGCGAAGTGCACGCCGCCGAGGTGCGCATCACCCCACAGGGCCCGCCCCGCACCGAGCCTGATGCGCCAACCCAACCGCTGGAATCGCTGGTGCTGCCGCTGCGCATCGACCTGCCGTTCCAGGTGGATTCGCTCACCTGGGCGGCGCCGAACCCCGTCACGACGCAGGGCTTGGCGGGCCGCTACCGCTACGACGGCGCACACCACCGTCTGGTGGTCGATCACGTGGCGTTCGCCCAAGGCTTGTACTCGGGCCAGGCCACCGTCCAGGCCCGGTCGCCCATGGCGCTGGAACTGCGGGCCGATGGCACCGTGCGCACGGCCTCGCCCGGCGGTGGAGACGACCTCGAAGCCAAAGCCCATGCCGAGGCTAAAGGCACGCTGGCCACCGCCGCGGCGCGCCTGCAGATCACCGCGCAACTGCAGGCCCAGGCCGCAGCGCCGTTGCCAGGGAGTGCACCGCTGCCCGCAGCCTCCACGCCGGCAGCCAACGCCGCGCGTTCCTCTCCCCGTTCTCCCGCTGCCCGAGCTTCCGGAGCAGCGGCTGCCAAGCCTGCGGCCCGCACGGCGCCGGCCGCCGAGCCGATGCGCGCCGACGTGCAGGCGGAAGTCGCGCCCTGGGCAACGCAGCCGCTGGTGCAAGCCAAGGCCGACGTCGCCTCGCTCGACCTGGGCGCCCTGTGGCCCCAGGCGCCCGCCACCCAGTTGAGCGGGCAAATGCGCGTGGACCCGGCAGCGGCCGCCCCCGGCGCAGCCACCACCGGCTGGACCATTGCAGCGCAACTGCGCAACGCGCTGCCCGGCCCTTGGGACCAGGCCAGATTGCCGTTGGAGGGCATCGACGCCCAGGTCGCTTTCGATGGAGCGCAATGGACCATTCCAGACGCCACCGCCCGCATCGGCAACGGCACCGTCGCACTGCAAGGCCGCTTCACGCCCGCCACGCGTGCGATGGAAGGCCGCGCCGAAGTGCGCGGCGTGCGCCCCAGCGCCCTGTACAGCACGCTCGACGCAACGCCCGTCGCCGGGCAGGCGCAGGCCCGCAGCGAAGGCGGTGATGGCGACCCGCTCATGCGCTTTTCGGCCGACCTGCGGGCCACCGGGGCCGCGGCGCCTCGCCGCGCGGGCACGGGTACCAGCACGGGTACGGCGCTGCGCGTCGAGCGCCTGAACACGGAAGGCACCTGGCAAGGCAGCCGGCTCACGCTGGCGCGCCTGCAGCTGGATGCGCTGCAAGCCCAGGTCAACGCACAGTCGCTGCAGATCGGCACGGCCGACCTGTCGGTCAAAGGCCAGTTGCAAGCCACCGTGCCCGGCGCCACCGCCAAGCTGGACGGCCAGATCGCACCGCGTGCGGGGAACGGGCAGCTGGAACTGCGCGTGGCCGACGCCCAGCGCGTGCAGCGCTGGATCGAGTCGCTGCCCGGCATGGCCACGGCCCTGCGCGGCGCGGCCATGCAGGGCGACGCCGAGTTCACCACGCGCTGGAACGGCGGCTGGCAAACCTTGCAGGGGCAATTGCAGGCGGCAGGCTTGCTTTCGCCCGCCGCGGCGGGCACGGCCCGCGCCGCAACTGGCGAGCGGTTCGAATGGCAGGCCCGGCTAGCTGCGCCGCGTTTCGATGTCTCGCTGCCCGCCAACGGCTCTGCCGCGCCCCTCGCTGTTCGGCTCACGGCTGTGCGCGCCGACGTGGCGGGCGGGTTGGCCCAGTCCACGCTGTCGCTGGACGCTGAAGCGCGCGTGGACCGGCGCCGGCTCGACCTGCGCTTGCGCGGCACTGCAGGCACGACGGCGCCCGGGCAATGGAGCGCTCAGATCACCGAACTGCGCGCCCAGGCTCGCGATGAGCAATTGCCCGGCCCGTGGACGGTGCAGTTCAACCAGCCTCTGTCGATCACCACGCGCCAGTCGGCTGGCCTGCAGGTGGAAACCTCCGGCGGTGGGGCGACCGTCTCTGGCCCTGCGCCAGGACAGGTCACGCTGAACTGGGAGCCCGTGCGCTTTGCGCAGACCGCCAACGGCGCGATCGCGCTGCGCACCCAGGGCCGGCTGCAAGGGCTGCCCATGGCCTGGACCGAAGCGTTCGGACCGCAGGGCCAGGAAGCCCTGCAGCGCCTGGGCCTGGCGGGCAATCTGGTGTTCGATGGTGACTGGGACGTGGACGCTGGCGAAACCCTGCGCGCCACGGCCAGTGTGCGGCGCACCAGCGGCGACATTCGCGTGCTGGCCGGCAGCGCCCCCCCGGCGACCACCGTGGTGCGAAGCAGCGGCCAGGGCCAGGGCGCCGGCCGAGCGCAAGCCAGCGAAGGGCCCGGCACGCCCGCCGGCGTGCGCCAGGCCGAAGTACGACTGCAGGCCGAGGGCGACACCGTGCGGGCAAGCGTGCAATGGGACAGCGAGCGTGCGGGCCGCGTACAAGCCGACGGCAGCACCCGCCTGACCCGTGCCGACGGTGGCTGGCAATGGCCCGCCGATGCCCCGCTGGCCGCTACCGTTCGCGCCCAATTGCCGGACGTGGGCGTGTGGTCCGCGCTCGCACCACCGGGCTGGCGCGTGAAAGGCACGCTGGACGCCAACGTTGCCTTGGCGGGCAATCGCGCCGCCCCCCGCTGGAGCGGAACGCTGGGCGCCGACCAGTTGTCGGTGCGCTCGCTCATCGACGGTGTGGACCTGCAGGACGGGCGACTGCGCGCCACCTTGAACGGTGACCGGCTCGACATCACCGAATTTCGCGTGAACGGCGGCCAGGGCAGCAACGCGCGCATCGCCGGCTTCAGCGGCAATCGCACCGCAGCCCCGAAGGACGGCGGAACCCTCACCGGCAAAGGCAGCGTGTCGTGGAGCACAGGCGGGAACGCCGCGGCCTCCGGCATCGCCATGGACTTCGACGCCGAAGCGCGCGCGCTGCAGGTGCTGGTGCGTGCCGACCGACAGGTCAGCGTGTCCGGCAACCTGCAAGCGCGGCTGCGCCAGGGGCAGTTCACGCTGCGCGGCAAGCTCACGACCGACCGCGCGACCATCATCCTCCCCGAAGCCGGTGCGCCCAGCCTGGGCACCGACGTAGTCGTGCGTTCGGCGGCCAAAGACCGCGAAACGGTCAAGCAGGCCGAACGCGCAGGCGAGGCCGCTGGCCGTGTCGAGGCCGCCAAGCCGCCGGACATCGCCGTCACCCTGAACCTGGGCGACGACTTCGCGCTGCAGGGCCATGGCATCACCACGCGACTGGCCGGAGAGCTGGAAATCCGCGGCGCCACCGTGGCCGGAGCGCCGCCCCGCGTCACCGGCGAAGTGCGCACCGTGGAAGGCCGTTACCGCGCCTGGGGACAGTCGCTCGATGTGGAAACGGGCCTGGCGCGCTTCAACGGACCGTATGACAACCCGGCGCTCGACATTCTCGCCATCCGGCCCAACATCAGCGTGCGTGCCGGTGTGCAGGTCACCGGCTCGGCCAAGGCGCCGCGCGTGCGGCTCTATTCCGACCCCGAACTGCCCGATGCCGAAAAACTCTCCTGGGTGGTACTGGGCCGCAGCGGCGCAGCCGGCGGCGCCGAGGCCGCGCTGCTGCAACAGGCCGCGCTGGCGCTGCTCGGCGGCAACGGCAATGCCGGCGCCGGCAACTTCGCCAAGCGCGTGGGGCTCGACGAGATCGGGTTCAAAGGCCCGGGCTCGGGCGAGGATGCCTCGGCGGCCGCCCTCACCTTCGGCAAACGCCTGTCCAAGGACCTGTACGTGACCTACGAACGCAGCCTCTCGGGCGCCTTGGGCACGCTGTACATCTTCTACGACCTGACCAAGAGCTTGACGCTGCGCGGCCAGACCGGCGCACAAAGCGCGGTGGACCTGATCTACACGGTGCGGTACGACTGAAAGGACTCAGACAGACCCGCCCCGAAAAGCCTTCAGAGGGCCGCCACTGCCCTGGCGGCCTGCGGAGCGCAGTCCATGCGGCCATCCAGGTGCTGCAGATACGGGTAAAGCAGCCCGCCCGCCGCCTGCAGCAGTTCGAATTGAGGCTGCGCCAAACTCTGCTCGATGAGGTCGAAATGGCACAGCGTGCCGTACAGGCCACCGCGCGGGTACGTCACCGGCACCCCGTGGTAGGCCACGACCACGCCGCGAAACGAACTGGAAAGCAGCCGCTCGTCATGCATCGAGTTGTCCACCAGCAATGAACCATCGCGCAGCACGAACTGGCAGAAACTGTCGTCCAGCGCCACCACGGCCAGCGCCTCGGGCCGAACCTCTTGCTGCTTGTCGTAGAGAAAGACGTTGATGAGCTGCGACTCGATCACCTGAAAGATTCCGGTGTACCGGTGCGCAATCCCATGATTGAGCGCCTCCATGGCGGGAAAGAGTCCCTCCGCCTGGAGCAGGGCGTGGAACTGTGCGGGCGTCATGGGAAGGGTCATTGCGGCAGGCATTTTAGAGGGCCCCCGGCACTGGACGCCGTACCAAAACGGAAACGCTTCGCGCGGCCAAGCCACGGCCGCGTCCGCCGGGGGCACGACCGCCACCCCTTTACAATCGCCCGTCCTCCTCGTAGTTCAATGGATAGAACGAGTGCCTCCTAAGCCATTCCGGGTGGTGACATGCGACTCCTAAGTCGTTGATTTCATTAGAAATCAAACCTCTGAAATCCACCCAAATCCGCCCAGTTCCAACCCACTCTTGGAACAAATTTGGAACGTGGAACGGGCACAAAGTGAGGCTTAGGACGGTCAGATGAGGCACTGAAAAGCGTGCCCCAGAAGCAAAAACAGGTAGCGCATGGCTACCTATTTTTTTGCCCAGAAAATAGCTCTGCGCTATCCAAGGAGTGGAACCCATAGGGCTCGTTTGATGGTGCCCCCGACACGAATCGAACGTGTGACCCTCTTCTTAGGAGGAAGATGCTCTATCCACTGAGCTACGGGGGCCAGCGCTGTACTATAGCAGCAGGAAAAGCCCTTAGACAAGAACGAGCCCGAAGATGGTAGACCAACAACTCATTGATTATTTAAGGTCAAAGACCAAAGGCAAGTTGTTGATGTCGCCTGAACAATTGGCTGAAGAGATTGGCATTCCTACAAAGCAACAATCTAAGCTTAGAAAGGAAGGCCGGTTTCCTATTCCCTTCAAGAACATTGGACGGTTGGTCTACTACTCTATCTATGATGTTGCCGACTTTCTCTTAAATGGTGAAACAGCACCTTCCAAGGAAGTCCCACAGAAAGCACCTGCGCCGATCGTCATCAAGAAGAAAGGTGTCAAGCCCAAGGCACATGTCCAAGATCTATCGCACATCTTCATGCTGCGGGCCTTCGCACAGTCCTTGGAAGAGCGTGCTATGACTATGCTTTCCTTGGCAGAGAACTTGAAGGACTATGCCAGCAAGAAGGAAATGATGGAGAGCTTCAATCGGCAGTTTCCAATTAAGCACTAGTTTTTACTAAGTTTTTGTTGCGAAGATGGGCACCGGGGGTGCCCTTTTTTGTTGACGCCTCCATCGTACCCCGCTAACATCATGTCATCTAAGTAACATCACATAAGGCACATGATGGCCATTGGAGAATCCGGGAGAATTGTCCTAGAGATAGACCCCGATCTTAAGAAGAGACTTTATGCCTGTCTCGCCCTAGAGCAAATCACACTAAAAGACTGGTTCATCAAAACAGCCGAAGAATCGATGAAGCGAAAACACCCAGAAATCTTCACCGCAAAGAATAAAGAATAATGAACTTCATTGAAAACGAATCGGAGCAAAAGCTACGTGGAGGTTATTACACCCCAGAAGACTTGGCAACTTATATTGCCAAATGGATTTCAAAGAGTAATCCAAAAGACGTATTGGAGCCTAGCTGCGGCGATGGTATTTTTTTGAAGGCATTTCACAATGTTGGCAAAACGGAAAATCTTCATTTCCACGGCTTTGAGTTGTTCGAGGACGAGGTTGCCATCGCAAAAAAGCGAGCCTCGCAATACAAGATTAAGAGCACGATTAAGTGCGCTGACTTTCTGGATCATGCCATCAGGCTTATGACTACAGAGAGAGCTGAATATGATGCGGTAGTTGGCAATCCACCATTTATCCGCTATCAGTATCTTCCAACAGAATCTCAAGAAAAGTCGGAGATTATCTTTAAGAGCGAACAACTCAAATTCACCAAGCACACGAACGCGTGGGTCCCATTTGTCATTGCAGCAATCAAGACTTTGAAGCCTGGTGGTAGGCTTGGGATGATTTTGCCCGCTGAAATCATACATGTCATGCATGCACAATCACTTAGAACTTACCTCGGTGAGCAATGCAGCAAGCTACTTATCATTGATCCAGAAGAAATTTGGTTTGAAGGCACTCTGCAAGGCGCCATCATTCTTTTTGCAGAAAAGAAGCAAGAAATCAAAGGTCATTCTTATGGACTTGGTATCTATAAAGTAGCTGGCAAGAACTTCCTAAAAGAGGATCCAGAGAAAACTTTTGAGAACACACCGCGTATCAATGGTGAAACTGTTGAAGGTAAGTGGACACAAGCCCTTTTGACCAGTGAAGAAAGAACACTCTACAAGTCGCTATTGAAACTTGATGAAGTTCATAAATTTCATGACATTGCCAAAGTGGACGTTGGCATCGTCACCGGTGCGAACAAGTTTTTCTTGGTCCCCAATCAAGTAGTTCATGAATATGGATTGGCAAAGTTCGCTCATCCAATGTTTGGACGAAGCGAACATTGTCCCGGTCTTATCTATGATGAGAAGCAGCATCAAGAGAATGCTGAAAAAGGCAGCCCCACCAACTTCATCCTTATTAAAGATGAATTGAGCAAGCTTCCCAAGAAGGTGAAGGAATACATCGCTCTTGGTGAGTCTGAGAAGCTACATACTCGTTATAAGTGCAGGATCAGAAAACCTTGGTATACCGTTCCTTCTGTGTATTCAACGAGGATTGGCATGCTCAAACGCAGTCATGACATTCCAAAACTAGTTCTTAATACTGTTGAAGCCTATACGACCGACACAGCATATCGGATTAGAGCCAAGGAAAATATTGCCGCTGACAAGCTTGTCTTCTGCTTTTTAACGGCGCTGACTGCTTTGAGTGCAGAACTTGAAGGCCGTCACTATGGAGGCGGAGTTCTTGAGCTTGTTCCTTCTGAAATTGAAGAACTAGCTATTGCCTACCCCAAGAAGCTCACCAAATTTGATTTGGAAGCCTTGAATGGTGTTTATAAAAAAGAAAGTGCCCCTGAAATTCTTGAACAACAATCAAGAATTGTCTTGGGGGCACTTGGAGTTACCACTGAGCAGCAGGCAACTTTACTAAATGCTTGGAAGCGTTTAAAGAATAGGCGACAACGAATCAGTGATTAATCAATCTCAATCATAAACTCCGGGGGATTGGAATCTTTTCTATGCAAGGTCATAATCCGCCTTAGCAGGTCATCTTGCGCGATGAGGTTCTTTGCATCGCCCCAGCTAATATTGGTCATCGCATTATTCTGTAGATATGATTTGGACGTCGTATCAGTATTATGCGAAATCTTCAAGTCAAAGGTCCCTCTATATTCACCTTTGGTGAAAATATGAACCTTGATTTGAGCCCTCTCATAATGAGGCTTGGATGCATCAACGGCCCAACCCACATCAACAAAAACTTCATCACGGAAGTAGTGTCGCTGATCTATTCCCTCCATAGCACCTTTTTTCCATAACATAGAGCCAGTTGGATTAGTATTTCCTCCAGTAGGAATATTTAAATCCCGCTCTTTCAGCTCTTTGCCCTGCCATACCAAGTAGTAATCTTGGGTATTGGGTTTCGCAATGCTAGGACGACGGGTAATTTCCTCTTTTCCATTTTCTTTGACGATGATTTCGTCAATAAATTCTTTACCAGCCCTCTTTTTGGAGACTGGAAGTGGAAACTTCTTGAATAGCTTCATCAAAGGGGTGCTATCACCTTTTCCCTTTGATGGCCTGGAGCTCTTCTGCTTTATTACTACAGTTTCATCAACAACTCTACCACTCTCAAAGATTTCTCTAATATCCTTCTTGCTCTTGATATTCAGAACATGCTCAGGATGAGCAGCGGCAAGGTGATTAAATATTGCCTCAGTCTGATCAACAAAACTCTTGTCGTCAGCAGTGCTCAAATCAAGATCAAGGATAGAACTAGCTTCAATATTGTTGTGTAGGCCGCCAAAAGTCAGATTGGCACTACCTATGATTGCTGTTGCTGATTTTTTGAATTTTGCGAGATATATCTTGGGGTGAAAGATGGTAGTGCGTGACCCTGTATCAACCACATAAAGGTTCGCACCAGTCTCCAAAATCACTTCCAGGGCCTGATAGGAAGTGATGTCGTTTCGGACGCCAACGAAGACAGCACACTTTCCCTTGTTTTTTTCTAGTGCAGCCTTGATGACAGCAGCACCTTGACTCTTCGCAAAGGCAACACTGATCAGTAGCTTGTCCAGGTCCTTGCCAAGGGCCTCTTTGATGATAGTTGAATGATCTTCCTCAGTCACTGCTTGCAGTAGGAACCGTGCCTTCGCCATGTATGCCCTCCAAGATGTTACGCAATGATATCAAGGAGACTGGCATCTGACCAGATCGCGACATGCAGGTGGCACTCATGACCTTCATCAAAAAGAAAGGTCTACGCTAATTTTAAATATCGCCAGTCAGATTTATTGAATCCTCCGGTTTTTCAGAAAAATATCTTCGCTAGAAAACAGCGAACCAGTTGACGCTTGTTGTTCTTGCTCCTAGAGTACATTCATCAACAAGCAAAGGCACTGTAGGAGCTTGTTGAGCATTTCAAGCAACTACAGTCTTACCATCACTACTGGAGAACTTACATGGCAGAAGCCAAGAAGCTGACCCTCGCTGACATCCTCGCAAAGCGCAAAGAGTTTGAAGAAATGGTTGCAGCTCAGATGGAGTCCGAGCGCCCTGCTGCTCTGGCTGGTGTGTTGGAACAAATTAAGATGTTCAACTTCACAGCCAACGAACTCGGCCTTCATGCAGCATCTACGGCACGTTCTTCCTCTGTTGCCAAAGGTGCTGGTGGCACCCGCACCATGAACAAGCCGCTCAAGTCAACGAAGGGGGACGAAACCGGCGTGTGGCTGGCCCACCCGCCCAAGTTCTTGGAAGCTGAAGGTTGCTTCACCACCTATGAGAGCGGCAAGTCCATTGATGCATGGTTGGTCACTCCCACCGAAAAGAAGGCCAAGCTCAACCTCCTGAAGAAGCTGTCCAGCCGTCTGGGCAAGAAGCCCACCAAGGAACAGTTGGGTGAGATCACCGAAGCCGAGTTCAAAGCAGCCTAAACTTGGCTCCCTCAGCAAAAAGCACCTTTAAGGTGCTTTTTTATTATGGGATCAATAAATGAAATTTATTTCAAGGCATCTAGTGAAATGAGTTGCGATTTGATGCAACTCAGCCATTCGCCATGACTGGTCTGTCAAGACTGGAGTGAGAGAATCTTGCCTCTTTAATAACGGAGGGAAGATGTCTGCTGATCTCGCTGCAACTTTTTACACCATGAGCTACGGGCAAGAACTTGCCAAATCCATGGAGACCAACCAAGCTGATATTCTTGTTTTAACGTTTCCTCAATATTTCAGCATATTGGAGGATAAGACCAAGAACAACCCAAGGCTCGAAAACACTATCCGGACCATTCTTGCAAATACATCGTTCGGGAAGTATTGGAAAGGGACGTTTAGTCCGAATGCTTCTCAGCCTTGGGTAGGGCCAGCGGCACAAAGTGCCAATGACATGATTGCGATAACGAAGACATTGAACGCAATTGGGATGGCAGGCATTACTAGCTATGTGAAGACATCAGCCACTGGCACTTACATTATCATCAAAGGGTATGCTGCGCACCGTGGGGGGGCTCTTACTGGAACAAGATACCTCGCCACCAATCCATTGATGATAAAATTTGGACTTGGAATTCAAAGCTTGAAGGGGATTGCGATTGGTGGATTTATTCTCGGTGTAACTGTTTCAACAGGCATGGAAGTTCTAGACTTTATTTTTAACAATGAAAAGACTATGTATGACCTTGTAGGTGGTATTGGCGTTGAGGCAGTCAAAGGAGGACTCGGAGGGCTTGTAGCTTATGCAATCGCTAGCATTTTCGGTGGTGCTACTGCAATAGCAATCGCTCCCCTAGTTACTATGGCTTTCGTCGCTTTTGTGGCGGGAACTTATCTCAATTATGTTGACGAACAGTACCAAATTAAGTCCAAAGTTATTGCGGCGCTAAAGAATCTGCCCGACAATATGCCTCAGGGTTTTTATAAGGTGGATGAGAGATCACAATCCTGGCTTGCGGCTATAAAAAACAGTTTTAATAATGTCGAAAGAAAAATAAATAACGAGTTGATCGATTGGCTTTGCCCTATATGTCGGAGATATTGATTTGAAAAACAACCCCAGTCGTCAAGAAATATTAGATCTACGAAAGAGACTGTGGCTGGGGATTCCCGCTATATTTCTTATGTTAGGATTGGCCTACCTAGTGGGAATGCCAGAAATTAAAACAACGGTAAGCGATTTGATGAATCAATCTGCCACAGTTAGGATATCTGTAGCGGTATTTGGGACTTTTTTTCTAGTGCCGTTGCTTATTCTAGTTTTAATTATTGTTGTTTTAAAATGCATACCCATTAGGTGGGGGGGTATGAATTTTATAGTCAAATTGTTAAACATAAATATTTTTGCGGCGGCTGCTTTTATGATTGTTGGCGTGCCTGTGCTGACATTCTTGCAGTATCACTACATGCCTCAACTTGGATACTCAAAGTGCAATATATTAAGAGGGCACCCAAATATGTGGTTCAACGACTGGGTTAAGAATCCAGAATGGTGTGTGCAAGGAAAAGATAGGGCTTGGGTTTTGCAGCAAGCGCAGAAGATAAAATAAATTACATCTTTCCACTCAAACGTTTTAGCGCAACGGGAATAGTTACTGAGTTTGCCACAAACCATGACAGAATCTTTTAATAAGACAAAGGCGCCAAGTAAGATTTGGCAAAGACTTTTCAAGCCACCAATACCTCAGAAAGACGAATTCGATCATATTCTTGAATTCGCATTGGAACTTGAGAAATCCAATCCTGAATCCCTCATCAGCTTGGTTAGAGCATTACTGCGCCCTCTTCAGTCAGATTTACTGATCTCTGCTATTGAACGAGAAGCACACAAAGCGCGTGGCGAAGTAGAAAGCTATAAGTTTTTCATGCCTTATGGTCCGACTAGGCTACAAATGGGATTAGAGAGCCCTCAGCTCAATCCAGACGACTTCACCATTCAACTCAGTTGCGATCCAATTCTGCCCTGCCCTTGGCAAAGGGATAGATACACAGGAACCCTCTCATATATTGGCAAAGGGAAAAAGGCCGGAGTATGGAGGGAAGATTCCAATCATAAGGCCGTCATTTGGCTACCTTGGGGAATCGTCTTCGTTCATGGCGGCAATCACTCTATAGCAGCGGGCATCCTCAGTGGCGAAGGTACTCTTAAACCATCTGAGGTTTATGACATGACGCCTTTATTGGAGCAAATTGAATGCGATGGCAACAATTACCTATCTAAGCCTGACAGAACCACTATATGCAAAGTCCATGACAAAAGAATTGCGGCCATTTTTGAGATAGGCCGAATTATGAAGAGGCAAAACATCACTCCGATGCAAGGCATGCTGTGAAAATTTCTTAGCCTTTAAAATGCACACCTCCAAGATTTGACTTTTCCCATTAAATTTCGTAAAACAAATGGAGAAATGAAAAATGCCCAAGCAGCAAACTTGAGCATTTTAGAAATTCAGGAATAAGAAGAAGCTGTGACTGGCTTTGACCTGATGTAAATATTAAAACGTATTTAATATCAATTGTCAAGAGCATAACATATTAATTCCTGTATTTCGCAAGAAAACAAGGAGTTTTTATGTATGCGAGTTTTATTCAGGCTTTACCTGACAAGGTGAGAAGCACAGACGATTTTCAGTATGGGTGCAAGTTTAGGAAAAAAGACAAGGCTCTAGAGCACTTGTATGTAGAACTTCCCCAGTCCTATAAGAAGTACATTGCCTTAGACATAGATAGACCTGGTGCAGCCTACTTCTGGGACAGCATTGGACTTCCTCCACCAACCTTTGTAATGGTCAATCCAGAGAATGCCCATTGCCACTATCTCTATGAGTTGAACACCCCCGTTTACTACACAGAGCAAGCCCGCAGAGCCCCGCAGAAGTTCTTTGAAGCTACAGACATAGCCCTCACCAACATGCTGGGGGCCGATCTAGGTTATGTCGGTCACTTCGTCAAGAACCCTCTTCATCCTCACTGGCGCCTCATCCACCACCCAGCCAGTTATGACTTGGACGACTTCAAGGAATGGGGCGTCGATCTCAGGGGCCACAAGCATAAGCAACGCCTCATAGAGTCACCAGAGGGCCGTAACACCACCCTCTTCCACACTTTGAGGCGCTGGGCCTACCGAGACGTCTTGCAGCAAGGCTCCTATGAGCTTTTCCAGCATGGCGTGAACTCCAAGGCACTCTCCCTCAACGGAGCCTTCCTTGACTGCGAGAAAGGCATACTGCCAGCCAAAGAAGTGCTCTCCACCGCTAGGTCTGTTGGCACATGGACATGGAGGCACAGGGCCACCATAGGGCAGCAGAAGAACCGTGGGGTCATGCAGCTACCAGCGGGCATGTCCATAAAGGCCAAGCAGGCTGCTGGAGCTTCCTATGTCAATGAAGCCAGAAGCAAGTCAACAACCGAAGCCGTTCTCGAAGCAGCCATTGCGTTGAGAGCAGCAGGCACGCCCGTCACACAGCGATCAGTAGCCATCCGTGCTGATGTGTCCTTGCCATCAGTCAGACGACTATGGAACGAAGTGGATAAGGCGCTTGGGCTTTACAAGAAGGCGGCTTGATTTCTGGTGCAGGGAAATTTATTTGCTTTCGCAAATATTCTTTCTTTGCTGACGTACTTTTCATTTATCTTCATGAAAAGATACTTAGTTTAATTTTCAACTATATGATCATCCGGTGCTATCAGATATATACCCATTCATGGGTGATCCCAGCAAATAGAATTCCGAAGGACTTACAACCTGAATCCACGATCCCGACAGGGCATCACCAAAGAAAATCAGATGTCCGCAGGACTAAAGAAAAGAAGATAAAGAAAAATTGGCGGATCTAAATATTGACGATAAAAAAGCACCCGAAGGTGCTTCTTTCATTTATTCATCCACTGTTTAAAAATTTCCCTCAAGCCTGCATGCCGAAGAATCATTGATTCGCAGAATTCAGGATTCTCTTCCAAAAACTGGTAGAGAGGGTACTTGTCAGGCTCAATCAACAAGCCTTCTTTCTTCACATCAATGATCAGGTCAGCAAACTGAGGCGGTGGTCCAATAAGAATCAAGTTAGGGTAAGCCAAAGCAATCAGCGTGTCGCCAATCGTTTTGTTGGTGTCCTTGCGAAAAACTGGATCAATGTGGGCTTCAAAAAATGCCAGATAGATGGTCATGATGTCCATGTGTGGTGCTACTACGTATTCGCACCCCAACAAGGTTCTGACAGAAGCTCTTTTGCAGCATCTCTATTCCTCAATAAGTTGCCCCCATTTTATGGGGGCGTCTTGATCAGCTCAAGAAGGTGTGACCGCAGCGGTGGCAGAAGAAGCCGCTGTCATACAGAGCCTTCCACTTGGGGAACTCCACTTTATAGACTGCCGACTTCTTGCGATAGCTCCAGACTGCATGTGCAAACACAGCCCAGAGTGCCAAGTTCATGTAGCGGAAGATCGCGTCAGGACCGCTGGCCGCGAGCCACGGTGAACTCACCAGAGGCAGCACGCCCAGAGCAAACACAGCCCAGAGCGCCGGTTTCTTCGGAGGGCTGAAGCGCTGCGCAAGGCTGGTCTGGCTCACACCGTTCACGGTGCCCACGTAGCCCGCTGCACCACTCCCCACACCCACCCCTGTCACCGTGCCAGAACTGAGGGAGGTGCCGCTATCCAGAATGACGCGTACGGACTGCACATGGTCGCTGCCGCACTTGGGACATTGGATACCCATTTCTATCTCGCTTTCTTGGTTGGCTTGTCTAGATGAACCGGCAGTTACTTGGCTGCACGCTTCACAGCTAGATTGCTAGCCACGGTGGATTGCGGGTTGCCGTACAAGGTAGCCAGAACGTCCCAGAAGGCAGTAGAGCTAGCTGGGCCGTCACCGCCGAAGCCGTCAAAGTGGTAGGCAAGGCCAAGGGCATGGCCGAACTCGTGGGTCACGATCTCTTGGGTCACATCGCAGCGGCCATTGCCCAGATTCACATAGACAGGACTGGAGGCAATGCCGTTTTGCTGGTCAGGCTGGATCGGATTGCCGACGTTGGGGCCGATAGCCACATTGGCACAGAAGCCGGCATAGTTGGTGGAACCCGCTGGCACATACGACGTGCCATAACTCACACGGATGAAGTTGCCACTTGCAGGCAGGGTGTCGGTGGCCTCCATGACCAAGGAGCCAGAGAGCTTGGTGTTGATCTGGGCAATGGAGGCGCGAACCTTGCCCGCGTAGTCTTGCTCAGTGGCTGTAGCAGGAACAGGCACATACACCGCAACCTTTTGGGCATGGGTTCCAGACCAGCGCCATGTGCCAGCAGGCCGGTTACCCGGCAAGAAGTCAATGTTGCTGGACTTTACGTTGGCGACGACTTGCGCATCGGAGGCCGTCACGTTGTCCTCTCCCGCAGGTTGCGGACTGGTGGGGCTTGATCCGTTGGGTGGTGCAGATCCTGCGCTGCCGTCACTTCCTCCCCCACCACATGCCACCAGGCTCATCGCCAGGATGTTGGCTGCTGCCAGCTTCAGACTGAGATGCATCTTTGCTACTTTCGTTAGAGAACTTTGGGCACCAACCAGACTTTTCAGGTTGATACACGACTCTAACGCATGTTCATCTTTCGGCGTTGACTCACAACCATTGAAGTTGTCTAACGAAGATGGAACCAGTAGCATGCCCCCACAGAACACACCACACCTTGAGCTATTCAAGAGCATTGGGCGCACGCTGGCCCAGCGCCGAGAAGCCAAGGGCCTGACTCAAGACCAAGTGTCTGAAGCCTTGGGGATAGGCACAGAGGCAGTCTCCCGCATGGAGAGAGGGATCACCATGCCGACCGTGCAGCGGCTGGCCGAGTTGGCAGAGGTGTATGGGTGCGGGATCGATGAGCTACTGATTGCCAGCAGCACACGGAGCAACGACCAGGCCGAGCTGATCGCTCAAGTGCTCCAGACCCTGCCAGACGCCGACAGAGCCATGATTGTTGAGGTAGTGCAGAAAATTGCGGCTAGATTGAAGGATAGGCTGTAAATTTATCAACTAGCATTCAAAGAATTGAAAGAAACCCTCCAAATGAAAAATTCCTTCTACTATCAATCTGACGAATATGACCGACAATCCCAAAGGTTTGTCATTCCGCTGTATTTAAAAGATGAAATAGAGAATTTTCATTTTTCATCTACTGGCACATTGATAAAATACCAAAACCATCATTATATTTTATTTGCAGCACACGCACTACGCACCGAGGAAGATTTTCAAAAAATTCACATGATGCTAGTCAATGGAGAATTCCTCCCAATACACGATTTATCAATCGGGCATAAAGTCTTTGAAAAAGAAGATGTGGTCATTGTTGATTGCTTCAACCAAAGGCTTGATGGGAAAAACTACTTTGACCTTGAGCAAAAAAGCCTTCTTGGCTTTGACAAAAGACACTTTACATGGATCGGCTTCCCCGCCAGCCTCTCAGAAATAAAAACGATTGGCAAAACCATTACTCCCGCCACGCTAGTCAATAGATACGTCCACAGTGATTCCACAGGAGTTTATCTAACCAGTGCAAAGTACTACAAAATAACCTCCAAGTTAATAAACAACAATGCGATTGAAATCACAGGAAAGTATTCGCCCAAGGACGCATCATTGAAATACAAAGGAAAGGTCAGCACAGCTTACCACCCCAAAGGGATGAGCGGCGGGGCTATGTTCTTCTTTGCAAAAAAACAAATATTAAAGCCCAGTCTTGAAGATACGTTTCGATTCGCAGGAATCGGATTAGAATATTTAAAAGATGAAACTATTCGCGGTGTACCCGCACGAAGAATAGTTGAGCTTTTAGATGAATTTGACCTAGCCAATCCATTACAGTTTCATTTATCAGAAGACACTCACCAACCAAGTTGAGCACTTATACCTACGGTTGGATCATCATTATTACAGCTTAGATCCACTTTGTTTTTTACGTAGAAGCTACGCTTTGCACGTCACTGCAGTTATAGCAAACAAAGCAAATGAGCTTCAAGCAACCTATGCAATTCATGGACCAACGCACACAACTTAGCGAAACTGCGGAGGATATCTTGTCGCAGTGGATCAAGAATCAGCCGTTCCACCAAGAGCAAGTCACTTCAAGCAACGGTGGGCTCTCACCAGAGCAGGCAGACATCATCATCGCTATCCGCAAACGGATCTCAGCACAGAAAAACTACTAAGAAGCACCTTCGGGTGCTTTTTTAACGCCTGTTGTATTTGAGTTATAGAAATTTCCCTGCACCATAGCATGCCAAGAGACAAATTCATTATCAAATCCAGCAAGAAGCTGAAAGCACTTCATCACATACACAAGTATTGTCGCCACATCAAAGACCAGCAAGAGCGAGATGAATTGCAATCCAAAGTCATGTTTGAAATCAAACTAGCAATATTTCTGCTTGATCAATACTTGGGCATCGACAACATAGACAAGTGGAAAGCACCCAAGAATTCTTAGGTGCCGTTCTCCCTTGGCATTACGCCAGTGGAAGGCTTGACCTTCCTTCCGACAGATATGAAGCAGGTGGCAAGCACTTCACCACCTGATCTTGATTCCCGAAGCTCCATCGCTGTTGAGATACTTTTCTCTCAGCGACAAGATGTCCCGCTTAACCGCATGCTTGGACTTTTGAGGTGTGGTTTTAAGTATCGGCTTGATACCGTGCGCCGCGTTGAACTCTTCTTCAGAGAGCTTGATAGCACGCAAATACCACTCCCTGGTCCCGTCAGCACCTTCTACAGCAGGCCCATCATCGCGGTGTAGTTGCCCTCGCTGATACCAAGCCGCAGCACCGCTGGCCGCTTCTATCGCCGGCCCGTCAACACGGTGCAGCATGCCCTTCAAATACCAGCGACAGCTACCGTCTGCGTTCATGACGGCAGGGCCATCTGTGCGGTGTCGCACACCAAATTGCCACCATTCTTCGCCGCCCCTCTCCCCACATGACAGCAGGGCCGTTTATACGGTGCAGCTTGCCGTGCAAGTACCAAGATTGCGTTCCATCTGACTCAATACAAGCTGGACCGTCTTCTCTGTGTAGTTGATCGTTGAAATACCATAGCTCTAAATCATCCTCATGGTAAAGGCCATTTTTCATTTATTGACTCCTTCACCCTCCTGACAACAAGCTAGCAAAAAACCACAAACGATCAAGAGCAATCGGTTATCGACTTAAGCACCTTCGGGTGCTTTTTTACGACCCTACGTTTTTCTTGGGCTCCCCAAGAACGCATTCATAGATCTTAGAAGACGACAAGCGTACAGTTCGTTTTGTTGATTGGCGCAAACGACATTCAACATACAGCGATCAAATTGGAGTTCCCAGCGGTCACCCGCATCACACCTACTTTCATACGGAAAGGAGGATTAAACATGAATTAAAAAAGGAGTTCATCATGAACAAAACAAAAGAAGACTATTTTTCTGTTAATTATTTTGCGCACACCGACAGCCACAGGGGCCTCAAAAAGATTTCGAGCGAGTCTATCGATCTGGTTCTCACCGATCCGCCTTATGGCATTGCTGATGCCACCAAGCTCACCAAAAAGGGCTCCCAAATCGTCAGCACCCAGGAAGCATGGGGCAACGACTTCAACGACAGTTGGGACAACGTTGAAGATTACTATGAGTGGATCAAACCTTTCATTGCTGAGTTCATCCGCGTTTTGAAAGACGATGGTTCTCTTATTCTTTTCTTGGATAGGAAATACACAGGCTTCATCATTCGCTGCCTTGAAAAAGACTTCAGCTTGAACTTCAAGAATAAAATTTACTTTAGGAAGAAGAACCCTGTCCCCAGCATTCGCAAGAAGAACTACCGCAGCGCAGTTGAAGAGGCCGTCTGGTTCACCAAGGGCAAGCAATTCACTTTCAACTTTGGACCGCAGGCTGACATGGTGCAGTGGTACGAAGGCTCTATTGGCAAGAAAAAGACTCACCACCCTACAGAGAAGTATTCATGGATGGTTGAGCCTCTTATCAGGAACCATAGCAAGCCAGGTGATGTGGTGCTTGACGCCTTCGCGGGATCAGCGACCACTTTGGTGATTGCCAAGCAGCAAGGCCGCAATGCCATTGGCTTTGAAAGTGAGCCTTGGTTCTATGAGATGGCCAGGAACAGGATCTGCAAAGAGCAGCTTGAACTTGCATTCCACGCTACCTTTGACGACGAAGCCATCGTGCGCGAGTTGAACCGCGTCATGGACAACGAACTTGCTGCATTGGCTTAAGGAGGGGCAGAATATGAAAAGCACTACCTGCCTCCAATATTGCGTTAATGGTATGAGTGACCGCATCTTCAGCTTCGCCAAGTCCAAAGACGGCAAAGCATTGCTTCACTTCTGCAAAAAGAACTTCACCAGCCGGGAAGTCCAGATCAGGGAACTCTTGATTGCCTACAACAGCTACTTCATGGTTCAAGCGGCCATGCAGCTCAAGGGTATGCCCAAGACACCTATGTCTGTCATCAAGTTTATGACCTCCGAGGAATTTACCCGACTCAATGATGAGTTGGTGAAGACAGTGGAAGGCAATCTCACAATGCTTTTGTCATGCCTGAGCAGCAAGCAAAAAAGAAAGCTTGACGAACTCTTTCAATAAACAAAGCACCCAATCGGGTGCTTTTTATAGACAACTTTCCCTATTATAGTCAAATCATATGAATTTAACTAAACAAGACGCACCATGAGCCGCCAACTACAACTTAGACACCTCGTAGGTCAACGCATTGCCAAAAAGCGCAGGGAGGCAAAGCTTTTTCAAAAAGATGTAGCGGAACAGGTGAGCCTAAGCACAGAGGGCTACGCTAGGTACGAACGAGGGGACAGTTCTCCAGACATCGAGTTGCTTGATCAATTGGCTAAGGTATTCCAATGCTCAATTACAGAATTGATTGTAGAAACTAGCGTTGGTTTGTCTGCACAGGCGCAACACATTGCCGATCTTCTTGAGGGCGTGTCCAGCAGTGATCGGGATGAAATCGTCAAGATTGTTGAAAGCATTTGTGCCCTTTCACACAAGAAGCAGAATAAGCTAATCAGCCATAAACCATGAGTGTGTAGGTTCAAGTCTTGCGACAGTCATAGAAATTCGGCAAAAATTTAAGCAATCCTGCGGAAGCTCCTATTTCATTTCAGAGCACGCTCAGAAATAAAACAGGTCAACCATCAACCCAAATAGTAGAGCAAATGAAATTCTCCGACCGAATCAAAAAAGAGATGACTGAGGGCATAGTAAAAGCGATACTTGAGGACGCCCAATATAGAGTCATTGATTGCGGCATTGAAAAAGTTCTTCGGGAGTTATCTTGCCTAAATTCTATTGAGTATGGAAAACTGGGCTATCCTGATGCAATGAGTCACCTGCCCGACTTTACTGTCATGAATAGGGAGCAGACCACCAAACAACTTGTAGAAGTAAAATATCGAAGCACATGGGGAAAGGGCCTCTTTGAAGAGGTTCGAGAGCAAGTCAAAATTTTTGGTGAGATCGTGCTTATTTCTGTTAATTCGAAAGCCGAAGACCCCAAAAACCTCAATTTGCCATCTAGATTTATAAGATGCTGCGGGCTCAAGTTCGACGGCGGAATTTATATGGTTCAGCAAAACATAAACAATACAACTGTCTGGACGCCCATCAAACAAATTAACGATGGCTCAGGCTTATGGTGGTCCATGCTGAGGTTGCACGAAAAATTCCCACAGCTCAATGAAGAGAATAACAAAAAAACACTATTTCAAGCTGTAAATGCATTGGCGGGCATACTAGATATCTAGTAGCAGCTCATCATGCGTTGACTTCCAAAAATCACCTTTTATCATCAATATGATAAGAATAAGGAGTCAGCGCAAATGGACATTTACTACATGTTAAACAACCCACCAAAAGAAGATGGCATGGTGGAATTTGATGAAGGGCTAATTTGG
The DNA here is from genome assembly GCF_030159055.1 of Acidovorax sp. SUPP3334. Classification (GTDB taxonomy): domain Bacteria; phylum Pseudomonadota; class Gammaproteobacteria; order Burkholderiales; family Burkholderiaceae_C; genus Paracidovorax. The sequence goes on from NZ_BQXQ01000008.1 coordinate 142,657, forward strand.
TTCGCCAATGGAGAACCCCATCGTGAAGATGGACCTGCCGTTGAATGGAAAAACGGAAGGCAAGACTGGTTCATCAACGGCAAAAAACACCGTGAGGACGGCCCTGCCATCATTATGGAGATGGGCATCAAGGAGTGGTATGTCAACGGCTTAATGCACCGCGAAGATGGTCCAGCCTTTGAAGCACCTAATGGCCGCAAGGAGTGGTATTTAAATGGCGAACCACATCGCAGTGACGGCCCTGCTGTAGAAGATCCTAACGGCATGAATGAGTGGTTTCTTCATGGTCGAAGATATAGCCGCGAAACGTTCCCCATGAATAAGGTGAAACACGTGGAGTCCACTTTATCCACCTTGAGTGACAGACAGCTTAAAAGTGTCTCCCGCATTGTTGCCAAGATGTTGGCGATGAGAGAGGTGAATGTGACCGAATCCACCAACAAACCCAAAGCATGAGTAGCACAATCAATAAGCCCCATTCAGGGGCTTTCTTATTTTTGCAACATTGACACGTTAGTGAGAACGCTCCGTCGTTCCTTAACCATGTGAGGCCGGGGCCGCCACAAGGCGTGTGCGCTGGAAGAAGTCAATCTTCTATCTCATTTGAATTTTCTTCATTTCCACCCGTTGCTTTTCCACCATTGAATATGGTAACGAGCATTGCAAAGACAGATGGCTCCGTTTTCTCCAATTCAATCAAGTAGTCTTGGAACCATGTCTTCTTCATAGTCGCCTTCATATCCTTCTCCAAAAGCTCTTCAACCCTAGATTCCATCGTGATGCCCTGTGTCATGCAAACATATTTAAACATGAAGTAAACCTGATAGTTAATTCTCGCACCTATCTTCACCTTGCTGTTTCTTATTTTCATTGCTTGTCTCCTTTGTTATTGCTATTCCATTGAGCATCATTTGATTGACCATCAGAACCTTCTTCTGATCGAAGCCTGCTTGCAACGACCTCAAAATATCCACCTGCGATTTTTTCTCTAAACCAATCCGTCTTTAGCAGCCCATCCAAATCCCTCTTCATGAGCTCTTCGATTCTTTCCTCGATAGATTTATCACCACCAGAGTAAGCCGCCTTGAACATTAGATAGACCTGCGTATTTATCCTTGCCGTCATTTTTGTTCGTGCCTCAACTCTGGATGGCTGCTTACCTGTAGCATCTTTTGTTCTTTTTTTAGCCATTGATTCCTCCATTGCTTCATCATCAATAGCAGAAAAAATTCTCAAGTCAACGCTAAATTCTCTTTTCGCCTAGAGCCATTTCGCAAAAACATCCGCCCAATGTCAATTGCTGGTAATTGCTACATCTCCACATCGATAAGAAGTCCATTTGGAGATGAGTTGATTTGGAAAAGATGGCGATAGAAAGATGATGCCATTTGGAAAAAATGGCGATATGGAAATAACGTCTATCTCCAGAACGTCCACATCGATATTGGCAGCATGGAAGCAAACGATTTATTCCATCGGGCGTTGACTTCAATTTTTATCCTGCTAAGGTACTAATAAGCACCGTTACTCTAACCCCCTGCAAATTGCCAAAAGCAGGAAAAAATAGAAAAAGCAAGGTCAATCAATCCTACGTATACCCCTTTGGGCTAACTTTAGGATTGAATATCGTGGGTTTCACCCACACCCGCTGCTGCGCGAGGCTCGATAAAAACAAGAATAAAGGAGGCCCCAATGGCACACCCCATAAAAGAAAAAGACCCGACTCTCAAAACAAGAGCGGGTCAAACTGGCGTAGAGGTCAACAGAAAAATTCGCAGCAAGCGATTTGAGATCAGGTTCACACCTGAAGAATGGGTGGCACTCCAACAACGTGCCAGTGAAGCAGGCGCATCTTCAACAGCGATCTACGCTCGTTCTGTCCTGCTTCCATCCAATCACTTAGCCGATCAAGAAACCAAGGCAGAACACAAGTTGCGTGTTCAGCTTCTGGCGTCGCTTGGAAAGATAGGTAGCAACATAAATCAGATCGCTCGTGCGCTAAACCGCATGAAGATGTGGAACGACACAACCAAAGGGATGTTCCAGGAACTCACCAAGATTCAGGAAGGAGTGAGCGCCATAAGTCAATTATTCAAGGAGAAAAAATGATCAACAAAAAAGAATTACCAGAAAATTTTTCAGGAGTAATGAAATTCACAAGAACAACTACAGATTACCGAACAGGCACGGATGATGTAGTCATTTATATCTACCACTACCGCAATAGCGAACTGCACAGAGAAGATGGCCCTGCCGTTCTTCTAGAAGGCAAGCCCCACCAATGGTGGGTTCATGGCCGTCAGCTTTCCGAAGAAGAGTACGGCCAATTCTTAGAGAAGAAGGCCCTGAAAGAGAAGCTTGAGTCCAATCTTGGTGAGAAAGGAAGCACCAGCAGAGAAAAGATATGAACGTCACAATCTTTCCTACCGGCAAAGGAGGTTCCGAATCAGCCGTTAGATACCTACTCAGTGACACCGACCATGCAGGCAAGAAGCGTTTCGTCATGCCTGAGATCTTGTTTGGCGATCCAGATACTTTCACAGCAATCGCCAATGCCACCAAAAGGCAGCATAAGTACACCTCTGGTGTCATCGCCTTTCGTGACAATGAAACGATCACACCTGATCAAGTCAATACCCTCATCGAAACATTCCGTGCGACGTTTCTACCTGGCCTGAAGGTGGATGAGAACTTCGCAGACTTCTGGGTGATGCACCGCGAAAAAGGAAACGTTGAACTGCACTTCCTTGTCGCCAACACTGAGTTGAGCACCGGCACCCAACTCAACATTCACCCACCCGGTGAGAAGAATATTCAGTTCTTCAATGTCTTTGTCAGTGTGATGAACGAAACCTTCGGATTCGCACAAGTGGTACCCGACCCCCTCAAAATTAGCTTGACACCTTTTGAAGCCAAATCACCCAACGGGAAGAAGGACAAGAAGGCCAAGGACGACTTTGCCAAGGTGCTTCACACCGAAATCGTTGGTGGTTTCATCAAAGACCGCAACCAGCTCATTGGCTACCTGAAACGCCACGGCGTAGAGGTGCCAACCATTGGCACAGACTTCATCACCGTGCGTCTGCCTGGTGCGAGCAAGAACACCCGCCTCAAGGGGCCGCTGTTTACCAAGGGCAGCGACTACGCGCAACTCGTGGCCGAACACCACCAGTCCAAGGTCCCGAAGTACCTGACACCTGCCGAGGCCAAGGCTCAGAAAGCCAAGCTTGCGGATGGCATAGAGGCACGTGCTGCCTTCACTCAGCGCCGCTACCTCACCCCCAAGCCAGGTGCAAAGCGAGTTCGCAGGGCCAAGTTACCGACTGCCAACCTTCCACACCGAGTGGCACGCCGCAAGGGCGAGCTGGATCAGATGGCCAAGCCGGTGCCTGCAAAGGAAATCCGAGCAGAGCTACAGGCCCACCTAGACACGCTCAAAGAGCAAGCTGCCTCAGCAACCAAAAGCGCCGCCTCCCACCTTCCACACCACGCGGCCCGTAACAAGGACGATCATGAGATCGCATCGAGTGTGCCCGGTGGCACTGGTGGTGCTGTCGGTGGCCTAGAAGCTCAGATCGGCAGCTTGTCCATGCAGTACCACAGCCTTCTTCTCATGCTGGCTGGTGCCAAAGGAAGAGGAGCTTCACAGATCAAGTCTCAAATCATGGCCTTGGAGCAAGAGCTATCGGCCTTAAATCTTGAACTTGAAAAAAAGAAACTTCAAGATAAGAACACACCGCTGCCACTGACGACATAGATGATGCTATCGAAAATTTGACATTCCTACTCACAAAATCAATTGCAAGGCTAGAGCTTGAAAAATCGAAACTGCAATAATAAAAAAGCACCCAAAAGGGTACTTTTTTCTTTGCGTAAGTCAAAGTCATATGATTTTGACTAACTAGCCTCCTAATTTATGCCACGACAGCGAATGGGAATTTCTTATCCGCTCTCGGAGCTTCAAAGTTAGGTGTCTGTCGCCCCCCACTTAGCAATTTCACCCGTGTTGCTGCCGCTTCATGGCAATCCTGAGTAGATGAGGTTGCATAGCTCTTTGCCAAGTCAATGGATGAGAGTTTATTTCTTGCCCATTCGTTTCCAGCATCGATTAGAGAGGAAGTGTAATACCCGCCTTCTGTAGTACTTTCACCAGCCGTCTCGTTCAATGAGCATGCATTCATAACAACAAGACCAGCGTCACATTCCGAAATTGCTTTATCGAAATACTGCCGACATTGAGCTGGGTCTAACTGCTGCCTATTGGCCGAATCAAACGTATATCCCTCCATAGTAGCTTTAGCTATACGGCGCTCGCTCTGTGCTTTCCTACAGCAATCAAGAATTAGTGAATGCTTTTGAGCACCAACACGTAGCTCAAGACTGTCAAAAGTTTCATGAGAGTTAATGTGCAGGATTGTTCTATTTCTTTCAACAGAATGAAAACCATGCCCGCCAAAAAATATCAGCGAATAGTCATTTAACTTCAGCAAGTTGAGCTGGACTCTTATTGAAGTGGCAGAGGGTGAGATCAGCGTAGTGATTTCATTTTCGTACCATAATCCACCTATAGCGGACTTCAAATAGTCCTTCAATTGCTTAAGATCCACATTAACACCCGGAATTTTTTCATCGGGGGATCCAATAATAAGAGCCTTACGAGAAGCCATGTTTATTTATCCTTTGCTGATTCTTGAAATGAAGGAGCCTCTTCAATCTTGGTGATTATCGACGGCGCGAACCTCTCACTTGCTCCTGCGAGCAGTGCCAAGAATGAAATCACATATGGAGCGTTATCTCCAGACACGAAGCTTGAAAATATCACCCCCGATTTAATACCGAGATAAACAATCTGACCAGATATAAATCCACCAAATATTCGACATGCAGACTCAATAAAGTGGAGCTGTCGGCCCGCATAGCTTGCATGCTGCAATCGGCCAGATCTAAGCATTATCGAAAGACATGCACCGGCAGAAGCCCAAGCACCTATCTTGAGATGCCAAAGTGTTTCTTCGGAAAAATTGGCAAAGCGTGCGGCAACCAACACACCAACAATCAGCAGAGCCGAAATAAGAACCGAGTAGCTCAGATACCAGCTTCTTGATTTCTCCACTACCCTATCAAGCCTGAATTCATCAGCCTGCCTCAGGATTTCATAAGAGCCTTCACAGTTGCTCTCCAGACAGTTTACTATCGCTTCTCCGATGATGGTTTTAAAGCTCAGTATCGTAGACTCGCTCAACCCCGCCGTTGGTTTATGCTCAGCAATCAGGCATTGACTGAGAACCTTTTCATTAGCTCGTCTTCCTTCTTCTGATTTTGAATTGTCGTATTCTTCTGTAGTCTCCCAATCGATATTGTTCTGACGGTCAATGCAAACAATATAGCGGCTGGTGATTCTTATGATGCGCTTGCAGCTATTTTTATGCACTTTCCACAATTCATCGTACTGACCAAAGTCACAAGCCTCTTCTTTGTTTCTTTTAAACATCAATCCCTCATCTTTCTTGATTTTATTTATCAAAGCCACGAAAGACTCAACCGACAAGACATCTTCTTTCTATCATCCCATTAAGAAGATCCATTGGATCTGGTGGATTGGTTCTCGCAAAGAACTCTGTCCCCACTAAGATGGGCTGATATTTGATGTTGTAGCGATCAACCATTTCAGCAGCCCTTCCAATAAAAATCATGTCATTGAACTGCTCCGGAGCCTTGTAGTGCCTGACCAGACGCGGAGGTAGCGCAGCATCAACAATGGTGTCGCCTCCTAAAGAGATCCACGCATGAACCTTTTGCTCACCTTGTAATTGCTCTGTTGCCAACACCTCTTGCTGAAGACTCTCCAAGGTTGTCTCAAACTCATCCGTGGCACCAACCCAGACATTCCCAAGAACGATGTTCGCAGGTATGCCTTGATTGTTCAGGTGCGCAAAAAAATTGGTGGATAGTGTCTGGCAAGAGTTTCCCCAGTAGCCAGGAACAATCATGCTCAAGAAGGCCGAAAGCTCACCAAGAAGTTCAGAGGTTGCACCAAGAACGCTGTCGTCAATGTGCGCTTCAGGAGAAATGATCGCTGGCCTGGTAAAGCCCAACTTTGCAGACTCTGCAATGGCATTGGTCAACATGCCAAGATAGACCTGCTTGTACTCCAAAATTTCTTCGTAATTCATACGCAAACGCATTCCTTCTTTTGATTTTTTCAACGGGCATAGCGAGCTATGCAGCCGCCACACATCCACTCCCCGTCATCGAAGATACCCCCCGTCAGATCGGTTCTCTGGTGACACCAGCCACACATTCCATAGTGGGTCGTATCCTCGTAGGCATACCGTTCAGGCTCTCTATAGCCCTTCTGGTTTGACGGCAAGAGCTTCGGATCAGGAGGCGTAGCAAACCTGCCGCAGTTGCTGCACCAGTGCCCACCATAATGCTCAATCGTGCTGGCCTTCTTGCAGAATGGACACACCACCTGGTCATGAGCCACCAAGGGCACGACATTGACCGGCACCAGTTCAGCAATGCTCTCCACTCTGCGGCAGCTCATGCCGTTGTTGTTCAGGTGGTTCAGCAGGGGATCAAAGCCTTTGTCGCCACTGAGCACGAAGCATTCGGTGTCAGGTGCTGTCTCAAAGGTCCGGCCAAGCTCAAAGGCAATGTGGAAGTCCAAAGCATTCTTGCCAGCGCCTGAAATTTTCAGGAAATCCACACGGCTGAACCTGTGCGCTGTAGCAGGCTTCTTCGCAGCCTTGGGAGGGTTCTGGTTGGCCCCAACGAAGATGATGGCCCTGAAGCTCTCGTCCAGCGGTGACAGGTCCACCTTGTGCTTATTCTCCAGATCAACCAACAACAGTTTCTTGCTCTTCATTTTTCTTGCTTTCAACAGCGGTATTCGCCCACAGCTTCACACCGATGTCACTATGCCTTAAGGTGGCATACCGCTTCAAGGTTTCAAGCTCAATGTGACCTGAAATCTTGCTGATTTCAATGTCCGTCAAGCTGGTGTTGATGAAGTACCAACTGACAGCACAATGCCTCAAATCATGAATTTTGAAGTTCTCAACTTGAGCATTCTTGCAGATCACCTTGAACCTGTTGCCCAGCGTTGAGCTACTGGTCCAGTAATCGCCAAAGACAAGCTGCTGTTTTTCCTTCTTCAGCTTCAGCAGCCTATCTTTGATGAAGTGAAAGAATTCGGGCCGCAAAGGCACCTTACGGTCTTCAGCATTCTTCTTGTCTGCGATCTTAGTATTCTCTTTGGGAAGGAAGATATAAGACAGTTGCGGCTTTTCTTCATTGATATGAATATCGCTCCACTTCATGAGCAAGCTTTCTCCAGCGCGCATGCAAGAGTAATACTGCCAGAGGATGAAGCACTTCCACTCTTCCCGCTTCACATACATCTTATCGGTAGCAGCAAGCAGCTTTTCAAGCTCACCTTCTTCCAAGATGCGATCACGTGGCTTCCAAGCTTTGGGCGGTGGATTGTCATCGAACGGCTTGCTATCAAATGTGTAATCCATGTGCCTTGAATGCCACTCCAAAGCATTCTTGATCACATAGTAAATTTTCCGAACAGTGCCTTCTGCATAGGTCTTTTTGACCATTTCCCCAGAAGCTTCGTCCTTGACCATGTTTCCCTTGAACAAGGGGTGATCCTTTTTCTTCTTGGCTTGATCGGGAATGGGCTGTTCAAGCTTGGTCTTCAGGTAGATGGCAAACGTGCCAGCCTTGAAGCTTTGGAGAGGCACGGCGCCGATCTCCAGCTTGAGCTTGTTCAGGGTGTAGAGCTTCCCCTTCGCCACCGTGTTGTGCTTCAAGTAGTCGTCAAAGATGGCCCCAAGGGTCATCTTCTTGACCTTGGCAATGTCTACCGACTCACCTCGATCCAGCTTGGTCTTGACCTCACGGATGAACTTCTCAGCTTCCTTCTTGGCCTTGAAGGTCTTGGTGACTTTCGCCCCGGCCTCACGAATGCGCACAAGGTAGGAGACATCGCCATGCACTCCCACCCGCTCTGTGATCAACTTGCCTGCCATCCCAGCCGCTCTCCTATGCAGTCCGTTCCAGTCACCAACTTGGCACTTGGAACAAATTTGGAACATTTCTGCTAGGATAGCGTACCAATAATCTCTAAGTACAAGTCAGGAAACAGGTTTTCTGACTTAGGTTGGTTTCCTCCTAAGCGCTAGATACAGGTTCGATTCCTGTCGAGGGGACCAGATTTCTGCAGTGAAATCAACGGCCTTTTCCTCAAGGTCGCCAAAACGGGACAAGTTCGGGACAAAACCGAGTTCTCAAACTCTTGGAGGGAACGCATGACGATGTGGGAATCCGAACACCTACTCACAAGTCAGAAATATAGGCGACAGATGGGTGTCTGAAGAATGACCTGATGAGTGCAGGATCTTCAGCCACCGACTGCAACTGCGCATCCACACGCTCCTTGAGCTTCTCCCCCTTTCGCAAT
>NZ_BQXQ01000009.1 GCF_030159055.1 Acidovorax sp. SUPP3334
ACCCCGCCCGGGCAGGCCGAGCACGCCACGCCCCCGCTGGTGCCGATCAGCACCGTGCGCGAGCCCTGAACGATGGGCCCGCCTTTCTTGGTGAGGTCGCTTTGTCTGGCTGCTGGCTTGCCCATGGGGAATGTGGGGTCAACGGAGAAAGGTTGGCAAGAGGAAATCGGGAGGTTTTGATGGGTTTTTTGTCACAGCCATGATCTGAGGCAACAACGGATTGAAAGGGGCGCCTATTCACCGCCTGCGGCCAGCCTGGATTCGGCGGAACAGCGCTACTCCGTCGCTGGCAGTCGAAGAACGCGAACGACCTCTTCGGGATTGATATTGCTGCAGCGGACCATGTGCTCGCAGTATTCGCCGACACTCCTAATGACCAGACGCCCTTGCGCCATTTCCTTGAGAAGGCGCTTGTCCGCAACATCCTTGATGTTGTTGTGAACGATGTCGAACTGGTTTTCCTTAAAGTCAGAGACTGGGTTTGCCCTCAACTCTTGACCGAAGCGGGCATCAAGGGAGAGCGATTCTTCAGGCACACCAAACACCTCTGCCAGATGCTGCAGCGCGCGCAGGCGCACAAGCTCTTCCGAAGGGACCGCCATCGCAGGCTTTTTCACTTTGAACCACATCCGCAGTTTCCTCCTGACGACGTTGCATCCCATGCAGCCTTGCCAATAACTCCCCAGTTGTAGAAGCCATCGAATATGAGTGCGCCCGTGGCAGTCGCTCCAAGCGCCACGCCTCCGGCTGTGCGCCCTATTACCCGCAGCTCACGCATTCCAAGACGACTCGACCAACGGCTCATCTGGCTTGTATAGGGGTTCAGCTCGCTCTTTGGTACACCAAGCCCCCGAAGCTCGCTAGGAGTTTTCGGCATGGTCCCAACCGCCCCGGTAGCCGTAAGAGCTGCCAAGTCTGCTGCGGTACTCGAACGGTTCTCCTCGATTTGGTTGGTGAATTGGTTGAAGTCGAAACATGGTCCCGAGCCCAAGCCGCCATCACCGCCAGACGCTTGCAGCCCGTGCGGGTCTATGAACATCAGCGGGTTCCCAGCGACGTATGCATATCAAAAACAACATTACGACGCCCCCGTCTGAATGCAATGCATGTCCTGAATTCTTCACATTTTAGATTTATATTTATTATTGGGCGTATATTATTTTTATATTCTTCCATTCATCTTTGCTAATGAAAATATCGTTTCTGAGTTTCGGGGAGTTTATGATTAATAAATCATTTTGCCATTGAAATGAAGGTTCAACTTCAGCGGTTGTGACGAAAATTCTTTCTCCGTATTTATCTTCTTCATTGGTTTTGGTGTTAATTTTTTTCAAATAAATTATTTTTGCAATTGAGGTTGTGCTGCCGCAGCTTCGAAGCGCTGCCGTAGCTGTAAATTGACCGTCAGGCGAGTTTTTCGATAATATGATTTCATCTTGACAGTTGCTCTCATCATGGATTGGATAGCATCCAGCGAGCGCCAAACAAACAACGAAAATTAAAATCCTCATTTTAAAATCCCATGCATTTACAAAACTGGCTATGAACTTCCACTCGTTATCATAAAAATTGAATAAAAAAACCATAATAAAAATATTAATGTAACCAACCTAATTGCGTAAATTTGACGAATAATTTTTCTTTCCAATAGATTCGATGGTTTCTTTAGTAGCCATTTCCAAAAAAGAAAAGTACTGGCAGGGGTATTATTTTTGATAACATGAGGTCTTCCCATGATTTCGTATTCTGCAGGATATTTGTCTTTTATTTGATTTATTAATAATTGACAGGCAACCATATGAACTATTGCAAATATAGTTGCTGCCCATATTGAGATTGGTATTTCTTTCATTTGCGATACCCTATGGTTGCTCCAGCAGAGACGCCTATTGTGCCTATGCCGGGGGAAACCGTTGTCGTAGTACCGGCAGTCCCCATTGCACTGTTTCCACTAACGCCTATAAATCCATTGCCAAATGCACCGGAAGTTTGGACCACTATTCCTTTTGCGCCCTCACCTGTGACCAGCATTTCTCCTGCCCCTGTAATAGAGGCACTCAATCCAGCTTGGGGGCCTACACCAAGATACGTAAGACCCTTCTCAGTGTTATATGACGCCGTTACACCAATACCTATTCCTACTCGAACGGTACAGGTGAGGCCCTCAGTAGAGTTGATCTTCCCCATGGGTTTGGTATCTCCAATTCCTGCTGCGCATTCCGCTGTTGCGCAATTTCCTGGCGGGGTTTTAGGCGACCACCCCTCATTCCACCAACTAGGACGATTTGGTCGATTGGCTTGCAAACCCTCGGGATCGGTAAATCTCACCGGATTATTTTCACCATACTGGTAATTATTCACCCCACCCGCCAACCCAATAGGGTCTTGCGAGACATACCGCCCCAGGCCGGGGTCGTAATACCTGTGCCGGTTATAAAACAGCGTTGCCCCCTCCCCCTCGTCATGCTGGCCCTGCATGCGAATGGGCTGGTGCAATTGGAGCGGGTTGTGCTCGGCAATGGTGTTCCCCCAGGGGTCCAGTTGGATGTGCCAGTCGATATTCCCTTGCAGGTTGATGAGCGCCAGTGGCGTGCCCAGGTGGTCGCAGTGGTACAGGTGCAGATGCGTGATCTGTGCGCTCTCGCCGCGCAGGCGGGCCTGCAGGCGTTCGGCATCCAGCCCCATCGATTGCAGATGGCGGCGGGTGGCGGCGCTCGCCCCGTGGCGCAGTTCGTCCTGCAGGGCTTGCAGCGCTTCTGGCTGTTCGCGCTCGTGGGCTTGGGCGGCGCCCAATAGCTGGGCGAGGGTGGGCGGCTCGGCGTGGGCGCGGGTCTGGATGCGCAGCAGGGGCAGGAAGGAGCCTGGGGCGTAGAGCGTATGGATGCGGCGAGTGTCCTGGGGGCGTGCTGGCTCGCCCTGCTGGCCCAGTTCTCCCAGATCACGCAACTCCGTCAAAGTCAGGGCATCGCCCTGCCATCCATGGCAGCGCATCTCGGTGGTGGTTGTCTGCCCCTCTGCTGCAGTTCGCTCGATGCGGGTTGCCATACGCCGCCCGAACACGTCGTAGTGGTGCACGCGGCGGATGCGCAGGCCAGAGGCTGCGTCGTGCTGCTCGTGGACGACCAGGCGCTGTGCGTGGTCCCAGTGCAGGCGGTGGGACTGCCGGCCATCGGCATGGGTCTTCTCCAGCAGGTTGCCGCAGGGGCCGTAGCGGTAGCGCCAGGGCCCGTGGGCGAGGACGCGGTTGTCGGGCCAGCGGTCGCGGGGGTGGCCGGGCGGGAGCGGGGCGTCCTGGCGCAGCAGGTCGAAGGCGGGGTCGTGGAACTGGCGGCGCACCTCGCTGGCCCAGTCGTCCTGGGGATGGCCTTTGGAGGCACTGGCCGGGGGCGCCCAGGGATTGCCGGCGGGGTCGTAGCGGTAGTGCCGGGCCTGGGTGCCTGGCCACTGGGCGGCGGCCAGCCGGCCGGCTGCATCGTAGGCATGCTGCAAGGCGCCATGCGGCGTGTCGATGCGCGCCAGGCGGCCGGCCGCGTCGTAGTGGTGCTGGCGCGCCAGCGAGGACAGCGAGGGCATGGAGGGCATGGCCGGCATGCCGGCGTGGTCCGGGACCGGGGCCGTAGAACCCTCGGTGCCCTCCAAGCGCCCGACGGCCATGGCCTGCAGGCGCGACAGCGCATCGTGCTGCCAGCGGGAGCGGCTGGCGCCGAAGTCCAGGGCCACGGGGCGGTGCAGGCCGTCGCGCTCTATGTGCAGCAGGGGTTCTGCGCCCAGGAGCAGGCCATGCACATGGCCCGCGCCGTAGGTCAGCCACTGCAGCGGCGGCAACCCCGGCAGGTCGGCCTGATCGGGGGCGCCGCCCGCATCGAGCGAATGCGCGCTCTCGTGGCTCCACAGCAGGGTGCCGTCCAGGGAATGCATCGCCTGGCGCTCGCCCAGGATGCGGCCCAGGCGGTCGCGGCGCAGGTGCACGCTCACGCGGTGGCGCAGCACGGCCGTGTGGTGGTGGGCGGCCACGAGCAGGCCGGCGCCGTCGTGCTCGAACCACTCGACGATCGGGGCGGCCTCGCTGGCGGCGCCGGGCTCGGGCAGGGCTGCGGACCGGTCCGGCGGCGTGCCGTCGGGCGCCTTTCCAGGTGTGCCAGGTGCGCCGACCGGCGTGATGACCCGGGCCAGCAGCATGCCCGCCTCGCTCCACTGGTAGGCGATGGCGTGGCGGGCATCCTCGGTGCGGATGCGCTGGCCGGCCCGGTCGTAGGCATGGCGGGTGGCGTGGCCGTCAAAGCCCGTCTCCTGGAGGAGCCGGTCGCGCACGTCGTAGGCGAAGCGGTGCACGCCGGCATTCTCGTTGTGCAGCTCCACCAGGCGGCCCGCGGGGTCGTAGCGGTAGTGCTGGGTGAGCAGGGGGCGCTGGGAGGGGTTTTTAGGTGTTTCAGTGCCCGCGCCGTGGGTTTGATTGCCCTCGTTGCTACCGTATTGATAGCAGACGATGCGACCCCAGGCATCGTGCGTGAAGCGCTCGTGCAGCCCGCCGGGGTGCTCGACGGCCAGCAGATCGCCGCTGTCCGGGGCGTAGCGGTAGCGGGTGGTGCGCCCCAGCGCGTCCGTCGTCTCGACGGGTCGGCCGGATGGGTCGTAGGCCGTGCGCTGCTGCCAGCCTTGCTCGCCCTGCACGCGGGTGGTGCGGCCCCAGGCGTCGTAGTGCCAGCGGGTGGTGCGGCCGCTGCAGTCGGTGCGGCTGGCCAGCATGCCCAGGGCATTCCATTGCAGCGCCGTGGTGCCGCCGCGCGCGTCGGTGATGGCGATCGGGAGGTCGGGCAGGCCGGGCAGGCCGGGCAGGCCAGTGAGGTCTGGCATGGCCGGGGTCTCGCCCTGCGGTTTGTCCTGCGAGTTGCCCTGCGGTTCGGCGCCGGGCATCTGCGGGTAGCGGTAGAGCGTGGTCTGGCCCAGCGCATCGGTGTGCTCCAAGAGCCGGCCCCAGGCATCGTGGCGCCAGGTGGAGGCCAGCGGCTCGCCGGCGGCGCCCTCGGGGGCGCTGGCGATGTGGCGCAGGGGCAGGCCCCATGCATCGTGCTCGATGCGCTGGCTGCGCCCGGCCGCATCGGTGGTGCCCACGAGCAGGCCGGTGGCCGCATCGATGTCGTGGCGCACGGTGCGGCCCAGGGGATCGGTGCGCTCCAGCAGGCGGGCGGCGCTGTCGTGGCGCCAGGCAGAGCGCGCGCCGTCGGCCTCGATGCGCTCGGCCACGCGGGCCAGGCCCGCCTCGCCGGAGAACACGTAGCGCCGCTGCCGGCCCAGGCTGTCGGTGACGAGGGTGCTGGCGCGCTCGGGCAGGGGCGGGGTGGCGCTGGCGTCGGCGGGCAGCGGCGTGTAGTCCAGGTGCAGGTCCAGCCCGTGGGGCGTGGTCTGGGAGACGACGCGGCCGAGCGCGTCGTAGGTGTAGCGCGTCATGGGCCGGCCGGCGTGGGCATGGCCGGTCATTCGGCCGGGGTGGCCGGGGTGTGCGGCATCGGCGTAGTCGAAGGTGCGCACGGTGCGGCCCGTGCGGTCGATCACGCGGGCGAGTTCGCCGCGCGGGGTGTAGGCATAGCGCACCAGGGCCAGGGGCAGTGCCTGGCGCGGTTGGTCCTGGCGCGGTTGATCCTGGTGCGGTTGGTGGGGGTCTGATTCCAGCCAGACGGCCGTGAGGCGCACGCCGGCATCGTGCCCCCAGCCGTGGGCGGGCGGTCCGGGCGGTGCGATGCGCTGCAGCGCGAAGCGGTAGCAGCGGCCTGCGCCATCGGTGACCGTGTGCAGGTGGCCCGCGAAGGGGCCGTCGGCATGGTGCTCGTGGCGCTGCACGCGGGCGAAGCGGTCGCACAGGCCGTGCAGCACGTCGCGGTGCCCGGCCCCTGCGGCCCCCATCTCCCCTGCGGCCGCAGCCGCCCCTGCCGCCCCCATCTCCCCTGCGGGCGCAGCGCCCGCGCTGGAGGGCGCAAAAACCCACCATGGCCCCAGCGGCGAGGCGGTGGCCACCGTGGCCCGAGCGTCGGCCCGCACGGACGCGGGCAGGGCGCTCCACAGGCGCGCCAGGCGTGCTGCGTGGCCGCCCTGGGCGGCCCCCGGCAGGTGCCCGGTGCCGCAGCGCACCAGCCACAGCCCTTCGCTGGCGCTGTGGGCGATCTCGCCGGGCGCCAGCGGCTCGAAGGCGATGCTTCGCCCGCGCCCGTCGTGCAGGCGCAGCGCGCCGGGCGCGTGGTCGTCGCCGGGCGAGCGGTCGTCGCCGTGCACCAAGCTGGCCTCCCCCGGCAGCCACCAGCCGGGACCGAGCAGCCCCACGGGGGCCGGCTGCGGGCTCTGGTGGCTGGAGTACGAGCGCGTCAGCGTGAACGGCAGGGGGCCGGGCAGGGCGAAGTCCTGCTCGCCGGGCAGCACCTTGGCGCCCAGCAGCGGATTGACCGGGTGGCCTTCGGTGACCCCGCCCGGGCAGGCCGAGCACGCCACGCCCCCGCTGGTGCCGATCAGCACCGTGCGCGAGCCCTGAACGATGGGCCCGCCTTTCTTGGTGAGGTCGCTTTGTCTGGCTGCTGGCTTGCCCATGGAGTCTCGCTTTTAGGGGGGGTGATGGTGGGGGCGCAGGGGTTGGCCCGTGGCGTGCCGGCGGTCACGCCGCGTTGAATGACCCGAGCGGTCAGAACGCCGATTTGGTCAGCACCGACGCGGGTGGGGCGCCTGACGTGGCCGCCATGGCGGATGCTGCGGCCTGCCCGGCGAAGCCGGGTGTCTTGCCGGGCGATCCGGCATCGGCGGCGGTGCCTGCATTGCCTGCGCCATCGCCGCCCGCAGGGGCTGCGGGCGGCGTCTGGCTGGCGCCGCAATTCCACTGGATGGTGCCGGCGTCGCCATGAATGCCGCTGTCGCCCTGCAGTTCGATGTGCGCGCCCTTGAGGTAGATGCCGCCGTCGGCCTTCAGCACGATCCTGGCCTGACCGCACACCAGTTCGAGGTGATCGCCGCTCGAATGGATCGATACCTGTCCAACGGTTTCCGTCTTGCGCTCGCCCACTTTCAGTTCGAACGATTCGCCGATGCTGGCGGCGTAGCTTTGTCCGACGAAGAGCTTTTTTTGCAGGCCGACTTCGCTGGCCTGAAGCATGCCGACCAGGGAGTTCATCGCCATGCCCACGTTGCGGCTGTAGGCCATGCCGATGTTCATCAGTTTCGCGAGGCCGGTGGTTTCGCGGTAGGTCTTGCCCACGGTTTCCTTTTTGTGAGAGCCCACCTGGACCGTCCAGTCCCGGCCGATGTCGTCGCTCTCGTTCTGGCCGACCTTCTTCGTGCGGTTCTTGCCGATGCTCACCGTCTCGTCGATGCCCACGTCCTCGCGCCGGTTGTCGCCGATGCTGATTTTTTCGTCGTGGTCCACCCGCTCGGTGCGGTTGTTGTGGACCGTGATGTCTTCATTCCGATCAACCGTCTCTGTCCGATCCCGGTGGATGACGTTGGTCTCGTCCCGGTCGATGGTTTTTTGCCGATCCCGACCGACCCAATGCGTCTCATCGTTCTCGACCTCCACCAACTGATCCTTCTGCGCATGCAGCCACAGCTGCTCGGCCCCGGCCTTGTCCTCGAAGCGGATGGCGTTGGCATCGCCTGCCCCATCTTTCATGCCAGCGCCGAACGCCCCGCCCTTGCTCGACTTGGTCTTGATGCCCGACTGCGTGGCGTTGCCCGGCAAGGCCCACGGTGGCATGTTGTCGGCGTTGTAAACGCAGCCGGTGATGATCGGGTAGTCCGGATCACCGTTCAAAAAATCCACGATGACCTCGTGGCCGATGCGCGGGATGAACATGGCCCCGAAGCCCGAGCCGGCCCAGCTGCTGGATACCCGCACCCAGCAGCTGGAGTTCTCGTTCATCGCCCCGATGCGGTCCCAGTGGAACTGCACCTTCACCCGGCCGTACTGGTCGGGCCAGATTTCCTCGCCGGGCGGGCCGACGACCACCGCGGTCTGCGGGCCGGTGGTCTTGGGCTTGGGCGTGGTGCGCGCGGGCGTGTAGGGCACGCTGGTGGGCTGGGCCTGCAGGGTGAACTTCTGGAACGAGCCTTCTTCCTGCGGCGTGCCCTTGGCGCCGGGCGCGGCGGCGCTGACCTGGGGGTTTTCCTTGAAGTGGTATTCGAGGCCGGTGATCAGGTATTGCTGGTTCTGGTCTTCCCGCGGGTAGTTCTCCAGCGTGAAGGTGTAGCCGGGGGCCAGCGCCCGGTGGCGCGACTGGCCCTTGACGGTGCTGTGGCCGGTGAGGCTTTCCTGCAGCCGCACCCGCGCGTAGGCTTCGCCGTCGCCGAACTGGGTGTAGCCGCCCGGCCATTCGTAGATCTCGTGGGCGTCGTGCGCGTGCCCCGGTGGGGTCTGGCGCATGTTGGACAGGTCGGCGCGCGGTTTCTGGAAGTCGTAGTCGTCGTTGTAGCGCCGCCCGGAGTGGATGCTCTGGTGCAGTTCCCAGGCATGGATGTTCTCTTTGTCGGCGACGGCGGCTTTCTCGGGCGGGTAGAACGGGATGACCGCCGCGCCCGGCAGCGGGCTGTGCGAGGCTACGATGTCGTCGGCCAGGATCAAGGTGTGCTGGCCGGCCGCGTGCTCGAAGTAGTAGTACGCCCCTTCGTGTTCCAGCAGGCGCGAGACGAAGTCGCAATCGCTCTCGCCGTACTGCACGCAGTAGTCCCAGATGCGGTAGCTGCGGGTGAGCTTCTTTTGCAGGGCGTAGCCGTATTTGCCCAGGACCTCCTCGACGATCTCCGGAACGGTCTTGTTCTGGAATATCTTGAAATCGGTTTTGCGGGTCGCCAGCCACAGCCAGGGCTGCAGGCGCAGGCGGTAGGAGTAGGAGCGGTGGTCCTCGCCCTGCATGCCGAAGCGGGTGACGATGCCGTCCAGGTAGCGCCGCCCGCCCCCCTGCGTTTCCACCACCACGGTGGCGTGCTTGCCCAGCAGCGCCTTCGGGTCGATGCTTTTGCTGTCGCAGAGCAGGTCCAGGTCGAGGCAGAAGAGTTGGCTGATGGCTTCCTTGCCCTGCAACTGCCGGAACTGCAGCTGCTCTCCCAGGGGCGTTTGGATCGTGACGCGGCGGGTCATGTTTTGCAGGCCCGCGTACCGGGCCGTTACGTTGAAATGGCCGCGATCATATCTCGCTGTGCGGAAATTCTAAAAATTTCCCCTCGATCCATCGGGAAAGTTGTTTGCCAGTGAGTGACTTTTGTGCAAACGATGGTGCTGCCTTTCGTGCATGTCGAATGGGTTCTGCCGCAGCCCTCAGCCCTCAGCCAGCGTCTCCAGAAACGTCTTGCGCCACCAGTGGATGTCGTGCTCCTTGATGCGCGCCATGAGGGCCTGGTAGCGCCGCTGGCGTTCTTTCAAAGGCATCTGCAGCGCGGCCTGGATGGTGTCGGCCATGCCCTGGGTGTCGTAGGGGTTGACCAGCAGCGCTTCCTTCATCTGCTCGGCCGCGCCGGCGAAGCGCGACAGCACCAGCACGCCGGGGTCGTCCGGGTCTTGGGCGGCGATGTATTCCTTGGCGACGAGGTTCATGCCGTCGCGCAGCGGCGTCACCAGGCCCACGGCGGCGGCGCGGCACAGGCCCGGCACGCGCTTGCGTGCGACGGTGCGGTGGATGTAGCGCAGGGGCATCCAGTCGAGTTCGCCGTAGTCGCCGTTGATGGCGCCGCACAGGCCTTCCAGTTCCTGGCGCAGGTCGGCATAGGCGTCCACGCTGTCGCGGGTGGGCGAGGCGATCATCACCAGCGTGGCGCTGTGGTGGTTCTCGGGGTAGCGCGCCAGCAGTTCGCGAAAGGCGCGCACGCGCTGCGGGATGCCCTTGGAATAGTCCAGCCGGTCGATGCCCAGCAACAGGCGCCGGCGCGAGTATTCGTCGCGCATGGCGGTGTAGGTCTGCACGGCCTCGGGCGCGGCGGCCAGCCGGGTGAATTCGTCCACGTCGATCCCGATGGGAAAGGCGCCGACCTGCACCGTGGCGCCGAATGCGCGCAGATGCTGCGGCCCGACCGTTTCGGCGTTGGCCTCGTTGCTGAGATACCGCGTGAAATGCGACACGTCGGCCTCGCTCTGCAGGCCCACGAGGTCGTAGGCGAACAGGGAGCGCATCAGCCATTCATGCTGCGGGATGGCTGCCATGATGAGCGGGGGCGGCACGGGAATGTGCAGAAAGAACCCGATGCGCTGGCGGCAGCCCAGCGCCCGCAGCTCGGCGGCGAGCGGGATCAGGTGGTAGTCGTGTACCCAGATGGTGTCGTCGTCCTTGAGCAGCGGCAGCAGCTTGCGGGCGAACATCTGGTTCACGCGGCGGTAGCCGGAGATGTAGCTGGCATCGAAGTCCGCCAGATCCAGCCGGTAATGGAACACCGGCCAGAGCACGCTGTTGCTGTAGCCGCTGTAGTAGCTGTCGTGGTCTTCCTGGCACAGGTCCACGGTGGCCAGCGTGACGGTGCCGGCCTGGCGCGTCTGCAGCTTGGCTTCGCCGGGCAGGCCGTCTTCCGCGATGTTGCCGCTCCAGCCGAACCACAGGCCCCCGGTTCGGCTCAGCGTCTCGCCCAGCGCGACGGCCAGGCCTCCGGCGGCGGGCTTGCGGGGATCGGCGATGCGGTTGGAGATGACGACGAGGCGGCTCATGGGAAGTTTCCTTGCGGTGCGTGCGTGCGGGCGTTGGGCGTGGCGGATGGCGGCGCCTTTCAGGTCGGTCAGATCACGCTGTCCCAGGGGGCGGACAGCCGCATGGCGGCATTGATGATGCCGACCATGGAATAGGTCTGCGGGAAGTTGCCCCACATCTCGCCGGTCTGCGCATGCGTGTCTTCGGACAGCAGGCCGAGCGGGTTGCGCGCAGCCAGCAGGGCCTCGAAGATTTCGCGGGCCTGTGCCTTGCGGCCGATGCGGGCCAGCGCATCGATGCGCCAGAACGCGCAGATGTTGAAGGCGGTGTCGGGCTTGCCGAAGTCGTCGGCCGCCTCGTAACGGCGCATGTAGGGCCCGTCGCAGAGCGAAGCCTCCATGGCGTCCACCGTCGAGACGAAGCGCGGGTCTTTCGGATCGATCAGGCCCACTTCGGCCATGAGCAGCACGCTGGCGTCCAGTTCGTTGCCGCCGAAGCTTTCGGCGAACGCCTGGCGCTCTTCGCTCCAGGACTTGGCAAGAATCTCCTCGCGCATGGCGTGGGCGTGATCGCTCCAGTAGCTGGCGCGGTCGGGCAGGTTCAGTGCATGGGCGATCTTGGCCAGGCGATCGCAGGCGGCCCAGCTCATCAGCGCCGACGAGGTGTGCACGCGGGCACGGGTGCGCAGCTCCCACATGCCGGCGTCCGGCTGGCCGTACACGCGCACGGCCAGTTCGCCGATCTGTTCCATGCGCGTGAATTCGGTCGCGCCCGCGGGGTGCAGCAACCGCTGGTCGTGAAAGGCCTGCGCCGCGCCCAGGATGATGTTGCCGTACACGTCGTGCTGAAAATGCTCGGCGGCCTGATTGCCCACGCGCACCGGGCCCATTCCCCGGTAGCCGGCCAGGTGCGGAACTAACGCTTCGGGCAGGTCGTGCTCCAGGCCGATGCCGTACAGCGGCTGAATGTGGCCGTCGCTGGCCTCGGCCACCACGTTGCTGAGCCAGCGCAGGTAGTCCTCCATCGTCGCCGTCTCGGACAGGCTGTTGAGCGCCCGCACGACGAAGAAAGCATCGCGCAGCCAGCAATAGCGGTAGTCCCAGTTTCGGCCGCTGTCGGCCGATTCGGGAATGCTCGTCGTCATGGCCGCCACGATGGCGCCGGTGTCCTCGAATAGCGAGAGCTTGAGCGTGATGGCCGCGCGGATCACCGCGCTCTGCCATTCGAGCGGCACGGCCAGGCGCTGCGTCCAATGGCGCCAGTACCAGACGGTTTCCTGCTCGTAGTGGCGGGCCGTGTCCGCGATGCCGGTGGGCAGCGATTCATCGGCGCCCAGCAGAAAATTGTGCTCGCGCGCCATCACGAAAGGCTGGCCCGACAGCACGTGGGAAATGGGCACGTCGGTATTGAGCCGCAGCGTCAGCTCCTCTCCGACGTAGCGGATGTGGTTGCTGCCCTGCGTGATCTCGGGCGCATCCCTGCCCCAGCCGAAGCGCACGTCCACGGTCACGCGGATGCGGGGCGCGCCCGAGAGGCGCTGCACGCGGCGCACCAGCATCATGGGCCGGAAGTAGCGGGCGCGGGCATAGAAACGCGGCGCGAAGTCGGTAATCTCGATGCTGTTGCCCGAGCGGTCGGTGAGCCGGGTGCGCAGCACCGCGGTATTGGGCTCGTACCACTGCTCGGTCGTGGCGAGGTCTTCCAGTTCGATGGCGAAGCGGCTTCCCTCTTCGCCCGGCTGGACCAACGCGTTGAACACCGGGTCGCCATCGAAGCGCGGCAGGCAGCACCACACGATGTGGCCTTGTTCGTCCACCAGCGCACTGATGGCGCAGTTGCCGACCATGCCGAGCGAGAGGGACGGCTCGGCGCGTGGCCCGAAGAGCGAGCCGGTCTTCATTCCATGGGCCTTTCGGGCGCGGCCATCTGGTAAAGCCACTCGCGCAGGGCCGTGGTGTCTTCGCAGCGGACCACCGCCGCGGTCTCACCGGTACCCACCTTGATGCCGATGCCGCCCAGGGCCTGCGTGGCGACGAAGCCGTTTTCGTCGGTCACATCGTCGCCCGCAAAAATGGGGATGCGGCCCTTAAACGGCGGGTGCTGCATGAAGTCGGTGATGGCGCGCCCCTTGCTGGGGCCGGACGGCTTGATCTCCAGCACGCATTTGCCCTGCATCAGTTCCAGGCCGGGCGCGTGCTTGAGCGCATGTTCCAAGGTCGAGCGGCACAGCGCTTCCAGCTCCAGCGCCTGGCGGTAGTGCAGCGCGACGCCTGCACTCTTGCGCTCCAGCACCAGGGCGGGGTAGCGGTCACGCAAGGCCTCGATGGTTCGGATCACCCCCGTCAGATCGGTGGCCGGCACGGCCCCGACGAGGCCGTTGCCCAGGCGGTACTGGGCGCCGTGCTCGCAGGCGAGGGGCAATTGCAGTGGGGAAAGGAATCGATCAATGTCGGCTTGCGTGCGCCCGGTGGCGATCGCCAGAGCGCCGCCCAGGCGTTCGTGCAGCGCCTGGAGGGCGGGCACGATGCCCGGCGGTACCTGCACCGCATCGGGATGTGGCGCAATATCGGCGAGCGTGCCGTCAAAATCGAGGAAAAGTGCGTATCTCGCAGTCAGCAGCGGTAGCTTTTGCATTGCCAGCCACCTTACCAGAAGCCTTTCAACCGGCTGTAGGCGCCAAGGCAGGGCGGCTGTAGGCGCCTTGAAAGACCGGCGCGCGCGTCCATCTGCCCATTGCACCTTGACCTCTTGCCCATGCCATGAACGACACCTCGCCCCAGCACATCGTCTGCCCGCATTGCCATACGACCAATCGCGTGCGCCCGGAGCAACTCGCCAGCGCACCCGACTGCGGGAAATGCCACCAGCCTCTCTTCACCGGCACGCCGCTGGCTCTGGATGCCGAGAGTTTCGAGCGCCATGCACAGCGCAGCCACATTCCGCTGGTGGTGGATTTCTGGGCGCCCTGGTGCGGGCCATGCCGAACGATGGCGCCCGCCTTCGCACAGGCCGCGCGTGAACTGGAACCGCTGGTGCGCCTGGCCAAGCTCGACACCGAGGCACACCAGGCCCTGGCGGCGCGCTATCAGATCCGCAGCATTCCAACGATGATCGTGTTCAAAAATGGCCAGGAGACTGCGCGCATTTCGGGGGCACTGGGTGCGGCCGACATCGCACGGTGGGTGCGCACCGCTACCACCCAGTGAGAACCATCAGGCCAGAGCGGGGCCGGGCCGGCACGGGCGGCCGATCGACGGCCCGCTTCAGCCCTGCGCAGCCAGCCAATCGGCCACCGCACGCACTCGCGCTTCGCGAATCCATTGCCCGACCTGCGGCCCGGCGGCGCCAGCGGCTGCAGCGCGTGCGGCGATCTCCGCCGTCACCACCGACTGCGCGGCAGCCAGGGCGGCGGTCAGCCGGGGGCGCTGAGGGTAGGCGTTGTTTTCGAAGCCCAGCCGGCCGCGCGCGTCGCATTCGCAGGCAAGCAGCACCTGTGCAAAGCGCGCTGGCTTGCGCAGGGCGTCGCACCGTTCCAGCAAGCGCACGAGGGCGGCGGCGCCCAGGTCTGCGCTGCGGTGGATGTTGCCGTGCTCCCGGGCGACCACGTCGGCGGTTTCGCGGCAATCCACCGGCACGCGCAGCCTCTCGCACACATCGCGCAGCAACTCGGCGCTGCGGGTTTCGTGGCCGATGTGGCGCGGCAGCACGTCGGCCGCCGTGGTGCCCTTGCCCAGGTCGTGCGCCAGGCAGGCAAAGCGCACCGTGAGCGGCGCCTGCAGGCGCGCGGCCATGTCCAGCACCATCATCACGTGCACGCCGGTATCGACTTCGGGGTGGTATTCGGCGCGCTGGGGCACGCCCCAGAGGCGGACGAGTTCGGGCAGCAGCACGGCCAGCGCGCCGCAGTCGCGCAGCACTTCGAACATGCGCGAGGGCGCGGCTTCCATGAGGCCGCGGGCCAGTTCCTGCCAGACGCGTTCGGCCACGAGGTGGTCCACCTCGCCGGCTTCGACCATCTCCCGCATCAGCGACCGCGTTTCGGGGGCGACGGTGAAGTCGGTGAAGCGCGCAGCGAAGCGCGCCACGCGCAGGATGCGCACCGGGTCTTCGCGAAAGGCGTCCGTCACATGGCGCAGCACGCGCGCCCGAAGGTCTTGCACGCCGCCGTAGGGGTCGCACAGATCGGGCGTGGCTGAAAGCGCCGAGGTGCCGGCACCGGGGAGCGCATCGACGTGCTGCGCGATGGCGTTGATCGTGAGGTCGCGGCGCGAGAGGTCTTCCTCCAGCGTGACCTCGGGCGAGGCCTGCACGGCAAAACCGCGGTAGCCGTTTCCGCTCTTGCGCTCGGTGCGTGCCAGCGCGTATTCCTCGTGCGTCTGCGGGTGCAGGAACACGGGGAAGTCGCGCCCCACGGGCAGGTAGCCTTGCGCAGCCATTTCGTCGGGCGTGGCTCCTACGACGACCCAGTCCCGGTCGTTGACCGGACGGCCCAGCAGCCTGTCGCGCACCGCGCCGCCCACCATGTAGATTTTCATGGGCGGCAGTTTACGGTGCGCACGGCCCCGTGCGAGCAGCGGAGCGCTTCACCTCGTTCAAGGGAAAAAGGCATCCAACGCAGTATCGACGAGTTTTGCAGCTATTGAATTCATAGCAAAAGCTGTTGCTCACGGCCCTGGCCGGACTCCGCTCGGGCGGGCTGCCGCAGCGCTCAGTGCTTGTCGGCAGTCAACCGTGCGAGCGCTCCGCGAATCACCTCGATGCGCTGGGCCTCGTAGGAATGGCTGTACCGCAGGGTCTTGATGCCGTTCGGCCCCAGCGTGGCCTGGGCCTCGAAGTCGGCCTGCAGCCGGTCGAGGTAGGCCAGCAGTTCGGGGTGGTGCCGCCCGGCCACGCCCCGGTCGAAGGAAAGCGTGCCGCCTTCGGCGGCCGGCTCCCCGAAGCCGCTGTCCGGCATCGTGCCGAGGCCCGGTGTGAAAGGCGGTGGCACAAGGGCGAACCGCGTGGGCTTGCGGGCCGGCGTTTCGACGCCCATCAGGGATGGATGGGGAGGGGTGCTGAAGAAGGTGGAGGGCATGGAACTCGTTCCTGGAGTGGCTGCCCCCACAGCGTGCCGCCTGCTCCGCCCCCGGTTCGTTGCCCGCAGGAAGCGATGTCCCGCTTTGCGAAGGGCCCGGCGGGCGCCTTCTCGCCCCGTTCCCGTCCGCTTCCTGTTCAGCGCGCGGTGCGGCCGAGCCGGTATGGCTCTTCGAAGTCGAGGAAATCCGCCTCGGCTTCGGCGGCACGCACCCAGTCCTGCACGCCGGGCAGCGCCAGAACGCGTTCGACATAGCCTGCGATGTGCGGCGGCACCGGCAGCGCGTAGGTAAAGAGGCGCGAGCACACCGGGGCGAAGAAGGCATCGGCGACGGTGAACTCGCCGAACAGCAGCGGGCCGCCGTGCTCTTGCAGCAACGCCGCCCACATGTCCACCAGCCGTGCCACGTCGGCACGCAGGGCGGGGCGGTCGCGCCAAAGCAGCGCGCCGGTGTCGGGCAGGCGGGCCTCGATGTTCATCGGGCAGGCACCGCGCAGCGCGGTGAAGCCGCTGTGCATTTCGGCGCAGACGCTGCGGGCGCGGGCGCGTGCCGCGGCGTTCACGGGCCACAGGGCCTTGTCCGGGTGCGTTTCCGCCACGTATTCAGCGATGGCAAGCGTGTCCCAGATCGCCAGCGTGCCATCGACGAGCACGGGCACCTTGCCGGTGGGGGTCACGGCATGGATCCGCTGCTTGAACTGCGAGCCTTCGTCGAAGCTGTCGAAGCGCACCCGCACTTCTTCGAAGGGAACGCCGGCCTGGCGCAGCAGCACCCAGGGGCGCATGGACCAGGAGGAGTAGTTCTTGTTGCCGATGTAGAGCTGGAACATGGAGGTCGCCTCGAAAAAAGGGAGTTGCATCCTACGATGCCCACCCCCGGTCTTTCGATGCCTTTTCTCGCCGCCACTGATGCGCCGCGCGCATCAACGCTCGACGGCCGCCCCGGTCAGAACGGCCAGACGACGCCGTTGTCGTTCAGGATGGCATCGAGCGGCCGGTCGTGCGGCTCGGCCTCGAAATCGTCGATGTAGCCCTGCGTGAAGCCCAGGCCCACCGTGACCGGCGCCGGCTGCAGCGTGGCCAGCGTGCGGTCGTAGAAGCCGCCGCCGTAGCCCAGTCGGTAGCCGCCGGGGCCGTAGCCCACGCAGGGCACGAACAGCAGGGTGGGCACGATCACCTCGGTGTCCTTGGGCTTGGGGATGCCGTAGGCGTCCTCCTCCATGGGGCAGCCGGGGTACCAGGCGTGGAAGGTGAGCGTCTTGTGGAGCTTGTTGACCACCGGCAGCCCGATGCGGCGGCGCTGGGGCTCGTCCAGCAGCTCGCCGTCTTCCTTCCAGCGGTGCAGCGCCGGAAGCGGGTCGAACTCGCCTTTGATGGGCCAATACGCGCCGATGACGGTATCTGGCCGGTCCACGAGCCAGATTCGCATGACGCGCTGAAGCAGGTCCGCCCGCTGTAGGCGGTCGGGGAGGTTCAGGCGTTCTTCTACCAGTGCGCGGCGCAGGGCTGCTTTGTCCATCACATAATTCCCCCAATGCAATTGCTCAAGATTCTGACACCGCTCGTCGCGGGCGCCTTGCTCGCCGGTGGAGCGACCCTTGCGGTCGCTCAAAACCGGGGTGACGATACCCTGCTGCAGATGCAGCAGGCCTTTCGCAAGGGCGACCGCCAGCGGCTCGCCCAACTGCTGCCCGGCGCACGCGGCCATGTGCTGGAACCCTGGGCCGCTTACTGGGAGCTGCGGGCCCGGCTGGGCGAGGCCATGCCGCAGGAAGTGAGCGCTTTCCTGCAGCGCTACGCCGGCACCTACCAGGAAGACCGCCTGCGCAACGACTGGCTGCTGCTGGTGGGCCAGCGCCGCGACTGGGTGCAGTTCGCCGAACTGCACCCCCAGTTCCGCATGGGCGACGACCGCGAGGTGCGCTGCTATGCCTTGCTGATCGAGCAGATCAAGGGCTCCGCGCCGGCCGGCGCCATCGACGAGGTGCTGCGCAACTGGTACGGCCAGCGCGAGGCCGATGACGGCTGCACGCACGCGGTGGCCGAGTTCTATGCCGACAAGAAGGTCACGGCCATGGATGTGTGGCGCAAGGCGCGCCTGTCGGCCGAAGCCAACCGCGCCCGCGCCACGCACAACGCGGTCGAGATCGTGGCGCCCGAGGCGCTGCCGCAGCTGCGCGAGGTGTTCGACTCCCCGGTCAAGTTCCTGGCCAGCCGGGCCACCGCAGGCGGGCGGGTGCGCCAGGAACTGGTGGTGCTTGCCCTCATCAAGATGGCCATGGCCGATCACGGTGCTGCCGCGCGGCTGTTGGACAGCAAATGGGGCGTGCAGCTCTCGGCCGAGGAGCGCAACTGGGTCTGGGGCGTGATCGGCAAACAGTCGGCCCTGGCGCTGTCGCCCGACGCCATGGGCTACTTCGGCAATGTCTCGAAAGACGCCGATCTGTCCGATGACACCCTGGGCTGGAAGGTGCGCGCCGCCCTGCGCGCAGGCCAGTGGAAGCAGGTGGTGCGCGCCATCGACGCCATGTCGCCCGCCGGCCGCCTGGACAGCACCTGGACTTATTGGCGCGCCCGCGCATGGCTGTCCAACCGCCCTGGCGACGAGGACAAGGCCCGTGCGCACGAGTTGCTCGAACGCATCGCCGGCACCAACGGTTTCTACGAAATGCTGGCCCTGGAAGAGCTGGGCCAGCGCGTGGCGCTGCCGGCCCCGCCGCTGCCCCCGACGCCCGAGGAAAAGGCCGCTGCACGGGCCAATCCTTCGCTCAACCGCGGGCTGTACGCCATCTTGCTGGGGCTGCGCGGCGAAGGCGTGCGCGAGTGGAACTACGCCACCAACCTGCACAGCCCCGGCGGCATGGCCGACCGCGAACTGCTGGCCGCCGCCGATTTCGCATGCCAGCGCGAGGTGTGGGACCGCTGCATCAACACCAGCGAACGCACGAAGGCGGCCTTCGATGCCACGCAGCGCTTTCCCATGCCGTTTCGCACCACGGTGGTGGCGCGCTCGCAGGCCATCGGGCTCGACCCGGCCTATGTGTACGGGCTCATCCGCCAGGAAAGCCGCTTCGTGATGGACGCCCGCTCGGGCGTGGGCGCCTCGGGCCTGATGCAGGTCATGCCCGCCACGGCGCGCTGGACGGCCCGCAAGATCGGCATGGCGAACTTCACGCCCGACCAGATCACCGACCGCGACACCAACATCACCATCGGCACCGCGTACCTCAAGCTCGCGCTGGACGATTTCGACGGTTCCATGCCGCTGGCAGCGGCCGCCTACAACGCGGGCCCTGGCCGGCCGCGCAACTGGCGCAACGGCCCATTGCTGGAGGCGGCCATCTGGGCCGAAAATGTGCCTTTCACCGAAACCCGCGACTACGTGAAGAAGGTGCTGGCCAACACCACGATCTATGCCGCCATCCTGAGTGGACAGCCGCAGTCGCTCAAGGGCCGGCTGGGCAGCGTGGGGCCGCGTGACGCTGCCATACCGGAGCCGAACAAAGACCTGCCTTGATGTTTCTGGAGCGATGCCGGTGCTGAGGGGCGCCGGCATCGTGTTGTCATCGGCCGCGGAGGGCGGCTGTTTCTTGCCATAAAAACATGTTGAAGAAAAATATCAGGGCCGCTGCGGCCCTTGCAGTGGTGGCATGCGCCTTTTGCGGAGTCAGTCGCTTCGGCGCAGCCGGTCTATAAATGGGTGGACGCCCAGGGCCGCATGCAGTATGGGCAGCAGCCACCGGACCTGTCCACCGCCGAGCAGCCCCAGCTGCACAACACGGTGCCGTTCAACAGCGGCGGTGGTGGCGGCAGTTCAGGCGCCGCCCCGCGCAGGCTCCCGCGGGAGGTGCAGGAGCAAGTGAACGGCATGGCCAAAGGCCTGACCCAGACGCAGCCCGGCACCGTGCAGCTGGACTGCGGCAAGGCGGTGAACAACGCGCGCTGGGGCCTGGACACCATGCTGGAAACCGGCGAGAAGAACACCCGCGACGGCTACATGTCGCGCGAACAGTACGAGTCCACTGCCGGCAAGATCCGCAGCACGCGCAGCAACATCACCGTGGGCGACTGCCAGTCGGCCTCGGGCGTGAAGCGCGATTTCTACCAGTGCATTTCCAACGACCGCAACCACGTGATGGGCTGCGCGGAAAAGCATCGCTTCTGACGGGCAGCGGCAGCGTGTGCGCCCGGCCGGCGCACTCACTCTGCATTGCTTCAAGCGCCTGGGAGAGCGGGTAATGGCACGCACGTTCGAGCGTCAGGTCACAGAAGTTGCACGTGCGGGTGGCGCTGCTCAACCGCTTCACGCAACTGGGGTGCCCGACCACGGTGGCTGTGCCTGCCATGGCGTAGCTGCGTCTGGGGTAGGGGTCATCTCGCCTCGCTCCCGACTTGTGCAACAAAGCCGCAGCCATCCACTCTTGTTCATTCAAAGCCAGGGTGTTGCGCTTCGCTTTTGAATCCGCCCTTCTTCAAAGACCAATCAACTTTACTACCGTCACAGAAAATATGCAGACCGCTATTAAACCAATAAAAAACATTAGCAAAAAATAGCGAAAAAAATTTCTCAGCGTTGATTTGAAATATTTAATAAAAATCCATCCCGCATACGTGAGCGCCAGTAGAATCAATACAGTAAATTTAACCCATAAATAACCGGATTCCCGATTTTGCTCGCCAACAACAATTGCAAGGCTAATTACTATTGAAAAGACAAACAAAAAGATTGTGTTGAGCCAAAAACTTAAGACTTTTGGCATTCTACTTATCCGGTAAAGTGTCCTGAAGGTATGGGCATGTCCAGGCCTGGCACTTGGTACCCCCTAAGAGCTGTTCGAATCACAATATCGTACCCAATACCATCTCCCGCAACACTGTTTAGCAATCCAATCAAATAGGATGAACTATTATATTGACCAGAAATCATTCTGTCGCCACCTATATTTTGAGGAATGGAATATGGAGTGATCACGCCAGAAAAATTTCTGGCATTTCTAATAAGTTTATCTTTAAATTCCCTTGGCGTTATGAATTTTGGTGGAATTATAGAAATTTCAATGTCTTTTGGATTGGAGTATTTCAATCTTTCTGCAACAGTCATTTGATTATTATAGGTCAACAAATGATTTGGGATAGTATTTTTGTAGAAATTAGATTTTATCCTTTCAAAACCACCAATTCTAAAAGCGCCATCCGGTTGCCCATCAATGGCCGTAACTCCTTCATACAAGTCCTTTATTAGCAAGGTCAAGTGAAGGCTTGGACTGAATGGACTCACAATCCGACCGACAACTATCGCAGCAATACGGGCTATCACAGTAAATTCTGGTTCTTTTTTATTATCAATTGCGGCTGACATACTACTACTCCCTTAATAATAATTCATTGACGTTTTTTGTTGTGCAAGACCTAAATGAATCGAGATAATTCAAAACTAGACGCAGGCGTGTTATCACAGGCAGCGTTTTTCAATGCCCAACTATGAAAATCGGTTGAGCGATGCTACCAGCACAAACATTTAAATCACGGCTGACTACGCATGGTTTCAACTGGCTTTGTCGCACAAACACGGCCAGTCGAACGGTTAGCCTAGGCCGATGAGTGAACCCAAGGGGCGCCAAGCAGCGCTAAAAGACAACGAACTGGGCGGCGTACGACGCCGCGCTCAAAGCGAGAGGATCGCTGACGATCTGGCTGGACAAGGACATGCAGTGGTACGCGCCGGCCAGTGGCAAACGCGGTCGCCAGCCCATCTTCGGCGATGCGGCGATTGAGTTTTGCCTGAGCATCGAGTGCCTGTTCGGTCTGGCCCTGCGCCAGAGCCTGGGGTTGGTGCAGGGCTTGCTGCGCCTGGCAGGCATGGACTGGCGGGTACCCGACTTCAGCACCCTCAGCCGTCGCCAGAAGACGCTGCAGGTGCGGCTGCCTTACCGGCGCAGCAGCACGGCCCTGGACCTGCTGGTGGACAGCACCGGGATCAAGTTCCTGGGCGAAGGTGAATGCAAACGCAAGAAACACGGCGCCGAGTACCGCAGGCAGTGGCGCAAGGTACACCTGGGCATCGATGCCAAGACACTGGAGATACGGGCCATCGAGGTCACCGACAGCAGCGTGGGCGATGCGCCGATGCTGCACGGGTTGCTCTCGCAGATACCGCCCGATGAGCCGGTGGCCAGCGTCGGCGGGGATGGCGCCTACGACACCAAGGGCTGCCATGCGGCAATAGCGCAAAGGGGCGCACAGGCGGTGATACCGCCGCGCAAGAACGGCAAGCCGTGGAAAGAGACTCCGATGGGAGCGGCGGTGCGCAACGAAGCCCTGCGGGCCTGCCAGAGGCTGGGGGGGAGCCTTTGCAAGAAGTGCAGCGGCTACCACCGAAGAAGCCTGGCGGAGACCAAGATGCATTGCTTCAAGCGCCTGGGAGAGCGGGTAATGGCACGCACGTTCGAGCGTCAGGTCACAGAAGTTGCACGTGCGGGTGGCGCTGCTCAACCGCTTCACGCAGCTGGGGCGTCCGACCACGGTGGCTGTGCCTGCCATGGCGTAGCTGCGTCTGGGGTAGGGGTCATCTCGCCTCGCTCCCGACTTGTGCAACAAAGCCCTGTTAAGACATGCGTCTGCGGTCTATCGGTCAAAACAGAAATTTTTATCTATAGGTTACAAATCTGTGAGACCTGCACGGCGGCCGCGCCTGAGCGCACCAGATCATGCAAAGTGCCGTCCAGCCAAGCCTGTATGGGCTCGTCGCTGAAGTACCGCTCGTGCAGCAGCGCGAAGTACGGCGTGGCGGCGGCCCAGTCCCACAACTGCTGTGCTTCGATGCGCTGCCATTCCAGCAGCTTGTATTTGACGAGCACCTTGGCGGCGTAGCGCGCGTGCTTTTCGGGCGAGTGCACGAAGCCGTCCAGCCGACGCCGCGCCGTGTCCAGCGCGCGGGGCAGGTCGGTGAAAACGCGGCCATGCCCAGGGATCAGCGTGCGGGGCGCCAGCGATTCGATCAGGTCCAGCGTGGCAGCCACCTCGGCGAAGGCGCTGTCGCCTTCCAGTTCCGGAAAGACCACGCCGAAGCCGTTTTCCCACAGCGCGTCGGCGGAGATCATGAGGGCGTCGATGGGCTCGAACAGCACGATCGAATGCGGGTCGTGTCCCGGTGCGGCATGCACCTGCCAGGGCCGGTCGCCCAGCATCACCTCGGTGCCGGGCTGGAGCACGCCGTCCATGCGGAAGGGCGGGCAGTCCTGGCCGGTGGGCGTGTAGCTCAGGGCGTTGGCGTCCCAGTGGCGCACGTGTTCCGCCTGGCCCGGGGGAATGAAAGTGCGCAGTGCCGGCCAAGCCTGCTGCAGCGCGGCGTTGCCGCCGCAGTGGTCGCTGTGCAGGTGGGTGTTGAACACGCTGTCCAGCGCGCGGCCCTGCAGGGCGCCTTCCAGCAGCGCGACGGTCTGCGCGGCATGGGTGCAATAGCCGGTGTCCACCAGCGCGGTGCGTTCCGCCCCCAGGAAAAGAATGTTGTTGGCCGACAGCCACCCGCGCTCCAGCACGGTGATCTCTGGGGGCAGGCGGGGTGCGCCGGAATTCGGGGAGCAGGGCATGGCGGGGCTTTCTTGGCGCGCCGCCCTCGGCCGTCTAGAACGTCACGCCGGCGATGAGTATGACATTCGCATAGGGCGTGCATTCGCCCGTGCGCACCATGACGCGCGCCTGCTGGCACAGCCGCTTGAAGTCCTCGTGCGGCACGGCCTCGGGCGCCACGGGCAGCAGGCACCAGTCGGGCACCTGGCCCGCGGCGCGCTCGATGGCTTCGGTGGCGACGATGGCTCGCTCCACCTGCAGCTCGGACAGGACGGCGCACAGCACCTCGTCCACGGCAGGAATGCCCGCCGTGACGGCCAGGTCGATGCGGCGCGGGCCGGGCGGAATGGGCAGCCCGGCATCGCCGATGACGAGCATGTCGCCATGGCCCATGCAGGCGATGGCGTGCGAGAGTTCGGCATGCAGCAAGGGGCGACGCTTCATAGCAATCTCCAGTCGGGGGGGCAGGGGCTGGCGGCGACGGCATCCTGCGTGGGAATGGAAGGCTGTGCGCCCGGCTGCGTGACGCAGAGCGCCGCAGCGCGAATGCCGCCCTGCACGGCCAGGTCGAGCGGCTCGCCCCGGCCCAGTGCGACGGCGAGCGCTCCGAGAAAGGTGTCTCCGGCGGCGGTGGTGTCCACCGCCGTGACGGCCATTCCCGGGTGGTGCCGGCAGCCGTAGGCATCCGCCGCCACGGCACCGGCCGCACCCAGCGTGACGACCACGCGCGCCGGGCCGCGCGCGCGCAGCAGCCGGGCCGCGTGCGCCGCGTCGGTGGGCGTTGCCACGGCGCAGCCGGCCAGGGCGGCGGCTTCGACCTCGTTCACGACCAGCGTGTCCAGCAAGGGCCACAGCGCATCGGGCAAGGGCTGCATGGGCGAGGGATTCAGCAGCACGCGGCAGCGGGCGGCATGCGCCTGGCTGGCCGCGGCCAGCACTTCGGGCAGCGGCACTTCGAACTGCGCGACCAGACAGGCCGCGCCCTGCAGCGCAGGCGCCAGCGCCACGGCATCCAGGACGAAATTCAGGTTGGCCCCCGCCGCCACGACGATGCGGTTTTGCGCCGCATCGTCCACCACGATCGCCGCCACGCCGGTGGGCGCCGCCTCGTCGGTCTGCACGCCCGAATGGTCGATGCCGTCGGCCGCCAGCGCGGCGCGCAGCGCCTGGCCGTTGCCGTCGGCGCCCACGCGCCCGAACAGTTGAACGTCCGCGCCCAGGCGCGCGCAGGCCACGGCCTGGTTGCCGCCCTTGCCGCCAGGCACATGGCTCAGCGAATGCGCCATGACCGTCTCGCCGGCGCAGGGGGCTTGCGGCACGCGCAGCACCAGGTCCATGTTGAGGCTGCCGACGACGGCGATGCGGGGGTGGGAGAAAGCGGCGGCGTTCATGCGCGGAAAGGACCCGAGGAAAGGACGGAAACGAGGAGCGGGCAGGGGCCGGCGAGCGGGCCCTGGAAACGGCGGGCGAACAGGGGCGCGGATGGCAGCGAAAGCATGGAAAAAGCGTCAGGAAAAAAGGTATCGGGCGGTCGATGCCCGCACGCGCAGCTCGGGCTGCAGCAGCACCTGGCGCGGCTCCTGCCGCTTGCCGTCGATGCGTTCGAGCAGCATGTCCACCGCCAGCGCGCCGATGCGCTGCTTGGGCTGGGCCACGGTGGTGAGCGGCGGGCTGGTGAAGGCGGCCAGTTCGATGTCGTCGAAGCCGACGACCGACAGGGCGTCGGGAATGCGCAGCTGCCGTTCGTTCGCGGCGCACAGCGCACCGATCGCCATGAGGTCGTTGCACACGAACACGGCGCTGGGCGTGGCCGGCGCGCGAAAGAGCGCCTGCATGGCCTCGTAGCCGCCCTGGCTGGTGAAGTTGCCGTGCGACAGCAGGCCCTCGGCCGGGGCGCCGGCCTCGGCCATCGCCGAGCGCCAGCCGGCGATGCGCTGCTCGCTGGGCGCCAGCCCCTGCGAGCCGCCGATGCAGGCGATGCGGCGGTGCCCCAGGCCGATCAGGTGGCGGGTGGCCAGCAGCGCCCCTTGGGCATGGGCCGTTTCCACCAGGTCGCACGGCTGCCGGGGCACGCCGATTTCGCGGTCCACCAGCACGGTCGGAATCGACAGGCCTTCCAGCTGCCGCGCCAGCGTGGCGTCGTAGCCGGTGGACACCACGATCAGCCCGTCGATGCGGCGCTCGGCCAGCACCTGCAGGTACGAGCCCTGGCGGTGCGCCTCGTCGTTGGTGTTGCAAAGGATGAGGTTGTAGCCCGCACCGAAGCAGCGGTCTTCCACGCTGTGCACGACCTCGGCGAAGTACGGGTTGGAGCTGTTGGGGATCAGCATGCCCAGCGTGCGCGTGCTGTTGCGCTTGAGGCTGCGGGCGATGGCGCTGGGCACATAGCCCAGCGTGCGGATCGCTTCTTCCACGCGCGCGCGGCCCTCGGGGCTCACGTGGCGCGTGCCATTGACCACGTGCGACACGGTGGTCACCGAAACCTGCGCGTGGCGTGCGACGTCCTTGATGGTGGCCATTGGGTCAGCGCGACCGGCGCGGGTGGGCCACCGGCCGGGGTTGCGAAGCCGTGGGTGCGGTGGTCATGCGGCCGCCCGGCGCTGGCGCACGGTATCGATGATCACGGCAGCCACGATCACGCAGCCGGTGATGATGCGTTTGCTCGGCTCGCTCGCGCCGATCTGCGCCAGGCCCGCCTCCAGCACCGCGATGATGAGCACGCCGAACGCGGTGGTGATCACCGAGCCGCGTCCGCCCATCAGGCTGGTGCCGCCGATCACCACGGCGGCGATCACCTGCAGCTCCATGCCGGTGCCGGCGTTCGGGTCGGCCGCCTCCAGGCGCGCGGACTGCATCAGCCCGGCCAGTCCGGCCAGCAGGCCGGTGAGCGCGAACACGGCGATGCGCAGGGGGCGTGGGTCCACGCCGGCCAGGCGCATGGCTTCTTCATTGGTGCCGATGCCCACCAGGCAGCGGCCGAACACCGTGCGCGACAGCACCAGTTGCGCCACCACGACCAGCACGAGGGCCAGCACGAACGCCACCGAGACGCCGCCCGCCACGGGCGCGGACAGCCAGGAGATCGCATCGCCCACGTACTGCGTGCGCGAATCGGTGACCACGTAGGCGCCACCGCGCACCGCCTCCAGCATGCCCAGCGAGACGATGAACGACGGCAGGCGCCAGGCGACCGACACGGCGCCCGTCACGGTGCCGCAGATCAGGCCGGTGGCCAGCGCCAGAGCCGCAGCGGCGGGCACGCTCCATTTCCATTGCAGGATCGCGGCGGCCGAAGCCGCGGCCGACAGCGCCATCACCGAGCCCACCGACAGGTCGATGCCCGCGATGATCAGCACGAACGTCATGCCCACGGCCATCACGGCCAGCGCCGGGATCTCGTTGGCGATGGTGACGAAGGTCTCGCGGCTCCAGAAGTACTCGGACATCCACGAAAACAGCACCACCATGCCCACCAGCACGGCAGCCAGGCCCAGGTAGGTGCCCAGTTGCGTGCGCCAGACCGAGGCGGACGACGCAGGGGGCGTGGCGGATGAAGAGGAGGAAGGGGCGGCGGCCTGCGCTGCCGGTGCGGCGGGGGTGTTCATGCGGGAGAGGGTTCTTTGGCGGCCGTGCGGCCACCGGGTTCGGAAAAAGCGGCTGCGAGCAGGGATTGCTCGGTCCACTGGCCGCGCTCGAACACGGCGACCAGGCGCCCGGCGCTCATCACGCCGATGCGGTCGGCCATGGCCATCAGTTCGCGCAGGTCGGACGACACCATCAGCAGCGCGCGCCCGTCGTCCGCCATGCGGTCGAGTTCGGCATACAGGTCGGCGCGCGCGCCCACGTCCACGCCGCGCGTGGGCTCGTCCAGCAGCAGCACCCGGCCATCGCGGTGCAGCCAGCGGGCGAAGACCACCTTTTGCTGGTTGCCGCCCGACAACTGGCCCACGGGCTGCTCGGGCCCGCGGCAGCGCACGCCCAGCGTGCGGATGAAGCCCTGCACCACGGCGCTTTCGTGCGCGCGGCGCAGCCAGCCGAAGCGCGACACGGCCGACAGGTCGGACAGCGTGGCATTCACGCGGATCGGCTGCGTGAGCAGCAGGCCCTGCGACTTGCGGTCTTCGGCCACGAGCCCGATGCCGGCGGCGATCGCCTGCATCGGCGAGGCGAAGCCGCGCGGAATCCGCTGGCCGGCCAGCGGTGCATCCGGCGGAGTCCTTGAATCGTTTGCTATTGAATTTGTAGCAGTTCCCCCTAGTGCTGATTGCGCTGGAGGCCGATTTGGTTCATGGTCTTCGGACAGCACCACCGTGCCACGGTCCGCCCGGTCGGCGCCGTACAACAGGCGCAGCAGTTCGGTGCGGCCCGATCCGACCAGCCCGGCGATGCCGAACACCTCGCCGGCGCGCAGCTCCAGGCTCACGTCCTGCACCGCCGTGCCCCGGCCCAGGCCTTCGGTGCGCAGCACCACCGGGCCGGCGCGGCGGCGCGGGCGGTGTTCCAGGTCGCTCACCGCGTGGCCCACCATGCGCTGCACCAGATCGGCCTCGCTCAGGCCGGCCATCGGGCGGGCGTCCACCAGCGCGCCGTCGCGCAGCACCGCCACGCGGTCGGCGATGCGGCGCAACTCCTCCAGCCGGTGCGACACATAGACGATCGCCACGCCGCGCGCCGTGAGCCGCGCGATCTGCTCGAACAGGTAGTTGGTCTCGCGCGGCGTGAGCATGGCGGTGGGCTCGTCCAGCACCAGCACGCGCGTGTCGTCGTGCAGGTTGCGGGCGATCTCCACCATTTGCTGCTGGCCCAGCCCCAGGCGCGACACCGGCGTGGCCGGGTCGATGTCGGTCAGGCCGATCTTCGCCAGTTGCGCGCTGGCCGCCGCGTGCAGCGCGCCCCGGCGCAGCCAGCCCGCCCGGTGCGGCAGGCGGCCCATCAGCAGGTTCTCGGCGACGGTGAGCGTGGGCACCAGGCCCAGCTCCTGCATGACCATGCGCACGCCCTGGCCCTCGGCATCGCGGCGCGAGGCGGGCGCGTAGGGATGGCCGCCCAGCCGCATGCTGCCGCGCGTGGCGGGCTCCAGCCCGCACAGGATCTTGGACAGCGTGCTCTTGCCCGCGCCGTTCTCGCCGGTCAGGGCCAGCACCTCGCCCGCGTGCAGCGACAGCGTGACCGTGTGGAGCACGGTGGTGGCGTGGTAGTCCTTGCCCACGCCGATCATCTCCAGCAAGGGGGCGGACGCGGGCGCGGCGGCGGGCGGCAGAGGGGGCACGGGGTCGTTCCTCAGGTCAAAGGCGGCAGGAGCGGGCGGTCAAGCCAAGCGTCTCAACAGGCGGTCGGGCAGGCAGGCAGGCGCGGCGAGCCGGCTTACTTGCTGTCCTTGGTCACCAGCACCACGTCGGTCTTCACCTCGGCGGGCAACTGGGCCTGGGGCGTCTTGGCGGCCAGCGCCTTCTGCACCAGTTCGATGCCGAACACCGCCTGCTTGGCGGCGTACTGGTCGGCGGTGGCGAGCACGCGGCCATCGGCCAGCATCGGCTTGATCGCGTTGATGTTGTCGTAGCCCACCACCTGCACCTTGCCGGCCTTGCCGGCGGCCTTCACCGCAGCGACCGCACCCAGCGCCATGCTGTCGTTGCCGGCCAGCAGCGCCACCAGGTCGGGGTGCTCGCGCAGCATGCCGGCGGCGATCGTGTTGCCCTTTTCGATCTCCCACTGGCCCGATTGCACACCCACCACCTTGATGTTGGCGGCCTTCATCGCGTCCTGAAAGCCCAGCGTGCGCTGCTGCGCGTTGAACGTGGTCGAGACGCCTTCGATGATGCCGACCTTGTCGCCCGCCTTGATCGACTTGGCCAGGTAGTCGCCCACCAGCTTGGCGCCCGCGCGGTTGTCCGGGCCGACGAAAGGCACGGTCAGGTTCTTTTCCTTGAGCGCATCGGTGTCCAGGCGGTTGTCGATGTTCACCACCAGAATGCCCTTGTCCACCGCCGCCTTCACGGCCGGCACCAGCGCCTTGGAGTCGGCCGGTGCCAGCACGATGGCGTTGACCTTCTGCGCCACCGCCTGCTCGATCATCTTGATCTGCGCGGCCGTGTCGGTCTCGTTCTTGATGCCGTTGGCCACCAGCGTGTATTCGCTGGCATGCGCCTTCTGGTGCGCCTTGGCACCGTCTTCCATCGTGCGGAAGAACTCGTTGGCCAGCGACTTCATCACCAGCGCGATCTTGGGCTTGTCCTGTGCGAAAGCGGGCGAGGCCAGCAGACCCCCCAGCACTGCAAGGGCGGCGGCGGTCTGAACGGAACGGCGGGTGAAGAAGGGCATGGTGTTTCCTGAGAAAGGGGGTTGTCGGGCTGGATGCGCCGGTCGGCGGAACCGATGGGGCTGCGAAGGTGCCCCGATCGCCATCCGTGAAACCGTCGCGGATCGCCATGGTAGCGAAAGCAAACGTTTGCGCAAACGTTTGCGCAAACGTTTGCGCAAACGTTTGCGCAAACGTTTGCGCGTCGGGATTATCCCTGAGCCCAGGGTCGGTGTTGCCGTCCGTTCACGGGGAAATGGCGCGGTAATGGGGTGATGGGGTCACCCTTGTCCAGGGCGCAATCGGGTGGGAGGCGTGGGGGACTGCGCCGAAATGCGGCGTGCCCGAAGCGGCCGATGGGCCGGAAGGGGCGCGGCGGGGCGCGCCAGGGCAGGTGGGAGGCAGAAATCAGTGGATGCAGCTGTTACATCCACCTGCACGCAGCGCGTGCGGCAACCCCGCGCCGGAACTAAGCCTGAGCCCGCCGGGTCGGTCGGCCTCCGCGGCGAGGGCGTGGCCTGGGGTCAGATCAACCGCGCAGTTCCCGCCGCAAGATCTTGCCCACGTTGGTCTTGGGTAGCGCATCCCGAAACTCGATGTGCCGGGGCCGCTTGTAGCCCGTGAGGTGCTCGTGGCAATACCGCTCCACGTCTTCCTCCGACAGGGCCGGGTCGCTCTTCACCACGAACACCTTGATGGCTTCGCCCTGTTTTTCGTCCGGCACGCCGATCGCCGCGCATTCCAGCACGCCGGGGCACAGTGAGACCACCTGCTCCAGCTCGTTGGGGAACACGTTGAAGCCGCTCACCAAAATCATGTCCTTCTTGCGGTCGATGATGCGGGTGTAGCCGGCCTCGTCCATGATGCCGATGTCGCCCGTGCGCATGAAGCCGTCTGCCGTGAAGGCCTTGGCGTTCTCTTCGGGCTGCTGGTAGTAGCCCGTCATCACGTTGGGGCCGCGAATGCAGATTTCGCCCGATTGGCCGACGGGCAGGCTCTCGCCGGTGTCGTCCTTGATGGCGATGTCGATGCCCGGCAGCGGCAGGCCGATGGTGCCGGTGAACTGGGGGTTGTTCACCGGGTTGTTGGTGCCGATGGCGCAGGTCTCGCTCATGCCCCAGCCCTCGATCATGGTGCTGCCGGTCACCTTCTGCCACTGGCGCGCGGTGCTCTCCGACGCGGCCATGCCGCCCGCCTGCGACACGCACAGGTGCGAAAAATCGAGCGCGGTGAACTGCGGGTTGTGCAGCAGCGCATTGAACAGCGTGTTCACGGCCGGCAGCATGTGGAAGGGGCGCTTTTTCAGCACGGCGACGAACTTCGGAATGTCGCGCGGGTTCGGGATCAGCGTGAGGTGCGAGCCCTGGCGGATCGCCAGCAGGCACAGCGTGAGCGCGAAGATGTGATACAGCGGCAGCGCGGCGATGCTGTTGGCCTTTCGCACGTCCCCCACCTTGGACAGCGCCGGGGTGAACCAGGCTTCGGCCTGCAGCGTGGCGGCCACGATGTTGCGGTGCGTGAGCACGGCGCCCTTCGACAGCCCCGTGGTGCCGCCCGTGTATTGCAGGAAAGCGGTGGAATCCAGCGTGGCGTTGCTGGGGGCGAGCGTGCGCTGCGCCCCCGAAGCCAGGGCCTTGTTGAACGGCACCACCTGGCGGCCATGGGTCAGCGGGATCTCGTAGGCCGGCACCATCTTGGCCAGGTGGCGCACGGCGAAGGTGATCCAGCGCCCGAACGCCGCGCCCAGCAGATCGCCCATGCTGGCGACGCACACGTGCCGCACCTCGGTGCGGTCGATCACCTCGGACAGCGTGTGCGCGAAGTTCTCCAGGATCACGATGGCCGTGGCGCCCGAATCCTTGAGCTGGTGCTCCAGTTCGCGCGCGGTGTAGAGCGGGTTCACGTTCACGCAGGTGTAGCCGGCGCGCAGCACGCCCGCCATGGTCACGCCGAACTGCGGCACGTTCGGCAGCATGATGGCCACGCGCGCGCCGGGCTCCAGGCCCTGGCCCTTGCCCTGCAGCCATGCGCCCATCTGGGCGGAGAGGCGATCGAGCTCGCCGTAGGTCATCCAGCGGTCCATGCACACCGAGAACGGGTGGTCGGCATGCTTGCGAAACGACTCCTCCAGCAGGTGCGGCAGCGAGCGGTATTGCTCGGGCTCCACGCTGTGCGGCACCCCGGGGGGGTAGTTTTTCAGCCAGATCCGTTCCATGCGCTCTTCCTTTCGGTGCGGGGGGCAATGTGGGCACGATTGTGGAAGCGCCCGGCGCCCTGTCCAGGGGGCTTGTCCTAGGCCCGTCCCGCAAGTGACATGATGCGCACTGCTTGTTTTCAGGGAGGTGCCTGTCTTGACCAATGCGCGATGGCAACGCTGGATGGTGCTGTGCAATCTGCTGCTGACCGCTGGCTGGCTGGTGTGGCAATGGCCCGCCTCGCCCGTGCGGGCGCTTTTGGGGCTGGCGGCGGCGATGCTGCTGCTGCGCCTGTTCATGGGGCTGCAGTTCGTTGCCATGGCACGGGTGAACGGGTGCGCTCACCGTGCCGACCTGGGTGGCGGGCTGCCTGCGCCATCGCTGGGGCAGCTGCTGCGCGCCTGGTCGGCCGAGGCCCGCTGGGCCGGCGTGGTGTTCGGCTGGTGGCAGCCCTTTCGCCACAACGCCCTTCCCGATTGGCTGCCCGCGGCGTCGGCGGACGGGCCGGCCCCGGCACGCGGCGTGGTGCTGGTGCACGGCTTTCTCTGCAATCGCGGGTTCTGGACGCCGTGGATGAAGGTGCTGCGCAGCCGGGGGCACCCGTTCGTCGCGGTCACGCTGGAGCCGGCGTTCGGCAGCATCGACGACTATGTGGACACGCTGGACGAAGCCGTGCGCCGCGTCACCGCCGCCACGGGCCGGCCCCCGGTCGTGGTCGGCCACAGCATGGGTGGACTGGCCGTGCGGGCGTGGATGCGGGCGCGGCCGGCCGATGCGCGCGTGCACCGCGTGATCACGCTGGGCTCTCCGCACCACGGCGCCTGGGCTGCGCGGTACAGCCGGTCGGCCAATGGCCGGCAGATGGTGCGCGGGGGCGAGTGGCTGCGGCAGCTCGCACACGATGAGCCGGCCGGGCGGCGGGCCTTGTTCACCTGCTTTTATTCCAACTGCGACAACGCGGTGTACCCCACCGCCACCGCCATGCTGGACGGGGCGGACAACCGCTTCGTGCCAGGGCTGGCGCACGTGCACATGGCTTTTCACCCGCCGGTGGTGCGGGCCTGCCTGGACATCATCGCGGCGCCTTAGCATTGCCGTGCTGCCGCCCCGGGGCAGCCGCAGTTGCCATGGCTGCCGATGGGGTGGGATGGAGATGGCGTGGCGACCGGCCCTGCGATGCGGCAGGGGCCGCTTCAGCGCTGGCGGCGAAGCGGTGGGGGCATCGCTGCGGCTTTTGCTTCGGCGGGGTCGGCGGCCTCGGCGTTCGCCGCCGCGTCGGCTGGTGCATCGGACGCGGTTTCGGGCGGCAGGGTCTGCGGCGCGAAACGTCCCAGCGTGTGGTTCAGGAATGTCTGCATCGATTGGCCGGCTGCCACCAGCGACTGGCCGGCGCTGGCCAGCTCTTCGCGCAGTTCCGGCGACAACCGTGCTTTGGTCTCCACGATCTTTCCCAGGGCGCCAGCCAGCGCATGCAGGGC
Source organism: Acidovorax sp. SUPP3334 (assembly GCF_030159055.1). GTDB lineage: Bacteria > Pseudomonadota > Gammaproteobacteria > Burkholderiales > Burkholderiaceae_C > Paracidovorax. The sequence goes on from NZ_BQXQ01000009.1 coordinate 33,255, forward strand.
GGGTGCGACCTGGGTGGCCAGGCGCTGCACCTTGGCGAGCACCGCCTGTGCCTGCACGGCCGTGGTGATCTGCACGGTGTTGGCGCTCTCCAGGCCGATGGCCACCGCGGCCTGGGCCACGTTCTGGAAGACCGCCGAAGCCGCCTGCAGCTTGGCCGGCAGGACCGAATACCGCGTTTCCATGGGCGCCTGGGACGAGGCCGCGCTGCCGCTCGTGCTGCCACTGCTCTGCTTGAAGGACGGCCTTTGCGGCAGCACCGAAGGGCGGGGCCCCTGCGGGCGCTGGCTCGGCAGGCCGGGGCGCTGCTGCTGCGGTGGCAGCACCGACACGCGCGGCGGCCGTTGCGCGGCGTCTTCCGGCCGTGAGGGGTCTTGCGACGCCGGGGCCGGGGGCAGCACAGAGCCGCCGAAGGCCCCTTGCAGCACCGGGGCGTAGGGCGACTGGAACGCGTTCATCGCCGAATGGCGCTGGTAGGCCTGCGGCGGAAAAAAGCTCTGCTGCTGCGGCGACTGGAATTGCAGCGGCAGCTTCGAATGGCGTTGGTAGGTGGTGGGCGGCGCGGTGCCGGGCCGCTGGGGCGACTGGAACTGCGGCGCCAGCAGCGAATGCCGCACCACGCTGAGCGAGGTGCGCGGCGCCATCGACGGAGCGGCGGACAGGCGCCGCGCCAGTTCGGGCAGCGTCTGCTCGGTGGACGGGGGCTGGCGCCGGCGCCGCACGGGCGTGACGGGCGTCATCAACCCCGGCGTGGCGTCGACGACGATGCCCGCTGCGGGGCGCAGCTGTGCCTGAATGCCTGAAATGCGCGACATGAATGGATTCCTCAAAGAAATCCGCCGCCAATGTGCCTCGCTCCGGGCGCCAGCTTGACCTTGCGGCGGATGACGGAGTCGATCATCCGCACGCGCCCGGGCCGCCACGCGCCGGGCGCGAAGCCATGCCGCCGCGTGCGAAGCGGTGGCCTTTCGTGCCTCGCCGCATGCGAAGCGGCGGCCGGCCGTGACCGGTCTGTCTATCTCGGTCGGTCTATCTGTCTGTCTGTCAGGCCGGAACGGCCTCGCGCTCGTCGGCCGCGAACTCAGGCTGGCCCTTCAGGCGCTCGTAGATCGGGGCGAAGTCGGCCGCCGTCATGTCGAACAACTGCTGGAAGCTGTCGATGACGAAGTAGGTCCGCTGGTACGTGTCGATCTTGTAGCGGGTGCGCATGGTGCGCTCCAGTTGCAGCGGGATGCGCTGCGGCTCGGGGCTGCGCACCGAATGCGCCAGCTCGCCCGAAGAGCTGAGGATGCCGGCGCCGTAGGCACGCAGTCCGTCGTCCTGGCGGATGAGTCCGAACTCGATCGTGTACCAGTACAGGCGCGACAGCAGTTCGCAGGCGCCCAGGTCGTGGGCCTTCAGGCCGCCCTGGCCGTAGCGCTGCACATAGTCGGCGAACACCGGGTTGAACAGCAGCGGCACATGCCCGAACAGGTCGTGAAAGATGTCGGGCTCGACGATGTAGTCGAACTCCTGCGGCGTGCGGATCCAGTCGGTCACCGGAAACTTGCGATTGGCCAGCAGCGTGAAGAAGGGCACCTCGGGGATGAGCCCCGGCACGCCCACCAGCTCCCAGCGCGTCGCCTTGTACAGGCGCTCGTTCACTTCCTCGAAGCGCGGGATTCGATCGCTGGCGCCCAGCGAGGGCAGGGCCTTGATGAACGCATCGCTCGCCAGTCCGGGCAGCAGGGCCGACTGGCGTTCGTACAGGCGCCGGTACGTGTCGTGGTCGGCCGCGGTGTAGGCCGCGTAATCCTGCGCACAGGTGTAGTCGGCGTTGGCGCGGGCGTAATCGCCACGGGGGGGACGGTCGGATTGACCGTAGACGACGGGGGGCTGTCCCATTTGCTTGGCTCCTTGGGTTTTATCCATTGCCGCAGCCCGGGCCGTCATGCCCCGGCCGCGGCTAATCCATCTTGATCTTTGCGGCCTTGATCAGAAAACCGTACTTGCTGTGCTCCGAACGCACGAACTGGCCGAAGCTCTCGAGCGTCACGTCCTCGGGCTCCAGGCCCATCTTCTTGAAGCGCTCCAGGCTGGCGGGCGACTTCATGCCCGCAGTGAACGCCATGGCGTAGCGGCGGGCATCGGCGTCGGGCAGGGCGTCGGGTGCGAACAGGCCGAACCACGTCACCACGTTGAATCCCTGCACTTCGTCGTTGATGCTGCGCACATCGGGCAGGTCGTCGTCCCGGCCCAGCGAGGTCACGCCCAGCGCCTTCAGCTTGCCGGCCTTGATGAGCGGCAGCGACGAGGCCAGGTTGTCGAACACCAGGCTCACTTCCTGCGCCTGCAAGGCCTTCAGCGCCGGGGCCGAGCCCTGGAACGGCATGTGCGCCATCCGCGTGTTGGTCAGCGACTTGAACATCTCGCCCGCGATGTGGCCGATGCTGCCGTTGCCGCCCGAGCCGTACTTGAGCTGGTCCGGGTGCTTCTTGAGGTACTGGACCAGTTCCGTCGTGCTGTTGATGCCCAAGGCCTTGGCCTGCTCGGCGCTCATGACGAGCACGTTGGGCGTGCGCGCCACGAGGGCGATCGGCTTGAAGTCCTTGATCGGGTCGTATGGAAAGCTCTTGTACAGCCAGGGGTTCACCGCGTGCGTGGCCACCGCGCCCATCACCAGCAGGTTGCCGCCGGCCGGCGCCTTGGCCACCAGGTCGGCGCCGACGTTGCCGCCCGCGCCCGGCTTGTTCTCGACCGTCACGTTGCCCAGCGCCGCCTTGGCGCCATCGGCAACGATGTGGGCCGACGCATCGGCGGGCCCGCCCGCAGGGGAGGGAACGACGATTTTCAACGGCGCCGAAGGGGTTTGCGCCTGCGCGGCCACTGCGGCCACGCACAGCAATGCTCCCGCCAGGCAGGTTTTCGCACGCAGTAACTTCACGGTATCTCCTGCGGCTCTAAGACGTGCCGCAGTGTAGAGATACGTCGCCGTGCAGGAGCATTCGGTTGCAAACCTTTCACTCGGATTTCAAAACGCCGCGGCGCATCTGGTCGAGTTCGATGCTTTCGAACAGCGCCTTGAAGTTGCCGTTGCCGAAACCATCGTCGCCCTTGCGCTGGATGAACTCGAAAAAGATCGGGCCCAGCTGGTTCTCGCTGAAGATCTGCAGCAGCAATGCGTCCTTCTTGCCGTCCACGAGGATCTTGCGCTTGTGCAGCTCGGCCAGCGGCTCGCCGTGGCCGGGAATGCGCTTGTCCACCAGTTCGTAATACGTGTCGATGGTGTCCAGCAGGCGCACGCCGGCGCCGCGCAGCGCATCCACCGTGGCGTACAGGTCGTCCGATCCCATGGCGATGTGCTGAATGCCTTCGCCGTTGTACATGTCCAGGTACTCCTGGATCTGGCCGGCCTTTTCCTTGCCCTCTTCGTTGATCGGGATGCGGATATTTCCGCACGGGCTGGTCATGGCCTTGCTCTTGACGCCGGTGACCTGGCCTTCGATGTCGAAGTACCTGATCTCGCGAAAGCCGAACAGGCGCTCGTAGAACTCGGCCCATTCGTTCATGCGGCCCCGGTGCACGTTGTGCGTCAGGTGGTCGATGTAGGTCAGGCCATGGCCGTAGGGGTTCAGCGCCTCTTCGGCCGACACGCCGGGCAGCGGTTCGAAGTCCACATCGAAGAAGCCGATGTTGCCGATGTCGCCGGGCTGCGCGCCGCCCTTGCCGCGCCAGCGGTCCACCAGATAGATCAGGCTGTCGCCGATGCCCTTGATGGCGGGAATGTTCAGCTCGCCCGGGCCGGCGGTGCCGGCGTAGCCCCAGGCGCCCAGGCCGAGTGCGCGCTCGTAGGCGGCCTTGGCGTCTTGCACGCGGAACGCGATGGCGCAGACGCTGGGGCCGTGCATGCGCGCAAAGCGCTGCGCGAAGCTGTCCGGCTCGGCGTTGATGATGAAATTGATCTCGCCCTGGCGGTACAGGGTGACGTTCTTGTGGCGGTGGCGCGCCACGGGCTTGAAGCCCATGCCTTCGAACACCTGGCCCATGGCCTGCGGGTCGGGTGCGGCGTATTCGATGAATTCGAAACCGTCGGTGCCCATGGGGTTCTCCCAGGCGGCGGTGTCTTGCGTGGCTTGCTGCGGCAAGGCTGCGTTCATGGCGTCTCCATTCGTGGATGAATATCTGCCATCCACTTTAGGCCGTAGAGACTCAGCATTCAGGCGAAATCATGACCTCGATCAGTGCGTTTTGCAGGAAAACTGCGTCAAGTGCGCCAATGCCGCAGTTCGAGAGGCTCGATCACGGTGCAGCGGCGCCTGACTGCGCCCGAAGCGCCAGCGCCGCATTCAGGCGCAACTGCTCCTGCGGGGTGAAGAGTTCGTCCCGCAACTGCGCCAGCCGGCCTTGCGCCGCCGCCGAGCCGATCGCCGCCTGGTACTGGCCGAGGCGAAGCTGCCACTGCTGCTCCTGCCCGTCGAGTTGGGCCAGCCGCTCGGCCGCCTGCGCGCCGGCCTGCGCGCCCCTGCGCTGGCTGCGGTGCCGGGCGCGCTCAGGATCGAAAAGGCCTCTGCCTCTGCCTCTGCCTCTGCCTCTGCCTCCGGCGTCGGGCCGCTGCCGGTCCACCAGAGCAGCGCAGCGGTGGTGGCGAGTGCGCCCACCGCCAGCACCGCACGCCTGGCGTGTTTCACAGGCCCGCTTTCTTGAGGCGGCTGGCCTGATCGAGATACAGCGTGACCGGGTCCACGGACAGCCAGTCGCGCAGGCCCAGCAGCTGATTCACTTCGTCCAGGTGGTTCTGGCGGTAATCGCCCAGGTGCTTGCCCAGGCGCGCCGAGCAGGCGGACACCAGGCCGTCGTTGGCTTCGTTGAACACCAGCCCGGTCGTGGCCAGCAGCGCATCGCTGGCGTCCAGCACGTTGGTCACCGTGCGGACGCCGGTCCAGGAGTAGTAGCGCACGCCGTTGACCAGATCGGCCCCGTCGCCACAGCCACTGGCGGGAATGCCTGCGCCGAAGCGCTGGTTGAACCGGGCGGCGCCCTCCGTGGTGAGCGAATCCAGCGCCGCCGTGGGCATCTGCGGCAGGCCGCTGCCGCCCGAGGACAGGTTGATGAGCGCGACCAGCGCCGAGGCCGCCTGGCTCGCCACCGCTTCGCTGACGCTCCCACCGAAGTGACCGAAGCCACCCACTGCGGCGCCACGCCCGCCACTTAGCGTGCCGTCGGGCCGCCGTGCGACTGGTCGATCAGATTCACCTTCTCGGCCCCCGTGAGCGCCCGGATGGTCTTCACCTGGGCCAGCGACTGTTCGCCCCGCACCTCGGTGCTGTTGGCCGCCGACACCTGCGCCACGAACACCCTGGCGCCATCGCGCTGCAGCGCCTGCGGAATGCGGTAGAAGTAGTCCACCCCCAGCGCCGAGTCGAACCCGAACAGGCCATGCACGAGGACGATGGGGTAGCGGGTCTGCGCAGGGCCGGACTGGGCGCTGGCCCCCTGAAGCCCCTGCAAGGCAAAGGCCGCGAGAACGAAAGCGAGGCCGCGCAGCAGGCGGCCGAAGGCAACGTGCATGCTTTGTCTCCGGTGGTGTGAAAACACTCTCTTATAAAAAAGAACGACCGTTCTTTTTTGGAGATTCTGCGACGTTACGCCGCGCTCCACATCGGGACATACCTGCAGTGCCGCCGCGTGAATCCGCACCCTCGGCCGGCCATGCCCTCCGTAGAATCCTGCGGCATGACCGCTGACCACGCACTCGACAAGCTCGACCGCGCCATATTGCGCTGTTTACAGGTGAACGGGCGCGAAACCTACGACGAAATCGGCGAGCGGGTGGGCTTGTCGCCCAGTGCCGTGCTGCGCCGCGCCAAGCGCCTGGAAGACAGCGGCGTGATCGACCGCTACGTGGCGCTGGTCCGGCCCGAGTCGGTGGGCCTGGGCCTCACCGCCTACCTGAACGTGCGGCTCGAAAAACACACCGAGAGCCACAAGCGCAACCCCATGGACCTGTTCCGCGCCAGCGTGCAGACCTGGCCCGAAGTGGTGGAATGCGCCGCGCTCACGGGCGAGATGGACTACCTGCTGCGGGTCGTGGTGGCCGACATGGCGCACTACAGCCGTTTCATCATGGACACGCTGCTCAAGCACCCCAGCGTGCAGGACTGCAAGACCAGCTTCGTGCTGGACCGGGTCAAGGCCACCACGGCGGTGCCGGTGTAGCGCTCCGGCACAGCGCGGTGTCGCAAGAGGTTGCTATGAAAATAATAGCTAACTGCCATAGTGGAATATGTGCTGGAGCCTTCTGGGGCTCATATCTCCCTGCCAGCCTTGCTGCATTGCAACAAATTGTTGGCCAAATCTAAGGGAAAACCCTAAAATCGGCCCACCATGAACCCCACCCAAGACTGGCTCCGAGCGCCCACCCCTGCAGGCAGCACGCTGCCGAACAGCGCAGTGCCCCGTCCTCCGCGCCGGCCCGGGGGTTCGCCGGTCATGGTGCCCATCCGCTCGCTCGGGCCCGGCCACCGCGAGCGCATCGCCGCCCACCTGCTGCGGCTGGAGCCGGCGGACCGCTACCTGCGCTTCGGCTACGCCGCCAGCGACGAACAGGTGCAGCGCTACGTGGACCAACTGGATTTCGTGCGCGATGAAATCTTCGGCATCTACAACCGCCGCCTGGAACTGATCGCCGTGGCGCACCTGGCCTACGCCGACTCGCCCGAACACAAAAGCTGCGCCGAATTCGGCGTGTCCGTGCTGGGCCAGGCGCGGGGCCGCGGCTTCGGCGCGCGGCTGTTCGAGCGGGCCGTGATGCATGCGCGCAACCAGGGGGTGAGCATGGTGTTCATCCATGCGCTGAGCGAGAACACCGCCATGCTCAAGATCGCCCGCAACGCCGGCGCCACGGTGCGCCGCGACGGCTCCGAATCCGAGGCCTACCTGCAGCTGCCGCGCGCGGGCCTGGACACCCGCATGGCGCAGATGGTGGTGCATCAGTTCGCCGAGATGGATTACCGCTTCAAGAAGCAGGCCCGGCAGTTCTGGCGGCTCCTGTCCGGGCTGCAGGAGGTGCGGCGCGGCGTGCGCGAAGGGCGCCACCAGTCGGCCGAATGAACGCCCCGGGGGCGCTGCAGCGCCCCCGGGGCATGGCTTCCGCTATCCTTGGGGCCTGATCAACCACCGCACGTCCTGCATTCCAAGACCGTGTCCGACCCCCATTCCGCGCGCTCGTCCGACCGAGAGGACAAGCGCACGTTCCTGCAGCGGCTCGTCGAATTCATCCACCCCGGACCGGATTCGACCGACGAGCTGATCGCCACCCTGGCGGAAGCCGAAGACAACCAGATCATCAATGCCGACGCCCGCGTCATGCTCGAGCGTGTGCTGCGCATGGCCGAGATGACGGCCAGCGACGTGATGGTGGCCGCCCCGCGCATGGACCTGATCGACATCGAGGCGCCGTTCGACGCCCTGCTGCACCAGGTGATCGACACCGCGCATTCGCGGTTTCCGGTCTACCACGGCGAGCGCGAGAACATCATCGGCATCCTGATGGCCAAGGACCTGCTCAAGCTGCAGCGCGCGCCCGAGCTGAACATCCGCGCGCTGCTGCGCCCGGCCGCCTTCGTGCCCGAGAGCAAGGGCCTGAACGACCTGCTGCGCGAGTTCCGCGTGAACCGCATCCACATGGCGGTGGTGATCGACGAGTTCGGCCGCGTGGCCGGGCTGGTCACCATCGAGGACGTGCTGGAGCAGATCGTGGGCGAGATCGAGGACGAGTTCGACATTCCCGAGGACGAAGGCGACATCTTCGGCCTGGCCGACCGCACCTACCGAGTGAGCGGCGACACCCCCGTCGAGCGGGTGGCCGAGGCGTTCAACGCGGTGCTGGAAGGCTCGGATCGGCAGGAAGCCTTCGACACCATCGGCGGGCTCATCACGCACGAGATGGGCCGTGCGCCCAAGCGCGGCGAGACGCTCGACCTGGGCGGCCTGCGGTTCGTGGTGCTGCACACCAAGGGCGGCGCGGTGCGCTGGTTCAAGGTGTCGCCGGTGCCCGCCGAAGACGCAGCACGGACTTCGGAGTGACGCGCGCCGCCGGTGCGCGCCGGGGCCCGGCCGGGCCTGCGGTGCTGGCAGGGGGCGCCGCGCTGCTGGCGGGGCTGGCCCAGGCGGCCTCCATCGCCTGGCCCTGGAGCGGCGAACCGGTCTGGTGGCTGCAGCTCCTGTCGCTGGGCGTCTTCGCCCGGCTGCTGCTGGCCAGCCGCAGCGCCCGGCAGGGAGCGCTGCTGGGCTGGGTGTTCGCCACGGCGTGGCTCACGGGCACTTTCTGGTGGCTTTTCATTTCCATGCACACCTATGGCGGTCTGGCCGCGCCGCTGGCCGCGCTGGCGGTGCTGGGGCTGGCGGCCTTCCTGGGCAGCTACTACGCGGTGGCTTCAGGGTGTTTGAGGGCTCTGGCGCAATCAAGCCGCTGGCAGGTTGCTATCATTTTCGGAGCGTTCTGGCTCCTGGCCGAATTGGCGCGCGGCCAGTGGTGGACCGGTTTCCCGTGGGGCGCCGGCGGCTACGCGCATGTCGAAGGCCCGCTGGCCGTGCTGGCCCGGTCGATCGGGGTGTACGGCATCGGCTTCATCGCCGCCGCGCTGGCCATGCTGGTGGCGCAGGCACGGCGCAGCGACCTTCGCAGCCTGCGGGCCTGGGGCCTGCTGGGGCTGGCCGTGGCCGCGTGGGCCGGGCTGGCCTTGCAGCGCCACTGCGCCGTCGAGCTGTGCCACACCCCCATGCGCCGCCCGGCGCCGCTGTCGATCGCGCTGCTGCAGGGCAACATTCCCCAGGACGAGAAATTCCAGGCCGGCAGCGGCGTGCCGACCGCGCTTCGCTGGTATGCCGAGCAGCTGCGCAGCGCCCAGGCGTTGCTGGTGGTGGCGCCCGAGACGGCCATTCCCTTGCTGCCGCAGCAGCTGATCCCCGGCTACCTCGACTCGATCACCGCGCGCTACACGCGGGCACCGCAGGCGACGAATGCGGCCGAGGTCGGCACGGGCGCGACAGGCGGCACGGGCGCCACGGACGTGACGGGCGAGACGGGCGGTATCGGCGCCAGCGATCAACGGCCGCAGGCGGTCCTGCTGGGCATTCCGCTGGGCGACATGGCGCTGGGCTACACCAATTCGGTGATGGGATTCGCACCCGGACAGGCCGCACCGTACCAGTACGACAAGCACCACCTGGTGCCTTTCGGCGAGTTCATTCCGCCGTTTTTCCGCTGGTTCACGGCCATGATGAACATCCCGCTGGGGGACTTCAACCGCGGTGCGGTGGGGCAGGCGCCGTTCGTGTGGGCGGGCGAGCGCATCGCGCCCAACATCTGCTATGAGGATCTGTTCGGCGAAGAACTCGGGGCCCGCTTTGCCGACCCGGCCCAGGCGCCCACGATCTTCGTGAACCTGAGCAACATCGGCTGGTTCGGCGATTCGGTGGCCATCGACCAGCATCTGGCCATCAGCCGCATGCGCGCGCTGGAGTTCGAGCGCCCGATGGTGCGGGCCACCAACACCGGGGCCACGGCCATCATCGACCACCGGGGCGTGGTCACCCAGCGCCTGCCGTCGCACGTGCGCGGCGTGCTGGCGGGCGATGTGCTGGGGCGCAGCGGCGACGTCACGCCCTACGCCTGGTGGGTGTCGCGCTGGGGCCTGTGGCCGCTGTGGGCGCTCGGCGCCCTGGTGGCGGGCCTGGCGTGGCTGCGGCCTGGCCGCGCGGCCAGGCCGCGGGGCTGACGGTTCGCCCGGGGCGCGGCCGCTGCCATTGCTGCAGTCGATGCAGTGGCCGACCGCAGCGGCCTGCGCCGCATTCAAAGCCCTGCCGCCTCGAACGGCGGCCGCGTCATCGTCTGCACGAGCAGGCCCGACAACAGCGCCAGCATGCCCGCGGCGTGGCGATCCGGTGGCCGGTTGGCCGCGTGGTAGGCATGCAGGGCGATGGGCGGCAGGTCGCGCAGCGGCACCGCCGTGATGGCCGACGGGTCGAGGTTGCGGGCCGTCAGAAAGTCGATCACCGTCCACCCCATGCCGCGCTTGACCAGCGCCAGCGCGAGCTGCGAGGTCTGCATCTGGATGCCCAGTTCGGTGTGCACGCCCAGGTGCTGCGCCAGTTCGGCCATGGGCTGGCGCATCGGTTCGTCGCCCAGCAGCTGGATCATGGGCGTGTTGGCCAGGAAGGTGATCGGGTCCGACCGGTTCACCCGCACGGCCCGCAGCCAGATGTCCCGCGACACCGCGATGTAAAGCGGCCCGCTCACCAAAATGCTGCTCTGCAGCTGCGGATGCGGGTGGTCGTAAAAGCCCAGTGCGAAGTCCACCGACCGCGTCAGCAGCGCCTGGGCCATCTGGTCCTGGTGCAATGTGCGCACCTCCACGCGCACGCGCGGCGACTGCCGGGCGTGGTGTTCCAGCACTGAGGGAAGGAATTCGTGCGTGACCGCCGGGATCGCCGCCAGCCGCACCAGCCCGCCCTCGGGCTGGCGCAGGTTGTGCGCGGTGCGGCGCAGTTCGTCGAGCTGCCTGTGGATCTGGCTGGACGCGGTGAACAGCGCCTGCGCCTCCGGCGTGGGCACCAGCGCCCCGCGCGCCCGGCTGAACAGCGCATAGCCCAGTTGCAGCTCCGCGTGCGCGATGGTCTTGCTCACGGCCGACGGGGTGATATTGATCAGCCGGGCAGCCGCGCTCATGTTGCCGGTCTGCATGACGGCCTGGAAGACTTCGAGTTGGCGGAGATTCATCGCAAGGAGGGGAAGGGAAAACGAGGATATGACCGCAAGTCACACCCTGGCGGCGATTATTCCCCACGGCCCGCCACGCTGCTTCCTACCATACGGCACCCGCGGAAAATGCTGCGGGCACAAGAAGTGTCATTTATTACGGAGACTCACATGCTTTCCCCTTTGAAATTGAAGCGCCTGCTGGCCGGCGCTGCCTTCGCAGCCTGGTCCGTCGTGGCCTCGGCGCAGCCCGCTGCACAGCCGGCCGCCAAGCCCAGCGTCGTGGTGCTGGCCACGGGCGGCACCATCGCCGGTGCGGGCGCCTCGGCGACCAACAGCGCTTCCTACGCCGCCGCCAAGGTGCCGGTGGACAAGCTCATCGCGGGCCTGCCCGAGCTGGCGAACGTGGCCAACGTGAAGGGCGAGCAGGTCTTTCAGATCGCCTCGGAAAGCTTCACCAATGAACAGCTGCTCAAGCTGGGCAAGCGCGTCTCGGCCCTGGCCAAGCAGCCCGACGTGGACGGCATCGTCATCACGCACGGCACCGACACGCTGGAAGAAACCGCGTACTTCCTGAACCTGGTGGTGCGCACCGACAAGCCCATCGTGGTGGTGGGCTCCATGCGCCCCGGCACCTCGCTGTCGGCCGACGGCGCGCTGAACCTGCTGAGCGCCGTCTCGGTGGCGGCCAGCAAGGACTCCGCCGGCAAGGGCGTTCTGGTGACCATGAGCGACGAAATCCAGAGCGGCCGCGACGTGGTCAAGGGCGTCAACATCAAGACGCAGGCGTTCCGCAGCCAGTGGGGCCCCCTGGGCATGGTGGTGGAAGGCAACAATTACTGGTTCCGTGCCCCCGTCAAGCGCCACACCGCGCAGTCGGAGTTCAACATCGACGAGATCGAAGCGCTCGCCCCGGTGGAGATCGTCTATGGCTACGGCAACGTGCCGCGCGCCACGGTGGACGCCGTGGGCCGCACGGGCATCAAGGCGCTCATCCATGCCGGCACGGGCAACGGCTCGGTGGCCGACCGCGTGGTGCCTGCACTGCAGGAACTGCGCGGCCAGGGCGTGCAGATCATCCGTTCGTCGCGCATCGCCGACGGTTTCGTGCTGCGCAACGCCGAGCAGCCCGACGACAAGTACGACTGGGTGGTCGCGCATGACCTGAACCCGCAAAAGGCCCGCATCCTGGCCGCCGTGGCCCTCACCAAGCCCCAGACCAGCAAGGACCTGCAGCGCATTTTCTGGCAGTACTGATCCCTCGGCCGCACCCCCGTGCGGCCTGGGCTGACGCCCGCTGGCGCGCCCCGCTTTCACGGAATTAGGGAATCACCCTTGGCCTTGTGTCACAGTCGGCCCGCCGTGTGCCTTGATAATGGATGCCCCGCCACCGGAAACCCCCCGATGGCGCGCAATCAAAATCCGGCGGGCGCACCGCCGATCTGGAGCACGACTGACAATGGCTGATTCCTTTTCCTATGGACAACTGATCGCCTCCGGTGAAGGCAAGCTGTTCACCCCTGACAGCGGACGACTGCCGCTGCCGCCCATGCTGATGTTTGACCGCATCACGCACATCGACAGCGATGGTGGGGCACACGGGCTGGGGAAAATCCGGGCCGAACTCGACGTGCGCCCCGACCTCTGGTTTTTCGACTGCCATTTCCAGGGCGATCCGGTCATGCCGGGCTGCCTGGGCCTGGACGCCATGTGGCAGCTCATCGGCTTCTACCTCACCTGGCTGCAACTGCCGGGCCGGGGCCGCGCGCTGGGCGCGGGCGAAGTCAAGTTCACCGGCGAAGTCGGCCCGAACGTGAAGCTGGTCACCTACGAAATCGACATCAAGCGCGTGATCAAGCGCAAGCTGGTCATGGCCATCGGCGATGCCCGCCTGCTGGCCGACGGCCAGGAAATCTACGCGGCGAACGATCTGCGCGTGGGCCTTTTCAAGCGTGAAGACGGGAAGGACGGATCGCCCGCAGCGGGAGCCACGGAATGACCATGAAGAAGCGCGTCGTCATCACGGGTGCGGGCATCGTCTCGTGCATCGGCAATGACCAGCAGGCAGTGACCACGTCGCTGCGCGAGAGCAGATCCGGCATCCGCGCGATGCCCGAGTTTGCCGAAATGGGGCTGCGCAGCCAGGTGGCGGGCGCCCCCCAGATCGACCTGGACGCCCTCATCGACCGCAAGCAGCGCCGGTTCATGGGCGATGCGGCGGCCTATGCCTACGTGTCGCTCAAGGACGCCATCGCCCAGTCGGGCCTGACGCCCGCCCAGGTGTCGCACCCACGCACCGGCCTCATCATGGGGTCGGGCGGCGGCTCGCCGGCCAACCAGATCGAAGCGGCGGACACCCTGCGCTCCAAGGGCATCCGCCGCGTGGGGCCGTACCAGGTCACGCGCTGCATGGGCTCCACCGTGTCGGCCAACCTGTCCACGGCGTTCGCCATCAAGGGCATCAATTTCTCGATCACCTCGGCCTGCAGCACCTCCGCGCACTGCGTGGGCATGGCGGCCCAGCAGATCGCCTTCGGCCTGCAGGACGTGATGTTCGCGGGCGGCGGCGAAGAACTGTCCTGGGGCCTTGCCACGCTGTTCGACGGCATGGGCGCCATGTCGGCCAAGTTCAACGCCACGCCCGAGTCGGCCTCGCGCCCCTACGACGCGGACCGCGACGGCTTCGTGATCGCTGGCGGCGGCGGCGCGCTGGTGCTGGAAAGCCTGGAACACGCCCAGGCCCGCGGCGCCGCCATCCTCGCCGAGATCGTCGGCTTCGGCCTGTCGTCCGACGGCGAGGACATGGTCGCGCCCTCGGGCGACGGCGCCATCGCCTGCATGCAGCAAGCCATCGCCGAAGCCGGCGGCGGCACCATCGACTACGTGAACACGCACGGCACCTCCACCCCGGTGGGCGACCTGCCCGAACTGCGCGCCCTGCGCGAGGTGTTCGGCGACGCCGTACCGCCGTTCTCCTCCACCAAGTCGCTCACCGGCCACTCGCAGGGTGCGACGGGCGTGCAGGAAGCCATCTACTGCCTGTACATGCTGCAGGGCGGGTTCATCGCGGGCTCGGCCCACATCGAGAACCTGGACCCGGCCGCCGAGGGCATGCCCATCGTGCGCACCTCGCGCGATGCCGCGCTGACCACGGTGCTGTCCAACAGCTTCGGCTTCGGCGGCACCAACGCCAGCCTGGTGCTGCGCCGCTGGGATCACTGACCACCGGTTGCTGAGCGGCGCTTTCGGCGCTGCTCATGCACATTGGCGCAAATCGAACCGCAAAACAGCACCCCTGGGCGCTGTTTTCCTTGGGGTCGCTGCGGCTCAATAGTTTTCGTTGACGTCTTTGAAGGGGCCTAACTTCGCCCGGAGGTACGCCTCGGGCTGCCCCGGAAAGTGTTCCGGAATCGCGAAGCCCTGCGGGCGCAGCGCCGGGTCGGGATACAGGCGCCCTCGGTTCGGGTTCTGCAGGCGCGGCATGGCGTCGTCATTGAGGAACGCAGCGATGTCCAGCGCTTGCGCCGGCGTGAGCTGGGGACGGTCGTAGGTAGCTCCCAGTGGCATGGAGGCCCTGATGTAGCGCGCCAGGAGCGGTACGGCGAACATGTGGCCGGCATTGTCATAGGTGTCGGAGCCGGCGATGGGCGGAAACAGGTATCCGCCGCCGGTTTTGAAATCGGAGCGTTGCTGGCCGGTCGCGTCCTTTCCGTGGCAGGCACTGCATTGCGCCGCGTAGAGCGTTGCGCCGCGCAGCGGATCGGCTGCCCGCGCGATGGAGGGCATGGGCAGCAGACCCGTGCGTTCCATGGCGGAGTGCGCCGGCGTGTCGCGTGCCAGCCAGCGCAGATAGGCGACGATGGATTTCAATTCGGCCGTGTCCAGCGTGATCGGCACACTGCCTGGGCCGAACATGCCGATGATGCGCTGCTCCAGCGAAATGATCTTGCCCGACTTGGCATCGAACTTCGGATAGTCGTTGACGGCGTTCACCAGCGGCAACGCGAAGGGCTTGGTGCCTGGCAGGCCAGAGGCGCCTGTCTGGTGGCATTGCACGCAGTTGAGACTGTTCCAGCTCAGCCGTTTCGTGGCATCGGGGGTGAGTTTCCCGACCCGCGACGACGTGTTGCGCAGCAGGTCGATACCGTCCCGTATCGCGTCGCCCTCTGGCCCTGCCGGGATGCGCCTCTCGTCTGGCTCCGCCCAGGGCTGCGGCGGGCGGGCCGCGTAGCGCTCCAGCAGGGCCCGCGCCTGCGTGGTGCTCAAGGTGTCGCCGATTCGGTGAGGCGCGACGTCGAAGGCCCGCGCGCAGAAAGAGAAGACCGAGAGGCCGAGGAAAAGTGCGAGCGATCCCGCTCGTTTCATGCATGTCATGGTGCTGGTTTTTTCGAGGAAGGCCGTGCCTAGCAGGCACCCGTGGCCGGATCGTGGATTCTGCACTGTAGAACGCGAGGGTTTCCATGCCGGAGACCGTGAACACATCCGGCGGTTTCTATTCGCTGCGGGATTGCTCCGCGAGACCGGCCAGTTCCCTCCGCAGGCGGGTCCAGCGCGAGCGTATCGTGCGGTTGCCGCTTCTGCGCCAGCGAAGCACGAGACGGGCCGGCGCCGAGGGTGGATGGCGGACGGCGTCTTTGATCGCGCTTCGGAGGGCAGGTTCGCTCCAGCCTTCCATCTCGGGTATCGCCAAGGCTCCAAGGTTGGCTCCTAGCACCGGAAAGACTTCCTGCCAAAGTATCGTTTCGATGCGGGATACCGGGAACTCGGCGTCTAGAAGTCGGCGCGCGATGTGGTCGAAGTCGTAGTCCTGCAGTTCCTTGCCGACGAACAGGTCTGCGAGAGCCATCCAGACCGGCACATGGGTATCTAGCGCTGTCTCTGAAGAGGGGTGAATGGCATTGGGTCGTCCCGACGCGGCAACCATCTCGGTATAGACCTTGGCCTGCTTCACTTCGTCCAGGCCAGTGAATGCAGTCTTGTAGAGCGACTGGGCGTACTTTTCGGAAAGCTCGGCGAAAATTTTGCCGTAGCGCTTGAGCTTCGTCGCGTAGGCCCTGCCTATGGGGCGACCGCGCAGGCGTGCCAGTTCCATGATGTGGTTCCTCATGGCGGTGGCGGTCTCCGCCCCCTGCAGCGCCGTCATTCTTCCCGACTCCACGGCTTGCGCGATTTCGTTGGCCGCCGCTGCTGAGTCTTGCACGTATTGCACTCGCACACGCGCATCCTTGATGCAGTTATGAGCGAAATTGGCAGCAGTGGCCTGCAATTAGGCAAGAGCCGAATGGAGCTGTTTGGCATCCTGACTGGATTTTAAGTCTGTGCTCATTCTGTAAGACCTCCTCTGCTTTTGGTAGCGGGCGGATTGTGTTTGCCGGTGCTTGCAGTTGGTGTGTTGTTTTGCAATGCCGGGCTGCCGGGCTGCCGTGATCTGTGTGGTTTTGCGTGGCTCCCCAGGGTGGTTGCAGAACGTCCACTTTTCGGCCCCGTAGAATCCGCAGTTCCGCGCTCCGCGCGGCTTCGCTCTCCAGACCACGCGCCCGGAAGACGGCTGTCGCCGCCCCTGGCCGCCATGACACACACACGCATGTTGACCTTCCAGCAAATCATCCTGAAGCTGCAGTCGTACTGGGCTGAACAGGGCTGCGCACTGCTCCAGCCCTACGACATGGAAGTGGGCGCCGGCACCTCGCACACCGCCACCTTCCTGCGCGCGCTCGGACCCGAGCCCTGGAAGGCCGCCTACGTGCAGCCCAGCCGCCGCCCCAAGGATGGCCGCTATGGCGAGAACCCCAACCGCCTGCAGCACTACTACCAGTTCCAGGTCGTCCTGAAGCCCGCGCCGGCCAACATCCTGGAGCTGTACCTGGGCTCGCTCGAAGCGCTGGGGTTCGATCTGAAGAAGAACGACATCCGCTTCGTCGAGGACGACTGGGAGAACCCCACGCTCGGCGCCTGGGGTCTGGGCTGGGAGGTCTGGCTGAATGGCATGGAGGTGACGCAGTTCACCTACTTCCAGCAGGTCGGCGGCATCGACTGCAAGCCCGCCACCGGCGAGATCACCTACGGCCTGGAGCGCCTGGCGATGTACCTGCAGGGCGTGGACAACGTCTACAACCTGACCTGGACCGATGGCCTGAGCTATGGCGACGTGTACAAGCAAAACGAGGTGGAGCAGTCCACCTACAACTTCGAGCATTCCGACGCCGACTTCCTGTTCATCGCATTCAACGCGCATGAAAAACAGGCCCAGCACCTGATGGAACAGCAGCTCGCCCTGCCGGCCTACGAACAGGTGCTGAAGGCGGCGCACAGCTTCAACCTGCTGGATGCGCGCGGCGCCATCAGCGTGACCGAGCGCGCGGCCTACATCGGCCGCATCCGCAACCTGGCGCGCGCCGTGGCCAAGAGCTACCTGGACAGCCGTGCGCGGCTGGGCTTTCCGATGGCGCCCAAGGAGTGGGCCGCAGAGGTGCTGGCCGACCTCGCCAAGGCGGAGCAGCAACAACAACAGCAGAAGAAGGCGGCCTGAGGCACGCACGCGCAGCAGGAGCACAGACCACCATGACCCATCCGAATCTTCTCGTTGAACTGTTCGTCGAAGAACTGCCCCCGAAGGCCCTGCAGAAGCTGGGCGACGCCTTTGCCGGCGTGCTGTTCGAGCAGTTGCAGGCTCAAGGGCTGGCCGCGCCGGGCGCCCGCCTGACGGCCTTCGCCTCGCCGCGCCGCCTGGCCGCGCACATCACCGAAGTGGCGCCCCAGGCCGCCGACAAGGCCGTCTCGCAAAAGCTCATGCCCGTCGCCGTGGGGCTGGATGCCGCCGGCAACGCCACGCCCGCGCTGCTCAAGAAGCTGACCGCGCTGGGGGCCGACGCCTCCGCCGTGGCCACCTTGCGCCGCGTGCCCGACGGCAAGGCCGAGGTGCTGTTCCATGACAGCACCGTGCGCGGCGCCACGCTGTCCGAAGGCCTGCAAAAGGCCCTGCAGGAGGCCATCGCCAAGCTGCCCATTCCGAAGGTCATGCGCTACCAGCTCACCTCCGGCTGCGAGCAGCCCGGCTGGACCAGCGTGAGCTTCGTGCGCCCCGCGCACGGCCTGGTGGCGCTGCACGGCACCGAGGTGCTGCTGTCGGTGAAGGCGCTGGGCCTGACCGCCGGCAACACCACGCACGGCCACCGCTTCGAGGCCGCCGTGGACCCGGTGGTCGTCACCAGTGCCGACAGCTACGCCCAGCAACTGGCCGAGCAGGGTGCGGTGATCGCCAGCTTCGCCGAGCGCCGCGCCGAGATCGTGCGCCAGTTGCAGGCCGCGGCAGAGCGCATGGGCGGCGGCGTGCGCCCCATCGAGGACGATGCCCTGCTCGACGAAGTGACCGCCCTGGTCGAGCGCCCCAACGTGCTGGTCTGCGAGTTCGAGAAGGAGTTTCTCGATGTGCCGCAGGAATGCCTGATCCTCACGATGAAGGCCAACCAGAAGTACTTCCCGCTGCTGCAGGCCGATGGCCGGCTGTCGCACCAATTTCTGGTGGTGAGCAACATCACGCCGGCCGATGCCAGCGCCGTGGTGCAGGGCAACGAGCGCGTGGTGCGCCCGCGCCTGGCCGACGCCAAGTTCTTCTTCGACCAGGACCGCAAGAAGACGCTGCTGTCGCGCGTCGAGGGCCTGGGTAAGGTGGTCTATCACAACAAGCTGGGCACGCAGGGCGAGCGCGTGGAGCGCGTGCGCGCCATCGCCAAGGCCATCGCGGAGCAGTTGTTCGCCGGCATCGGTGCGCACAACTCCGAGCTGGATTCGGCCGAGGGCGAGATCGCGCGCGACTACCTGCTGTCGTGCGTGGACACCGCCGCGTTGCTGGCCAAGACCGACCTGGTCACCGACATGGTGGGCGAATTCCCCGAGCTGCAGGGCATCATGGGCGGCTATTACGCCGCCAACGACGGCCTGGCGCACGAAGTGGCCCACGCCATCGAGGACCACTACAAGCCGCGCTTCGCGGGCGACGAGCTGCCGCGCGACAACGTCGGCCTGATCGTGGCCATGGCGGACAAGCTGGAAACGCTGGTGGGCATGTTTGTAATCGATAACGGACCTAGCGGAGATCGAGATCCATTCGCTTTACGTCGACATGCGCTAGGAGTAATTCGCATGTTGATTGAAAAGCGTCTGCCATTGAGTCTGTATTCGCTGCTTACCGATGCATTGAATGTTTTTAGAAAATGGTTTAAGCAGAAAGTTGGCTCCATGGCTTCTCTGTCACAACCAGAGCGAGCGGTTGTGGAAGTGTTTTATCCAAGCTATGTAACTCAAATTTCGTCTGTAATTTCTTACAGCGCTATCCGGAGTTTCATGAACGATAGGTTGGCTGGGTATTTGCGAGAGTTGGGATTTGGCGCGAAGGAAATTGATTCAGTTTTGCAAGGTGAAGTGGAGAGGCTAGATGAAATGCCAAGGCGGCTCGCCGCCGTGCGCGCCTTCGCCGCACTGCCCGAAAGCCCGGCCCTGGCCGCGGCCAACAAGCGCGTGGGCAACATCCTCAAGAAGGCCGAAGTGGCCGGCCCCGTGGACCCGCACGTCAATCCCGGCCTGCTGCAGGAAGAGGCCGAGAAGAACCTCTACGCCGCGCTGCAGCGCTTCGTGCCCGAGGCCGATGCCCAGTTCGACGCGGGCGACTACACCGCCAGCCTGCAGACGCTGGCCGTGCTGCGCGCGCCGGTGGATGCGTTCTTCGACGACGTGATGGTCAACGCCGAAGCGCTGGACCTGCGCCTCAATCGCCAGGGCCTGCTCAAGCGCCTGCACGTCGCCATGAACCGCGTGGCCGACCTGTCGCGGCTGGCCGCCTGAAGCGGCCGGTGGCTCTGGTAGGCTGGCGCAGTCTTTCAACCGGCGCTCCATCACCATGAAAATCGCCATCCTCGACCGCGACGGCACGCTCAACCCGCTGGGCGAGAGCTTCATCGCCTCGCCCGAAGAGTGGACCCCGCTGCCCGGCGCGCTGGAGGCGGTGGCGCGGCTCAACCATGCCGGCTGGCATGTGGTCGTCGCCACCAACCAGCCGGGGCTGGGGCGCGGTCTGTTCGACGTGCTGGCGCTCAATGCCATCCATGCCAAGCTGCACCGCCAACTGGCTGCGGTGGGCGGGCGCATCGATGCGGTGTTCTATTGCCCGCACGCGCCCGATGACCAATGCGCCTGCCGCAAGCCGGCGCCGGGGTTGATGGAGCAGATCCGCGACCGCTACGGCCTGGAGGGCGACGAGATACTGGTGGCCGGCAACTGCATGGAGCACCTGCAGGCCGGCGCCGCCATCGGTGCGCGCCTGCATCTGGTGAACACCGGCCAGCCCGTGCCGGTGGCGCCCGGCGAGGCACTGCCCGCGCCGTGGCCCGAGGGCACGCAGGTGCATGCCAGTCTGGCCGACTTCGCCGACCATGTCGCCGCGCAGTCATCGGCCGCAGCTGCGGCACCGGGCTTGAATCTTGCCGTTTGATGCTATCGATTGAATAGCTGCCAGCGCACGTCCATGTAGCGCTGGAGCCCGAAAACACTCTTTTCCCTGATTGCCATGGCCCTGATCCGTTCCATTCTTCACCTGCTCTGGATGGGCGTCACCGTCATCCCCTACACGCTGCTCATCCTGCTGGTGCGCCTGTTCGGGGCCAGCAGCCGCACGCGTTACCGCATCGCACGCGCCTGGCTCAAGCTCAGCACCGACGCGGCGCGCGTCATCATGGGCATCCGCACGCGCATCACGGGCATGGAGCACCTGCCCACCGACCAGGGGCAGGGCGTGGTGCTGCTGGTCAAGCACCAGTCCACCTACGAGACCTTCCTGATGCCGGCGATCATGCCGCGCCCGCTGGCCTACGTGTTCAAGAAGGAACTGCTGTACGTGCCGTTCTTCGGCTGGTCCATCGGCAGCCTGGACATGATCCACATCGACCGCGGCCAGCGCGCCCGTGCCTTCGTGAAGGTGCTGCAGCAGGGCCGCGCGCTGCTGGCCAAGGGCACCTGGGTCATCATGTTCCCCGAGGGCACGCGCGTGGAGCGCGGGCGCAAGGGCCAGTACAAGAGCGGCGGCACGCGGCTGGCGATCGAGGCCGGCGTGCCGGTCGTGCCCGTTGCCGTCACCTCGGCCAAGGTGTGGCCGCGCAAGGCGTTCATCAAGCGGCCGGGCACCGTGGACGTCTCCATCGGCCGCCCCATCCCGACCGAGGGCCGCAAGCCCGACGAGCTGATGCGCGAGGTCGAGGCCTGGATCGAAAACGAAATGCAGCGCCTCGACCCCGAGGCGTATCCGACGAGGCGGTGATGCAGCGGCTGGTGCAGCTGGCGCTCGATCTGTTCGGCGGCCCGCCGCCGGGCGAGGCGCAGCCGCCCCGACAGGGCGGTTCTCCATCGAATCCGGTGAGCGCCGGCGATTTGATTGCCGGTGATGCTATTGAAAAAGTAGCAAAAGGCGATCGAAAGCAGGGGCCGGTCGGCATTGCGCCGCCTGCCCGCGCCAAGCCCGCGCCTTCGCCTTCCCCCACCACATCATCGCCATCTGCGCCGGCCGCCCCGCTGGGCACGCTGCTGTCGCCCGCGATCTTGCGCCACCCCCGCGCCAGCCGCGAAGTGCTGCTGGGCGATGCCCTGGTGGCCTATGCGCTGCAGCGCGCGCGGCGGCGCACCATCGGGTTCACCGTGGGTGCGGACGGCCTTTCGGTGCGCGCGCCGGGCTGGGTGACGCTGGCCGCGGTGGACGCCGCGCTGCAGGAAAAATCCGCGTGGATCTTGCGCAAGCTCGGCGAGGCCCAGGCCCGCCAGCAGCGCGTCGAAGGAACCCGCATCGCCTGGGGCGACGGCGCCGTGCTGCCTTACCTGGGCGAGCCGCTCACGGTGGTGCTGGACCCGACGCACGGCTTTCGCGGCGCGGGCGGCGCGCTGGTCGAAGGGCCTGAGGGGCAGCGCCAATTGCACGTCGGCCTGCCGCACACCGCCTCGCCCGCCCAGGTGCGCGACGCGGTGCAGGCCTGGCTCATGCGCGATGCCCGCCAGCGCTTCATCGCGCGGCTCGATCATTTCGCGCCGCTGCTGGGCGTGCGCTGGAGCAGCCTGCGCCTGTCCAGCGCCCAGACGCGCTGGGGCAGCGCCCGCAGCGACGGCTCCATCCGCCTGAACTGGCGGCTGCTGCACTACCGCCCGGCCATCATCGACTACGTGGTGGCGCACGAGTTGTCGCACCTGCGCGTGATGGACCACAGCCCCCGCTTTTGGGACACGGTGCGCACCGTCGTGCCCGACTACGCCGACCTGCGCGGGCGCCTGCGCGACGAGCCCGCGCCGCCCTGGGATTGAGGCAGGCGCCCAAGCCCCTGACGGCAGTGCTTGAAACCCTGCGGCCCGGCCGCCGGTGCTGACAAAATGCCGCGCATGCTTTTCAACGCTTCTTCCTCTTCTTCGGCTTTCTCGCCTTTGCCGGACCATCCGCAGCCGGCCGAGGGCTATGCGGGTGACGTGTCGCCGGAACTGGCATGGCAATGGGTGCAATCGGGCCAGGCCGTGCTGGTGGACGTGCGCACCGACGCCGAGCGCGACTGGGTCGGCTTCGTGCCCGGCGCGGTCGCCGTGCCGTGGAAGCACTGGCCCGGCATGGCGCCCAACCCCCAGTACGACGCCGCCATATTGGCCGCGGTGCCACCGGGCCGCCAGGCCGTGCTGCTGTGCCGCAGCGGCGTGCGCTCGATGGCGGCCGCGCGGCGCGCCACAGAACTGGGGCTCCGGGCGTACAACATCCTGGAAGGCTTCGAGGGCGACGCCGATGAGAACGGCCACCGCAACCGCAAGGGCGGCTGGCGCCTGCGCGGCCTGCCGTGGCGGCAGGGCTGAGCGCCGGAGCCGGGCACCGCGCCCGACGCTGAGCCCGGCACGAAAATCCGCCAGCGTTCAGCCATGAAAAACGGGCCCGAAAAGGCCCGTTCAGGGACGGCGCACACGGCGCCGAAGGTCAGAGCGCGGGAATGCGCAGCTTCTGGCCGGGGTAGATCTTGTCGGGGTGCGTCAGCATGGGCTGGTTGGCCTCGAAGATCTTGGGGTACTTGTTGGCGTCGCCGTAGAACTTCTTGGCAATGGCCGAGAGGGTGTCGCCGCGCACCACGTCGTGGTACTGGGCTTCCGGCTCGGGGTTCGTGACCGTCATCTGGTTGTCGACGCTGGTCACGCTGGCCACGTTGCCGCAGCACAGGGTGACCTTCTCCTTGGCGGCCTGCGTGGGCGCTTCGCCCTTCACCGTGACCTTGCCCTCGGGGCCGGTGAACGCCACCTGGACGTTGCCCACGCCGAGGTTCTGCGACGCGATGTAGGTCTCGATGGCCTTGCCCGCCTTGGCGTTCAGTTCGTCCTGCGTCGGTGCTGCGGTGGTTGCGGCCTGGGCTTCCTTGCCGCCGAACAGTTTTTCACCGGCTTCCTTGATGAAGCTGAAAAGTCCCATGTGCTGGCTCCTTGATGGTCTGTGGATCGGGCCGGTCACTGTAGTCCCCTGAACGGCAGAGCGCCTGTCGGACAGCCGCCCGAAGGGCTTTGCTGCGCGGGGGGAGGCGCCGGCCTGGCGGAGCGTCTTGCAGGTGTCTCCTGCAAGAAAGTGCGGTTTGTAAAACTCGTGATAATCCCGCATGACTTTTCTGGCCATCGACGTCGGCAACACGCGCTTGAAATGGGCGATGTACGACGCACCCCAGCCGGGCGCTGCGGTGCTCGCCCACGGCGCTGAATTTCTGGACAACATCGAACGGCTGGCGGAAAGCTCGTGGGCCGGGCTGCCTGTGCCCGAGCGCATGCTCGGATGCGTGGTGGCCGGCGATGCCGTCCGCCGCCGCGTCATGGAACAGATGGAGCTGTGGGACGTGCTGCCGCTGTGGGTGGTGTCGTCCGGACAGGAAGCGGGGCTGATCAACGGCTACGACCATCCCACCCGGCTGGGCTCGGACCGCTGGGTGGCCATGATCGGCGCGCGCCACCGGCTTTTGGAGCAAGGCCCGGCGCGTCCGCTGATCGTGGTGATGGTCGGCACCGCTGTGACGGTCGAGGCCATCGATGCCGAAGGGCGCTTTCTGGGCGGGCTGATCCTGCCCGGCCACGGCATCATGCTGCGCGCCCTCGAAACCGGTACCGCGGGCCTGCACGTGCCCACGGGCGAAGTGCGCCTCTTTCCCACCAACACGAGCGATGCGCTCACGAGCGGGGGCACGTATGCCATCGCCGGCGCGGTGGAGCGCATGGTCCAGCACGTCACGCAGCATTGCGGCGAACCGCCGGCCTGCATGATGACCGGCGGCGCCGGCTGGAAGATGGCGCCCAGCATGACCCGGCCGTTCGACCTGGTCGAGAACCTGATTTTCGACGGCCTGCTGGCCATCGCCGCGCAGCGGTTCACCGAGAGCATTCCCGACCGCGAACGCCGCTAGCTCGCCGGCGGCTCAGCCCTCGGCGAGTTCGATCTGGGCCAGTTCCACGCCCAGTTGCTCGAGCGCATCGGCCGGCTGGGCGGCGGCGGCCTCTTCGTAAAGGCGCGTGGCGTCGTCCATGCGCTGGTCGCCCTCCAGGATGAGCAGCGCGTTCGCGTACTCGATCTTTCCGATCACAGACTCCGGATTGATGGCGAAGGCCTCTTCGAACAGCCGCAGGCTGCTGGCCTTGCGGGCGCCGTAGGTCATGCTGCCCACCATTTCACCGACCTTGTCGATGATCTCGGCATGGAACACGGCCAGCGCGAGGCGCGCATCGGCATGGCGGGGCGACAGCACGATGGCCTGCTCCAGCGTCTTGCGCACGCGGCTGCCCAGGCCCTGCGCCATGGCCTTGGCCACGCTGATGCCCTGGCTGTAGCGGCCGATCGCGTAGGCGTGCCAGAACCAGGCGTTGGGATTGGCAGGCTCCACGCGCATCTGCTCGGCGGCCCGCTCGGCCGCCTCGGTCAGCAACTCAAGGCGGCGGTCTTCGTGCGGCTCCAGATAGTTGGCATACACGATGGCGGCCTTGTTGGCCACGGTGATGCCGGCACCGCCGGCGGCCAGCCCGGCGCGCGTGGCTTCTTCGAAGGCGCCCCGGTGGAACAGCACCCAGGCGTCCATCACGGGGCCGTCGTCCGGGCAGGGCTCGGCATCGCCGGCATGCAGGCGGCTCCATTGGCTGCGCACCGAGGCGGCGGTGAAGGGAAAGGCGTCGGAGTTCGGGAAGGGCGTCCAGGGCTTCACGGCAGGGCTCCTCGGGGCAATCGAAATGGCATCGGTTCAGGCGGCCACGGCCTGGGTGGTGTAGGCGCCGCTCAGCGCCTGCAGATGCTCGCGCTGGCTTGCCTCCAGGTAAGGCATGAGCAGATCCAGCACATGGTGCGCGCCGCGCAGCAGGGCGCTCTGGGCGCTTTCCGGTTCGAGGGCGTGCCGCGGATTGCTCACGTATTCGAAGCTGAGCCAGTACGTCAGCACCACGACCATGCTGGTGGCCATGGAGCCGGCATCGCGGGCACCCAGGCGCAGGGCGCCCGAACGCTCCATGCCGCTCAGCACGGCGCGCAGGGCGTGGGTCTTGCGGGTGAGCAGGGTCTGGAAGTGGGTTTCGAGCCGGCGGTTTCGGGACAGCAGGTCGTTCAGGTCGCGGTACAGGAAGCGGTACTGCCAGATCAGCTCGAACAGCGTGTGCAGGAAGAACCATGCATCTTCCACGTCGCGCACGCCATCGGCCGCGTCCAGCAGCTCGTTGAGAGCCGCCTCGTAGCGCGAGAACAGCACGTTGACCAGCTCGTCCTTGGCCGGGTAGTGGTAGTACAGGTTGCCGGGACTGATCCCCAGTTCAGCGGAAATCGCCGTGGTCGACACGTTGGGCTCGCCGAAGCGGTTGAACAGCTCCAGCGTGGACTCCAGAATGCGCTCGGCAGTGCGGCGCGGCGCTTTTTTCACCATATCGGCGGCCTCCCAGGCGGTGGGTGGTTGTCTCTTTCACCCACTCTAACCGAGGCAGCCCATCCGCACGGTGTTGCAGTGCATCATGCAAGGGATAGGCAGCCCTTTGGGATTCCCCGCTGAATGGTCCGCGCCGCCGGGCGAACGCCGCTTTATTCGGCCGGTGGTTTTGCGGTGCGGGGCCGCGCCGCGGCGGTCTTGCGGGCTGCGGTGGCGCGGCCGGTGGCCGGCTTGGCGGCACCGCGCTTCGCGGCGGGGCGGGGCGCCGCCTGCGCACTGGTGGCGGCCTCCAGCGCCTGGGTGAGGGCGTCGATGCGCTCGTGCAGGGCCTGCACTTCCCGGGCCGTGGGGACGCCGAGCCGCGCCAGCGCCTTGGCCACGCGGTCTTCGAAAATCGTCTCCAGCTTGTCCCACTGGCCGGCCGCACGCGTGCCGAACTGGCTGGCGGCACTGGTCATGCGCTCGGCGGCTTCGGACAGGCGCTCCTGCGCGGTGGACTGGGTCTTGCGCTGCATGGCGGCCCCTTCCTTGACCAGCGCTTCGAACACCTTGCCGCCTTCCTGCTGCGCCTTCGCGAAGGCGCCCAGGCCCGCGAGCCAGATCTGCTGCGCGGAGTCGCGCGCCTTGTTGCGGTACGAGTCGCCGGCGGTGGAATCGGTGTCGTCCGGGGCGTCGGGGTTCTTGGAAGATCGGGGCATGGGCTTTTCCTTCGGGGCGTCAACGGCGCCGCCCGGGTTCTGGCGGCATCGGCCCTGACTTTACGGGCGCCCGCCCGTGCTTGTGTAGTGAGCCGCCACTAAACATGCACGGCACACGCAACACGCGCGGCACACGCGCGGCATCGCCCGGCGATGTGGCGCTGCAGCTGGTAACAGCGCCGCGGCGTGCGATGGGATAATCCCCCGCTTTGCCACAGCGGCGCCTTGAGCGACCCCCCCTTTCCCATGATTCTCGTCACCGGCGGCGCGGGCTTTATCGGCGCCAACTTCGTTCTGGACTGGCTGGCCTCGGGCGACGAGCCCGTGGTCAACCTGGACAAGCTCACGTACGCAGGCAACCTGCAAAACCTGGCGAGCGCGCAGGGCGACAGCCGGCATGTCTTCGTGCAAGGCGATATCGGCGACACGGCGCTCTTGCAAAAGCTGTTCGCCGAGCACCGGCCCCGGGCCGTCGTCAACTTCGCCGCCGAGTCGCATGTGGACCGGTCCATCCACGGGCCGGAAGATTTCATCCAGACCAATGTGGTCGGCACGTTTCGCCTGCTGGAGGCCACCCGCCAGCACTGGCATGCGCTGCCCGAGGGCGAGAAAGCCGCTTTCCGCTTTCTGCACGTGTCCACCGACGAGGTCTACGGCACGCTGTCGGCCGGCGACCCGGCGTTCGCCGAAACGCACGCTTACGAGCCCAACAGCCCGTACTCGGCCAGCAAGGCTGCCAGCGACCACCTGGTGCGCGCCTGGCACCACACCTACGGCCTGCCGGTGCTCACCACCAACTGCAGCAACAACTACGGGCCGTATCACTTCCCTGAAAAACTCATCCCCTTGATGATCGTGAACGCCCTCGCGGGCAAGCCGCTGCCCGTGTATGGCGATGGCATGCAGATCCGCGACTGGCTGTACGTGAAGGACCACTGCAGTGCGATCCGGCGCGTGCTGCAAGGGGGCGCTCTGGGCGAGACCTACAACGTGGGCGGCTGGAACGAAAAGCCCAACATCGAGATCGTGCGCGCGGTCTGCGCGCTGCTCGACGAGCTTCGCCCCCGCGCCGACGGCCAGAGCTACGCCGCGCAGATCCATTACGTGCAGGACCGCCCCGGCCATGACCGCCGCTACGCCATCGACGCCCGCAAGATCGAGCGCGAACTGGGCTGGAAGCCGGCCGAAACCTTCGAGACCGGCATTCGCAAGACGGTGCAGTGGTACCTTGACAACCCCGACTGGGTGGCCGCGGTGACGAGCGGCGCTTACCGCGACTGGGTGCGCACGCAGTACCAGGCGGCCCCCGACGCCCTGGCAGCCCGCGCATGAACGTTCTTCTTTTCGGCAAAGGCGGCCAGGTCGGCTGGGAACTGCAGCGCAGCCTGTCGGTGCTCGGCACCGTCACCGCGCTGGACCACGACAGCACCGACCACTGCGGCAACTTCGCCGACCCCTCGGGCATCGTGGAGACCGTGCGGGCGCTGCGCCCGGACGTGATCGTGAACGCCGCCGCGCACACGGCCGTGGACAAGGCCGAGAGCGAGCCCGAATTGGCCCGCACGCTCAATGCCACCACCCCGGGCGTGCTGGCCCAGGAGGCCGCGCGCATCGGCGCCTGGCTGGTGCACTACAGCACCGACTACGTGTTCGACGGCAGCGGCGATCGCCCGTGGGTGGAGGGCGACATGCCCGCGCCGCTGTCCGTGTACGGGCACACCAAGCTGGAGGGTGAAACGCTCATCCGGGAAAGCGGCGCCCGCCACCTCATCCTGCGCACGAGCTGGGTCTATGCGGCCCGCGGCGGCAACTTCGCCAAGACGATGCTGCGGCTGGCCCAGGAGCGCGATCGGCTGACGGTCATCGACGACCAGTGGGGCGCCCCGACCGGCGCCGACCTGATCGCCGACGTCACGGCGCACGCCATCCGCCACCTGCAGCAGCGCCCGGAAGATGCGGGCCTGTACCACTTGGTGGCCAGTGGCGAAACCAACTGGCATGCCTATGCAAAATACGTGCTGGCGCAAGCAGCACTAGGGGGTGATGCTATGAAAATAGTAGCAAAAGAAGTCGCGGCCGTGCCGACGAGTTCGTTTCCCACACCGGCCGTGCGTCCGCACAACTCGCGGCTCGATACCCGCCGGCTGCAGTCCACCTTCGGCCTCGTGCTGCCGCACTGGCAGACGGGCGTGTCGCGCATGCTTGCCGAAATCCTTTAGCACCAAGCCAGAGAGAAAGCACCCATGACCACACGCAAGGGCATCGTCCTCGCCGGCGGTTCGGGCACCCGCCTGCACCCGGCCACGCTCGCCATCAGCAAGCAGTTGCTGCCGGTGTACGACAAACCCATGATCTATTACCCGCTCAGCACGCTCATGCTGGCGGGCATCCGCGAAATCCTCGTTATCAGCACGCCGCAGGACACGCCGCGCTTCGAGCAGCTGCTGGGCGACGGGAGCCAGTGGGGCATTCAACTGAGCTATGCCGTGCAGCCCAGTCCCGACGGGCTGGCCCAGGCGTTTCTGATCGGCGAGGCGTTCCTGGCCGGCAGCCCCAGCGCGCTGGTGCTGGGCGACAACATCTTCCATGGCCATGACTTCGAGGATCTGCTGCGCAGTGCCCTGCGGCGCGAGGAGGGCGCCAGCGTGTTCGCCTACCACGTGCAGGACCCCGAACGCTACGGCGTGGCCGAGTTCGATGCCCAGGGCAAGGTGCTCTCCATCGAAGAAAAGCCCAAGGCCCCGAAGTCCAGCTATGCGGTCACGGGGCTGTATTTCTACGATGCGCAGGTGGTGGAACTCGCCAAGCGCCTGAAGCCGTCCGCACGGGGCGAACTCGAGATCACCGACCTGAACCGCCTGTACCTGGAGCAGGACGGGCTGCATGTCGAGATCATGGGGCGCGGCTATGCCTGGCTCGATACCGGCACGCATGAAAGCCTGCTGGAAGCCGGGCAGTTCATCGCCACGCTGGAGCACCGGCAGGGCCTGAAGATCGCCTGCCCCGAAGAAATCGCGTGGCGCAACGGATTCATCGACGATGCGCAACTGGCGCGGCTGGCGCAGCCACTGTCCAAGAACGGCTACGGCCAGTACCTGCAGCGGTTGCTCAAGGAGCCCCGCGACTAGCGGCTCCTGCGGGCGCTGCGCTGTTCCGGCGCCGCGCCGTGCGGTTTTCTTCCGATCTGTTTCCCCTTCTTTCGCTGTTGGCCCATCCATGAACGTCACCCCTACCCGCATTCCCGACGTCGTCCTCATCGAGCCCAAGGTGTTCGGCGATGCGCGCGGCTTCTTCTTCGAAAGTTTCAACCAGCGCGCGTTCGACGAAGCCACCGGAACGCGCCATGCGTTCGTGCAGGACAACCACAGCCGCAGCGCCCGTGGCGTGCTGCGCGGCCTGCATTACCAGCTCTTGCAGCCGCAGGGCAAGCTGGTGCGCGTGGTGCGCGGCACCGTGTTCGATGTGGCGGTGGATCTGCGCAAGAGCTCGCCCACGTTCGGCCAGTGGGTCGGCGAGGAATTGAGCGAGGACAACCAGCGCCAGCTGTGGGTGCCGCCCGGCTTCGGCCACGGCTTCGTGGTGCTCAGCGAGAGCGCGGACTTCCTCTACAAGACCACCGACTACTACGCGCCCGAGCATGAGCGCTGCATCGCCTGGAACGACCCGGCGCTGGCCATCGACTGGCGTTTCGAGGGCGAGCCCAGCCTGTCCGCCAAGGACATGAAGGGCTTGCCGCTGGCGCAGGCCGACGTCTTCGCCTGAGAAGGTGCGCCACCGTGCCGCCGGTGCCGCCGTGCTATGGCTTGGGCGCCTCCAGCGTCCGCTGCACGGCGCGGTAGAGGTGGTCCGAGCCGAACTTCGCGTTGTCGGGGTCGAACGAAAAAATGTTGTGCCCCCGCGGCACCAGCGCACCGTTCCAGCGCGGCTCGGCGAAGAACGATAGAAAGTCGGCCCCGTGCCGGGCATGCGCATCGAAAACGCGCCGCAGCGATGGGCCATCCATGGCCTTCAAAGGATGGAACTCGGTGATGCCGTAGCGGCGGTGGCCGTTGCGGCCCAGCCAATCGAAATAGGAATGCCCGTAGGTCGGCTCGCCATAAAGGCTCACGCCCAGGCGCATGCCGTCCAGCGGCTGCAGCGATGCCTGGATCGCAAACTTGTTTTCATCCCATCCCGGGTTCGTGAATGGGACGATCTGGTGCGTGTAGCGCGGCACGCCGGCCAGGCACGAGCGCGCTACTTCGCCGTCGAAATACCGGAGATAGTCCACCACCTGCTGCGCGCGGAACTCATGCCACAGCGGCACCAGCGGGTTGTAGTAGTACGACGATGCATCCCTGGGCGTGTCGATGTGGGCCTGTACGGCAGGACTGGCGGGCATGCTGGGGGGCAGGGCTGCCTGCGGCAGCCGCTGCGGCGTGCTTTGCTGCCGGTCCATGACGGCGATGTCGCGGCGGCCCAGATGGGCGAGGTGGCCGGGGCGGGTTTCCAGGAAGATATCCAACTGGTGCAGCCCGGGCGGTAGCTGGCGGAAGTCCAGGTCCATCCGCCAGCCGGTGTTGGCATCGCCGAACTCCGGCTTGGCGGCCAGCACATCCTGCCGGCCCAGCCGCACGGCCGTTTTGCCCACGAACTGGCCGTTGCGGTAGATGTGAATCCATGCAGGGCGCTCCGGGTCGGCGCCTTCCACATGGGCCCAGCCGGAGATCGGAAGGCTCCCCTGCGCGAAGGCGTCGATGTGCTCGGCGTAGCGGCGCAGGGGCTCGGTCCGGATGTCGCGGGAAGGCGGTTCGACCTCGGCAAACGTGGCGTAGTCGCCCCCGACTGCCCGGTTGAGCGCTTCGACGCTGCCGAACCGGCCCTGCACATACCGGCGGAAACCCTCCACCGACGCCGCGCTGTAATCAGTCACCCGATAGGGGCCATCGAAACCCATGCCCGCCTGGAAGTTGGGGAACAGGTGGTGCAGTTCCCCCAGCAGCGTGACGCCACGGATCTTGGCGCGGTCTTGCGCCGGGAGCTGGCAGGTCGCGTCCAGCACGGCCTGCATCGCCTGCGCACGCCGCTCGGTCAGCGTGTTGCGCGTGGTGGCGAAGGTCCAGTTGAACACCTTGGAGTCGTAATAGTCGTCCGTGCCCAGCGGGCCATCGCGCGTTTGGCCCATGTTGGCCGGGTCCGCGGCCAAGGTGGCTTCGATGGGGGCCTGCGCCGAAAAATGGGTGGAGAACAAATAGAGGATCACGGGCCTGGGCGTGTCGCGCACCGTGCGCACCAGGCGGCCGACCTTTTCATCGTCGATGCGCCAGGCGCCATCCGCGTCCTGCTGGAACAGGCGCAGCAGCGGCACTGGCAGGGTGTAGCCGAGGACCTCCTTCGAAGACGGCTGCGCGTGGGGCTGCAGGGTTTCGAGCGTGGATTCGATCAAGGCGGCTGCGGACCCTTGCGGCCCCTGGCAGCGCTCGGCCAGGTCGCGCAGCCCCGCCGGCAATGCTTCGGGCGCCAGCACGCAAGGTTCGATGACGCTGACCATCGGCGCCAAAAGCAAGGGAACGCCACCCGGTGGCTGAGAAGGTGCCGGCGCCTGCTGCTTCAAAAACGCCACGCCGCCTGCGCCGGCCAGAAACAGGCCGATGGCCGCCAGGGCCATGGATGTGTGCAGGAACGTGCGGCGGGGAGGTTTTTGCATGGGCGGGAAGCAGCGGTCGCTGGAAAATCAAAAAGCCGGCCCGACTGTAAGCGAATGCCCTGCTTTGCACGGGCCGTGCCAGGGTCGTGCCTTGGGGCACGCACAAATGCATGCCTTTTCGCGCAGCGGGCGCAAGGGCCGCCGCGGCTACACTTGGAGCCCGCCGCGCGCACGTCCGGGCCCGTAAATCGCAACGCAGCGCCGCTCCCCGCGAGCTTTCTACACCTCCATGACGACGAACACCCTTCCCGACCGCATAGAACCGCTGGCAGACACTCCGCCAGCGCCTCGCCCTCCGTTGGGAGAGCTGCTCGTTCAATCGGGCAAGTTGAGCGCCCGCGACCTGGACCGTGCGCTCTCCGCCCAGCAAGAGATGGGCGGCCTGCTGGGCCGTGTGCTGGTGCGCCTGGGGCTGGTGTCGGAGCTGGACGTGATCCAGGCGCTGTCGCGCCAGTTGGGCATCCCCATCGTGCCGGCGGCCGAGTTTCCAGAACTCATGCCCGAGGTGGAAGGGTTGCTGCCCGAATTCCTGCACGCCAACAGCGTGTATCCGCTGCAAGTCAGCGAAGGCCGTCTGCACGTGGCCATGGCGGTTCCACAGGATCCTTTCGTCGTCAAGGCGCTGCATCTGGCGACCGGGCACGTGGTCGTTCCCCACCTGGCCCTGGACAGCGACATCGAAAAGGCATTGTCCCAGCCGGTGGTGGAGCAGGGCGAGGAGGGCGGCGAGTCCGACGATGGTTTCGGCGACGGCTCCGATGGCGGCGACTTCGTAGAGCATCTGAAAGACCTGGCCAGCGAAGCGCCCGTCATCCGCCTGGTGAACGTCATCATCGGCCGCGTCATCGATCTGCGCGCTTCGGACATCCATCTGGAGCCGTTCGACGACGGCCTGCATGTGCGCTACCGGGTGGACGGCGTGATCCACGCGGGCGAGCTGGTGCCCCCGCGCCTGAGCGCTGCCGTGAATTCGCGCGTCAAGCTGCTGGCCCACCTGGACATCGCCGAGCGCCGCCTGCCTCAGGACGGCCGCATCAAGACGCGCGTGAAGGGCCGGGAGCTCGATCTGCGCGTGTCCACCGTTCCCACCGTGCACGGCGAAAGCGTCGTGATGCGGGTGCTGGACCGGGCGAGCGTGCGGCTGCAGCTGGAAACCATGGGTTTCGAAAAGGACACGCTGGAGCGGTTCAACGGCCTGCTGGCGCGCCCCCACGGCATCCTGCTGGTCACCGGCCCGACGGGCTCGGGCAAGACCACCACGCTGTATGCGGCCCTGTCCAAGATCGATGCCGGCTCCAACAAGATCATCACCGTGGAAGACCCGGTCGAATACCAACTGGAAGGCATCAACCAGATCCAGGTGCACCCCCAGATCAACCTGACCTTCGCCAACGCGCTGCGCTCCATCCTGCGGCAGGATCCCGACATCATCATGATCGGCGAAATGCGCGACGGAGAAACGGCGCAGATCGCGGTGCAGTCAGCGCTCACGGGCCACTTGGTGCTCTCCACGCTGCACACGAACACGGCGGCAGGCGCGGTGATCCGGATGAAGGACATGGGCGTCGAGGGCTACCTGATCACTTCCGCCGTCAACGGCGTGCTGGCGCAGCGGCTGGTGCGAACGCTGTGCAGCCACTGCAAAGAACCCTACGACCCCGGCGAAGAACTGCGCCAGAGCACCGGGCTGTCGCGCTTCAGCGGCGTGGGGCAGGCGATCTACCGGGCGGTAGGGTGCGATCAGTGCCGCGGTTCCGGCTACCGGGGCCGGACCGGCATCCATGAGCTCTTCGTGCTGGATGAGCCCATGCGCCGCGCCATCATCGAAGGCCGCGACGCCAATGCGCTCAATGCGCTGGCGGCGGAAGGCGGCATGCTCAATCTCTACGAAGACGGACTGCGCAAGGTGGCCGCCGGCGTGACGACCATCGACGAGCTCGCCCGCGTCACCCAGGACCAAGCCGATGCCTGATTACGTCTGGCGTGCCGCTGCCGCCTCCGGCAAAGTGGTCGAGGGCCGGCTCAGCGCCGTCACCGAAGCCCAGGCCCTCAAGCAATTGCGTTCGCAGGGGCTCACGCCCCTGAGCATCGGCGATTCGGCCACCTCGGCCGTTGCCGGTGCGAGCAGCGCCATGGGCGCCGCCTCGGCCAACGAGGCAATCGGTGCAGCCACCGTGCCCAAGGGGCGTGCGGGCAAGGGGCCGGTGAAGTCGGCGGATGTGCTGGCGCTCACGTCGGAGCTGTCCATCATGCTGCGCGCCGGCCTGGCGCTGGACAACGCACTGCGCGTGCTCATCGACATGAGCTACAAGCCCAGCATGGCCACGCTGCTGCAGGGCATTCTGGACGCCGTCAAGGGCGGCACGCCGCTCAGCCGCGCGCTGGCCCAGCACCGCGATCTGTTCGGAGATTTCTACATCAACATGATCCGCTCGGGCGAGGCCAGCGGCCAGATGTCGTCGGTGCTGGAGCGGCTCGTGGAGCACATGGAGCGCCAGCGCGCCCTGCGCGACAGCGTCATCTCCGCCACCATCTATCCAGCGATCCTTTTGGGCGTGGCCGTGCTGTCGCTCATCGCCATGCTGGGGTTCGTGGTGCCGCAGTTCGAAAAGCTTTTCACCGACATGGGCGATGCGCTGCCCATGCCCACCCAGATCGTCATGGCGCTGGGCCACGCTTTCACGCGCTATGGGCTGTTCATCGGCATCGTGGCGCTGGGGCTGGGTCTCATGGTGCGCCGCTGGGTGGCCTCGCCAGCAGGCCGGCAGTGGTGGCAGGCGCGACTGCTGAAGCTACCGCTCATGGGGCGCCTGGCGCTCAAGTACCAGCTCACGCTGTTCTCGCGCTCGTTGGGCACCTTGCTCGGCAATGGGGTTCCCATGCTGACGGCCTTGCACATCGCGACCGAAACCGTGAGCAACACCGTGTTGCAGCAGGCGCTTTCCCGCGTTGCCCCCATCGTGAAGGAAGGGGGCAAGGTCGTCCAGGCCATTTCCGCCACGGGCATTTTCGAACCACTGGCGATCAACCTGATCCGCGTGGGCGAGGAAACCGGCCGCATCGGCCAGATGATGATCGAGCTCTCCAATATATTGAACCGCGAAGTGGAAACCGGTATCAAACGCCTTCTCACTCTGGTGGAGCCTGTGCTCATTCTGGTGCTGGGTATCTTGATCGCCGCCATCATTGTTTCCATCCTCCTCGGGATCCTGTCCATCAATGACCTCGCCGTATAATTTTTGTTTGTCCAAGGATTCTCTTTCCATGGCGCATTCCCGTGCTGGCCGCTCCTGTGGCACCCCTCTGCAACGCAAATCCGCTCGCGGCTTCACGCTGATCGAACTGCTGGTCGTTCTGGCCATCCTGACGTTGCTCGCTGGCTTGGTCGGGCCCCGTGTGTTGAACCAGTTGGGCGGCGCCAAGGCCAAAACCGCGGGCGTACAGATCGCCGATCTGGACAAGTCGCTCGAATTGTTCAAGCTCGATGTGGGCCGCTATCCATCGACCGAAGAAGGCCTGGAAGCGCTGGTCAAGCGCCCGGGCTCGGTGAATGGCTGGACAGGTCCTTACCTCAAGGGCGGCGTGCCTTCGGACCCATGGGGCCATCCTTACCGCTACGCAAATCCCGGTCCGAACGGCGGCATCGAGATCCTTTCGCTCGGTTCCGACGGCGCGCCCGGCGGCGAAGGCGAAGCGGCCGACATCCGCAACACCCCCTGACCATCTTCATCCCCTGCCGTTCTGCCATGCGGCGCGAGCGCGGCTTTACGCTGGTCGAATTGCTGGTCGTGTTCGCCATTCTGGCGCTCGTGATCGGCTTGGCACCGCTGGCTTTCGAACGGCTGCGCGATTCCGCCCAGTACCGTGACACGGTCCGCACGATGCTGAGCCAGATGCGCGCAGCCCGTTTCACCGCAATGGCGGAGGGGCGTGAGGTCCGTTTCTCCGTGGATCTGAAAAACCGCATGTACGGCAACGACTCGGCGTTGAAGCCGCTGCCCGAGCCCTTGCAGTTGCGCGCCATCGTCGCGGGTACGGAGTTGAACGGGCAAAGCCAGGCGGCCATCCGCTTCCTGCCCGGCGGAGGCGCGACAGGGGGCAGCATCGAAATTTTGCGAGCCCCTGGAGTGGGGACCCGCCTGCGGGTGGACTGGCTGTCCGGGCGCGTGACCCAAGAGGCACTCACTCAATGATGCAGCGCAGGCACCGTCACCAGCGAGGGCTGACCTTGCTGGAATTGCTGGTGGCTTTTGCCATCATGGCGTTATCGCTCGGCATGCTCTACCGCGCCATGGGAAGCAGTGCCCGCAGCGTTGGGGATGTGGATCGCTACCAGCGCGCGGTGGTCCTGGCCGAATCGTTACTGTCCTTGCGGGACGCGATTCCGGAGCAAGGGTTGAACCAATCCGGGGAGTCTGCCGGCTACCAATGGCGGTTGAGCACCGCGCCCTATGCCACGGAATTTAACGGCCCGGCCATCCCGCCTTTGCATGAAGTGAACATCGTCATCTCCTGGTCGGATGGCGTACGCCTGCGCAATTTCGAATTGAGCACTTTGCGACCGCAACGCAAGCCGCCGGAACCGGGGCGTGGGCGATGATGAGGGTTCGAGTCACGAGGGTCTTTCACCAGCGCGGCTTTACGCTGGTCGAACTGCTAGTGGTCATCACTTTGTTGTCTCTGGTGATGCTTGCGCTGGGGTCGGCTTTGCGTACGACGGCGCAGACGGAGGAGCGGGTGGACCGCCGTTTATTGAATACTGACGAACTGCGGGTGGCCAGCGGTTTTCTCCGTTCGGTATTGGGACGGGTGTCGCTGCAAAAGCGGGCGGGCGTTAATTCGATAGACGAGAGCCCTTATTTCTTTGTCGGCTTGCCCGAAGAGATGGCGTGGGTGGGAGTGATGCCAGCGCGCTATGGAGTGGGCGGGCGTTATCACTTCCGTTTGAGCGTAATGAGCCGGGGATCAGGTTCTGCGCTAGTACTTCGATATCTGCCTTGGATTGATGGCGGAGGTGCACCCGATTGGGAGCAGGCGGCCAGCTACGTGCTGGTAGAAGGCGTCACCGGATTTTCTCTGAGTTACGAAAATGCCAACGAAGAGCCACCAGTTTGGGGGGCTCCCTGGACGTTGATTGATCGGCTGCCCCAACGTGTCTCTATTGCCATCCGCGCTACTTCTGGCATGTGGCCGGATATCGTCGTCCCTATGCGCGTGCTGCCGGCCAGCGATCCTGCAAGTGACGGCGCCACTTTCGGCGGGAGCCGGGGATGATTGAGTGCCGGCACGGTAAGCGGCGTAACAAGAAACAGTCAGGCATGGCACTCATTGCCGTGCTTTGGATGGTCGCTGCGCTGACCATCATCGTGTCCGGGCTGACCCGATCCATTCGCGAAGAAGCTCGCATGATGACGCTATCGCGCCAAAACGTGCAGGCACAGGCTTTGGGTGATGCCGCGATCCAGTTGGCGCTGCAAGCGCTGATGGCCAGCAATACTCCGATCGGTCGCACAAAGCAGGCGCAGATCACCTATCACGGTGTGAATATGCAGGTTCAGGCGATGCCTTTGAATGGTCTCATCGACATCAACGGAGCCCCTGTTGCTTTGCTGGCGAAGCTCTTTTCAGTCGCGGGAGACCTGCCGCAAGACGCGGCTCAAATGCTTGCGCAAGCGACCGTGGAGATGCGGGAGCGCCGCGATCCGCGAGGCTTTCCGCAACGGTTTGAATCGGAAGAAGACCTGCTCAAAGTGCCGGGAGTGGACTACACCCTCTATGCTAGACTTTCCCCGCTTATCACTGCAGATCTCCGAGGGCGTGGCTTGGTCAATCCGATGGCCGCACCCGCAGATGTGTTGACAGTCCTCGCCGGAGGGAAT
The DNA here is from genome assembly GCF_030159055.1 of Acidovorax sp. SUPP3334. Classification (GTDB taxonomy): domain Bacteria; phylum Pseudomonadota; class Gammaproteobacteria; order Burkholderiales; family Burkholderiaceae_C; genus Paracidovorax. The sequence continues at coordinate 71,190 of NZ_BQXQ01000009.1, forward strand.
GCTGCCGCTGCCATGCGTATCGTGGCCGACCGGGATGCCGGAGCGGAAGGCATCGATACCACTGTTTTGGATGCTGCTTTTTTAGATAACTCAACGATTCGGCGGCTTCGGGTCCAGGCACGGGTTCCAATGCCGGACGGTGTTTGGTTGCGCGTGTCGCGCAGCGTCGATTTCAACGCTCGGAGCAAGGACGGCGTGCCATGGCATACCTTCCGTACCAGTTCAAGCGTTGAGCCCGTGATACGTAAAAATTCCTGAGCCACCATGCCTTCCATATCTTCCGATGCCCGCTTTCTGGGAGTCGATCTGCACGCGCTCTGGCGTGACATCCGCAGTCCGTGGCGGGGGATGCATGCGTGGCCGCTGCTTTCCTGGCTAACCCCTTCGGCCCCGATCGTGCTGCTCCATCCAGGGGATGGCGTATCTTTCTGGTTGGGGGACGACAAACAATCCAAGGTCACTGGTCGCGTCAAGGCAAGCTTCACTGCCGTGGAGTTGCCGGAAGATTACGTTCTTCGCCGCACCTTGACCTTGCCTCCCATGGCTGAATCAGACATCGCCAATGCCGGGGCTTTGGAAGTTCGCGCCATCAGCCCTTTTCCGGAGTCCGATCTGGTGTGGGGTTGCCGTGCCTTGGAGGATTCTCCGGGAGGTTTGCGCATTGAACTGGCCTTGGCATCTCGCAGACAAATCGGCCAATATTTGGCCGCCCAGGCGGGGCGCCTTGGGGGCGTGTCTGGCCCTGAGGTCTGGGTGCTTGGTGGCCAACATCGGCCGATCGTGCTGGGTGGTTACGGTGAGGGCTCACGTCAGGCGCATGCCCTGCGGTGGAGACGCGCTGGCTATGGTCTTCTATTGTTGATTGCCGCGCTTGTAGCAGCCATCGCAGTCACTCCAACACTTCAATTGCGTGAGCGTGCATTGGAAGCAGCGCAAAGTTACCAAGATGCGGCGAGACGAACCGCACCTGTAGTTGCCAAGCGCGATGCTTTGATGCAGTCTGTAGAGAAGCTCGGGATGCTGTCGGAAGTACTGTCCACGCGCATTGAGCCGATGAGGGTGCTGGACAAACTGACGCAGTTACTGCCAGACGATACGTATTTGCAGAGCTTTCGCCTTCAAGGTTCGAAAGTAACCATCGTCGGTATGACTGGAAACGCCGCTGCCTTGATGCAGGTTCTTGGAAACGAGCCTGGATTGCGTGAAGTGCGTGCACCCTCTGCCGCCACGAGGATGGGCAATTCTGCAAAGGAAACATTCGCCATCGAATTTACATTGGACTCCCAGGTTTTCGGTGTCGTTGGGAAGGCTCCTGCCACCCCCGCGACTGCCGTAGCGGCGACTGTTGCCACTGCGGCCAGCAGTGCTGCGAGCGCTGCAACCTCGACGCTTCCTGGTGCCTCTACAGCAGCGTCTTTGCCCTTGCCGCCTGCCAATTCGGCTGCTAGTGCTGCTGCCCCAGTGAATGCTGTGCCCTCAGGCGGCGCCGCTTTTGGGGGAACGGTCGCCACGTTTGGCGGCCGTGCTGCCAGTCCTCCCGCCGTGTCCTCATCTTCTCCTGCGAGCCGTACAAAGCCATGAAGCGCATTTCATCTCGCGAGGGGCTGATTCTCGTCTGCACTGTGGCCTTGGCGATTTTTCCCTTGGCTTTGCTGGGCTGGTATGTCGCTGAGAGGCACGCAAATACGGAGACTCAACTGGCACAGCTGGAGCCTCGCTATGCCCGACTGCTGGGTTTGGAGGCGCAGCGGTCCGATATCGAGGCAGTGCTTTCCCGTGCCAGCGAGGCAAGGTCACAATATATCTATCCCGCGTCGCAAGATGCCAACCAGACAGGCAATGCTGTACAGCAACGCATCAGGGACATTTTCAGTGCAGCGGGATTGCAGGTCATCAGCAGCCAGGTACTGCCTGCCAAAGATGAAAAGGGTTTTGATCGGATTCCGTTGACGGTACGGACCGAAGGCGAAATGCTGGCGCTTCAGAGCGCATTGGCTGTCCTGACCAGCCAACTGCCAATCATTGTCATCAATGATCTGGATATTCAACTTCAGGGCGGCTATGCCAATTCAGACCCTAAGGTCGCCCCTCGGTTGTCTGCCCAATTCGGTCTCAGTGTGCTGAGGGAGCGCACATGAAGCGCTATGCCTTGCATCTGCTGCTGGCAATCAATACAGCGTTACTGATCTTCCTGGCTTGGATGTGGATTGCACCGGACGGCAGCATTCGCAATGTTCGTTGGGAAGCTCCTGCTCCCCATCGGACGGATTTTGCGTCCATGCTTTCAGCGCTGCCGGGGGTCACCAATGCCGACACCACGCAATTCATCGCGATGCTGGATCGGCCACTGTTTTCCTTCACGCGCAGGCCGCCGCCACCGCCGCCTCCGCCCAAGGCGCCAGATGAAGTGCAGGTCGACAATCTCAGCACCGCTCGGTTGTCCGGTGTCTTTGCCGGCGACGGTGCCGGAGGAATCATCATTGAAGTAGCAGGCAAGCAACGCCGTGCACGTTTGAACGATGACGTCGATGGTTGGACCCTTCAATCCATCAATGGTCGCAATGTGACTTTTGTGAAGAACGGCCAGAGCCGCGTACTCCAACTTCCTCGTGCAGCCGTCACCGCTTACACCGGAATGGCTCCCGCAGCGCCAGTTGGCGCTCCAACTTCTATCAACCGTGGAGCGGGGCAGCCCCCTGTTCGATCAGCCCCACCTCGAGCGACATTTGGCGGCCGCTCTCAGTGAGCGTCTTTTCGCCCGTTCGTTTCTCTCCGTTTTCAGGCACGCAGTCATGACCCCTTACCGATACGCACTTACCGCCATTGCGCTAGCCACTTGTCAATTGGCAAGCGCTCAGACGCAGCAGTCCGTTCCCGCATCCGGTGGCAGCAATCTCGTTACGGAATCGAGCGGTGCCGTGATGCCGGGGCCCGCAAACAGTTCGTCTGTCAATGTGTCGCCCAAAGCCGTAGATAAATCCAAGGGAGACGGAGAACCTGTTGCCGAGCCGCGTTACATCATCGGAAATGACCGTGTGATCGCTCCGGCAAAGCCTGTTGCAACCGTACAAGGGGCGCCACTTTCATTCAATTTTGAAGAGGCACCCGTGGCAGAGGTCGTACGCACCATTTTGGGAGACATCCTGAAAACAGATTATGTGCTGCATCCTCCGCTGAGCGGCACGGTGACATTGGCCACGCGCACACCCATCGCACCCGATCAAGCGGTTTTTCTGCTGGAAAGTTCGCTGCAAGCCAATGGGCTTGCCATGCTTCGCGACGCTCGGGGCACCTATCACGTCGGGCGCCCAGACGCGCTGCGCAGCATCGGCGGCTCCGTGCGGCAGGTGGGTAACGGCCCTCTGCCACCAGGTTCTGGTGCCATCATCGTTCCATTGCAATATATCGGCGCGAGCGAAATGGCTTCCATCTTGCGACCGATGATGCCGGCCGATGCCGTAGTGAGAGTGGACAATGTTCGCAATCTGTTGATTTTGAGCGGCACACGGACCCAGGCCGAAGGATGGCTCGACTTGGTGAACACCTTCGACATTGACTTGCTGAAGGGAATGTCCGTCGGTGTGTTTCCGCTGAAGCACGCCTCGATCAAAGAAGTGGAGACGGCGTTGCGCTTGGTCAGTGGAGGCGGAAGTGCAACTTCGGGCTCTCCTTCGGGCGGTGCCGTGGCAGCGGGAACTCCGGGTGCCGCCCAAGCCAACGCAGCTGGAGCGGCTCAGGCAATGCTGGGCGAGGGGAATCCCTTGTTTGGTGCTTTGCGCATCATGCCCATCGAGCGGCTCAACAGCATTCTGGTGGTGACGCCCCGGGCTGCCTATCTGGAAGAAGCGCGCCGCTGGATCGAAAAGCTGGACCAGCCAAGTGACAACGGTTCAGAGCCCCAACTGTTCATCTATCAGGTTCAGAACGTCAATGCCAAGCATCTTGCGAGTGTGCTTAGTGGCATTTTTGGTGGACAGACTGGTGGATCTGCCGTCGCTAATAGTGGGGTAGCGCCTGGTTTGGGAAATTCCACGACCAATTCTTTTGGCCAGCAAAGCGGCTTTGGCAGTACTGGAGGTAATTCCTTTGGAGGCGGCTCTGGTTATTTGGGGGGGAGCGGCAGTGCCAGTGCTATGCGATCGTCAGGATTCGGAGGCACTGGCTTTGGAACTGGCAGTACTGGCGCTTTAGGAAATCGTGGAGCGAACAACACTCAAGGGACGCAGCAGCAGGGAGCTTTGAGCGCCAATTTAGGCAGCGTACGGGTGATGGCTGACGAGTTGAATAACTCCGTGCTCATATGGGGCACCCGATCAGAATACTCAAAGATTGAAGCCGCATTGAAACGGCTGGATCTTCCGCCTACTCAGGTGCTCATCGAAGCCAGCATCATCGAGGTGACCTTGAACGATGAGTTGCGCTACGGTTTGCAATGGGCTTTTAACAATAGCCGTAATGGCTACACCGGGCAAGGGTTGGTCAGTGGAACTGCACCTCAAACTTTAAGTACAGACGCCTTGCTGGGTGGGGTCGGTAGAGGGTTTTCCTATGTTCTTAGCAGTGCAAATGGGGTTCAAGTGGTGCTAAATGCACTTGCTGATAAGTCGCTCTTGAAAGTGATCTCCAGTCCTTCGCTCATGGTTTTAGACAACCACACTGCTTCTATCAATGTAGGCAGTCAGGAGCCGATAACCTCTGATATCACTACAAGCAATCTCAATAACAACACCACCACTTCTGTCCAGTACAAGGATACCGGGGTCAACCTTGTCGTTACCCCATCGGTGAACTCGGGCAATATCGTGAACATGCAGGTGGACCAGACAGTGACTGATTTGGGAGAAAGAAGAGCGCAGGCTAACCTTCAGCCAGCTTTCCTTCAGCGGCAAATCAGCAGCAAGGTGGCTGTCCGCTCGGGGGAGACCATCGTTCTTGGCGGTCTCATCAAGGACAACAGCACCACGGGCAAGGGAGGCGTCCCTCTACTTCAGGATATTCCTGTCCTTGGAAACCTTTTCGGGGTTAACAGTAAAACCAACAATCGAACGGAATTGCTGGTTGTGCTCACGCCACGTGTAGTACGCACTGATGTGGACATTCGCGAAGTCAGCGAAGACTTGCGCGACCGAATGAAGGGCTTGCGCATCATAGAACTCAAGGAAAAGGACAATGCGAAACCGTCTGCTTCCCCGCAAGCGCCTGTGCAACCTGTTCAGCCAAATTGAACTAGAACAAGCGCACCCCTCTAGATTGTTAATAGGAGATCACACAACCATGAATCACGACATTGTTCCTGGCCGTCGAATGAGCGCCTTTTTGCTGGCTGCTGGCGTATTGGCGTTGTCAGGCTGCGCGGCCTTCAATCCAGCCACCCCCGAGCAGATCGTCGAGCAACGGGCAAAGGCGTACTGGGATGCCCGTGTCGCGGGTCAGTTCGAGAAGGCTTACGCACTGTCCACGCCAGCCTATCGCAAGACCAAGACGGCGGATCAATTCAAGATGCAGTTCGGTGCTGGGGTCGCTGTGAAGAGCGTAGAAGTCACGAAAGTCACTTGCGAGAGTGACAAATGCACCACTCAGGTGAAATTAGGAGTTCAGCCTGCCATGATCGGGGTAAAGCTTGGTACGATCGACAGCTACCTGAACGAGACATGGCTCCTTGAAGACGGCCAATGGTGGCACTACCAAGATCTTTGATAGGTATCAGAAGCCGTCTGCAAGCAGTTTGCGAAGCAAGATTCACCCAACCGCAAACGGTGTTGCATTTCCTCAACAACAGGTTTTGTTACAGCGGTTCCGTTGTACAACACGTTAGAGCGCTGTGCTACCATCCCTTAGCGTAATCAATCGTGGTAGTTGCGCTTACCAACTTTTTAACTGGAGTTCTTGATATGAGAAAAAATGTTCTGGCCCTGAGCATTGCTGCCATGATTGGTGGCCTGGGCTTTGCTGGCGCCGCATCTGCTGATGTGGTGGTCGGTGTAGCTCCTCTGAAGCCAACCACCGCTACGACGATGTCGTTCGCGGAAGGTGGCGTGGGTCATGCACTGCTGGTTCCTTACTTCAACGCGCAAAACGGCAACATGACCGTGATGCACGTTGTGAACACCGACACCTCCAACGGCAAGGCTGTTAAGGTTCGTTTCCGCGGCGCCCTGAACTCCGACGACATTCTTGACTTCCAAGTCTTCATGTCGCCTGGTGACGTGTGGACCGCTGCCGTGACGGCTGGCGCTGATGGCGTCGCACAAATCGTGACCGCTGACGGCACCTGCACGTTGCCAGCACTGGCCAAGGGTCAAAATCAGCGTTTCGTTACGAATCGTCTGAACCCAGGCATCGCTGCTCCTGACCAAGCAAACAACACGCGCGAAGGCTACGTTGAAATTTTCAACATGGCTGACATTCCCCAGCAACTGGCTGGTGGCTTGACCGCTGTGAATCCTGCGACCGGTGTTACCTCTACGGCTAACCCATTGTTCACTGCAATCAAGCACGTTAATGGCGTTGCACCTTGCACGCCTGCTGTTTTGAACGGTACTCTGCAAAACTTCACGTCGGCTGCGACTGTTGCTCAGGCTGGCTTCGACACGCCTTCGACCGGCCTGTTGGGCGACTGGTACATTCTGAACGTTGCTCAAACGACGACGTTCTCTGGTAGTGCGACCGCGATCCGTGCAGAAAATGCAGGCACCCAGGCTATTGCCAATTTTGTGCATTTCCCACAAACGGACTCCAATGCACCTACGCCTGATCAGTACACTGCTGACCCGCTTTTCCGTACGTTGAACGTGTTTACCCAAGCCAATGTTGCGCCTACGACCGTTCCGGCGATCGCAGCAGCGAACTATGACTTGCCTGACATGTCGACGCCTTATGTGACGGCTCCTAGCAATACGGCACCTCTGACGCAAGCTCGCTTGCTGACGAACGCTCTGGCTGTGACCTCGATCGCTAACCAGTACGCCAACGATTCCAGCATCTCGGCTAAGACGGACTGGGTGTTTTCGATGCCTACCCGCCGTTACAACGTGGCTTCCAACTACGCTGCTGCGCAAACCGGTGGTAACGCTGCTCAAGTTCGTTACTTCTCCGACCTGATCGCTACGGGTAATGGTGTCAACGATGAGCGCTTCAACCCAAGCAATACTTCGTTGATCACCACCGGTGGCGCCATCTGCGTGAGCTCTACGGGTCAAGCGTTCTATGACCGTGAAGAAACCACGACGACCTCGGGCGCTGTGTTCTCGCCTGGTTCCATCACGCAGACCCGTTTCTGCGGTGAAACCAGCGTTCTGAGTTTCGCTGATGCCGGTACCTCGGTGCTTGGTGCATCTGTTGCTCGTCAAAACTTGTCGACCGGCGCGTTCACCAACGGCTGGAGCCGCGTAGATGTGTCCAACTCGGTGGGTGGTCAATCCCTGGGTCTGCCAATTCTGGGCTCTTCGATGATTAAGCTGTCCAACCCAAGCGCTACGGCTGGCACGTCCGGTACCTACGGTATCACGTGGCCCCACCGCTTCACGTTCCCTACGGTTGCTCCTTAATTCGTACGGCACTTTTCACAGTAATGTGAACCAAAAAAGGCGGGGGCAACCCCGCCTTTTTTTAATGCTTTTTTGATGGAGTGTTGGATTTGCAAATGATTCGCTCAACCTATCGCCTGCTTGCTTTGGCAGCACTTTCTGCAACCGCTCTTTCCGTTCACGCTCAAGCTCCGGTGTTGATCCAGGGGCCAAAAGTCGTGATCGATACGCTGGACATTCAAGCGGACTCGCTTCGCATGCCTGCCGAGATGCGTGACACCGTTCTGGCACGTCCTCAGACCGTTACGCAGATTGCCTCCAATCTGTACGCACGCCGGGTGATGGCAGCACGTGCAGAAACTGATGGGGTAGAAAAGGATCCTGAAGTTGCAGCAGCGCTGAAGATTGCGCGAGACAAAGTGCTCTCGGATGCCTACATTGCAAAGATCGACAAACAAAGCACGCCTACCGATGCTGTCGCCGAAAATTTGGCCCGAGACATCTACAAGGCCAAGCCTGAGCGCTTCAAAGCACCTGAACAAGTCCGTGTGAGGCACATTCTGGTTGAAGGCTCAGACGCCAATTCCCGCGCACAGATCGAAAAGATCCTGCAGGAACTCAAGACCGGCGCAGATTTTGGCAAGCTGGCCAAAGAGCGCTCTGCGGACAAAGGCTCTGCCGAAAAGGGTGGAGATTTAGGCGCCTTCGAACGAGGCCGCATGGCGCCACAATTCGACGAAGCCGCTTTTGGTTTGACCAAGCCTGGACAACTGAGCGATGTGGTCGAGACCCAATTCGGCTTTCACGTTCTCAAACTCGAAGAGCGTATTCCTGCACGCACCCGGGCGTTCAGCGAGGTTCGTGAAGAGTTGATGAATGAGGTTCGCAACAACGTCCGCCAGGAAGCGCGTGTTGCCGAAGCCCAGAAGATGCAGCAGGAGGCGAAAATCGATGCCTCCGCGATTGCCTCTTACGCCCAGTCTTACGCGGCAAAGATTCCGCCCGTTAAGATGGCGCCCTGATACTCCACGCTGGTGGAGGTGAAGCAAGTGCTCCCTGGGGCACTTGCTTCTTTTCTTTCCGATGTGCTGATTGCCATCCTCTGAACAAGCTGCATGCAAACTTTGTGGAATGAATGGCGCGCGATCTGGAGTGCGCGCTCCTTGGTGTGGGTTCTTGTACAACGCGAGGTGGCCGCGCGCCACGCAGGTACTGCGGTTGGCGTGCTGTGGCCTTACCTCCAGCCTCTTTTGACGGTAGCTGCCTACTACTTGGTTTTCGACGTCGTTTTTTCCATGCGACTGGGCGAAGGAGCGCCGACGCATGCCGTCGGTACTTTCCTGGTCGTGGGCGCATTGCCCTGGATGGCTTTTTGCGACGCTGTCTCGCGAGGAATGAACAGCCTCATTGAGGCGGGCAGCATGCTGCAGAAAAATCCCCTGCCTCCCGTGCTTTTCACGACCCGCTCGGTGCTGGCCAGTGCGGTAATTTTTGGCCCGCTGCTTTGCCTGGTGGCCTTGGCATACACACCGTTGCACGGTTTTCGACCCGCGATGCTCGCTCTGCTGCCATTGATGGCGCTGCAATTGGTGCTTTGCGTACTGCTCGGTTATCTGCTGGCCATCCTGGCGGCTGCGCTGAGGGACACGGTTCAGATCGTGGGATTTCTGCTGTCGGTGGGAATTTATCTCACCCCCATTCTTTTTCCGCTGGCGATGTTTCCTGCCAACTGGCGCTGGGTGCTCTGGCTGAACCCGATGACCGCACTGGTGATCGGCTACCAACAGGTGCTTCTGCAAGGCAATTGGCCGCCAGTAAGTGTGTGGGTGGCGGGTCTGGTGTGGCTGGTGGTTTTGGCATTGGCTCTCAACATCTTGGTCAAGCGCAGCCGCGATCAGTTGGTGGACTGGCTATGACGAACGTTCAACGCACTTCCGAGATCGTCCTGAAGGTGAAGAACGTCGGTAAAGAATATCGACTCTACGCCTCACCCCGCCAACGCCTCAAATCCTTGATCACCGGCCGGTCTGCACACCGCAGCCACTGGGCGTTGCGCGATGTGTCGTTCGAACTGCAGCGGGGCCAGTGCATCGGTGTGATCGGCGACAACGGTGCTGGTAAAAGCTCGCTGCTCAAGTTGCTGGCGGGCACGCTACAGCCATCGACCGGCTCGATCGAGCGGGTGGGCCGGGTGACTGCCATTCTGGAACTGGGCGCAGGCTTTCATCCCGACTTCAGTGGCCGCGACAACCTGTACTTCGGCGGTAGCCTGATCGGGATCGACCGCGAAGAGATGCAGCGGCTCGAGCCGGAGATCATCGAGTTCTGCGAATTGGGCGAGGCGCTGGACCGACCGGTCAAGACTTATTCGTCAGGAATGTCGGTCCGGCTGGCATTTGCGTTGGTGACCGCCGTTCAGCCCGACGTGCTGATCATCGATGAGGCGCTGGCGGTGGGCGATCAGCATTTTCAGAAGAAATGCGTGGACCGCATCATGGCGTTCCGCAACGCCGGCTGCACCATCCTGTTCTGCTCGCACAGTCCGTACCATATTCGCCACCTGTGCGATCTGGCGCTGTGGCTCGATGGAGGGCATGTCAAGCAGTTCGGCCTGACCGAGCCGGTGCTTGGCGCCTATGACGTGCACTCTCGACTGCGCAATGCGGAGACGATGCATGAAATGGCCGGGCAGGACGGTGCCAGCGATGCGCCGGCTCCCGACAATGGCGCGCCACTCGACGGCGACGATGTTTCTGCTGGGGCGGGGGAAGCGACAGCGAACGCCACTTCTGCAGGCCGCCGTCAACGCAACGGCAATGTCCCGGCCCGCGACGATGGCTCCGCTCGCATTCTTTCGGTCGATATCGGAAACCTGGGTGAACCGCAGGCCGGTTGCTACGGCCGGCTGTCCGGAAAAGACCTGGTCGCCACCATCCTCGTGCGGGGCCGCGGAAGCGAGCAGCCCAATGTCGGCTTCATGATCGAGCAGTCCAAGGGGGTCGGCATTACGTCCCTGGCGACCCACGAAGAGGGGGCGGCACCCGTGTCGCTGGGCGATGGTCTGTGGCGTTCGGTGCTCACGTTTCCCAACCTTCCGCTGCACAGCGGCGACTACGTCATCAGCGCGTTTCTTTTCGATGAGAGCGGACTGGTGGTGTATGACGAGTGGTTTCAGTTCCTGAACTTCAATTGGGTGTCGCCGACGCTCATGCCGGGGCTGGTGAAATTGCCGCACCGCTGGGAATGAGACCCGGCGATTCGCTGCGGATCATTGCGGATCGCTGGGTTCAGCATCGAAGGCGGGCATTCATCATCTGGGTTGAGTGCTATGTTTTTAATAGCAATATGCCCTAGTAGAATATGCGCTGGAGCCTTTTTATGCCAATGAAGTTCGCATGCCTTTTCGGCACGGTCTTCACCCGGCCCTTTACCCATGAATGACTTGACCGCCCCTTCTCAAACAGCCGCCGAGTGGCTGGCCCGTGGACAGCAGCACCTGGAGCGCGGCGAACGTGCGCTGGCCGCAGAGGCTTTGCGCCATGCCTTGCAGGATCGCGAAACGCGCCTGACGGCGCACCAGTTGATCGAGCAGCACACCCTGCCAGGTGCCTTCTCTCAGATGATGGGGCTGAACTGCGAGATCTCGCGCGCGGACGACATCTTCCGTTTCTTCGAGGGTCACCCCTCCAGCACCAACCCGCTGCGCGACTACCTGGCGGATGGCTGGCGGACGCTTTCCGAGCTGATGGTGCTGCTGGAGGCCGTGGACCGGCCATTGCTCAAGACCCGGCACTTCATGGAGTTTGCCAGTGGCCATGGCCGTTTCACGCGGCATTTGGTGAAGGCGCTGGGAGCGGAGCGCGTGACCGTTTCCGACGTGGTTCCGGACGCCATGCAGTTCGCACAGGGCACCTTCGGCGTGCGCAGTGTTCTTTCTTCCACCGTGCCGGAAGACGTGGTTTGGGACCAGAAGTACGACGTGGTGTTCGTGCTGTCGCTGTTCAGCCATTTGCCGCGCCGTACCTGGTCCCGCTGGCTGCAATGCCTGTACGAGGGCGTCGCCCCCGGTGGTGTTCTGGTGTTCTCCACCCATGGCTTGAAGGCGGCTGCGCATGACAGCGTTCCGCTGGACGACGAAGGCTTTTTCTTTGCGCCATCCAGCGAGTCCCAGGCGATCGATGTGCAGGAATACGGCACGGCCTTCACGTCCGAAGCGTTTGTCCTCGCGCGCATCGCCGAAACCGTGGGCATGGACCGGCTCATCCACCGGGTGCCGGTGCATTTTTGGAATCACCAGGACGCTTACGTACTGGCCAAGCCCTGAAGGCTTGCCGGCTGATGGCTCCCCGGTGCTCTGCTTTCTCTTTCTTTCCGCGATAGGCGCCTGCCCATGACCACCTTGTTCGATCGCATCCAGCAACGATTCTGGGGACCGCCCCAGTGGGATGCCGAACGCATCTCGGACGAATGGTTCCGGGCGCATTTCCACTACGCCGCCGACGTCGTCCAGCATTGGCTGGGCTCCGCGCTGGACGTGAAAACTGCGAGGCTGCTCAATTTCGGATGCGGCGATGGCATCACGGATCTGGCCCTGGCTTTGCGGCATGGAGCGACGGCGATCCATGGCATCGACATCCGGCAGGAGTATTCCAAATTGCCGCGCATCGCCAGGGAGCAACTGGGCCTTCGCCGCGTCCCCAAGGCCTTGAGCTTTGAAACCATCGCACCCGCCACGCCATTGGCCGGGCGGAGGCCTGTCGACGGAATTTTCAGTTGGTCCACCTTCGAGCACGTGAGCAAGGACCAACTCGAGCCCATTGCCCGCGATCTCTATGCCGCATTGAATCCCGGGGGCGTGTTCTTCCTGCAGATCGAGCCGCTGTACTTTTCGCCGTTCGGTTCGCACCTGCGGCGCTATGACGACGTTCCGTGGCATCACCTGCTCGTCAGCGACGAAGAGCTCTGGGCCATCATCCAGGCGCATGAAGGACCGATCGACGGCGCCGAGCGGGATTTTGGTTTCGACGACTTCGGGGTCGAGGGATACAAGAGGTTTGTCTTCAATGAGTACAAGACTTTGAACCGGCTGACGGCGGACGAACTCGTCGCCTTGATGACCCAGGTGGGATTCCACGTCATCCGCCAGGAGCGCCGCAGTTTGGAGATGGCGGTTCCACCAGCTTTGCAGGACAAGTATCCGCAAGAGCTGCTCCTCAACAACGAGATCTTTTTGCTGCTGGGTAAATGATCGATGGCCATCATCTGATGGTTGCGTGAGGTTGCCGCGGCGTGCCGGTTCGCACAGCCCGCCGACTGCGCTTGTCATCTCGCCAATTAAAAGGGCTGCCATTTCTGGCAGCCCTTTTTACTGTTGCGACAGACCGTGCGGTCAGGCCTGCAGCCAGTTTTTGACCCGTCGTTGCCAATGCGCTGGAATGCGTTGGGCAACGCCGCGCAGCACTGGCAAGGACCGCAGATACACCACCGCGGAAAGCACGCCGGACTTGGCGGCAGCGGCGGGAGTGGCTTGCGGCAGGTATTGCTGCAGGTCGGCCATGGCGATGGATTGCAGGGGTGTCGGGAGCGCAATGTTCTCCAGGTAGTCCGATTCGTAGCGGAAAGGCGCGGCGTTTGACGCATGCAGCGCGGGGGCATCGGGCTGCGACTCTGCCAAGGCCGGCGCCTCGCCCGTGGCGAATTGCTGGTCGCGAACTTGACTGAACCAGGCCAGCCATTGGGCAGGGGTCGCATCCCAGGGGTGGACCCAGCTCCAGGGCCGTCCGGACAAGCGTTCGGCGAATGCGCCGATGTCGGGTACCACCACCGGCAGGCCGGCCAGCAGAGCGGCGCTCAGCGTGTAGCTGTAGGTCTCTGGCCACTGCGCAGGGAACCAGACCAGGTCCGGCTCCAGCCATTGCAGCAGGCCCGGCAGGTCCTTTTCTTCGTATTCCCCGTGAATCGTCAGGCGCGCACGCGGCTGTGTCTGCAGATGTCGGTAGCCGTAGCCGATCAGGTGAAAGTCCACCAGGGCATTGCGGCGCGCTGCTTCGATGGCAACGGCCTCCAGGACATCCGCGCCCTTGATGGCACTGAGCGCACCGATCACGACGACCTTGAGCCGCTGGCCCGGCAGCAGCGTGCGCGGTGCGGGCACAGGCAGCGACGCGCTGTCCGGCAGGTCGGTGTGCGGCACTGCATGCACGTGCGCCGCAGGCGCAAAGCCGGCAATGCGCCGAGCCGTGTCGTGGCTGGGCGCCAGCACGCGGCGTGCGCCGGTGAGCAGTCGGGCATTCGCACCGCGCCACTCGGCGACGGTGCCGCCCATGGGCGAGTGCATGTCGGGGGCGCAGCACTTGCACTGCCCGGGACCGATCTCGCCCGCGTACCGGTTGGTCGCGTCGGTCATCGAGATGTGGGTGCAGTAGCTGTAGTAGTCGTGCGCGGTGAAGTCGTACGGCACATCCAGCAGGTGCGGGATGTTGCGCACCTCCTGGCCATGTCCGAGCAAATGGTGGAAGTGCACATGGCGCACGCCCAGCTGCCTCAGGACGCCGAGCAGATCGTCGTACTGGTCGTTCAGGCGGAACGTGAGCTCGAAGCCTTCATCTGCGCTCGCCATGCGCAGCCGCACGCTGTGTCCGGGAGCCGGCGTGAGGGTCAGGAACGTGGCCTGGTCCGCCAGGTAAGAGGCCAGTTCACGGACGTGCCGGACGGTGCCACCCGCGCGGTCGTGCAACACGGCGAGAACGGCCGGCACCCCGGCTTCGGCCATGCGGGCGACGTCGAGTGCCAGGCGGTATGGCTGCGCCGGATCGGCCTGCACGAACGCGTGCACGTCGCGTTCGTAGCGGGGGTGCAGGCGGCGCAGGGTTTCCATGGCGGCCAGTTCACGCGGGCTCTTGCTGTCGCCGAAGCTGACCCCGCCGGTGTGCAGCACGAAGGTGTCCAGCAGGTGCAGATTGCGCCAGCCGGCGGCGTGCGCGCGCTGGCAGAAATCGTTCTCTTCGCCGTAGCCTTTGCCGAAGTGCTCGGTGTCGAACAGGCCCAGCTGCACCAGGCAGTCGCGCCGGATGTACATGCAGAACCCGACGCCCGTGGGTACGTCCACCACCGCGCCCGGGTTGGTCGCGGCACACAGCGCGTCCAGGCGTGCCGTGTCGTAGCCCGCAGGCAGATCGTTGTCCTTGCAAAAGCGCGGATAGCTGCAGATGGTGGCGTTGTTGGAGAACGGGGTGACCGAGGCCACCTTGGCATCGCCATACGCCGCCCGGCGGATCCGATCGAGCCAGTCGTTCGCGACTTCGGTGTCGCTGTTGAGCAGCAGCACGTCGTTGGTGCCGCTCAAAGCCATGCCGCGGTTGACGGTGCCGACGAAGCCGAGGTTCTCCTCGTTTTCGAGCAGCATGATGCGCTCGTCCTGCGTGGCCCGCTCGCGCAGCCAGGCAGTCACTTCAGGCTCGGGGCTGGCATCGTTGATGACGATCAGGCGATAGGCGGTGGCACAAGGGCTGGCCAAGACCGAATCGACGCACATCTGCGTGTCCGCCAGGCCGCGGTAGACCGGGACGATCACGTCCACGGGGTGCGACGGTGGCGTGACTTGCACAGGCCCCTGCGCCGTGGTCGCGGCATGCTTGGGCGCGCGTCCCAGAAGACGGTCCAGGCGCATCTTGGTATGGACCAGGGGACGGGTGGCGCGGAACACGGTGGAGTTTTCGATGGTTTTCAAATGGTGGGTGAGGGCGCCGTAGTCGTGCTGCAGGCGACCCAGTTCATGTTGCAAGCGGGTGGCATTGCGCTGGAACTGCGCGGATTCCAATTGCAGGTCGGCCCGCTGGCGCAGCAGCGTTTCGGTGCTGCTCTTGAGGGTTTGGTTGTGCTCCTGGAGGGCCTGGTTGTGGTATTCCAGCGTGCGCTTGTCGCCTTCCAGGGCGTCTTTCTGATCGCCCAGCGCCCGCTTTTCGCGTTCGAGCGCCTCACGGGTTTCGCGCAACCGCTGCTCCGCGTCGCGGTGAGCCTGGGCGACGTCCTTTTCCAGGGTGGAGATGCGATCTTGCAAAGGGAAGACGGCATTGGAAAGCGCCAGGTAGTCGGCCGACATGGGCCAACCCAGTTCGATGTCCAGCATGGCCCCCTCGCCACCGTGGGCGGTGAGGATCTCTCGCGGAATCGGCAATTCCATCCAGGGGTCGTCCCCGGTCAGCAGCAACAAGGTGGCCGGAGAAGCGGCGGGCATGGGCTGTTCCCAGACGATCTGGCTGTGCGGAGCCTTGGCCAGCAGCGACCGCGACGCGCTGTCCGCCTGCCACGTCCAGACGGCCTCGCCCTGGGCGTTGCGCAGCACGATGCCGTGCAGGTGCATGAACCCGGGGCGGTCTGCGGGGTCGAGCCGCACGTTGGTCAGGGGCGCGTCCATGCCAGGCAGGGCGAACCGGACCGTCTGGCGGTCACGGCCGATGATGCCGGTGGATGTCAGCTTTCGGTCTTCGGCATATTGGCCCGACTGGCCGAGATATAGCTGGGCAGTGAACAGGGCATGGGCGTCCTGTGCGTCTGCGACGCCACCCTGGTCTGCGGTGATCGCCTGCGCGGCAGGCTGCGCTGCCGCGATGAACTGGTAGGCCATGGCATCGGGCGCGATCAGCAGGTGCCGCGCCACGGCGGGGGGCAGCAGGTCGAACGCGGCCTTGAACTCGGACTCGGGCACTTCGCGGCGCACGGTGTCGATCTGGTCGACCGCCCAGCGCTGCTCACCGAGAAAACGCGCCAGAGACCGCCGGGTAAAGAAGCGAAGGTGGGTGCGGTCCAGCAAGCCTTCTTCGCGGTAGCGGAACTCGCCTTGCAGCAATTCCGCGATCAACCCGCAATAACCGGCGTTGGGTACTGAAATCAGCAGTTGGCCGCCGGGTGCCAGCAATTGGCGGCACTGCGCCAGGATTCCCTCGGGGCGCCGCAGGTGCTCCAGCACGTCGGCACACACGATGTAGTCGTACCGTTGCCCGGTAAAAAGGGTAACGAGATCGCAGGCCTCCAGATCGGCCACTTCGACGCGGCGATAGTGGGGGCGGGCATGATCCGCTTCGGCTTCGCTGAGCGTGACGCCGTCGCTGGTGCAGCCGCGTGTTTCTGCCAGGTATTGCCCGAGTGCGCCGCTGCCGCAGCCCAGGTCGAGCACCGTGGATCCCTCGCGGACAAGGCTCGCCAGCACGGAAAGAGAGGTGCGCTCGTCTTGCTTGATGGTGCGCAGATAGACGTGCAAATCCTCGATTGTTTGGGTCATCCCGAGATTATGACGGGCGCATGGCAGCCGCCTGTTTGGCGGCCCGTTGTGCCGAGCAGACGACAATACGCGGTTCATGACGTCCTATCCCCATGCAGAACCGGGCTTGGCAGCCTCGGTGATCAGCCACGGCCACGGCCGTTTGGTGCAGTCTTTGCTGCAGGATCTGGCACAGGGTTGCCAAGGCAGCGTGGCGCGGGTGGTGCTCACCCTGAACCTGCCGGAGGCAGAGCCTGTCGCTCCCGCCGGCGGGTGGCCATTCTTGCTGGAGATTCGCCGCAACGCCGCGCCTCTGGGCTTCGGGGCCAATCACAACCGCGCGCTGCGGGGCGCTGTGGAGCGCATGGTCTGCGTGCTGAACCCCGACGTCAGCTTGCGCGGGGGGAACCCGTTTCCCGCGCTGTGCGCGGCGGCTTCGCCAGCCGACGTGGGTTGCGCGTACCCCGAGCAGGTGGACGAGCGCGGCCAGGTCCAGGACGCCGAACGCGAGTTGCCGTCACCTGCCGCGCTCTGGCGCCGGCGGGTGCTGGGGCGGCGCGAGCGCCGCGTGGACTGGGTGAATGCGGCCTTCCTGGTGATGCGCCGGGAGGTGTGGGATGCGCTGGACGGTTTCGATGAAAGGTATTTCATGTATTGCGAGGATGTGGATTTGAGCCTGCGGATGCGGCTGATGGGCCTGAGCCTGCAAAAGGCCGCGGTCCAGGTAGGCCACGTGGGCCAGCGCGACAGCCAGCGCCGCGCCGCGTACCTCGCATGGCATGTGCGCAGTCTGTGGCGTTTGTGGCGGTCGCCGGTGTATCGGCAGGCGAGATCTTTGTTACCAGTGGACACGGGCCGCGCACGTACCATCGGCGCTCCATGATCTGGTTGTCTCTGGTTGCTTTTTTGGTTTCTTCGCTGGTGGCTGCGGGCATCGTCCGTTGGGGGCGCGATCACGCGTCGGTGTATGGCGAGACCATGCCCCAGCGGTTTCACCTGGGCGACATTCCCCGGCTGGGAGGCGCGGCACTGCTGGCCGGCATGGCGTGCAGCTGGATGCTGGGAATGCTGCAGTCGTCCTGGATGGGCGACCCGGGTTCGCTGCGGCTCGGCGGCTGGGTGGTGTGGTGGATCGTGGCCCTGCTGCCGTCCGCGATCGGCGGGATCGTCGAAGACCTGACGCAGCGGCTCACGGTGCGCTATCGCCTGCTGCTCACGGCACTTTCCGGCGGCTTGGCACTGATGGTGCTGCAACTCAACGTGCAACGCATGGGCCTGCCCTGGCTCGACACCTTCCTCTCCGAAACGCCCTGGCTGGGCATGGTGATCGTGGTGCTCGCGGTGGCCGGTCTGCCGCACGCCTTCAACATCATCGATGGCTACAACGGCCTGGCAGGCATGGTGGCTTTCATCGTCTGTCTGGCGCTCGCGCACGTCAGCCTGCAGGTGGGGGACCGTTCGCTGGCCACGCTGTTCGTCTGCACGGCTGCGGCGACTGCGGGGTTTCTGGTCTGGAACTACCCCCGGGGCATGATCTTCGCCGGGGACGGTGGCTCCTACATCTGGGGCGTGGTCATCGCGCTGGGCAGCATCTCGCTGGTGCAGCGCAACCATGACGTGTCGCCCTGGTTTCCCATGCTGTTGCTGATCTATCCGGTATGGGAGACCGTGTTCTCCATTTACCGCAAACTGGTGCGCGGCGTGTCGCCCGGCGTCGCGGACGCGCTGCACTTTCACCAGTTGATCTACCGACGCATCGTGCGCGGGGTGTTCCACGACGATGAGTCGCGGCGGGTGCTCATGCGCAACAACCGCACTTCGCCCTATCTCTGGGGCTTCACCCTGCTGACGGTGGTGCCCGCGGTGCTTTTCTGGAGCAATACCGTCGTGCTGGTGATCTTTTGCGGCCTGTTCATGATCGCGTATGTCTCGGCGTACCTGGCCATCGTCCGCTTCAAGGTGCCCAGCTGGCTGCGGCACTGAGCCGCGCTGCCGTACAGCGGCGCAGAACGCGAGTTGCCAGGGTGCTCACAAAGCGCCGCCCACGGGGCGGCAGCAAGGCACAATGCGCATCTCCATCGCTAACCGCTCCTTCAGCCGCGAGCTTTTCATGACGACCGACCTTCTTTCGATTGCCCCGCGCGACAAGGCCGAAATCCTGGCCCAGGCGCTGCCCTACATCCGCAAGTTCCATGGCAAGACCATGGTCATCAAATACGGCGGCAACGCCATGACCGATCCGGCGCTGCAGGCCGACTTCGCCGAAGACGTGGTGCTGCTCAAACTGGTGGGCATGAACCCGGTGGTGGTGCACGGCGGCGGGCCGCAGATCGAGACCGCGCTCAACCGGCTGGGCAAGAAGGGGCAGTTCATCCAGGGCATGCGGGTGACCGACGCCGAGACCATGGAAGTCGTGGAGTGGGTGCTCGCCGGCGAGGTCCAGCAGGACATCGTGGGCCTGATCAACCAGGCCGGCGGCAAGGCGGTGGGCCTGACCGGGCGCGACGGCGGCATGATCCGGGCGCAAAAACTCAAGATGGTGGACAACAAGGACCCGAGCATCGAGCACGACATCGGCCAGGTCGGCGACATCGTCTCCATCGATCCGAGCGTGGTCAAGGCGCTGCAGGACGATGCGTTCATTCCCGTCATCAGCCCCATCGGCTTCGGCGAGAACAACGAGAGCTACAACATCAACGCCGACGTGGTGGCCAGCAAGCTCGCGACCGTGCTGCAGGCCGAAAAACTGGTGCTGCTCACCAACATTCCCGGCGTGCTGAACAAGGCGGGCGAACTGCTCACCGACCTCACCGCGCGCGAGATCGACACGCTGTTCGCCGACGGCACGATTTCCGGCGGCATGCTGCCCAAGATCGCCGGCGCCCTCGACGCGGCCAAGGCCGGCGTGAACGCCGTGCACATCATCGACGGCCGCGTGCCGCACGCCATGCTGCTGGAGATCCTGACCGAACAGGCCTACGGCACCATGATCCGCAGCCACTGAGATGCGATCCTCCACTTCGCCCGCAGTGCACGACGGCACCGCGTTCAGCGCGGTGGAACGGCGCCCTGCCTTTTTCAGCTGCGCAAGCCTTGCCTGAACGGGGGCCGGCGCCATGCGATTGCTGCTGGTCGAAGACGACGTCATGCTGGCCAGCGGCATCAAGCTGGGGCTGACCGACGCGGGGTATGCCGTCGACTGGGTCGGCAGCGGCGAGCGCGCCGAAGAAGTGCTGCGCACCGAATCTTTCGACGCCGCGATCATCGACATCGGCCTGCCTGGCATGGACGGGCTCGAACTCACCCGCTGCCTGCGCCGCCCCGAGATGGCCCACCCGGCGATGCCGGTGCTCATTCTCACCGCCCGCGATGCGCTGCATGACCGGGTCCAGGGCCTGGACCTGGGGGCTGACGACTACATGGTCAAGCCCTATGAGCTGCCCGAACTGCTGGCGCGGCTGCGTGCCCTGCTGCGGCGGTCCCAGGCGGCGACCACGGCCATCCTGAGCTTCGGCCCGCTGGAGCTGGACACCGCCGGCCGCACCGTGAGCATCCGCACTCCGGGCGAGCCGGCCTTGCGACAGGCCATCGAGCTGGGCCCGCGCGAATGGACGGTGCTGGAATACCTGCTGATCCACGCGCCCAAGCCGGCCAGCAAAGACAAGCTGCTCCAGGCCCTGACCGGCTGGGACAAGGAAATCACGCCCAACGCGGTCGAGGTGTACGTCTCGCGCCTGCGCAGCAAGCTCGAGCCCAACGGCGTGGCGCTGCGCTCCATCCGCGGCTTCGGCTATCGGCTGGAACTGCAGCCTCCGCGCGGCTGAGGCGCCGGCGCGCTCCCTCGCCCGCTCTCTTCACCCTCTGCTCCCGCCATGACCTCCGCGTTGCGCCTGCGGCTGTTGCTCCTGCTGATCGTGCCCCTGTGTGCGCTGGCCCTGGCCGGCGCATGGCTCGACTACCGCTCGGCGGACGAAGCCGCCAGCCGGCACGACCAGCGCCTGCTGCGCCTGCTGCCTGCACTGGCCGATTCGGTGCTGGCCCCGCCCGTGAGCGACGGAGGCCCGCCGCTGCTGCTGCTCGCCCCGCCGGTGGAAGAGTTTTTGCGCCAGAACGCGGGTTTTTCCGGCTACAGCGTGCAGGACCTGAGCGGCCGCGTGCTGCTGGGCGAACGCTGGGTGCAAAGCGCCGTGCCGGCCACGCACGACCCTGAGTTTCACAGCCTGGAGTACGACAGCGTCACCTACCGCATCGCCGTCCAGCGCAGCCGCACCGGAGCGGGCGAACTGGTGGTGGCGCTGGCGGACGGCTCCGACCCGCGCCAGCAGTGGGGCAAGCAGATGCTGCTGCGCGTGCTGCTGCCCAATCTGGTACTGGTGGCGGCGGCGGCGCTGGCCATCCACTGGGCCGTGCGCCGAGCGTTCAAGCCGCTGGTGGACCTGGCGGAGGCCGTGGCCCGGCGTTCCCCCCGCGACCTGAACCCCATCGACGAGGCCGCCTCGCCCGTGGAGGTGCGGCCGCTGGTGTATTCGCTGAACCGGCTGTTTGCGCTGGTGAACGAACAGGCCGAGGGCCAGCGCCGCTTCGTGGCCGACGCCGCGCACCAGTTGCGCACGCCGCTGGCCAGCCTGCAGGCACAGGTGGAGGCCTGGGCGCTGTCCGCTCAAGGCGGGAGCGATCGCAATGGTTTGGAGTCAAATCATGCTCCAGTGCATATTCCTCTAGGGAGCGGTGCTATATATTTAGGAGCTGATCAGATCGAGAAGCTGAGACAGGCCACCCGCCGCACCTCCAAGCTGGCGCACCAGCTACTGGCGCTGTCGCGTGCCGACGCCCGCAGCCTGGATGCGCAGGCCATGCAGAGCGTCGATTTGAAGGACCTGTGCGAAAGCCTGCTGGAGGCGTTTCTCGACACCGCCACCGCCAAGGGGCTGGATCTCGGGCTGGAGGTCGCCCCTGCCCGGGCCGTGGGCCACGGCTGGCTGCTGCGTGAGTTGCTGACGAATCTGGTGGACAACGCCATCAAGTACACGCCGGCCGGTGGGGCAGTGACCATCCGCTGCGGTGTCGCTTCCAACGGCGGCGCCTTCCTGCAGGTCGAGGACGACGGGCCGGGCATTCCCGACGCGGAGCAGGCACGGGTGCTGCAGCGCTTTTACCGGGTGCCAGGGGCTGAAGGGGAGGGCACGGGCCTGGGCCTTGCCATCGCCGACGAAATCGCGCGGGTGCACGGCGCCGCATTGGGCCTGGGGCGCGGGCCGGACGGGCGGGGGCTGGTCGTTACCGCGTTTTTCGGCCCGGCGCGCAAAGCGGCTTGAGCCGCAGCCTTGGCCGGCATGTTGAGTTGGCTGGGTACGAGGCGTGAAGCGGGAAGCCGGTAGCCAAAGGTGCGCCAGGACCGTGTGCGAGAATCAATTGCATACATCTGTTGCCCATGTCCGAAACCCTCCCTTTGCCCGAATCCGCCGCTGTCGTGGTCCCTGACGCCCCCGCGGTGCGCAAGCGCCCGAAGCCGGGGGAAAGGCGGGTTCAGATCCTCCAGGCGCTGGCGGGCATGCTGGAGCAGCCAGGTTCGGAGCGCATCACCACCGCCGCGCTGGCGGCCCGCCTGTCGGTCAGCGAGGCAGCGCTTTACCGGCACTTCGCCAGCAAGGCGCAGATGTTCGAGGGATTGATCGATTTCATCGAGCAATCGGTCCTCACCCTGGTGAACCAGATCATGGAGCGCGGCGCCCAGAGCGATGCCTCCGGCACGCAGCAGGCCGCCCGCATCGTGACCATGGTGCTGCAGTTCGGCGAGCGCAACCCGGGCATGGTGCGTGTGATGGTGGGCGATGCCCTCGTTCTTGAGAACGAGCGCCTCCAGCAGCGCATGAACCAGTTCTTCGACAAGATCGAGTCGAGCCTGCGGCAATGCCTGCGCCCGGCAGCGCAGGCTGCTGGGGCCGATACCCCTACGGTGGATGCCCAGGTCAGAGCCGCAGCGCTGTGCGATCTGGTGCGCGGACGGCTGCAGCGGCATGCCCGGTCCGGCTTTCGGCGTGCGCCCAGTGAGCAACTGGAAGCGACGCTCGCGCTGCTGCTGTAGCGCGCGGTCCTGAGCGGCTGCGAAAAGGGCGGCGCCCCTTTTTGCCCATCGACACAGGCTAGAGAACTCGCGCGGCGCTGTCCGGCGCGGGGACTCGCGAGCCCCACACACGCGTATTGATGGGATTTAGGGGGTTAGGGGTTTACCCGCAAGAGCCTGCGACATAGACCTGGAAATGGGCAATCGGCAAATTTTCATGCAAAATAGCACGATCGTTCGTTTTATTTTCCCCATGCCGGTCACCCCCCTTTCTTCCCGCCCCGTCCGCTCTGCCAGCACCCGCGAAGGCCGTGCCTTGCAAAAAGGCCAGCAGACCAAGGCGGCGATCGTGGAGGCCGCTTTGGGTCTGGCCACGCACATCGGGCTGGAAGGTTTGTCGATCGGCGCGTTGGCGGATGTGACGGGCATGAGCAAGTCCGGCGTGTTCGCCCACTTCGGCTCGCGCGAGGAACTGCAGATCTCCGTCATCCGCGAATACCACGCGCGCTTCGAGCAGGAAGTGTTCTACCCCGCCGTGTCCGCCCCGCGTGGCCTGCCGCGTCTGCGCGCCCTGTTCGCCAACTGGATGAAGCGCACTTCCATCGAAATCGACTCCGGCTGCATCTACATCAGCGGCGCGGTGGAGTTCGATGACCGCACCGGTCCCGTGCGCGATGCCCTGGCCAGTTCCGTGCTGACCTGGCTGGCCGCCATGAAGCGCGCCATCGACCAGTGCAAGGAACAGGGCGAGCTGCGCAGCGACGTGAATGCCGAGCAGATGCTGTTCGAGATCCATGGCCTCATCCTGGCGCTGCACTATGAAGCGCGGTTCTTGCAGACGCCCGGCTCCATCGACCGCGCCAATGCCGGTTTCGACAGCATCCTCACCCGCTATGGCGCATCGGCGCCTGTGCCTGACTGAACCGTTTCGCATTTTTGCTTTCCGATTCTTCGTCCCTTCTTTCTTTTTCATTTCATCTTTTCCATCCAAGGAGCCTCCCCATGCCGACCTACACGCCGCCCCTTCGCGACATGCAATTCGTACTGCACGAGGTGTTCAAGGTGGCGGAAGAATTCCAGGCGCTGCCCAAGCATGCCGAGGTGGACACCGACACCATCAATGCCGTGCTGGAAGAGGCGGGCAAGTTCGCCGCCGGCGTGGCGTTCCCGCTCAACATCACGGGTGACGAAGAGGGCTGCACGCTCGACAAGACAACCCACGAGGTGACCACGCCCAAGGGCTTCAAGGAGGCCTACGCGCAATACGTGGAAGGCGGCTGGGCCGCGCTGAGCTGCGAGACCGAATACGGTGGCCAGGGCCTGCCGTTCGTGCTGAATCAGTGCCTGTACGAAATGCTGAACAGCGCCAATCAGGCCTGGACGATGTACCCCGGCCTGTCGCACGGTGCTTACGAAGCCCTGCACGCGCACGGCACCGAAGAGCAAAAACGCCTGTACCTGCCCAAGCTCACCAGCGGCGAATGGACCGGCACCATGTGCCTGACCGAGCCGCATTGCGGCACCGACCTGGGCCTGCTGCGCACCAAGGCCGAGCCCGTGGCCGGCGCGCCGGAAGGCACCTACAAGATCACCGGCAACAAGATCTTCATCAGCGCGGGCGAGCACGACTTCACCGAGAACATCGTCCACCTGGTGCTGGCCCGCCTGCCCGATGCGCCGAAGGGCAGCAAGGGCATCAGCCTGTTCATCGTGCCCAAGTACCACGTGAACGCCGACGGCTCGCTGGGCGACCGCAATCCGATCTTCTGCGCCGGGCTGGAGCACAAGATGGGCATCCACGGCAACGCCACGGCGCAGATCGCCATCGACGGCGCCATCGGCACGCTGGTGGGCCAGCCGCACAAGGGCCTGCAGGCGATGTTCGTGATGATGAATGCCGCGCGCCTGGGCGTGGGCAACCAGTCGCTGGGCCTGACCGAAGTGGCCTACCAGAACGCATTGGCCTACGCCAAGGACCGCACGCAGATGCGCAGCCTGTCGGGCACCAAGGCCAAGGACAAGGATGCCGACCCGATCATCGTGCATCCCGACGTGCGCAAGATGCTGCTGACCGCCAAGGCGTATGCCGAAGGCGCCCGCGCACTGCAGATCTACTGCACGCTGCTGCTGGACAAGGCACACGGCCACCCCGACGAAAAGGTGCGCAAGGACTCCGACGAACTGGTGGCGCTGCTGACCCCCATCGTCAAGGCCTTCATCACCGACAACGGCCACATCGCCACCAACCATTGCATGCAGGTTTTCGGCGGCCACGGCTTCATCAAGGAATGGGGCATGGAGCAGTACGTGCGGGACAACCGCATCAACATGATCTATGAAGGCACCAACACCATCCAGTCGCTGGACCTGCTGGGCCGCAAGGTGCTGGGCAACAACGGCGCCACGCTCAAGAAGTTCGGCAAGCTGGTGGGCGCACTGGTGGCCGAAGAAGGCGTGAACGAGAAGATGGCCGAGTTCATCAACCCCATCGCCTATCTGGGCGACCAGATGACGAAGTTCACCACCGAGATCGGTTTCAAGGGTTTCCAGAACCCCGACGAAGTGGGCGCTGCCGCGGTGGATTACCTGCGTGTGGCGGGCCACCTGGTGTTCGGCTACCTGTTCGCCCGCATGGCGCAGGTGGCGCTGCGCGAGATCGCGGCCGGCAACACCGATCCGTTCTACGTGGGCAAGCTGCAGACCGCGCGTTTCTACTTCGCCAAGCTGTTCCCCGAGACGGCCACGCTGATGCGCACCGCGCGCGCTGGCGCCAAGCCGCTGATGGACACCGACGCCGCGCTGGCCTGATCGCCGGGCCGCTTTCTCGCCGCTTTGCCGAACTTCAAGCCTTTTTGCACTGGAGCCTTTATGAATAAAGCGCTAGCAGCTATCGTTTGTGTAGCAATTTCCGCCCCCGCCTGGGCCCAGATGTCGCCCGTGGGTGGCTGGCGCAGCATCGACGACAAGACGGGCGAGGCCAAGGCCGAGATCCGCGTCACCGAATCGGGCGGTGCGCTCAGCGGGCGCATCGAGAAGTCGCTGAGGAAAGACACCGCGCCGGACGCCATCTGCACGGAATGCACGGACGACCGCAAGGGCAAGCCCATCGCCGGGCTGGAAATCATCCGTGGCGGCAAGAAGGCCGAAGGCAAGGACGTGTGGGAGGGCGGCAAGGTCCTCGACCCCGAGAACGGCAAGGAATACCGCGCCAGCTTCACGCCCATCGACGGCGGCGCCAGGATGGAAGTGCGCGGCTATCTGGGGCCTTTCTGGCGCACGCAAGTCTGGCAGCGCGTGCAGTAATTCAGCGCGGCGGCTCACAACCATTCCAAAGAAACCAACCATGTCCCGATTCCAAGTGAAGAAAGTCGCCGTGCTCGGCGCGGGCGTGATGGGCGCGCAGATCGCCGCCCACCTCGCCAACGTGAAGGTGCCCGTGGTGCTGTTCGACCTGCCCGCCAGCACGGCCCCCACGCTCCCCGCTGCGCGTGGTTCGCTGCCCCCCGAGGGGACCGCTTCCGCCTTGGGGCGGCCCGGCGGCGAAGCAGGCCCGAAGAACGGCATCGTCGCCAAGGCCATCGACGGCCTGAAGAAATTGAAGCCCGCGCCGCTGGGCGTGGTGGAAGACGCCGCAATGATCGGCCAGGCCAACTACGAAGAGCATCTGGAACAGTTGCGCGACTGCGACCTCATCATCGAGGCCATCGCCGAGCGCATGGACTGGAAGCTCGACCTGTACCAGAAGATCGCGCCCTTCATCGCGCCGCACGCCATCGTGGCGTCGAACACCTCGGGCCTGTCGATCACCAAGCTGTCCGAAGCGCTGCCCGATGCGATCAAGCCGCGCTTTTGCGGCATTCACTTCTTCAACCCGCCGCGCTACATGGCGCTGGTGGAGCTGATCGACACGCCCACCACCCAACCCGCCGTGCTCGACCAGCTCGAAGCCTTCGTGACCAGCGGCCTGGGCAAGGGCGTGGTGCGCGCGCACGACACGCCCAACTTCATCGCCAACCGCGTCGGCATCGCCGGCATGCTGGCCACGATGAAGGAGGTGGAGAACTTCGGCCTCACCTTCGACGTGGTCGATGACCTCACCGGCAAGAAGCTGGGCCGCGCCAGCAGCGGCACCTTCCGCACCGCCGACGTCGTGGGGCTGGACACGATGGCCCACGTCATGAAGACGCTGCAGGACAACCTGACGGAAGAAACGGACCCGTTCTACGGCAGCTTCGGCACGCCCGAGGTGCTGAACAAGCTGATCGAATTGAAGCAACTGGGCCAGAAATCGAAGGCCGGTTTCTACAAGAAGGTGGGCCGCGACATCCTGCGGTTCGACCTGGAGCGCGGCGAGTACGTGCCCGGCGGCCAGAAGGCCGACGAGGTGTATGCCCGCATGCTGAAGCGTCCCGCGGCCGAGCGCTTGAAGCTGCTGCGCAACGCCGAAGGCGCTCAGGGCCAGTTCCTCTGGGCCATCTTGCGCAACAGCTTTCACTATGCCGCCGTGCACCTTTCCTCCATCGCCGACAACGCGCGCGACGTGGACCAGGCCATGCGCTGGGGCTTCGGCATGAAGCAGGGCCCCTTTGAGCTGTGGCAGGAAGCCGGCTGGCTCGACGTGGCGAAGATGATCCAGGAAGACATCGACGCCGGCAAGGCGTTGAGCAAGGCGCCGCTGCCGGAGTGGGTCTTCAAGGGCCCGGTGGCCGATGCGGGCGGCGTGCACACGGCCGAAGGTTCGTGGAGCGCATCGCAGCAGCGCTTCGTGCCGCGCCGGCATCTGCCCGTGTACGAGCGCCAGCACTTTCCCGAAAAGCTGCTGGGCGAGAACTTGCCCGACTGGCGCACGGCCGGCACGACCATCAGCGAATCCGACGCGCTGCGCACCTGGACCCTCGACAAGGAAGGCGGCGCTTCCGGCAGCCGCGTTCTCATCGCCAGCATCCAGAGCAAGATGCACGCGATCAGCCCCGACGTGATGGATGGCCTCATCGAGGCCATCGACACCGCTGAGCGCGAATACGACGCGCTGGTGATCTGGTCGGGCGATGGTCCCTTCAGCGTGGGCGCCGACCTGGCCGCCACCATGCCTGCGTTCGTCGTGGCCGGCATCTCGGCCATCGAAAGCGTGGAACAGGAGCTGCAGAACCTGATGCTGCGCCTGCGCTACGCCCAGGTGCCCGTCGTCTCCGCCATCCACGGCATGGCGCTGGGCGGCGGCTGCGAGCTGGCCGTGTATTCGGCCCGCCGCGTGGCGCACATGGAGAGCTACATCGGCCTGGTGGAAGTGGGCGTGGGCCTGGTGCCGGGCGCGGGCGGCCTGACCTACATCGCCCGCCGTGCGGCCGAGAACGCTGCCGCATCCACTGGCAAAGACCTGTTGCCCTTCCTGACCGAAGGCTTCACCGCGGCGGCCATGGCCAAGGTGGGCACCAGCGCGCAGGAATCGAAGAAGCTCGGCTACCTGCTGGACAGCGACATCGTCGTGCCGCACAAGGACGAGGTGCTGTTCGTCGCGCTGAACGAGGCGAAGGCCATGGCGGCCAGCGGCTGGCGCGCGCCGAACAAGCGGCTGTTCCCGGTGGCGGGGCGCAGCGGCACCGCCACCATCCGGGGCTCGCTGGTGAACATGCGCGACGGGGGCTTCATCAGCTACCACGACCAGCACATCGCCACGCTGATCGCCGAGATCGTGTGCGGCGGCGACGTGGACGCGGGCACGCTGGTGAGCGAGGAATACCTGATGGCGCTGGAGCGCAAGGCCTTCTGCGCGCTCATCCAGCACCCCAAGTCGCAGGAACGCATCCTCGGCATGCTGTCCACCGGCAAGCCGGTGCGCAACTGATCGAGTGCCGGTTTGAGCCACCCCATGACCGCACCTGCCGCTTCGGCGTTTCCGCCCAACCGCATGCAGCTTCAGCTGGAGCAACTGGACGACGTGCCGAAGTTCCTGCGCCCCTGGGTCCGCAACCTGGTGCTGCGCCGCGCCGTGCCCTTCGCCCGCACCGCGCGGGTGGAGTTCATCGAGATGTCGCCCCACCGCGTGGAAGTGCGCCTGCCCAACGAACACCGCGTGCAGAACCACATCGGCGGCATCCATGCGTCGGCCATGAACCTGCTGGCCGAAATGGCCACGGGCATGGTGATCGGCTTGAACGTGCGCGATGACTGCCTGCCGCTCGCCAAGGACCTGAAGATGGCCTTTCGCAAGCGCGCCACGGGCGCCATGCGCGCGGTGGCCGTGCTGAGCGATGCACAACGCGAGCACTTGCGTGACAACGACAAGGGCGAGATGCAGGTGCAGGTCACCGTGACGGACGAAACCGGCATCGAACCCGTGGAATGCGAATTCACCTGGGCCTGGATTCCGTCCACCCGCCCCGCCAAATAACTGACCGATTGACTGACCGATCGCTTGATCGATTGAAGGAGCCTTCTCCATGGCAAAACAAATGCAGGACGCCTACATCGTCGCCGCCACCCGCACGCCCATCGGCAAGTCGCACCGCGGCTATTTCCGCAATACCCGCCCCGATGACCTGCTGGCCACCACGCTGAAGGCCGCGCTGGCGCAGGTGCCCGGGCTGGACCCGGCGTCCATCGAAGACATCATCTGCGGCTGCGCCATTCCCGAAGGCGCGCAAGGCCTGAACGTTGCGCGCATCGGCGCCGTGCTGGCGGGCCTGCCCACCAGCGTGGGCGGCATCACCGTGAACCGGTTCTGCGCGTCCGGCCTGTCGGCCGTGCAGATGGCGGCCGACCGCATCCGCGTGGGCGAGGCCGACGTGATGATCGCCGCCGGCGTGGAGAGCATGAGCATGGTCCCGATGATGGGCAACACGCCGTCGCTGTCGCCCAGCATCTTCGCCCAGGACGGCGACGTGGGCATCGCCTACGGCATGGGTCTCACGGCCGAGAAGGTCGCGCAGCAGTGGAAGGTCTCGCGGGAAGACCAGGACGCCTTCGCGCTGCAGTCGCACCAGAAGGCCCTGGCCGCGCAGCAGGCCGGTGAGTTCACCGACGAGATCACGCCCATCGAAGTGACCGACCGCACGGCGAACCTGGAGACCGGCGAGAGCATCGCCAAGACCCGCACCGTCACGCTCGACGAGGGCGCGCGGCCCGAGACCAGCCTGGAAGGCCTGGCCAAGCTCAAGACGGTGTTCGCCGCGCGCGGGTCCGTCACGGCCGGCAACAGCTCGCAGACCAGCGACGGCGCGGGCGCATTGATCCTGGCCAGCGAAGCCGCCGTGAAGCGCTTCGGCCTCACGCCGCTGGCCCGCTTCGTGAGCTTTGCCAGCAAGGGCGTGCCGCCCAGCATCATGGGCATCGGGCCCATCGAGGCCATTCCCGCCGCGCTTCGCTATGCGGGCTTGAAGCACGAAGACATCGACTGGTTCGAGCTGAACGAAGCCTTCGCCGCGCAGTCGCTGGCCGTGGTGCGGCAATTGGGGCTGGACCCGTCCAAGGTGAACCCCATGGGCGGCGCCATCGCCCTGGGCCACCCGCTGGGCGCCACGGGCGCCATCCGCGCGGCCACGGTGGTGCATGCCCTGCGCCGCAAGAACCTCAAGTACGGCATGGTGACCATGTGCGTGGGCATGGGGCAGGGGGCCGCAGGCATCTTCGAACGCGTCTGACCCGAGGCCGCCCGGGCGTCGCGGGCATGACCGCGCGGCCGGGCCTTTCGCGGCACACTCGCACCCCATGACCTCCGAAATCCACCCGCTGGACGACGCGCTCGCGCTGCAGCCGGCCGGCCCCGGCCAGTTCACCGGCCGCACCACGCCTGCCTACTGGAACATGGTCGGCCCGTTCGGCGGGGCCACCGCCGCCACGCTGCTGCAGGCCCTCATGCAGCACCCCGACCGCCTGGGCGAGCCCCTTTCGCTCACCGTCAATTACGCGGGTGCGGTGGCCGAAGGCCCCTTCACCGTGCATGCCACGCCCGTGCGCACCAACCGGTCCACGCAGCACTGGACGCTGTCCATCGTGCAGCCATACACCGAAGGAGCGCCGGCCGTCACCACCATCGGCACGGCCGTCACGGCCGCACGCCGCGAAACCTGGAGCCAGACCGATACGCCCATGCCCCAGGCGCCCCATCCGGACACGCTGGATGCCCCGCCCAAAGGGCTGGGCGTCGCATGGCTCGACCGGTATGAACTGCGCGCGGTGGCTGGCAGCCTGCCGCAGCAGTGGGACGGCAGCGGCGACAGCAGCCTCACGCAGTTGTGGATGCGCGATGCGCCAGCCCGCCCCCTCGACTTCTGCGCGCTGGCGGGGTTGGCCGATGTGTTCTTTCCGCGGGTATGGCTGCGCCGTGCCCATCGGGTGCCTGCAGGAACGGTGTCGCTGACGGTGTATTTCCATGCCGGCAGCGCACAGTTGGCGGCCACTGGCACCGGTTTTCTACTGGGCCAGGCGCGTGCGCAGGAATTTCGCAACGGCTTTTTCGACCAGACTGCGCAGTTGTGGAACGAGGCCGGCACCATGCTGGCCAGCAGCCACCAGATCGTTTATTACAAGGAATGAGGCGCACCGTTCAGCCCGTGCGCCCCGCTTTCTTGATCCCTCCCCGACTCTGATTTCCATGGCAGGAGTTTTTCCCATGACCGACACCGCGACCCAGGACATCCTCGTGCACACCGAATCCGGTGTGACCACCATCACTTTCAACCGCGTGGAAAAGAAGAACTCCATCACCACCGCGATGTACGCCGCGCTGGCGGATGCGCTGGAAGCGGCCGCTGCCGATGGCTCTGTGCGGGTCGTCGTGCTGCAGGGCGATGTGGCCATCTTCAGTG
Source organism: Acidovorax sp. SUPP3334 (assembly GCF_030159055.1). Classification (GTDB taxonomy): domain Bacteria; phylum Pseudomonadota; class Gammaproteobacteria; order Burkholderiales; family Burkholderiaceae_C; genus Paracidovorax. The sequence goes on from NZ_BQXQ01000009.1 coordinate 102,846, forward strand.
CCGGCAACGACATCGGAGATTTCTTGAACAAGCCGCCATCCACCCAGGATTCGCCGGTGTTCCGCTTTCTGCGCGGCATCGCCACGTTTCCGAAGCCGGTGGTGGCCGCAGTCTGCGGGCCAGCCGTGGGCATCGGCACGACGATGCTCTTTCATTGCGACCTGGTCTATGCCGGGGACAACGCCGCGTTTTCGATGCCCTTCGTCAACCTGGGACTGTGCCCCGAGGCCGCATCCAGCCTGCTCGTTCCGCAGATGATGGGTTACCACCGCGCCGCCGAAGCGCTGTTGCTGGGCGAGCCTTTCATGGCCGAAGCCGCACTGGAAGTCGGACTGGTCAACCGCGTGGTGCCCCCCACGGAGTGCAACATGGTGGCGCAGACCCAGGCGCGCAAGCTGGCTGGCAAGCCGTTGTCCGCCCTCATCGAAACCAAGCGCCTCATGAAGAAAGGCCAGACCGCCGCCGTGCTGGAGCGCATGGCGGAGGAGGGCGCGAGCTTCGGACGCATGCTGCAGGAGCCAGCAGCGCGGGAGTCATTCAGCGCTTTCGTCGAAAAGCGCCGTCCGGATTTCAGCGCGGTCTAGCGCGTTCCATGGGGTGAGGGGCGGCATGCAGCCGGCGCTGCGAGCCGCTTGCGTGTTCCATGCGCTTGTGGAGGTGGGAAAGCTGCCCAGGGTTTTTCAGCGTGGCGGCGCATAACGATAGATACCCATTGCATGAATCTGGCGGTACATTGACCGCTCACCTTCCCTTTCCTGCAGGACGCTTGCCATGACCTCTCCCAAATCACCCGTGCCAGCTGTTGTGTCCTGTGCGACGTCGCGCCGCGCCTTTGTGCAGTGGGGGGCCGTGCTCGCCAGCGGCGCGCTGGGTGCCTCGGCATGGGCCCAGGACACCGCAGGACCGGTGCCTCTGGAAGGCGGCACGCTCAAGGTGGTCGTGCCGTATGCGGCCGGGGGCGCGTCGGACCGCGCGGCGCGGTTGCTGGCCGATGCGCTCGGCCCCCAGCTGGGGGTGCCGGTGGTGGTGGAAAACCGGGTCGGGGCGGGCGGGCGGTTGGCCATCCAGCAGCTGCACCGGGACAGCTCGGGCCAGAACCAGGTCGTGCTCGCCAATCCCGCCACCATGCTGGTGGCCCCGCTGGTGTTCAAGGACAACGGCTACGACCCCGACAAGGACTATGTCGCGCTGTCGCAGATCACGAGCTATTCGTTCGGCCTGGCGGTATCCACCGCAGTGCCGGTCAAGGAATTTGCCCATCTGCATGCCTGGATGCTGGCCAACCAGGACAAGCTGGCCGCCGGCGTTCCGGCCACCGGCAGCCTGCCGCATTTTTTCTCGCTCATGCTGGCGGAGAAACTGGCCCTCCAATTGCCCGTGGTGGGCTACCGGGGCTCGGCACCGCTGCTCAACGATCTGATGGGGGGGCATGTGCCGATCGCCGTCGATACGCTGGACGCGCTGGAGCCCCTGCACAAGGCAGGCAAGCTGCGTATTCTGGCGGTGTCCGGCGAGCAGCGGGCACCCACGCTCCCGACCGTTCCCACCTTCAAGGAAGCGGGCCTCGGCCTGGCCGCCCAGGGCTGGAACGTGCTCTACGCCCCTGCCTGGCTGCCCGCTCCGAAAGCCCGCCGTATCGCGGACGCAGTGGCCCAGGTGATGGCCGACCCGGCGCTGCAGGCGCGTTTCGTGGCCGCCGACATGGTGCCTGTCGTCAGCACCCGCGACCAGACCCAGAAGATGCTGACCGCCTACAAGGCGCAATGGGCGCCAGTGGTGCGCCATTCGGGTTTTCAGCCTTGAACACCGACCGCATTCAATGAATCCACCGCCTTCTACCGCTTCACCTCCCCCATTCGAGCCGGAGTTCATCGCCGGCCTGAAAGACATCTTCGAACAGCGCATCGTCTTCAACCAGTTGCTGGGGCTCAAGGTCACGCACCTGGGGCATTCGCATGTGCAAGCGCGCATCGACATGAAGCCCGAGTTGGTGGGCCACTACGCCTACAACCGGGTGCACGGCGGTGTCATCAGCGCGGGGCTCGATGCGATGGGCGGCCTGGCGGTGATGGCGGCCATCGGCTCGCGCCACATGGACGAGGCGCCCGCGCAGCGCCTGCACCGGTTCGGCAAGCTGGGCACCATCGATTTGCGCATCGACTATCTGCGGCCCGGCATCGGGAGCCATTTCACCTTGCGGGCCGAGGTGCTGCGCCTTGGCTCGCGGGTGGCCACGACGCGCATGGAGTTCTTCGGGCCGGACGGCACGCTCATGTCGGCGGGGGCTGCCGCTTACATCGTGTCGTAATTCCTTCCTACGAAAGGTCGCGGCGATGTATGTCGCTGCAAGGCATGCAAGTGCATGCAACGATAGAATGGTTTGGTTACCAATCTTGCGTAACGCGGGGAGTTTTCGTGGAACGCTGCTTCTAGCATGGCCTTTTTTCAAGGAGATCTGATGGCCGTGCAAAACCCTTTCTTCGGCAAGCGTGAACCCGACGCGTTCCAGCCTCGCCCTTCTTCCGTCCTCGGTGGCGCTTCTTCCGTGGTCCCTGGCGGTACGAGCACCGCTGCCACGACCCCTTCGGCGTCCAAACCTGCGTCTTCAGCGACCGCGACGACCAGTGCAGTGGCCGACGGCGTGGGCAGCAAGCTGACGGTGGGCCCGAACATCAAGCTCAAGGGGGTGGAGATCACCGATTGCGACACGCTGGTGGTCGAAGGCACGGTCGAAGCCACCATGGATTCCCGCGTGATCCACATCGCCGAGCAGGGCGCTTTCCGGGGCTCCGCCGAGATCGACATCGCCGAGATCCACGGCGAGTTCGACGGCACCCTGACCGTGCGTGAAAAGCTCGTCATCTACAGCACGGGCAAGGTGACCGGAAAGATCCGCTACGGCAAGGTGGTGATCGAAGAGGGCGGCCAACTGGCCGGTGAAATCTTCGCCGGTACGTCCACCGCAGCGCCACGCTCCAATAACGCATCGAACCCCAACAGCCTGAACGCGCGCAACGAAGTGCCCGCGCTCGCGGCGGCCTGATCGGCCGGCAAGCGATTCATCGGCCCTTGGCTTGTGGTGCCGGGGCCACGCCCACGGCCCCGCCGCGTACGGCCACGCGGCGGGGCTGGCGTGTTCAGGAGGGCGTGGTGCCGCCGGGCGCGTCGGCCACCGGCAACGGACGGGGCCTGCCCGCGGCGTCGATGGCCACATAGGTCAACCGCGCTTCCGTCACCTTCATATATCGGCCCTGCGCTGAAAAGCGCTCCGCATACACCTCGACTTCGACGGTGACTGAGGTGCGCCCGGTGCGGGTGACAGCCGAAAAGAACGAAAGAATATCGCCCACGCGCACGGGCTGCTTGAACACGAATTCATTCACCGCCACGGTCGCCATGCGCCCCTGCACGTAGCGCGCCGGCAAGACGGATCCCGCCAGATCCACCTGGGCCATGACCCATCCGCCGAAGATGTCGCCGTTGGCATTGCAGTCGGCCGGCATCGGAATCACCTTGAGTACCAGCTCCTTGTCGGTGGGCAACTCGGTGAGGGCAGCGCTGGGAAGAGCGGTCATGGGCACAATCTCGGTAAAAACAACAACCGGAATTGTCCCCCATGCGCCCCACTGGCGAATCCTCTCCCTCTCCGGGCGCGACATCCGCCGCCCGCACCCGCACCGACTGGGCCACGCTCGGGCGGCTCGTTCCCTATCTCTGGCAGTACAAATGGCGGGTGATCGCAGCGCTGGTGTTCGTCATCGGCGCCAAGGTGGCCAACGTCGGGGTGCCGCTGCTCCTCAAGCAATTGATCGACGCCATGTCGATTTCCCCGGGCGATCCCACCGCCGTCGTCGTCGTGCCCATGGCGCTGCTGCTGGCCTATGGCGCGCTGCGCCTGTCCACTTCGGTCCTGACCGAACTGCGTGAACTGGTCTTCGCCAAGGCCACGCAGGGCGCGGCCCGCAGCATCGCGCTGCAGACGTTCGAGCATCTGCATGCCTTGAGCCTGCGGTTCCATCTGGAGCGGCAGACGGGGGGCATGACGCGCGACATCGAGCGCGGCGTGCGTGGCATCGAATCGCTCATCTCGTTCACCCTGTTCAACATCGGGGCGACGCTGGTCGAGGTGTTTCTCGTGCTCGGCGTGCTCGCGGTGAAGTTCGATGCATGGTTCGCCTGGATCACGCTGGGTGCGCTGGGGCTGTACATCCTGTTCACGGTGCTGCTGACCGAATGGCGCACGAAATTTCGCCGCCAGGCCAATGAATTCGATTCTGCCGCCCATGCGAAGGCCGTGGACTCGCTGCTGAACTACGAAACGGTCAAGTACTTCAACAACGAGGCGTTCGAAGCGCAGCGCTACGACGAGAGCCTGCAGCGGCTGCGCCATGCACGGCTCAAGAGCCAGACCTCGCTGTCGCTGCTGAATACCGGGCAGCAGCTGATCATCGCCACCGGCCTCGTCGCCATGCTCTGGCGCGCCGCGCAAGGGGTGGCCGATGGCCGCATGACGCTGGGCGACCTCGTGATGGTGAACGCCTTCATGATCCAGCTCTACATTCCGCTCAACTTCCTCGGCGTGATCTACCGCGAGATCAAGCAGAGCCTCACCGACCTGGACAAGATGTTCACGCTGATGGACAAGGACCGCGAAGTGGCCGACGCCCCGGGCGCGCAGCCGCTGGCGCACCTGGAGCACCCGGCCGTGCGGTTCGAAGACGTGCATTTCGCGTATGAAAGCCGCGCCGGCAGTGCCCGGCCTATCCTGCACGGCATCAGCTTCGAGATCCCGGCCGGCAAGACGGTGGCGGTGGTAGGGCCGTCGGGCTCTGGAAAGTCCACGCTGGCACGCCTGCTCTTTCGGTTCTACGACATCCAGTCGGGCCGCATCACGGTGGCGGGGCAGGACATCCAGCGCGTGACGCAGGACAGCCTGCGGCGTGCCATCGGCATCGTGCCGCAGGACACCGTGCTGTTCAACGACACCATCGCCTACAACATCGCCTATGGGCACCCGGGCGCCAGCCAGGAAGACGTCGAAGCCGCCGCCCAGGCCGCCCGCATCCATGGCTTCATCGCCGCCACGCCGCTGGGCTACGCCACGCAGGTGGGTGAGCGGGGCCTCAAGCTGTCCGGTGGTGAAAAGCAGCGCGTGGCCATTGCGCGCACGCTGCTGAAGAACCCGCCCATCCTGATCTTCGACGAGGCCACGTCCGCGCTCGACTCCGCCAACGAACGCGCGATCCAGGCCGAACTGAAAAGCGCGGCGCGCAACAAGACGGCCCTGGTGATCGCGCACCGCCTCTCCACGGTGGTCGATGCGCACGAGATTCTGGTGATGGAGGCCGGCCGAATCATCGAGCGCGGCACCCATGCAGCGCTGCTGGAGCGCAATGGGCGCTACGCCAGCATGTGGGCGCTGCAGCAAAGCGGCGAAGCGGGCTGATCGGTGCGCTCAGGCCCTGGCGCTGCTTGTAAGAAGCGCGCCAGGCGTGCGCTGCCTCAGGGCTTGCGCGCGGCGATGGCCTTTTCGGCCTGGTCCACCAGGTCGGCGCCGATCTGGCCCTTCCACTTGTCGAACACCGGCCGCGTGGCTTTCACGAAGGATTCCCGCTCTGCCGGACTGAGCTGGGTCACCGTCACCCCGTGGCTGGCGATTTCCTTGAGCAGTGGCTTGTCGGCCTCGACCATGCCCTTGCGCGCGATGGCGATCTCTTCCTTGCCGGCGTCGATGGCCGCCTGCTTGACGATCTCGCGGTCAGCGGGTGTCCAGCTGTTCCAGATGTCCTTGTTGACCACGAAGATCAACGGGTCGTTGATGTAGCCCCACATGGTCACGTGTTTTTGCGCCACGGTGTAGAGCTTGGCGGCCATGTAGACGGAGACCGGGTTTTCCTGGCCATCGACGGCGCTGCTGGCCATGGCGGGCTGGGCGTCGGCCCAGCTCATCTGCGTGGGGTTGGCGCCCAGCGCCGTGAAGGTGTCCAGGAACAGGGGTGAGCCGACCACGCGGATCTTCAGCCCCTTCAGGTCTTCGGGGGACTTGATGGCCTTCTTGGAGTTGGAGATTTCACGGTAGCCGTTCTCGCCCCAGGCCAGCGGCATGACGCCCGCCTTTTCCAGCGTCTGGAAGATGCTCCTGCCGACCTCGCCCTGGGTCACCGCGTCCACAGCCGCATAGTCCGGAAACAGGAAGGGCAGCGAAAACAGGTTGAGCGGCTTGACCTGGGGCGACCAATTGATGGTCGAGCCCACGGCCATGTCGATCACGCCCTGGCGCAGCGCGCTGAATTCGCGCGTCTGGTCGCCCTGGATCAGCGAAACGCCGGGGTACAGCTTGATGTTGATGCGCCCTTGCGTGCGCTCGCGGACCTTGTTGGCCCACAGCTCGCCGCCCTTGCCCCATGGAAAGGCGGTGCCCAGCACCAGCGACATGCGGTATTCGCTTTTGTAGTTTTGCGCCAGGGCCGGCGTGGCGAAGGCCAGTGCGGCGGCGGCAGCGACGGCGCTGGTGAGGAAGGTGCGCAGTTTCATGGTTTCAGTCTCCTGGTTTTCTCGGAAAAGGGCGGGGCAACCGTCAGTAGCCCAGGCGGGCGGGCAGCCACAGTGCCAGTTGCGGGAAGGCGATGACCAGCACCATGACGACGAACATCGCCAGGAGCATGGGCCCGACCCAGCGCACGGTGGATTCCATGCGCACGCCAGCGATGCGGCACGACACCATGAGGTTCACGGCCAGCGGCGGGGTGAACTGGCCCAGCGCGACCTTGAGCGTGAGGATGACGCCGAACCACACCGGGTCCCACTGGTAGTGCTGCATGATGGGCAGCAGCAGCGGCACGAAGATGAGAAAGATCGAAATGCCGTCCAGGAACATGCCCACCGTGATGAGCAGCAGGATCAGCAGCGCCATCACGCCGTACTCGCCCAGGCCCGAGTTCACGATGGCCGTCGCCACCGGATCGATCACGCCCAGCGTGGACAGCGAGAACGCGAAGATGCCGGCCAGCGACACCACCAGCAGGATCACGGCGGAGAGTTCGCCGGCTTCGCGCAGGATGGGGAACAGGTCGCGCACCTTGATCGTGCGGTGGACGCACATGCCCACGAACAGGCCGTAGAACACCGCCACCACCGCGGCCTCGGTGGGCGTGAACCATCCGGCGCGCATGCCGCCCAGGATCAGCACCGGCGCGGCCAGGCCCCAGGACGCATCGCGCAGGCTGCGCCAAAAGGGCGGGCGCGGCATGGAGGATTCGAGCGCTCCCATCTTGTGCCGGCGGGCCAGCCACACGGCCGGCACGATCAGCGCGATGCCAGCGAGCACGCCCGGAATCATGCCGGCCGCGAACAGCGCCGGCACCGAGGCGCCTGGCACCAGCACCGAATAGATGATGAATGCGACCGACGGAGGGATCAGGATGTCGGTGGCTGCCGCAGCGCCCACCACGCTGGCCGAGAACGAACCGGGGTAGCCCGCACGCGACATGGCCGCGATCATCACGCCGCCCACGGCCGCGGCGTTGGCCGGGCCGGAGCCGGAAATCCCGCCCAGGAACATGGCCACGGCGATGGCCACCAGCGGCAGCATGCCCGGGCCGCGGCCCACGATGGCCACCGCGAAGTTCACGAGCCGCAGTGCCACGCCCGAGCGGTCGAAGATCGAGCCCACGAGCACGAACATGGGAATGGCCAGCAACGGGTACTTGCCCAGGCCGGCATAGAAGTTCTGCGGCACGGCCAGCAGGCCGAACCACTGGCTGTCGGCATTGGCCAGCGCGATGGCTGTCACGCCGGCCAGGCCCAGGGACGCGCCGATCGGCACGCCCACGAACATCATGGCGAGGAACGCCACGAACAGCAGGGTGGCGATCATTCGTCGGCGGCCTGTCGGCCCGGCGATGGGGCCGCGCGGCCCCGCCGGATGAACAGGCCGACTGCGCGCCAGGTGATCAGCGCGGACAGCAGCGGCAGCCACACCGAATACCACCATTGCGGCACACCGATGCCGGGCGAGGTTTCGCCGAAGCGGTAGTCGTCCCACACCACGCGCACGCTCAGCACGGCGATCACGCCGAAAAGCAGCGCCACCATCAGCGCCCCGAAGCGCGCCAGGCCGTGCCGCCGCGCGGCCGAGCCGCCTTCGGCGAACCATTCGATGCGGATGTGCTGGTCGCGCGCGACGGCGGCAGAGCCCGCCACCAGCGCCAGAACGATCATGAGAAAGACCGAAATCTCTTCGGTCCAGGCGAAAGAGGAGTTGGTGAAATAGCGCACCAGCACGTTGGCGAAGGTGATGAGGGCCAGGGCCGCCATCACGATGACGGTGAGCCAGTCTTCGATGCGCAGGGAACGGGGGGTGTCGTCGTCAGGCTTGGCGACGGGTGCGGCGCCATGGGGCGAAGGCCCGGACGGGGGAGGTAGGGGCATGGGAGGCAGAGGGGTCAGGGAGATCAAACAACGTGGCGATGCAGGTCACTCTGCCCACCGGCCTTGTGCGCCAGGGGCCCGGACGGGCGGCGTTCGGAACGCCGAAGGCCATTTTGCAAGCAAACGTGCCAGCGTCCGGTGCAGGGTTTCCCCAGGGCGTTGAGCAGGAGGGGCATGCGCTCGCCCCGATAATGCGCGCCATGGAAACCAAGTGGCTCGAGGATTTCGTCAGCCTCGCGGAAACGCGCAGCTTCAGCCGGTCGGCGCAGTTGCGCCATGTGACCCAGCCAGCGTTCTCGCGCCGCATCCAGGCGCTCGAGGCCTGGGCCGGCACCGATCTGGTGGACCGCAGTTCCTACCCGACCCGGCTCACGCCCGCGGGCAAGACCCTTTACGAAGAGGCGCTGGAGATGCTGCAGGCCATGCAGAACACCCGTGCCATGCTGCGGGCCCACACCAGCGCCGGCAAGGACATGATCGAGTTCGCGGTGCCCCATACGCTGGCGTTCACGTTCTTTCCCGCATGGCTGTCGAGCCTTCGCGAGCGCTTCGGGCCCGTCAAGAGCCGCCTGATCGCCCTCAACGTGCACGACGCCGTATTGCGCCTGGTGGAAGGAGGGTGCGATCTGCTGATCGCCTACCACCACCCCTCGCAGCCGTTCCAGCTCGATGCCGACCGCTACGAGATGGTGACGCTGGGCCAGGAAATCCTCTCGCCCTATTCCCGCGCCAATGCCGAAGGCCAGCCGCTGTTCAGCCTGCCGGGCCGTGCCAGCGATCCGTTGCCCTATCTGGGGTATGCGCCCGGTGCGTATCTGGGCCGCGTGACGGAATTGATCCTTAAACAGTCGAGCACGGCCATCCACCTGGACCGTGTCTATGAGACCGACATGGCGGAGGGGCTCAAGGCCATGGCCGTGGAAGGGCACGGGGTCGCCTTCCTTCCGCACAGCGCCGTCAAAAAGGAACTCCGCTCCCGCCGCCTGGTGAGCGCCGCTCCACCGGGGGTGGAGGATTTGCAGATGGCGATGGAGGTGCGCGCCTACCGCGAGAAGCCGTCGGGCAAAGAGCCCTCCAAGGGCATCGTGCAATCGCTGTGGACCTACCTGCAGGCCCACGGTACGGACAAGCCCCTTTGACGCGGTAGGCGCGTTATGTGTCAATTGCATAATTCCACAGAGCAATTGGCATTGGAAAGACGTTGTGTCGGGACGTACATTCCGTCCCGGCGTCCGGAGCGAAGCGCAAAAGCCTTCGCCCAACAGAGAGGCCCGGCCTGGCACGGTGTTTGCTCGGGTTAGAACTTACGAACTTTGAGACAAGCCATGAAAACATTCCGCTGGAAGCCCGTAGGGGTCGCCGCAGCCTTGTGCTGGTGGGGCATGGCTGTCTCCGCCCAAGGGCTGCTGGACCGTGTGTCAGCGGGCGGCAAGCTGGTTCTGGCTTACCGCGAATCCTCGGTGCCCTTTTCCTATGTGGATGGCGGCAAGCCCATCGGCTATGCCGTGGACCTGTGCCAGCGGATCGCCGAGGTCGTTCGCAAGAAGACCGGCCGCAAGGACATGGAGGTGGAATTCGTGCCGGTCACTTCGGCCAACCGCCTCGAAACCATCGAAAAGGGCCGCGCCGACATGGAGTGCGGCTCCACCACCAACAATGCCGAGCGCCGCCAGGCCGTGGCGTTCACCGTGCCGCATTTCATCACCGGCGCCCGCCTGCTGGTGCCGGCGCAGAGCAATGTGGACCGCATCGAAGACCTGAGCGGCAAGAAGCTCGTCTCGACCAAGGGCTCCACGCCGCTCAAGGCCGCGCAGCAGATCAACCGCGAGCGCCTGCTGCAGATCAACGTCATCGAAGCCCCCGACCACGCCAAAGCCGTCGAAATGGTGGAAAAGGGCGAGGCCGACGCCTTCGCCATGGACGATGTGCTGCTGTACGGCCTGGCTTCCAACCGGCCCAACCCCGCTGCGCTCAAGGTGGTCGGCAAGTTCATCACCACCGAGCCGCTGGCGATCATGCTGCCCAAGAACGATCCCGCGTTCAAGAAGCTGGTGGACGACGAAATGCGCCGCCTCATCACCAGCCGCGAGATCTACCCCATCTACGACAAGTGGTTCACGCAACCCATACCGCCTTCCAACCGCGCGCTCAATCTTCCCGTGAGCTATCTCTTGAGGGATTTCTGGAGATACCCCACCGACCAGGTTCCGTTTTGAGCAAGGTTTTTTGCTGCGCTTCCCCGATGTTCCGGGTATTCGGCATGGTGGCGGATTCCGCCCTGTGCCACTATCTAGAACGATTCTTTCCCTCGCATCCGTAAGTTCTTAGGAGATCCTGATGAAGAAACATTTGCTGGCAGTCGCCATCACCGCCCTGGCCGCAGGCAGCGCTTTCGCGCAAGCCAACGACACGCTGGCCAAGATCAAGGCCTCCGGCACGATCACCGAAGGCGTGCGCGAATCTTCCGGTCTTTCGTACACCCTGGGTGACGGCAAGTACACGGGCTTTCACTACGATGTCTGCGCCAAGGTCATCGCCGACGTGCAAAAGCAGCTGGGCCTGTCCAAGCTGGACGTCAAGTACCAGCCCGTGACGTCGCAAAACCGCATTCCCCTGGTGCAAAACGGCACGGTGGACATCGAGTGCGGCTCCACCACCAACAACGCGGCCCGCCAGAAGGACGTCGCCTTCGCGGTCACGACCTATGTCGAAGAAGTGCGCATCGCCGTCAAGGCCGATTCGGGCATCACCGGCATCAAGGACCTGAACGGCAAGAACATCGCCACCACCACCGGCACCACCTCGGTGCAGACGCTGCGCAAGAACAAGCGCGCCGAAGGCCTGACGTTCAAGGAAGTGTTCGGCAAGGACCACTCCGACAGCTTCCTGCTGCTGGAATCCGGCCGCGCCGACGCGTTCATCATGGACGGTTCGATCCTGGCCTCCAACATCGCCAAGTCCAAGAGCCCGGGCGATTTCAAGATCGTCGGCGAAGTGCTGAGCGTGGAACCCATCGCCATCATGATCCGCAAGGACGACCCGGCCTTCAAGAAGGCCGTGGACGACAGCATCAAGGCCCAGATCAAGTCCGGCGACATGGCCAAGCTGTATGACAAGTGGTTCATGCAACCCGTGCCACCGAACAACGTGAAGATCGGCCTGCCATTGAGCGAAGCGACCAAGGCCGCCTGGGCGAACCCCAACGACAAGCCCATGGAAGAGTACGCGACCAAGGACTGAGCGCCCCGGCGCCCGCTTGCATCAAACGCCCACCGCCCGGTGGGCGTTTGTTTGTTCTCCCCGGCAGGGATGCCCGGGATGGGGCGTCAAGTTTGAAGACAACGAGATTTGAGAAGGATTTCCCATGGGATCAAATTGGGATTGGCAAGTCTTCCTGCAGGACCCGGGGGGTGAATACCCGACCTACCTCCAGTGGATGCTTTCTGCATGGGGCTGGACGGTGTCGGTGGCCTTGCTGGCACTGGTGATCGCCCTGGTGATGGGCTCGCTCATCGGCACGCTGCGCACGCTGCCCGACAACAAGGTGCTGGTCGGCTTCGGCAATGCCTGGGTCGAGCTCTTTCGGAACATTCCGCTGCTCGTGCAGATTTTTCTTTGGTACCACGTGCTGCCTGCGATCTTTCCGGTGCTCAAGGGCGTCTCGGGCTTCATCCTCGTGGTGCTGGCGCTGGGCTTCTTCACGTCGGCACGGATCGCCGAGCAGGTGAGGGCGGGCATCCAGGCTTTGCCGCGCGGCCAGCGCTACGCGGGCATGGCCATGGGCTTCACCACCGTGCAGTACTACCGCTACGTGCTCCTGCCGATGGCGTTTCGCATCATCATTCCTCCGCTCACGAGCGAGACGATGAACATCTTCAAGAACTCGTCCGTGGCCTTCGCCGTGTCGGTGGCCGAACTGACGATGTTCGCGATGCAGGCGCAGGAAGAAACCTCGCGCGGCATCGAAATCTACCTGGCCGTGACCGGCCTGTACGTGGTGTCTGCCTTCGCCATCAACCGCATCATGGCCTTCATCGAAAAGCGCACGCGCGTGCCCGGCCTGATCGTGTCCAGCGGCGCGGGGGGAGGTCACTGACATGATGAATCTCGACCTTTCCTTCTACAGCTGGGACATCATCAGCAAGTTCGTCGTCAAGGGCTTCTACTTCAGCATCATGCTGACGCTGATCGCCACGATCGGCGGCATCCTGCTGGGCACCGTGCTGGCGCTGATGCGCCTGTCGGGCAAGAAGTGGCTGGACGCGCCCGCCACGTTCTATGTCAACGGCATGCGCAGCATTCCGCTGGTGATGGTGATCCTGTGGTTCTTCCTGCTGGTGCCGGCCTCGTTCTACGCGGCGCTGCCTGGTGGAATCGGCACGAGCTACCGGTCCGAGCTGTCGGCCGTGATCACCTTCATCGCCTTCGAGGCCGCGTACTTCAGTGAAATCATGCGTGCCGGGATCCAGTCGATCTCGCGCGGGCAGGTGTTCGCGGGCCAGGCGCTGGGGATGACCTACGGGCAGAACATGAAGCTCGTGATCCTGCCGCAGGCGTTCCGCAACATGCTGCCGGTGCTGCTCACGCAGACCATCATCCTGTTCCAGGACACCTCGCTGGTCTATGCCATCGGCGCCTACGACATGCTCAAGGGCTTCGAGACGGCGGGCAAGAACTATGGCCGGCCGATCGAGGCCTATCTGCTGGCGGCTGTCGTGTACTTCGTGATGTGCTTTGCACTGTCTTGGTTCGTGAAGCGCCTGCATCGGAAAATCGCCATCATCCGCTGAGCGGAAAGAGTGAGGAAAAAGCAATGATTGAAATGAAGAATGTCTCGAAGTGGTACGGCAGCTTCCAGGTGCTGACCGACTGCTCCACTTCCATCCAGAAGGGCGAGGTCGTGGTGGTGTGCGGTCCCTCGGGTTCCGGCAAGTCCACGCTGATCAAGACCATCAACGCGCTCGAGCCTTTCCAGAAGGGCGAGATCTTCGTGGACGGTATCGCCGTGCACGACCCCAAGACCAACTTGCCCAAGCTGCGCAGCCGCGTGGGCATGGTGTTCCAGCACTTCGAACTGTTCCCCCACCTGTCGGTGACCGAGAACCTGACGATCGCGCAGGTCAAGGTGCTTGGCCGCGGCGCGGACGAAGCCAAGAAGCGCGGCCTCAAGATGCTGGACCGCGTGGGCCTGTCGGCGCACAAGGACAAGTTCCCCGGCCAGCTGTCGGGCGGCCAGCAGCAGCGCGTGGCCATTGCGCGTGCGCTGTCGATGGACCCCATCGTGATGCTGTTCGACGAGCCGACTTCGGCCCTCGACCCCGAAATGGTGGGCGAAGTGCTGGACGTGATGGTGGGCCTGGCCAACGAAGGCATGACCATGATGTGCGTGACCCACGAAATGGGCTTTGCGCGCAAGGTGAGCAATCGCGTGATCTTCATGGACGTGGGCGGAAAGATCCTGGAGGACTGCTCCAAGGACGACTTCTTCAACAACCCGGATGCCCGCCAGCCGCGCACCAAGGACTTCCTCAACAAGATCCTGCAGCACTGATCGACCGCTGCCGGGCCTTCGCAGGCCAGAGCGTAAGAGCGCCTTTCGGGGCGCTTTTTTCATGGCCGCCCGGACAGCCACGGCGCAACAATGGAGCACTGCGGGGAAATGCCCCGTCCCCGGATGTCTGCGTGCCGCCGGCCTCGGTGGCGACCGCTGCTAGTTTTTTCTGCCATGCCCTTGCCCGACGATGCCCGACCTGACGATGCCTCGGCCGCCCGCGCTGCCGGTGGCCCGGGTGCGGCTCGCGCGGCTGGCGCGCAGTGGCAGGTCGTGCATGTGCACCCTTCGGCGCCGCTGCAGCCGGCGCAAGGCGCGCCATGCAACGGGTGCGGCCTGTGCTGCCTGGCCGAGCCGTGTCCGCTGGGCATGCTGGTATCGCGCCGCCGCACCGGCCCATGCACGGCGCTGCGCTGGCGGGACGAAAGCGTCGATTCGTTGGCCGAGATGCCGGGCGGCAATGGCGCACCGGCGGTGGAGACCGACCCCGCGTCGGGTCGAGGCGAGGGCGCTGGGCGTCGCGTGCCGGCCTCGCCCGGCCGCTATGTCTGCGGCATGGTGGCCGACCCGGGCGAGGTCACCGGCTGGCGCAGCGCGTGGGCGGCAGGCCTGATGCGCGCGCTCGCCCGAAGGTGGATCGCGGCGGGCATCGGGTGCGATGCGCCGCCGCTGAGGCCGCAGCCTCCAGAAAACGGTACTGGCGGAGGTTCTGGTGATTTGCTATAAAAATAATAGCTACACCCCCTAGTGATGATTGCGCTGGAGGCCTTTTTGATGCTCAAGTCAAATGCCGCTCAGGTGCGGGGCAGCGCATAGGCGATCAGCCAGTCTCCCGTGCGGGTGCCCAGCGAACCATGGCCGCCAGCCGCCACCACGATGTACTGGCGCCCATCCGCACCCGTGTAGGTCATCGGCGTGGCCTGGCCGCCGGCAGGCAGCCGGCTCTTCCACAGTTCCTTGCCGTTCGCGACGTCGTAGGCCCGCACGTAGTAGTCGAGCGTGCCCGACAGGAACGCCACGCCACCGGCCGTGGTCACCGGGCCGCCCAGGTTGGGCACGCCCATCTTGAAGGGAACGGGCACGGGCGCCAGGTCGCGCACGGTGCCGTTCTTGTGCTTCCAGACGATCTTGCCCGTGGTCAGGTCCGCGCCGGCCACATAACCCCAGGGCGGCGCCTGGCAGGGAATGCCCAGCACCGAGACGAAGGGCTTGAGCCGCACGGCGAAGGGCGCGCCGACGTTCTCGTTCAGCGCGGGCAGCATGCCTTGCGGGGCCGCGCCGCCGGGCTGGACCAGCAGCGTCGTGTCGTCGGTGCGAGGGATCAGCTGCGAGGTGAAGGCCAGATAGGTGGGCGTGGTGAACGCCATCTCGCGCTGCGGGTCCACCGCCACGCCGCCCCAGTTGAACACGCCGAAATTGCCGGGGTACACCAGCGTCCCGTGCGTGGAAGGCGGCGTGAACCGGCCTTCGAAGCGGAGCTTTTCGAACGCGATGCGGCACATGAGCTGGTCGAACAGGGTGACGCCCCACATGTCCGCGCCCGTGAGCGGCGGCGGGTCGAACGACAGGGCCGACTTGGGCTGCGTGGGGGCGGTGCGGTCACCTTCGGCGGCGCCCTGCGGCGCCGGTTCTTCGGTCACCGGCAGGATGGGGTTGCCGGTGCGCCGGTCCAGCACGAACACCTCGCCCTGCTTGGTGGGCTGCACCAGCGCGGGCACGCGCTCGCCTTTCACCGTCAGGTCCACCAGGCTGGGCTGGGCTGGCACGTCGTAATCCCACAGGTCATGGTGCACGGTCTGGAAGTGCCAGCGCACGCGGCCGGTGGCCAGTTCCAGCGCCACGACGGACGATGAATAACGCTCCACCTCGGGGCTGCGCCGGCCGCCCCACTGGTCGGGCGGCTGGTTGCCCATCGGCACATAGACCAGGCCCAGGGTCTCGTCCACGCTGGAGATCGACCAGCTGTTGGGCGAGTTGGCCGTGTACGTTTCGCCGGGTCCGATGGGTGCGGTGGCCTCGGGCTTGGCCGAATCCCAGTTCCACACCAGGGCGCCGGTGCGCACGTTGTAGGCGCGGATCACGCCCGACTGTTCCTTGGTGGATGCGTTGTCCAGCACCGTGCCGCCGATGATGATCAGATCGCGCGTCACCACGGCGGGCGACGTGGAGTAGTACGCCCCGGGGCGCTTGTTGGGCATGCCGGCCCACAGGTCGATCTGCCCGGTGCCGTTGCCGAAGTCGCTGCACAGCGAGCCGGTGCGCGGGTCCAGCGCGAGAAGCCGGCCGTCCGCCGTGGGCATGAACAGGCGGCCTTCGCAGGTCACCGTGTTGAGGTTTGCAGCGGCTGCGACGGCCGTGGATGGCGCAGCAGGCGCCTGTGGAGCGGGCGCCGGGGCGGCAGCCACTGCCGATGCGGGGGAGGTGGCGGTGCCGCCCGCCATTGCCGGGGCAGCGGCCGGTGCGGGGACGGCGCCCGCCGCCGGTTCCGGCGGCTGGTACGACAGGCCGCGGCAGGTCAGATGCTGCAGCGCCAGTTCGCCCTTGCCCTGGGTCTGGGTGTCGTAGCGCCAGACCTGCGCGCCGGTGGTCGCATCCAGGGCAATCACGGACTGGTGCGGAGTGCATAGGTACAGCCGGTTGCCGACCTTGAGCGGCGTCACTTCGAACGTCGTTTCCTGCGGGTCGCCGGGCTGGCCGCGCACGTCGCCCGTGCGGAACTGCCAGGCCACTTCCAGGCCGCGCACGTTGTCGGGGGTGATCTGGCCCAGCGGGGAATAGCGCTGCCCGGCGCCCGTGCGGCCGTAGGCGTGCCATTCGCCAGCGGGAATGCCGCCGTCGCCCGTGCCCGGCATTGCGGCGGGAGAGGGCGTAGCGGCACTTGCGGTGGCTGCTGCAGGGGGCGTCGCCGCTTGCGCTTCGAACGCACCGGGGATGTCGTGCGCGTCGTGAAACCACGAGGCCACCGCCACCACGAAGAACGCCGCCAGCGAGGCGCTGAGCGCACGGCGCGGGCCGCGGTGCGATGCCGCCGAGATCATGCCGCGCGAGACCGCCGGCGTGAGCAAAAGCAATCCCAGCACGAAGAACACGTCGCCCCGCGCCGCCAGGGGCCACCAGTCGAGCCCGGCTTCCCACAGCGACCACACGAGGGTCACGGCCACCAGCCCGGCGTACACCCAGAGCGCGCCAGGGTTGCGCTGGGCCAGCATCCAACCCGCCAGCAGCGTCGCCAGCCCGGCGGGCAGGTAGTACCACGATCCCCCCAGCGCGATCAGCCAGACCCCGCCGATCCCGATGGCCAGGCCGATCACGACGAGGAGCAACCCGAGAAAGACGGGTGCGTGGCGTTGGTTGGGCATGGCGATTCCTCTTGAAACGGCTGCCCCCGGCATCGGCCGTGGAGCCGATGGGCGGGGTGGGGGCTGGAAGGCAGCACGCCGGTCGCGTGCGCCGGGGATGAAGGTACGCGGGCGCCTTCGGCGGGCGTGTCGGTTCCGCGCGTCGGCCCGTGTAGGACGAGTGCGTCGGGAGGCCGGACGGCGCGTACGAGGCGGCGCGCATGACGCGTGCGTGACGCGTGCGTGACAGCGCCTCAGGGTTTACGGCCTGAAGGGCCGGGGCAGGCTGCGATGCAATGGCGGCTGCCTATTTTGTTTGCGAGAACCGTTCGATCATGCAGCGCCGTCATCTCATGCAGCTCGGGGCCGCGGCCCTGGCCGCTCCTGCCCTTACCGCCCGTGCCCAATCCTTTCCTGCCAGGCCCATCAAGCTGGTGATCGCGTTCCCTGCGGGCGGCCCCACCGACATCACCATGCGCGCCCTGGCAGACAACGCCGGCAAGGCGCTCGGCCAGCCCGTCATCATCGACAACAAGCCCGGTGCCGGCGGCACGCTGCCCGCGCAACTGCTGCAGTCCTCGGCCGCCGACGGCTACACCGTGGCGCAGATTCCGCTGGGCGTGTTCCGGCTGCCCTACACGACCAAGATCAACTGGGACCCGGTCAAGGACATCACCTACGTGCTGAACGTGACGGGCTACGCCTTCGGCGTGGTGGTGCCGGCCGATTCGCCGTTCAAGACCTGGGCGGATTTCGTGGCCTATGCCAAGGCCAACCCCGGCAGGCTCAGCTATGGCTCCACCGGCACGCTCACCAGCCCGCACCTCACCATGGAACTGGCCGCGCAGCAGCTGGGCATTCAACTGCTGCACGTGCCCTACAAGGGCAGCGCCGATCTGATGCAGGCCATCATGGGCGGCCAGTTGATGGCTGCGGCCGACTCCACGGGCTTTGCGCCGCAGGTCGAGGCCGGCAAGCTGCGCGTGCTGAACACCTGGGGCGCGGAGCGCCTGGTCAAGTTTCCCGATGCCCCCACGCTCAAGGAACTGGGCATCGACGTGGTGCAGAACTCGCCCTTCGGCATCGGCGCCCCCAAGGGCACGCCGCCCGACGTGGTCAAGCGGCTGCACGACGCGTTCAAACAGGCCATGGAACAGGAAAGCTACCGCACCGCGCTGGCCCGCTACGACATGGTGCCGATCTACATGGACAGCGCGAGCTACCGCCAGTTCGCGCAGGACACCTTCACGCGTGAGAAGGCCCTGGTGGAAAAGCTGGGCCTGGGCAAGCCGCAGTAAGAAGGCTGGCGATGGTGCGTGGCCGGCACGGCGCCGGCCATCGCTCCGCTGCGTTGTCGCGAAGCGTGCCTTCGCAAACGCAAACGCAAAGGCGGGGCCAGGGCGAAATGCTTTTTGCTATTAAAAGCATAGCTTGCGCCGCAGTATTCACTAGGGCACCTGGCCAATTGTGCTCAGTATTGCCCGTGCCACCTCGGTAAACCCCGCGCCCCGCTCGCCCTGCGTGACGAACCGGGGACGGTGGCGCAGTTGCGGCACGAAGCGCGCGATGTTCGCCACACCCACGCTGTGCGCGAAACGCTCGAACATCAGCTGATCGTTGGTGGAATCGCCCACGTACACCCAGCGGCCCATTTCGGCATCCAGATCGCGCCCCAGCAGCGCGCGCACGATCCAGCGCGCACCCTCCAGCTTGTTGTGGTCGCCGAACCATCCGTTGATGTGGATGCTGCTCACCGTGGCATGCATGCCCGCGGCCCGCATGCGTTCAACGACCTGGTCGATCGTGGCCTGCGGCAGGTGCACGAATTCGCTGTGGTCGATGGCGATGTCGCACTCCCGCCCGGCGGAGTCGGTGGCGCGGCGTGCGCCCGGCACCTCGCGTTCGATCTGCGCCAGCACGGCCTGCATGCGCGCGTAGTTCCTGGCCCGGGTTTCAGCGCCTTGTTGATATATTTTTGATAGCACACTGCCGGCGTCTTGATTGTGCTGGAGGCCAATTTGGCCATGGTTCGCCACCAGTGCAGCGGCGCCGTTTTCCGCCACGATGGCGTCCACGGGCCAGGCGGCGGCGAAAGGCTCGCTCCAGCCGACGGGGCGCCCCGTGATCGGGATCACCTGCAGGCCCGCGGCCTTCAGAGCCGCGATGGCCGCCAGCGCATCGCCGGTGATGGCGCCCTCGGTCGTGAGCGTGTCGTCGATGTCGGTGAACACCCCCGCAATCGCCGTTGGCGGCTGCCATGCGGCCAGGGTTTGCAGCGTTTCGTCGTTGGGGGAATGCAGGGGCATGGCGGAAACGAAGGAATGCAAGGACGCTTTCGGGCCGTCGGGTTCGATGGGCCGGGCTCAGCGCTTGGCGAACTCGATGATCGCGCGGTAGAAGCGGTCCGAACCGTCTTTGGTGTTGTCCGGCCCGAGTTCCATGCGGTTCACGCCGTTTTCCGCGCTGCCCTTGAATCGATTCGGAATCACCGAGAAGTAATACGGGCTGATGAAGCGCGCCCCGCCCGTGTAGTGCGACTGCATGGCGGCCAAGTGCGCACCGTCGCGCTTCCATTGCTGCGGGTTGAACTCGGGCACGCCGTAGTCGGCGATCTTTCGTTCGGCCAGAAACCCGCGCACCCAGTCGCTGTCGGTGGCGCCGCCGTACAGGTTGATGCCGTGCTTCCAGGGCATGGAGCCGTGCAGCGTCTGGTCGGCCGCGAACAGCTGGGGGTTCCAGGATGAGTTCACGTTGGGAACGATCTGGTGCGAGTAGAGCTTTTCGGCGGGCAGGCCCTCGCCGAGGGCGATGCGGTAGAACTCGCTCAGCAGGCGAGACACCTGCTGTTCGCGGTACCGGTTCCAGTCGCGGGCGAGCGGATTGAACAGCACGCCCTGTGTGGGCTTGGGCAGATCGAGCCAGGAGCGTACGCCGGGCAGTTCGCTCGCGGCCTTCATGCCGAACACTTCCGGAGGCCTGCGGGCGGGCGGCGCCACGCGGCGGTCCCGCGGCATGACGGTGAATTCGGTCTGGGCCACTTCATAGCGGGCGCCGCCCACGCGCGCCACGATCTGCGCCATGTGCTTGCCAGGTCGCAGTGCGCTGAAGTCCACATCGGTGCGGAAGCCGACGTTGGGCGTCGTGACCACATCGAGCGCACGGTAGACGTCCAGACGGTTGAAGCCGCGCGCGACCGGACCGACATAGCGCGCATCCAGGTACAGGTCGAGCCCGGTCACGCGGCCTTCCGGGTCCCAGAGCCAGCCGGAGAGCGGCAGGGTGCCGTCGGCGAAGGCGTCGTAATGCTCTCCCAGGCGGCTGACCGGCTCGCGGCTCACGTCGTGCGACGGAGCGAGCACGGCATTGAAGGCCGCATAGGCCGTACCGGCTTGCCGGTTGAGTGAGGCAATGCTGCCGTACTGCTTGGACAGATAGGCCTGAAAGCCGGCCACCGAGGCCGGGCTGTAGTCGGTGGTGCGAATGTTCTGGTACTCGCCCATGCCGTGTTCGAAATCGGGGAACAGGTGGTGCAACTCGCCCGCCAGCGTGATGGCGACGATGCGCTGCTGCTGCTCTGCAGGCAAAGCCTTGATGCGCTGGGCCACGTAGCGCAATGCCTCGAAACGGTAGCGGTTGACCGGGATGGTGGCGTCCGTCTCCAGCGTATAGGGCGCGACGCGGTAGCCGAAGTAGCCCAGCTCCAGCGGCTTCCCACCGGGCAGTTGCATCAGGTTGCGAGGGTCTTTTTCCAGTTCGTTGGTGAGGGGGCCGGCGGAATCGAAATGGTCGCCCGCCAGGTACAGCACGACAGGGCGCTTCACTTCGGCAACGAGTTGCAGGAATTCATCCACCCGCGCCGTATCGATCTCCCAGCCTGTGGCACTCCTGCGGTACAGCGCAAGGAGCTGCAGGGTGGAGGTATAGCCGATCTGCACCTGTCCTCGCGGGCCACCGGGCTCCAGCGTGTCGAGCAGCCGGTTGATTGCAGCAGCGCCCGTGCGCTTGCGCGCGCGGCACACGTCGATGGCGGCTTCGTAGGTCTTGATGCGTGGATCGTTGGCGGCCTCGTCGCACACCATCGTTCCGACGATGGTCGGTGCCACGATGAACGGCGCGCGCGCCGCGCCAGGGGCGGTGTCCGCATGAGCGGCGGCGCACAGCAGGGACAGTGCCACCGCCAGAACCCGGTGAGCGAGAGAAAAACGCATGGCAGAGTGTCCGTGAACGAAGGAAGGCGGCAGGGGCGAGGCAGGTCGAACAGCAAGACCCGGGCCCGGGTCAGAGCAGTGACGCATCAAGGGTTGCCCAGCGCCTTTTCAAGATAGAAGCGCCCCTCGCTGGCGTCGTACAGGCCCAGTTCGCCGAATTGCATGCGCGTGCCCGGCTTGCACTCGAATTCCATCGAAAGACGCCCTGGCGGGCCGGGTAGCAGCAAAGGCAGCATTCCCCAGGTGATGTCCTGGTCCGGTTGGAGGCCATCCAGGCGCACCAGGCTGGACCGCGCTGCGCCATCGGGCCGTGTGTAGCCGATCCAAAGGCGTTGGCATTGCCCTTGAAAGTGTTTGAGGGGCAATCGCAGGATGGAGATGCCGTCCATCGTGAAGGACTTCGCTCGCCACTCCACGAGGGCTTTCCCGGACGGCATGCTGGCCTCGGCCGAAAACGGGTCACCTTCCCATCCGCGCGTTTGCACCGTGCCGGGTTCTGCCATCTGGATCGGCAGGGGGTGCCCCAGGCTCAGGTCGGGCATGACCGGCGCGCTGGCGCGCAGGTGGTAGGCGCCTAGTGCGATTCCCGCGACGATGGTGGACAGGGCGCCTGCCATCGCCACACCCCGGCGGGGTTGGCGCCACAAAAGCGCTGCCCCTTGCGCGGCGAGCAATACGAACAGGATGTCGAG
Organism: Acidovorax sp. SUPP3334; assembly: GCF_030159055.1. Lineage (GTDB taxonomy): Bacteria > Pseudomonadota > Gammaproteobacteria > Burkholderiales > Burkholderiaceae_C > Paracidovorax. The sequence goes on from NZ_BQXQ01000009.1 coordinate 125,065, forward strand.
CGCGCTGATGCTGTACCGCGGGTTGTAGAGCACTGGCACGTGCACCGCGCACTGGTACGCGGCGGCGCCGGTCAGCATCCATACCATCAGGTGCCGCCGTGCCCCCCACACGCCCAGGCAGGCCAGGATGATCAGCACCACGCGCCAGGACCGGTCGTTCATGACATGGCGATCCAGGTGCGCGCGGCTGAAGAACAGCACGGCGCCGAGCTTTTGCACGTACATCTGCGCCAGCACCGGGAAGGGTGTTTCCCGAAGCATCGTCTTGGCCACGGCCATCAGGCGGCGGTCGCCTTCGATGGAAAGGTGGCCCTGGGCACCCGTGACGATGCCTTCGTCGTGAACCAGCCCGAAGTAGGGAGGCTCGTAGCCGGACAGCACCGGATTGCTGCCGAAATACAGCGCCGCGCCCGTGCCGGTCGCGATCATCGGCCGACCGAATTCGTCATTCTGCCGAGCCATGTAGGCGCCGACCAGCGCCAAGGCGATGAGGTGCACTGCGGCGATGCGCGCGGCTGCGCCGCGCTGGGCGCCATGCAGCTTGCGCGACGCGATGAAGAACGCCACCACGGCAAAAGGCAGCCAGTACATGTAGGTGGCGCGAGTGAGGGTGGCGGCGCCGAGGGCCAAACCGCCCAGCACCACGGCGGCGATGCGCCAGCGCGCAGCGCTTTTGCCGGGCGCAGTGTCTGCGGCATAGGCAGTGGCCCAGATCCACACCGCGACGAGAAACACGAAGGGCGCCTCGCCCATGAGCACCGCGCCCGCTTCCACGAGCATGTGGGGCAGCACGAAAAGCCACGCGGCAGCGGCGGCGGCGACACGGCCTCCGACCTTGCGCGCTGCGTCGAACGTGAGCACCAGCGCCACGAGCGAGATCGCAAGGTTCGCCGCCTTGACAGCCACCGGATCCGCGCCGGACAGCGCCATGTACACGACCGTGCCGGGGGCCACCTTGAGGATCGCAGGGTTGCTGAAAAGCCCGGCCGCATCTTCCAGCAATTGCCGCGCGAGCGGCAGATAGGTGTGCAGCGAATCGAATGGAATCTCCACCCGAGTGAGTATTTCCACCGTGCGCGCAGCGTAGAAGATGAGCGGCACGATCAGGCCCCAGAGCATCCAGTGCAAAGTGGTGCGTTCTGACGGCGAGAACGTGTGCCCGGCATGAAGCTGGGCGTTCGCGTGGGCGGGATGGGCGCTCATGGCTGGGCGCCTCCCTCCACATCCTCCAGGCCGTCCAGATCGTCCGGACGCAGGTAGGTGCTCAGGGGCTCGGTGGGCACGCTGCCCACGTCGTAGTGCAGAAATGCCACCAGGAACTGAATGCCGATGAGCACCGGCAGTGCTGCCAGCATGACGGTGCCGCTGGTCGCCGGGTGCGTGCCATAGGCGCTGTTGATCCAGTGCATCGCCCCGAAAATGCCGCCCGCCAGCAGCAGCAGCATCCCGAAGATGCTGTAGATCGAGCCGACGTTGAAGTCCCGCACGAAATAGCTGTACACGTAGCGGCGCGCGAGGCGCGAGGCGTGCTTTTTCAGGAACTCGGGCAGCACCTTGCCGATCTTGAGGTTCGATTCCTCGTCCGCGTACACGGCATCCATGGGGACGTCCCGCACCACGGCCCGCAGCGTGTTCAGGCGGAACAGCATGTCGGTTTCGAAGAAGTAGCGGCGCTCCAGCTTGTCCAGCGGAAGCTCGCGCAGCACGCTGGTGTGGATGGCGGTATAGCCGTTCGTCGGGTCCATGATGGGCCAGTAGCCGCAGCTGAGCTTGGTCATGAAAGACAGCACTGCGTTGCCGAACAGGCGCATGGCCGGCATGCCGCGCACCGACTCGGGTCGGAAGAAGCGGTTGCCCTTGGTGTAGTCGGCCCGGCCGTCCTGGATGGGGCGCACGAACAGCGGCAACAGGCGGGGATTCATCTGGCCGTCGCCATCGATCTTGACCACGATGTGCATGCCGTCGAGCACCGCCTGCCGGTAGGCGGTCACCACCGCACCTCCCACGCCCTGGTTTTCGGGGTTGAAGAGAACCTGCACGCGCGGATCGGTGCAGTGCTGCTGGATGAAGGCGCCGCTGCCGTCGGGGCAGGCATCGTCCACCGCGTAGATGCGGGACACGCTAGCCGGAATGGTGCGGATCACCTCCAGAACATGCTGCGTGACCTTGTAGCAGGGGATGGCGACGGCAATGGTCATCGGTGGCTTCGTCATGCGGAAGCCCTCCCGGCCACGGCGATGCCCGCCAGGATCAGCGCACCGCCGATGAAGGTCTGCAGGTGCAGCGGCTCCTTCAGAAAAAACCACCCCATTGCCGGCACGATCAGGAACGCCAGTCCCATGAACGGGTATGCCAGATGCAGCGGCGCGCTGCGCAGTACCCAGATCCACAGCAGCGTGGTCACGCCGTACAGCGCCAGCGCCACGATGAGCCAGCCGTTGAATATCCAGTCGGTCAGCCCCGGCTGTGCCGGCAGCATCATGGCGGCCTTCTTGAACAGCAGTTGCCCGACGGAAATGCCGAACACGCACAGAAGGGTCAGGGACGTGAGTAAAAGGGACATGGTGGATAGCGCAGTAGGCGTGTCATGCCGACACGGGGCGGGCCGGCGCCGTGTGGCGCAAGGCGAAAGCGGGAAGCAGAGCCAGGGGCAGGGTGAAGAACGGCAGCAAATACCGGTATTCCCCTGCCGTGGACAGCAGAAAGATGGCGACCAGTTGCACGGCCATGGGCAGGGCGACGATCAGCAGCGAAAGCTCGCGCCGCACAATCCCCTGGCGCAACGCCCAGGCCAGCAAAAGCAGACCGAGCCAGGGCGTCCATAGCAGCCATCGCCAGGCATGGCTGGCCTTTTGCAGCGCGATGAAACGGCGCTCCACCCCCCGCAGGTCGAACTGGCGAAAGACCGACTCCGCCTGCGTGCGAGGCAGCACGTAGGTGGAGTAGGTCACGGCCGGAAACCCCCCCTGCGCGAGCGCGGCCGCCAGGAAGACATTGACCCTGCTGCCCAGGAAATCGGGCAGGTTCTGCCAGAGGTTGTAGCGGAAGAATTCGCGCACCAGTGTTTGCTGGTCGGCCTTTGGCAGGCCTTCCACATGCGGGCCATCGGGGTGGAAGACGAGCATGTCCCAGTAAGCCGGGTCGGTATAGGCCAGGAAGTGCGGCAACTGGCGGTAACGGACGAGCAACTCGGTCGTCGCGGGCGAGACCTTCGGCGTGTCCAGCACCCACGGATCGTTCATATGCGGGTACTGATCCCACAGCTGGTTCATGGCCCGAGGCTTCATGAAGTTCACCGTCTCGAAGACGACCATGGGATAGACCGCCTCCTGCGTACGAGAGGAATGCATTTGGTGGCCCGCGAACATCGCTGCGCAGACCGTGGCGATCAGCGCCGCCAGTCTCCAGCGGGTGCTGCGGTCCAGCACCAGCAGCACGGCCACCGCCGGCAGCAGAAAGACGATGCCGTTCGGCCGTGCGAAGGCCGCGAAGGGCAGCGTCACCGCCACCATGGCCAAAGACACCGCACCCATGGTGCGCAGGCGGGTTGCCAGCCACAACTCGAACAACAGGCCGCTCGCCGCTACGGCGAAGATGCCGTCTGGATAGAGCGTGCCCATGAAATAGACCATGTGCGGTGCCACGCACACCAGCACGAGCACGACCGCAAAACTTTTCTTCAGCCCCTGGCGCCAGTACCACGCCAGCATGCGCGCAAAAATCAGAGCGCACAGGCACAGCAAAACCCCTACGGGCACTTCCACCCGATGCGTTCCCTCGTAGAACAGCCGAACGAAGTAATACCAGAAGACCGTTTTGCCCGATCGGAAGTCGCCGCCGCGTTCCACCTCCAGCAGGATGGACACCGAGTCTTCTCCCAGGATGCCCGGCCAGAACGCCAGCAGCCAAGTGCCGTACAGCGCCATCAAGGCGCTCCAGATCACGAGGAATGGAGCAGCAGCCGCCCAACTGCCGCGCAGCGCAATGTCTGCGCGGGAAGCTGAAGGGAAAGGCAGCGTCGCTCCCACAGGCGGCGGAGGGGGTGCCCTCAACCCGCGGCTTGCAGCGCCAGGCCGGCGTGCTCGCGCAACGGATGGAAGTGGATCTTGGGAAACCGCTCCTGCGCCAGGCGCACGTCGTAAGGCGAGGTGCACAGGTAGGCCAGGGTGTCCGCCGCATCGTGCGCCAGCCGCAGCGGATAGGCGTCGGTGAAGGCGCGCAGGTCCGCCGGGCTGTCGGCGGTGATCCAGCGGGCGCCGGTGTACTGGCAACCCTCGAGCCGCACGTCGGCGTCGTATTCGGTCTTGAGGCGGTGCTGCACGACTTCGAACTGCAATTGGCCCACCGCGCCCAGCAGCATGGCGCCACCGGCATCGGGCTTGAAGACCTGGATCGCGCCTTCTTCGCCCAGTTGGGCGAGGCCTTGCTGAAGCTGTTTGGTGCGCAGCGGGTTCTTCAGGATGACCGTCATGAACAGTTCAGGGGCGAAGAAGGGCAGGCCGGTGAACTGCAGGCTGGCGCCATCGGTGATGGTGTCGCCCAGCTGCACGCCGCCGTGGGTCGTGAAGCCGATGATGTCGCCGGCATACGCCTCCTCCACCGCTTCGCGGCGCTGCGACATGAAGGTCACGACGCTGGTGGGGCGCAGTTCCTTGGCCGTGCGCTGCACCTTGAGCTTCATGCCCGGCGTGTACTTGCCCGAGGCCACGCGCACGAAGGCGATGCGGTCGCGGTGGTTGGCATCCATGTTGGCCTGCACCTTGAAAACCACGCCGGAGAAGTTCTGGTCTTCTGGCTGCACGGTCTTCTCGACCGGCTGCTTGTTGACCTGCAGGCTGCTCAGCCGGGGGCGGGGCGAAGGGGCGAGATCCACCAGGGCATCCAGCACTTCCATGACCCCGAAATTGTTCACGCCGGAGCCGAAGAACACGGGTGTCTGCTTGCCGGCGAGAAATGCTTCATGGTCCCACGTGGGCGAGGCGCCCACGGCCAGTTCCATGCTTTCGATCGCGGCGTCGAATTCGCTGCCGAAGCGGGCACGCAGGTTGTCGGCGTCCGACAGCGGGATGGCCTCGAAATCCTGCGGGCGGCGTTCGCTGCCCGATTCGAACACCGTCATGGTCTGCGTGCGCAGGTTGATGATGCCGCCGAAGTTCTTGCCCTGGCCGACCGGCCAGGTCATGGGCACGCAGGGCATGCCCAGTTCGCGCTCGACCTCGTCCAGGATGTCGAGCGGCTCGCGCACCTCTCGGTCCATCTTGTTCACGAAGGTGATGATGGGCGTGTCGCGCTGCCGGCAGACCTCGATCAGGCGGCGCGTCTGCGCTTCCACCCCATTGGCCGCATCGATCACCATCAAGGCCGAATCGACGGCGGTGAGCACGCGGTAGGTGTCTTCCGAGAAATCCTTGTGGCCCGGCGTGTCCAGCAGGTTGACCACATGGTCGCGGTAGGCCATTTGCATGACCGAGCTGGCCACCGAGATGCCGCGCTGCTTTTCGATTTCCATCCAGTCGCTGGTGGCGTGCCGGCTGGCCTTGCGCCCCTTCACCGCGCCAGCGATCTGGATCGCGCCCGAGAACAGCAGCAGCTTTTCCGTCAGCGTGGTCTTGCCCGCGTCAGGGTGGGAAATGATGGCAAAGGTACGGCGGCGCCGTGTTTCGGAGACGTAGGACACAGTGGTTTTGGTGAGGGCGCGGCGCAGGCATGTGGGCCGAAGTACGAGCGCCTGGCCAGCGCACTGCAGCACTGCCGCGGAGGGCGCCCGCGGAAAAGTGGCCGTATTCTAACGGGGGCCTCATTCGGCCAGCTGCGTCACGGCAGCGCCGGTACGGCGGGCCCTGGCTGCTATGGCGCTGCCGGGGGGGCGGTCGGAACGCGCTGAAAGAGCCGTTTGGCCCGCAGCACGGGTGATTCCACGCCGTGCCATGAGATGTATCCAGCCACGGTGGCCAGCAAGACGGACAGCAGCAGGCTCGGAATGAACGGCAGGTCCGGCCAGAGGGCATACACCGATTGCTGCACCGGACACCCATACAGATAGATGCCATACGACGGATCCCCGCCGCGTTGAAGAAAGGCCAGCGCAGGCACGTGCAGCGAGCCCACAAAGATCAGCAGCGGTGGCAGCAGGAGCAGGCCTGCCGAATGCTCCATTTTCAAACCGAAGAACAGCAAGGCGGCCAGAGGCGTCAGCACGAGCACCAGCCTTCCGGAGCGCGCATGGAACCCGTCGCGAAAAACGGCGATGAGCGCGCCATAGGTGAAATAGGCGGGGTACTCGAACCAATGCCGCATTTCCCCCGTGAGGTCCGCGTTGCGGGTCGTGAGAAAGAAGGCGATGTATCCCAGCCCCACGACGCAGGCGATCCAGCGCGACCTCAGCAACCCCAGAAAACCGATCGCTGCGAGCACCAGGTAGCACATGCTTTCCATCGGAATGGTCCACAAGGGGCCGTTCATCAGGTGCTTGAGCGGGTTGTTTTCGAACACGCCGGGCAGATAGGGATAGTCCTTGATCAGCAAGAGATTGCGGAAGTAGCGGATCGTCTCGGGATGGCCGAGAAAGTCCATGGCCGGCAGCGAAGTGAAGAAAAGCCCGAACAGGAAAACGTTGGTCAGCACGGCGAACAGCACCCCGGGCCAGATCCGCAAAAAACGCTTGGACAGGAATGCCAGCGCCTGTGGCTGGCGCAACCAGCTCAGTGTGACAAGGTAGCCGCTGATGGTGAAGAAGGTCATCACCGCCACGCCGCCCACCATGTCGGAGTGCAGCCAGGAGGGCGGTGCCGTGCGCGTGATGTGAAAGTGGTGGCTGAAGATCACTGCGCTCGCTGCGCCGATGCGCAGCAAGTCGAACAGGTTGCTTCGGTGCGGTGTGGACATGTTTTCTGGCTTTTTCCGGCCCGTCTCGGGCACTTGGCATTTGGGTGGGGCTGGCAGCTGGTCCGGCCCTCCTTATCTCAATTCGTTGCGCACCTTCGGCCTTCGCCCATTGGTCATGCCCGGCACAACGGTAGGGGTGTCAAAGCGCAGTGTCCTTAGTCCTTATAATCGCCGTTTTCCGAGGAGCGTTGCAGCGTCTTTCCCCGACACCGTTACGGGGCAGGGACGCGAGGCTCGGATCATCATTTTGCAACGACGCTCGCCCACGCTTCTTGTGCGGTGAGTGAGTCATTCCCCTCCGATGCGTGGTTTTTACCTTCTTCACTGGAGAAAACCATGAGCGCAGTTCTCAAGACCCCGTCCGATCAAGCCATCGCCGACCTGTCCCTTGCCGCCTGGGGCCGCAAGGAAATCCGCATCGCCGAAACCGAAATGCCTGGCCTGATGGCCATCCGTGAAGAGTTCGCCGCCGGCCAGCCGCTCAAGGGCGCGCGCATCACCGGTTCGCTGCACATGACGATCCAGACCGCCGTGCTGATCGAAACACTGCAGGCGCTGGGTGCCGATGTGCGCTGGGCTTCGTGCAACATCTTCTCCACACAGGACCATGCCGCGGCCGCCATCGCCGCCGCGGGTACGCCGGTGTTCGCCATCAAGGGCGAATCCCTGGAAGACTACTGGGATTACACCCACCGCATCTTCGACTTCGGCCCCAAGGGTAGCGTGGGCGAAGGCCCCAACATGATCCTGGACGACGGCGGCGATGCCACGCTGCTGATGCACCTGGGCCAGCGCGCCGAGAAGGACGCTTCCCTGGTCGCCGGCAATGGCGCCAGCGAGGAAGAGCGCATCCTGTTTGCCGCCATTCGCAAGAAGCTGTCGGAAGACGCGACCTGGTACACCCGCAAGTCGGCCGAGATCATCGGCGTGACGGAAGAAACGACGACCGGCGTGCACCGCCTGAACGAGATGTCCGCCAAGGGCACGCTGCTGTTCCGTGCGATCAACGTGAACGACTCCGTCACCAAGTCCAAGTTCGACAACCTGTACGGCTGCCGCGAATCGCTGGTCGATGGCATCAAGCGCGCAACCGACGTGATGATCGCGGGCAAGGTCGCAGTGGTGGCCGGCTACGGTGATGTGGGCAAGGGCTCGGCCCAGGCGCTGCGTGCACTGAGCGCCCAGGTGTGGGTCACCGAAATCGACCCCATCAATGCCCTGCAAGCCGCCATGGAAGGCTACCGCGTGGTGACGATGGACTACGCCGCCGACAAGGCCGACATCTTCGTGACCACGACGGGCAACAAGGACATCATCACCCACGACACCATGGTGAAGATGAAGGACCAGGCCATCGTCTGCAACATCGGCCACTTCGACAACGAGATCGACGTCGCTTCGATCGAGAAGTACGAATGGGAGGAGATCAAGCCCCAGGTGGACCACATCACCTTCCCGGACGGCAAGAAGATCATTCTGCTGGCCAAGGGCCGTCTGGTGAACCTGGGCTGCGGCACGGGGCACCCGAGCTTCGTGATGTCGTCGTCGTTCGCCAACCAGACCATCGCCCAGATCGAACTGTTCACCAAACCCGATGCCTACCAGGTCGGCAAGGTCTACGTGCTGCCCAAGCTGCTGGACGAGAAGGTCGCGCGCCTGCACCTGAAGAAGGTCGGCGCCATGCTGACCGAACTGACCGAATCGCAAGCCGCCTACATCGGCGTGAGCAAGAACGGTCCTTACAAGCCTGACACGTACCGCTACTGATCGGGCGCGGCACCGCCGCGAACCGCAGGCCGGCAGACGCCGGCCTGCTTCTCTTTTGCTATAAAAATAATAGCTTTCAGCGCTTGGTAGCCGTGCGCTGAAGGCGTTTTTGACTCTGAAGGATGGGCGCATGCGCGCAGACGTATATCTGGTGGACAAAGGCCATGCCGCGACCCGCTCGCAGGCGCAGCGCCTGATTGCGGCCGGTGTGCAGTGGCGGCTGGCGCCCAGCCTGCCTTGGCACAAGGTGGCCAAGAACGGCGACGACATTCCAGACATTGCCGAAGTGCAATTGCTCGATCAGTCGGAGGCGCGTTACCTCTCGCGGGGTGGCCTCAAGCTGGAAGGCGCGCTGAAGGAGACCGGCCTGAACGTGTCGGGCTGGCGCTGCCTGGATGTGGGTCAGAGCACCGGCGGCTTCACCGACTGCCTCTTGCAGGCGGGTGCGGCCCAGGTGATCGGCGTGGACGTGGGCCATGCGCAGCTGCACGACCGTCTGCGGCGGGACCCGCGCGTCGTGGCCGTGGAAGGGGTCAATGCCCGCTCGCTCACTGCCGAATCGCTGCGGGAAGCCTGCGAAGACGCGCTGTCCGAACAGGTCGAGCAGGACCCGGACGACAACGACACCCAGCCGGAGGCTCCGTACAGCTGGATGCGCAATGGCGGTCTGATCGACGAAGAATACGACGACAGCGGCGATGCCAAGGAACACGATGTCGAGGCCTTCAAGGCCGAACGGTCGGCCAAGGCGCGGGCCCGCGCGGAAGGCGTGTTGCCCACCGTGCGCCGCCGACGGGCGGGCCTGGAGCAAGTGGACACCACGCCGGTGTTCGATCTGGTGACCGGGGACGTGTCGTTCATCTCGCTCACACGCATCCTGCCCGCGGTCGCGCCGTTGCTGAAGGCCGGGGGGGAGTTGCTGATGTTGGTCAAGCCCCAGTTCGAACTGCAACCCGGCCAGGTGGGCAAGGGCGGCATCGTGCGCGATGCGGCGCTCTACGCCGTGGTCGAGCAGCGCATCCGGGACTGCTGCGCGGAACTGGGCCTGAACGTGGCCGCGTGGATGGACAGCGCCATCGACGGCGGCGACGGCAACCGCGAATTTTTCGTCCATGCAAGGAGTGCGGCATGACTGCTTCCCCCCGTCCCTTACCGATCAGCTTCGAGTTTTTTCCGCCGAAGACGCCCGAAGGCGCCGAGAAGCTGCGCACGGTGCGGCAAGCCCTGTATGCCCGCCGGCCCGAGTTCTGTTCCGTGACCTATGGTGCGGGCGGATCGACGCAAGAAGGCACGTTCGGCACCGTGCGCGAAATCCTTGCCGAAGGCGTGAGTGCTGCGTCGCATTTTTCATGCATCGGCGCCACGCGCGACACCTTGCGCAACCAGTTGGCCACGCTCAAGGCCATGGGCGTGAAGCGCCTGGTGGCCCTGCGCGGCGATCTGCCGAGCGGCTACGGCGCGGGTGGTGAGTTCCATTACGCCAGCGATCTGGTGGCCTTCATCCGCGCGGAGACGGGCAACGATTTCCATGTGGAAGTGGCCGCCTATCCCGAAGTGCATCCCCAGGCCCGTTCGCCCGAGGCCGATCTGCAGGCCTTTGCGCTCAAGGTGCGCGCTGGTGCGCATTCAGCGATCACGCAGTATTTCTTCAATGCCGACGCCTACTTCCGCTTCGTGGACGATACGCGGCGGCTGGGCCTGGATGTGCCGGTGGTGCCGGGCATCATGCCCATCCTCGGTTCCACGCAGCTCATGCGGTTTTCTGACGCCTGCGGCGCCGAAATTCCGCGCTGGATCCGCATGCGCCTGCAAGGCTTCGGCGACGACACCGCCAGCATCAAGGCATTCGGCCTGGATGTGGTCACTGGTCTGTGCGAACGGCTGCGCGAGCGCGGCGTGCCGGGTCTGCATTTCTATACGATGAACCAGAGCGCCGCCACGCTGGAAATCTGCCGTCGGCTGGGGCTGTAGGGCGCCGGCAGCCACTCCGGTAATATCGCAGCTTCGTTTTCCGCGCTCCTCCATGACTTCCGCCTTCACTTCCCTGTTGGCCGCCGCACTGTGCTGCATGGCGTCGTCCCCGCTCTGGGCACAGATGCAATACGTCTGCCGCGATGCTTCGGGCAACAGTTTTTCGACGTCGCGCCCCTGTCCCTCGGGCTCGACGACATCGGTGGCTGCCACGGGGCCGGTATCGCCACCTCCGACCTGGCGCTATGAAGCGCCCGTGCGCTCCGCACCGCCCGAGGGGCCTGCGTACCAGCGCTACATGAGTGCCCGCTGCCGCTCCTTGAGCGACACGCTGCGGGGCGGCTCTTACGGCATTGAGCCGGATGCCTACGCCGGCATGCGCCGCGAGTACCAGCGCGATTGCCGCGAGGAGGAATACGACGCCTCTTCCCGCTATTACAAAGAGCAAGGCGAAGCACGCAGGCAGCGCCAGGAACAGGAGCAGCAGTTGCGCGTGGCGGCCCAGGCATCGCAGGCAGAGGCGACACGCCGTGCCGAGCAATGCATGGAGTCGCGCCGCATCCTCACCGCCAAGCGCGCCCGCACGGATCTGACCGAGGGTGAAAAAAAGGACCTGAAGCGTTTTGAAGACGCCTACGAAGTGCGCTGCCAGCGCTGAATCACGCCATCGCCGGATTGGCGCGCTCCTGGGGGGTGTGCTGCTGGCATGCGCGCTCGCCGCCTGTGCGGTGAAAACGCCTGTGCCCGCTGAAGACACCGGTGCCCTGCCTCCCAAGCCTCAGGTAGCGCCGCCTTCGCTCCCGCAGCCGTCACGCGCGCCCAGCGCTGCGGCGGCGCCTCCCGCCGCATCCGTCAACACCCCTTCCGGCCCGTCATCCGACGAGGCTGCCTCAGACCCCGAGGCGGCCGATGCATTCGTCCAGGAGGGGATGGCGTCGTGGTACGGAGCCCGGTTTCACCGCAGCCGCACGGCCAGCGGAGAGCGCTTCGACATGAATGAATTCACCGCGGCGCACCGTACCTTGCCCTTCGGCACGCGGGTGTGCGTGCGCAGCCTGGTCACCGGGCGGTCCGTGCAGGTGCGCATCAACGATCGCGGGCCGCATTCGCCCGGCCGCATCATCGATGTGAGCCGCGCTGCCGCTGGAGCGCTGGGGCTTCTGGGCCTGGGCACGAAGCCTGTCGTGGTGTCGCAGGCGCCGGGCGATGCGGCTGCGCCGTGTCCTGACGCCTCGGCATCCAGCCTGTCCGAGGCACGGCCCTCTTCACCCACGGACGGCGAATAAGCGAGCCGTTCGTTCAGCCGCCGGATTCGAGCGTGTGCGAGGCGTGATGGTCCTGCGCCAGCAGTTCGGCCATTTGCGGCAGCGCAGGTTTCAGGGCTGCCTTGAGCGTGAAGGGCGGGTTGATCAGGAACATGCCGCTGGCCGGCAGGCCCGGGCGGCGTGCCTGTCCCTCGGCAGCGCCGGTCACCTTGCTCGACTTGACGGTGAGCGTGGCATGCAGCCACGACTTGCCGGCCTTGGTCGCCAGCGTTTTGAGGCGCCGGGGCAGGTCGTGGGCCTCGGGCCGCGGAATGATCGGATACCAGACGGCATACGTGCCCGTCGCGAAACGCTTGAGCGAATCCGCCGCCATGTCCAGGACGCGTCCGTAGTCGGTCTTGATTTCATAGCTGGGGTCGCACAGCACGAGCGCGCGGCGGGCCGGAGGCGGCAGGAATTTCTTGATGCCCTCGAAACCGTCTTCGTGCAGCACCGCCACCTGGCGCCCGGCCTCCAACTGAGCCACGTTGCCGGCCAGTGCGCGCAGGTCGGTCGGGTGCAGTTCGAACAGCTTCAACTTATCGTGGTCGCGCAACAGCCGCTGCGCGATGAACGGCGAGCCAGGGTAGACCCGTGTCACGTTGCCCTGGTTGAAGGCGCCGACCATATCGACGTATTCCTGCAGGGCCGGGGCCAGAGTCTCCGCGGGCTTGGCGGGCGGAACCAGCCGAAGAATGCCGTCCGCGGCTTCCCCGCTCGTTGCGGCGTAGTCGCCATCCAGCCGGAAGAGGCCCGCGCCGGCATGGGTGTCCAGGACGGTGAGCGCTGCGTCTTTCTGCGTCAGGTGTTGCAAAGTGGCAATCAACACCGTGTGCTTGAGCACATCGGCGTGGTTGCCCGCATGGAAGGCGTGGCGGTAACTGAACATGATGGGCCAATGGTAACCATGCACCGCCCTCCCGCCATGCCTGGGCGGCCGCTGCGACGGTATCGAGCGCGAAGATTCATGGCGGCTGTGATATCCCGTGCAGTGCCATTCGCTCCGTTGCCGCGCGGGATCGGGCTTGCTGCATGATGCGATCTCGGTGAATGTGTTGCAATCCATCCATTTGTCCGTTGCCGGGTGCGCCCTTGCTGGTGCACCATTGCCGCCCGAAAGCTCTGCCGCCACCATGTCTGCCACCACCAGCACCGAACCCCCGAACGACGTTCATCACGTCGATGCCCTGCCGGCCGGGACGCGGCTGGGGGAGTTCGAAGTGCTCTCGCTCCTGGGCGTGGGGGGGTTCGGCATGGTCTACAAGGCATTCGACCATTCGTTGCTGCGCTTCGTGGCCATCAAGGAATACATGCCTTCGGCGCTGGCCGCTCGGGCGCAGGGCCAGTCGCTGTGGGTGCGCTCTTCGTCCCAGGAGCAATCCTTCCAGGCGGGTCTGGCCTCTTTCGTGAGCGAGGCGCGCCTGCTGGCGCAATTCGACCATCCCTCGCTGGTCAAGGTCTTTCGTTTCTGGGAAGCCAATCACACGGCGTACATGGTCATGCCGCTGTATACGGGCATGACATTCAAGCAGGCCCGCGCCCACATGCGCACGCCCCCACCCGAAGCCTGGCTGCGTAAATTACTGTGGTCGGTATTGAGCGCGCTGCGCGTTTTGCACGATGGGCAGACGCTGCATCGCGACATCTCGCCGGACAACATCTTCTTGCAGGACAGCGGCCCTCCCGTGCTGCTGGACCTGGGGGCCGCGCGCCATGCGATCAGCGACCAGGGGCACCAGCACACGGCGGTTCTGAAGGTCAATTACGCGCCGATCGAGCAGTACAGCGACAGTGAGAGCGATCTGCGCCAGGGGCCGTGGAGCGACCTGTATGCGCTCGGTGCCGTGGTGCACGGCAGCCTGTGCAACGACACGCCGCTGCCGGCGACGCTGCGTTCGATCCGTGATCGCATGGTGCCGTTCTCCAGAGTGGCCAAGACCGTGCGGCGCCAGTTCGGCGTCGAATACTCGCCCTCTTTCGTGGCCGCCATTTCTCAGGCACTGGCCCTGCGGCCTGATGAGCGGCCGCAAAGCATCGACGAATTTTTGCGCACCATGGAGATGGTCACCCCGCCCGAAGGCATCGACCAGTTCGATTTTCGGGCCGAACTGGGCGATGTATGGGTGGAACCAGCGGACCGGCATGGCACCGGCGTAGCGGTGCCGATGATCGACATCACTTCGGTTCCGGCGCCGGCAGTCGGTACCGCCCTGGCCACGCCGATGGCTGCCACTGTGGCGCAGCCGATGGCCGAAGCGCCTACCCAATTGCATATCCATCGGCAGGAGGCCGGTGATACCGTGGTCTCCGACATGCAGGACACCGTTTTCATGGACAGCAAGCAAGAGGCGGGGGATTCGGTGATGGTCGATACGGTGGCGGGTGAGACGGTTTTCGAGGAACGGCGCCCCCAGCATCCGGAAAGGCTGGGCCGCGGAAAGACGCGCCGCGCCCAAACCCCAGGGGGCGACGAGCCGCCGGCACCGGCCGTCACTGCGCGGCGGCGACCGCTGGCCTGGGCGGGCGCCGGCATGTTGGCCGTGGCCGTCATTGCCGCCGGGCTGTGGTGGGGCGTGCCACGCGAAACATCCCATCCGACCAAATACACGCCGGAAGATCAGATCATCACGGAACTGGCTGAGCCGCCGATGGCGGCGGTTTCAGCGCCTGCGGCTGAACTCGTCGCCGTGGTAGACGAAGCCGCGCCTGTGGCGCAGCCCGCTGCATCCAGCGCATCGACTGCGGCCGCCGCTGCTCCGGCGTTCGTCGTGGCTTCGGCGCCACGGCCTCGGCCGGTGCCGCGCAAGGTCGCTGAGCCGCTGCCACAAGCCGTGGCGGCTGAGGCGCCCCCGGCGCCGGAGCCGCCCCCTACCGTGGCGCCCAAGCCCGTAGCGGTCCGCGTCGCAGGGCCGGACGAGGCGTGCGCCAATGCAGGCTTTCTCGCTCGCCCCATGTGCATTCACCAGCAATGCCAGAACTCGGCCGTCGCCAATCACCCGCTGTGCGTAGAAAACCGGCGAAGGCTGGAGGCGGAAGAACGGCGCCGCACGATGCTGTCCCAGTAGTCTGGCCTTGGCATTTTTCAGCCGCTTCGTATAATGGCGGGCTTCGCAGCGATTTCTGGTCCCGCGGCGAAGCAATTCATACCACCTAAGAGGCTTCCTTCAGAGAAGCACCGACCGTGGAAAAGGACCGACAAACCCCCCGTTCTTTGAAAAGAGAAACTCATGTCCACTTTCAGCGCAAAGCCCGCTGAGGTCGTGCACGAGTGGTTTGTGATTGACGCGACCGACAAGGTCCTCGGACGAGTAGCCAGCGAAGTTGCTCTCCGTTTGCGCGGCAAACACAAGGCCATTTACACGCCTCACGTCGATACCGGTGACTTCATCGTCATCATCAACGCCGCTCAGCTCAAGGTCACTGGCACCAAGTCTTTGGACAAGGTGTACTACCGCCACTCGGGTTATCCCGGCGGTATCACGGCCACGAACTTCCGCGACATGCAAGCCAAGCACCCCGGCCGCGCGCTGGAAAAGGCTGTCAAAGGCATGCTGCCCAAGGGTCCCTTGGGCTACGCGATGATCAAGAAACTCAAGGTGTATGGCGGTGCTGAGCATCCCCACACCGCCCAGCAGCCCAAGGCGCTGGAAATCTAAGGAGCCTTGAGATGATTGGTGAATGGAACAATGGCACCGGCCGTCGCAAGTCCAGCGTCGCCCGCGTGTTTCTCAAGAAGGGTTCCGGCAAGATCACTGTGAATGGCAAAGACATTCAACAGTATTTCGGCCGTGAAACCTCGATCATGATCGCCAAGCAGCCGCTCGCGCTGACCAACCATGTCGAAACCTTCGACATCCAGGTCAATGTGCACGGCGGCGGTGAATCCGGCCAAGCCGGTGCCACCCGCCACGGCATCACCCGCGCCCTGATTGACTACGACGCGACGCTGAAGCCCGCACTGAGCCAAGCCGGCTTCGTGACCCGCGATGCCCGTGAAGTCGAGCGTAAGAAGGTCGGTCTGCGCTCTGCACGCCGCGCCAAGCAGTTCTCCAAGCGTTAAGCTCGGCTCTGCAGAAGTTGTCATGCTCTGTGGCGCCTTTCGGAGGCTGCAGGGCATGTCAATCGACCACGAGTATCTTCGGATGCTTCTGGATTCCAAAACCGCCTGCTGGCGGTTTTTTCGTTTCGGCCCACTGAAATGTTGAATAGGGAAACATGCGACTCAAGTTGCTACGCCGCCGTTTGACCATCAGTGCGCCGCGCGTGTCTGTCCGTAGCGCGATGCCTTGGCCTTTTCGGTGGGTGCTGCTGGCCATCTTCTTCGGGCTGTGTGCTGCCTTGGCGTCGTGGGCCTTCGAGTTCGGCAAAAGCATCGCAGGCCTGGACTCCCGTTCCCGTGCCGAGTTGGTGCGGTTGCGCGAAGAGGTTGCGCAACTGCGCGAAGAGCAGCGGCTGCAGAAAGACACGTCAAGCTCTGCCGGCACATTGTTGACGGCGGAACGCACGGCCATGGACCGCTTGATGGCGCAGATGCGCCAGTTGGAGGCCGACAACCGGTCGCTGCGGGACGATCTTGGCTTTTTTGAAAAACTCATTCCTACCGGCAAGACCGAAGGCGTAAGCATCCGCGGGCTGCAGGCCGACGTCGTGGGGGGCAGTCAGTTGCGCTGGCAGGTGCTGGTGATTCAGTCGGTGCGCAATGCCCCGGAGTTTCGCGGGCGGCTGGAGTTGCTGCTGTCGGGCACTCGCGATGGCCGTCCATGGACGCAGGCCTTGCCTGCGGACGGGCAGCCGCTGCAGTTCCAGCAGTACCGGCGCATGGAAGGATTGTGGGGATTGCCAGGCAATGCCGTGGTAAAAACCGTGACCGCGCGGGTCTTGGAGGGCAGCGCGGTGCGCGCCACCCAGACCCTGAGCATCGAAGAATAGCGACGGCGGCAGCGCGGGCAAAGGGCCTTTCCCTTCCGTGCCAATCGACTGGAGTGTTCCCATGTTCTCTCGCAAGAAGCAGCCCCCGATCAAGAGCCTGATTGCCCATGGCACCCGCATCAATGGCGAAGTGCGGTTTTCCGAGGGGCTGCGGATCGACGGCGAGGTCGCAGGAGACGTGCGGGCCAATGATGACGAGCAGCCCAGCATCCTGGTGGTGTCGGAGTCGGCCCGGGTCGAGGGGGCGGTGCACGCAGCCCATGTGATCGTGAACGGCACCGTCATCGGGCCGGTGCATGCCGCGGAGTTGCTGGAGCTGCAGCCAAAGGCCCGCATCACGGGCAATGTTCATTACAAGTCGCTTGAAATGCACCAGGGCGCCACGATCTCAGGACAGATGAGCCCTTCGACCGTCCTTGTCGAGGAAAAACCCACACTGAAGTTGGCGTCAAACGCCAGCTGACCCGGATTCCAGGGGCATTGCAGTACCATTCACCGCAAACACTCCCGAAGGAGCACTCCCATGAGCGCCGTAGCTGAAAATATCCAGACTGAAATGCCCGCCCCGATCCTGTTCACGGACAGCGCGGCGGCCAAAGTGGCCGACCTGATTGCGGAAGAAGGCAACCCTGACCTGAAATTGCGCGTGTTCGTCCAAGGTGGCGGGTGCTCGGGCTTCCAGTATGGTTTCACGTTCGATGAAATCACGAACGAAGACGACACCACGATGACCAAGAACGGTGTGTCGCTGCTCATTGACGCGATGAGCTACCAATACCTCGTCGGTGCCGAGATCGATTACAAGGAAGACTTGCAAGGCGCACAGTTCGTCATCAAGAACCCGAATGCCACCACCACCTGTGGTTGCGGATCGAGCTTCTCGGCCTGATGCGTTCCATCTTCGGCTGATCCAAAAAGCCGCCTTCGGGCCAATGCCGCTCAGTTAAGGCTGAGCGGCATTTTTCCTGACGGGATACTGTGTCTTGGTCATTCGAACCTCACGCGGATACCGCCTGTGGGATCTTCGAGGCGGCAGCACGAAGCGGCGGATATTCTTTCTCATGGCTGCGAGCTTGGCCGGGATGGCCCCAGGAGTACGCGATCCTGAGCTCCACAGCCACTCATCCACGATGTAGCGCAGCGCCGTAACGAAGCTGATGCGGCAGGGCTCAACTTTGG
>NZ_BQXQ01000010.1 GCF_030159055.1 Acidovorax sp. SUPP3334
GCGACCTTCCAATGTCAATCTGGCATTCTTATGGCTGTTCATCCGGTGGGATCCCTCTGTGACTCTGAAGCGTGTTAACTCCAGTTTCCCAGACCCATTCGGGTGAACAACCTATTGAGACATCACATCTAGTCCACTGCGGAAATGCTGGACGAAGAACAAAGGGGGCTGTCCGCTGGAGTCATTGCCCCAGCGGCGATAGGCGAACTTGTCGCCATCCACGTCAATGAAGCGGGTGGGGGCTGTCACGTGAGTGTTTTCCATGTCCAGCAGCCTTTTAAGTAGAGTCCCGTCAATGATGTCGATCATCATCTTTGATGTCAAGAATTTAGATGATATTTGACATCAATGTATATTCAATGCTCCGCCGATGGCGCAGGCACAGGCACAGGTATTCCTGACATGAAGGTCACTAAAGCACAGGCGCAGGCGAACCGGGCGCACATTGTTCAGACGGCATCTGCGCTGTTTCGCCAGCGTGGTTACGAAGGCGTGGGGATCGCGGAATTGATGGCGGCCGCCGGCTTCACCCATGGCGGGTTTTACAAACACTTCCCATCCAAGGCAGACCTGCTGGCACAAGCAGCGACTTTCGGTTTTGAACAGGCCGTGGCCAACGCGGAAGGGGTCGATGCGGCCGAATTCGTGAGGCACTACCTGTCCCGGCAGCACCGCGATTCGCGCGGCGACGGTTGCACGTTGGCCGCGCTGTCCGGAGACGCTGCGCGTCATCCAGAGCCGATCAAGGCAGTGTTTTCAACCGGTATTGAAAGCCTGTTGGCGACGCTGGCCAGACAGTCTGATGCGCCGGAGGACGAAAAACAGGAAGGCGACTTGCGTGCAAAGCGCATCGAAGTGATTGCGCAGGTGATTGGCGCCCTCGTGCTGTCGCGGGCCTGCCCTGACGATTCACCACTCGCGGACGAGATTCTGGATGTCTGTCTGGCGGCAGCGCTACAGAGGCAGCCTTTCACCTGTGCGACCTAGACGCTCCAACCGGGAGCGACTATGTGGTGGACTGCCTCTGGTCCGCGGTTGCAGCAGTGCTTTGGACCCGCACCTTTGAGGATTGCTTGCGCTGCGCGATCTGCTTTGGCAACGACACGGACACCACGGCTTGTGTCGCTGGGGGATGGGCTGGGTTGCTGTACGGCGAGGAATCCATTCCATTGCGGTGGCGAGAGCAATTGCGAGGCAAGCATCTGGTGGAGCCGCTGCTTGAACGCTTGATCGCATGCTGGGACTGACTTCGACCAGAACCGGCTTCCCGCGAAGCCCGTGATGGCTACCGCTCAAGGTCTGCGCATCTCTCCCGAGAAAATGCAGTCGTCCGGCAGGGGTGAATCGGGTGCATCCAGGTGCGCCTGCATGGCTGAATTCTTGGCCTCTGCGTCGGGGCCTGAGCATCTGAAGCCCTTCTTGAAGAAAAATTCGGCTGCGCCTTCGTGTTGGCAGAGCAGGTGGTGGAAGGCAACTGCCGCTGCTGCTGGATGTTCTCAGCCATGGCCAGAAGCTGACTGCCAACGCCGCTGAATCGCCTTCGATTCGCGTTTTCGATGGTCAGCCCTTTCAGGGCGCCGGGCAGCGGCGCCAAGCTCATGGTGCCCAAGTGCGTGCTTCTCGTCGGGCTCGTGCTGCGCAGTTCGACGATGGTGGCGCTGCCAGAGGCTCGGGTGACCTGCTCCGCGGGGAGATACCGGTTCTGGGACTTGCCATGGATGCGAGTCATGGGCTAAAGCTGTGCGGTGAAAGGGTAAGCGGCGTCGAAAGCCGATTGGACATTCCATGGCTCAGATCGCGCTTTGCGTTCGCGAAGCAGCTCGGCGGTGCCCGAATTCTTCAGTGCCGTGACCGGGTCTTGCCCCTCGCGGCAAGTGCCAGACTGCGCTGCCACAATCGTTCCATGACCCGCCCCATCGCTTCTACCTCCCCTGGCATCGCCACCCCCGGGGTTTCCCGGCAAGACCTGCAGCGCGCCTTCGACACCCTGCTGCAGCCCGAGCGCTTCAAGGACTACGGCCCCAACGGCCTGCAGGTCGAAGGCAAGGACCGCATCGCGCGCATCGTGAGCGGCGTGACGGCCAGCCGGGCGTTGATCGATGCGGCCATCGAGGACGGTGCCGATGCGATCTTCGTGCACCACGGCCTGTTCTGGCGCGGGCAGGACGGCCGCGTGACGGGCTGGATGAAGCAGCGGCTGCAGCGGCTGCTGGCCCACGACATCAACCTCTTCGCCTACCACCTGCCGCTGGATGCGCACGCCGAACTGGGCAACAACGCGCAACTGGGCCGCGTGCTGGGCGTGGCGGCCGATGCGCGCTTCGGCGAGCAGGATCTGGGCTTTGCCGGACCGGCGCAGTTCGCCGATGCGCAGGCCCTGGCCCGGCACGTGGAGGGCGCGCTCGGCCGCCCGGTGACGCTGGTGCAGCCGGAGCCCCGGCCGATCACCCGCCTGGCCTGGTGCACGGGCGGGGCGCAGGGCTATTTCGAGGGTGCGATCGCCGCCGGGGCCGATGCGTTCATCACCGGCGAGATCTCCGAGCCGCAGGCCCACCTGGCGCGCGAGACGGGCGTGGCCTTCATCGCAGCGGGGCACCACGCCACCGAGCGCTACGGCGCGCCCGCCGTGGCCGAGCGGGTGGCGGCGCAGTGGGGCATCGCCCACCGGTTCATCGAGATCGACAACCCGGCCTGAAACGCTTTAGCTATCAAAAATATAGCAATATGCCCTAGTGCTTATTGTGCTGGCGGGCAAAAAGGCTTGATGCCCTCCACTACATCACCCGCCCGTACCACCACACCGACAGCGCGGCCGCCAGCAGCATGAGCACCGCGCCGGCCAGCGCGAACAGGGCGGATACCTCGGTTTCCTTCTTTTCCACCGTGAGGCGCGAGCTGAGCGTCTCGTACACCTTCTGCAGGTCGGAGGCGGTGGCTGCGTGAAAGTATTCCGCATTGGTGCGCAGCGCCACGGATTTCAGCGTGTCTTCGTCCAGCCGCACGCGCATGGACCAGCCTTCGAACCCGATGGTCTCGCCCGCCACCGTGCCCACGCCCACGGTGTACACGCGCACGCCCCGGTCGGCAGCCCACTGCGCGGCTTCGAGCGGGTCCACGCCCGTGGTGCGCTGGCCGTCGGTGAGCATGATGATGGCGGCCGAGGTGTACGAGCCCGGCGCTACGGGCGTGAACGGCTTCCTGCCCTGCGCCCGGCCCACCTCGTCGATGGGCTGCGAGCGCATGGCCTGCCGCCCGCCCAGCGCGGCGATGTCGATGCCCGAGTCGGGAAAGAGCGTGGCCAGCGACAGCAGGATGCCGTTGCCCGTCGCCGTGCCGCGCTGCAGCTGGAAGCTGTCGATGGCCTTCACCAGGTCTTCATGGTTCTGCGTGGGCAGCTGCGCCAGCTGGGCGCTGCCGGCGAACGCCACCACGCCCACGCGCACATGGCGGGGCAGGTCGGCGATGAAGGCCTTGGCGGCGTTCTGCGCGGCGGTGATGCGGTCGGGCAGCACATCGGCGGCGCGCATGCTGCCCGAGACGTCCATGGCCAGCATGATGGTCTGCTGCTGCGAGGGCAGGGTGATGACGGCCAGCGGGCGGGCCGCCGCCAGCAGCAGCGCGGCCAGCCCCAGCAGGAACAGCAGCGGCGGCACGTGGCGCCGCCAGGTCGTGCGCCCGCCCAGGGCTTCGCGCACGAGCCCCAGGCTGGGGTAGTGCAGGGCGGTGGCGCGGCGGCGGCGCAGCAGCCAGGCGTACAGCAGCACCAGCACCGGCAGCACTGCCAGCAGCCAGAGGAACGAGGGCCAGAGAAAGACCATGGTGCGGCGGCTCCTGCTTTTTCTTTCTAGGCGGCCCGGGCCGCGGCGTGCCAGGGCGCGGGGGGGCGGTACGCGGGCTTGGCGGGCTGGCGGCCCCGCAGTTCCATGAAGCGGACCAGCGCGTCCAGCAGGTCGTCGCCGGTCGCCAGCTCCAGCGTGTCGGCGCCGGCGCGCGCCAGCGATTCACGCAAGGCGGCCTCGCGCTGGGCGGCCAGCCGCGCGAAGCGGTGGCGGAAGGCCTTGTCGCGCGTGTCCACCTGCAACTGGTCGCCGGTTTCGGGGTCGCGCAGGGTGACCAGGCCGACGTCGGGCAGCGCCAGTTCCAGCGGGTCCAGCAGGCGCACGGCCACCACGTCGTGGCGCTGCGCGAGCTGGGCCAGGGGCTTTTCCCAGCCGGGCGCGGTGATGAAGTCCGACACCACGAACACGGCCGAGCGGCGGCGCACCGTGCCCAGGGCCGTGCCCAGCAGGTGCGACAGGTCGGTGGCGCCGGGGGGCGCCTTCGCAGGCCCGGGCACCTGCAGCAGGCGGTGCAGCAGGTGCAGCACGTGGGCGCGGCTGGCACGCGGCGGCAGGATGGCGTCCACGCCCGGGGCGCGCCCTGCGCTGGCGGGCGCTGCGGTGGCCGAAGGGGCTGCGGCCCCCGCGCCGTACAGCATGGCGCCCACGCGGTTGCCGTGGCGCGTGAGCAGGCGCGCCAGCACGGCCACGAAGCCCGCGAGGATGTCGCGCTTGGCCTGCCCCGGCGGCCCGAAATCGACCGACGGGCTCAGGTCCAGCAGGAACCAGGCCGCCATCTCGCGGTCTTCGGAGAACACGCGCACATGCGGCACGGCAAGCCGCGCGGTCACGTTCCAGTCGATGTGGCGCACGTCGTCGTGCGGCTGGTATTCGCGCAGGTCGGCCAGGTCCAGCCCACCGCCGCGCAGCAGCGTGCGGTAGTCGCCCTGCAGCAGGCCGTCGAGCCGGCGGATGACCGTCCATTCGAGCTGGCGCAGCAGGCGCTCGGCCTGGCCGGGCAGCGCCGCCGCCGTGCCGCGGGCAGCGGACGGCGCGCTGGCGGCGCCGGCGCGGGGGTCAGGCACGCTGCGGCTCATGGCGGGCCCCGTTCTGGGCGTCGTGGTGCAGGGGGCGCGGCGGAGCGGGCAGCTTGCCCATCAGCTGGCCGATGAGCGCATCGGCATCGAGCCCATCGGAGAGCGCTTCGTACGACAGCGTGATGCGGTGGCGCAGCACGTCGGGCGCCAGGTCGGCCATGTCTTCGGGCAGCACGTAGGCGCGGCCCCGCAGCATGGCCAGTGCGCGGGCGCCTTCGGCCAGGTGGATGGTGGCGCGGGGGCTGGCGCCGCAGGCGATGCGCGGCGCCATGTCGGCCAGGCCGTACTGGGCGGGCGCGCGCGTGGCGGCCACCAGGCGCACGGCGTATTGCAGCAGCGACGGGTCCACATACACCGTGCGGCACTCGGCCTGCAGCGCGGCGAGCTGGCCGGTGGTGGCCACGGCGGCCACCTGCACGGCCGGCGCGAGCGCGCGCTGGGCGATGACGAACTCTTCCTCTTCGGTGGGATAGCCCACGAGCACCTTCATCATGAAGCGGTCCACCTGGGCCTCGGGCAGCGCGTAGGTGCCTTCGGTCTCGATGGGGTTCTGCGTGGCCATCACCAGAAAGGGCTCGGGCACGCGGTGCGTCTCGCCGGCAATGGTGACCTGGCGCTCCTGCATCACCTCCAGCAGCGCGCTCTGCACCTTGGCCGGCGCGCGGTTGATCTCGTCGGCCAGCAGCAGGTTGGTGAACACCGGGCCGCGCGTGGTGCTGAACTCGCCCGTGCGCTGGTTGTACATGCGCGTGCCCACCAGGTCGGCGGGCACCAGGTCGGGTGTGAACTGGATGCGCTTGAACTGGCCCTGCACGGTGCTGGCCAGGGTCTTGACGGTGAGCGTCTTGGCCAGGCCGGGAACGCCTTCGACCAGCAGGTGGCCCTGCGACAGCATGGCCACCATCACGCGCTCCAGAAAGCGGTCCTGCCCGACCACGACGCGCTTGACCTCGTAGAGGATCTGCTCCATCAGCGTGGCGGTGCCGGCGGGCTGCGAAGGGGTGTCCATGGGGCGGGCTCCGAGAGAGGGGGGACGGATGGTGGAGGGGATCATCTTTGTCTAGAACGGCGGCATGCCGACGGCGGCCGCCGCGTTCTCGATGGGCACGGCGAAGCCGATGCCGATGAAGGTGCGCGCGGGCGTGGGGTTCAGGATGGCGGTGACGATGCCGACCACCTCGCCATCCAGCGTGACGAGCGGCCCGCCCGAATTGCCGGGGTTGGCGGCCGCGTCGAACTGGATCAGGTGCTGCAGCTCGCGCTTGCCCTCGGGCGAGTCGAATTCACGCTCCAGCCCCGACACCACGCCGGCCGAGGCCGAGGGGCCGATGCCGAACGGAAATCCCACCGCCACCACCGGGTCGCCCGGGCGCAGGTTCTGCGTGGAGCGCAGCGGGGCGGCCACCAGGTCGTCGGGAATCTTGTGGGCCTGCAGCACGGCCAGGTCGTTCTCGGGCTGCACGCCGGTCACGCTGGCGCCGGCCTCCATGCCGTCGGCGAACGTGATCTGCACGCGCGTGGTGCCCTGCACGACATGCAGGTTGGTCAGGATCACGCCCTTGTCCACGATCACCACGCCGGTGCCGATGCCGCGCTCGACCTCCTTGCCTTTCTTGGTGCGGCTGTAGCCGATCACCCGCACCACCGACGGCGCGATGGTTTGCACGGCCCGTGCCGTGGCGGCAGGCAGGGGCTGCGTCTCCAGCGTGCGCAGCACGGCGGCGTCGATGTCCTTTTGCGTGAGGGGGGGCGCAGACGGGCGCTGGCCCATCCACACGCTGGCGGCAAGCAGCGCCGACAGCAGTGCGATGGCGGCCCAGAGGGCGCGCTGGGTCTGGGTATTGGTATTGCGCTGGCCGCGCGGGCCAGGAAGGGCGGAAGGGGAGGTGACGGGGGCGGGCTGGCCCGCAAGGCCGGGCGGCGAGGCGGCCGCGCCGGTGCCGCGCGGTGTGGCGGCCTCTTGGGCAGGCGCCTCGGGGGCGCTGCGCCGGTCGGAGCGGGAGCTGCTGTAGCGGGGCGGCCTTTGCATGCTGACACCTCTGAAAGCGGGCGCGCCACAGAGGGTGGCGGCGGACCGTTCACGGTAGCACGGAAAAGACCGCCGCGCGTGTGACAGGGCGTATCGAGGGCCTGTCGATGCCTATAGAGGCCTATAGAGGCCCATTGAGACTTATCGATGGCGCATCGGCGGGGCATGCGCGTCGGGCATCATCGGCGCATGGACACCTGGATCGACACCCATTGCCACCTGGATGAGTTCGAGGCCCATGCCGGCCTCGAACACCTGGACCGCGTGCGCGGCGAAGCGGCCAAGGCCGGCGTGGCCCACTGCGTGCTGCCTGCGGTCGAGCTCTCCAACCTGGACGCCGTGCGCCGCCTCGCGCACCGCCATGGCGACAGCTACGCGCTGGGCATCCACCCGCTCTTCACCGGCCGCGCCGGCGACCGCGACGTGGACGCGCTGGCCGAGGCGCTCGCGGCGCACCATGGCGATCCGCGCCTGGTCGCCATCGGCGAAATCGGCCTCGACTACTTCGTGCCGGAGCTGGACGGCCCGCGGCAGGAGCGCTTCTACCGTGCCCAGCTGCAGCTCGCCCAGCGGTTCGATCTGCCGGTGATCCTGCATGTGCGGCGCTCGTGCGACAAGGTGCTCAAGGGCCTGCGCGAGCGGCGCGTGCGCGGCGGCATCGCCCATGCCTTCAACGGCAGCCTGCAGCAGGCCGAGGCGTTCATCGCGATGGGCTTCAAGCTCGGCTTCGGCGGCGCGGTCACGTTCGACCGCGCGCTGCAGCTGCGGCGGCTCGCGGCGGAACTGCCGCTCCAATCGCTGGTGCTGGAGACGGACGCCCCCGACATTCCGCCGCACTGGCTGTACGTGACGGCCGCCGAGCGGGCCGCCGGCGCACCGCCGGCGCGCAACACGCCCGGCGAGCTGCCGCGCATCGCCGAGGTGGTGGCCGGGCTGCGCGGCATGCCGGTGGACGAGCTGGCGCAGGCCACGCGGGCCAATGCCATCGCTGCGCTGCCCCGGCTGGCGGCGCTGCTGGAGGCATCGAAGGTTCAATGAAACCAAAGGGACTGAGGACTTCAAGGCTTTCAGGCCTCCAGCGCAATCAGCACTAGGGGGTGTTGCTATTGAATTGATAGCTACCGCCACCGACGGGTTCCGGCGCCTTCTTCCGACCATTTTTCTCCCCGAAGCGCATCGATCATGGATGGCAGCCATGGACCGTCTTTCCAATCCTCCCACTGTTCCCCTTCCGCCCGGGCCGGCGCCGGCGCCCGGGGCTCCGCGCCTGGCCGGGCTGGCACCGGTGGTCTCCCCGTGCACGGCGGTGCTGGTGCTGGGCAGCTTTCCCGGCGCGGCATCGCTGCGGGTGGGGCAGTACTACGGGCATCCGCAGAACCACTTCTGGCGCATCCTGCAGGCGCTGTGGCCCGCGCAGCCGCTGCCGGGCCGGGACGATTACGCCGGGCGCTGCGCGTGGCTGCTCGACCATGGCCTCGGCCTGTGGGACGTGTATGCGGCCTGCGAGCGCGAGGGCAGCCTGGACGCCGACATCCGCAACGCCGTGGTGAACGATTTCCAGGCGCTGCGCGGCCAGTGTCCGCGGCTGGCCGCCATCGCCCACAATGGCGGGGAGAGCTTCCGGCACGCCAAGGCCGTGCGCACGCAGATGGGCCTGCCCCCTCCACTGCGGGAGGGCAGCGTGCATTCCCTGCGTCTGCCCTCCACCAGCCCGGCCAATGCGTCGTGGAGCTTCGAGAAAAAACTGAACGCCTGGGCCACGGCCCTGGCCCCTTATGGATTGGTGTGACGATTTGACCCGCAAGAAAACCGCCAGCGAAACCTTCCCGGAGGTGAGCGTCTCCGACGACGGCGAGGTGCGCCACCTGCACCTGGGCACCCCCTGGATACAAGGCTCCATGCGCGTGGCCGAGCCGTTCGGGCTCGAACTGGAATACGTGCAGCGCATGATGGCCTGGCTGCTCTTCGTCGAGCCCGCCAGCGTGACCAAGCGCCATGCGATGCAGCTGGGCCTGGGGGCGGGCGCGCTCACCAAGTTCTGCCACAAGAAGCTGCGCATGTGCGCCACCGCCATCGAGCTGAACCCGCAGGTGCTGGCCGTGTGCCGCGCCTGGTTCAAGCTGCCGCCCGACGGCCCCAAGCTGCGCGTGGTGCTGGCCGATGCCGCCCAGGAGATCCGCAACCCCATGTGGCTGGGCACGGTCGATGCCCTGCAGGTGGACCTGTACGACCACGAAGCCGCCGCGCCCGTGCTCGACAGCGCCGACTTCTATGCCGACTGCCGCGCGCTGCTGTCCGAGGACGGCGCCATGACCGTCAACCTCTTCGGCCGCGCCTCCAGCTACGAGCGCAGCCTGGGCAAGATGGCCGAGGCCTTCGGTGCCGATGCGCTGTGGGCGTTCAAGCCCACGCGCGAGGGCAACACCGTGGTGCTGGCGCAGCGCACGCCCACCCGGCCCAGGCGCGCCGACCTGCTCGCGCGGGCCGAGGCGATCCAGGCCCGCTGGGATCTGCCGGCCGCCAAATGGCCGCGCGGCTTCAAGCCGGTGGCCGCATGACCGCAAGGCCGCCGCGTTCCGGGCCGATGCCTGAACCGGCGCCCGGGCTCTCGTCCGTTCGCGTTTCCGTCTCTCTCGGGTTCATCCCTTTGAACGAGGTCCTTTCATGAGCACCGCTGCCGCCCCCCCCGCCGATCCGAAGCCCACGTCCCCCGCGTACACCGGGCCGCTGGAGTGGCGGCGGCTGGTGGACTGGCTGCGTGCCGATGGCGTGATCTCGGCCGAGGAGGCCGCCCGCACCATCGCGCGCTGCTCGCAGGCCGAAAGCCGCCAGCACCCGCTGGTGCGCCTGGCCAACGTGGCCATGGCCCGCGCGAGCGACGGCCGCCCGCTCGACGCCGAGCTGCTCACCCAGTACCTGGCGCAGCGCAGCGGCCTGGGCTACCTGCGCATCGACCCGCTCAAGGTGGACGTGGGCCGCGTGGCCGACACCATGAGCGCCAGCTACGCCGAGCGGCACAAGGTGCTGCCGGTGCAGGTCACGCCCAAGGAAGTGGTGATCGCCACGGCCGAGCCCTTCATCGACGACTGGGTGGCCGAGGTGGAGCGCCAGGCGCGCCGCACCGTGCGCCGCGTGGTGGCCAATCCGCAGGACATCCAGCGCTTCACCGCCGAGTTCTTCGCGCTGGCCAAGTCGGTGCGCGCCGCGCAGAAGGCGGGCGGGGCGTCGGCGGGCAACAGCTTCGAGCAGCTGGTGGAGCTGGGCAAGAGCAACAAGCAGCTCGATGCCAACGACCAGGGCGTGGTCAAGGTGGTGGACTGGCTGTGGCAGTACGCCTTCGACCAGCGCGCGAGCGACATCCACCTGGAGCCGCGCCGCGAGCAGGGCGTGATCCGCTTTCGCATCGATGGCGTGCTGCACCCGGTCTATCAGATGCCCATGGGCGTGCTCAACGCCATGGTGGCCCGCGTGAAGCTGCTAGGCCGCATGGACGTGGTGGAGCGCCGCCGCCCGCAGGACGGCCGCATCAAGACCCGCAACCCGCGCGGCGACGAGGTGGAAATGCGCCTGTCCACCCTGCCCACGGCCTTCGGCGAAAAGATGGTGATGCGCATCTTCGACCCCGACAACGCGGTCAAGGACCTGGACGCGCTGGGCTTCTCGCAGCACGACGCCACCCGCTGGGAGGCGCTGGTCAAGCGCCCGCACGGCATCATCCTGGTGACCGGGCCCACGGGCTCGGGCAAGACCACGACGCTGTACTCCACCTTGAAGCGCGTGGCGACCGAAGAGGTCAACGTGAGCACGGTGGAAGACCCGATCGAAATGATCGAGCCCAGCTTCAACCAGACGCAGGTGCAGCCGCAGCTCGACTTCAACTTCGCCGAAGGCCTGCGCGCGCTCATGCGCCAGGACCCGGACATCATCATGGTCGGCGAAATCCGCGACCTCGCCACCGCCGACATGGCCGTGCAGGCCGCGCTCACGGGCCACCTCGTGTTCAGCACGCTGCACACCAACGACGCGCCCAGCGCCGTCACCCGGCTCATGGAGCTGGGCGTGCCGCCCTACCTCATCAACGCCACGCTGCTCGGCATCCTGGCCCAGCGGCTGGTGCGCACGCTGTGCAAGCAGTGCCGGCAGAAAGACGAGGCATCGTCCGCCGAGGCGCTGGCCGAAGTGGTCAAGCCCTGGAAGCTCAATGGCGGCTATCAGGCCTACAAGCCCGTGGGCTGCGTGGACTGCCGCATGACGGGCTTTCACGGCCGCATGGGCCTGTACGAATTGCTCACCGTGAGCGAGGCGCTCAAGGACCGCATCAACCAGGCCCCCTCCATCGACATGCTGCGCCGCCAGGCCGTGCAGGACGGCATGCGCCCCCTGCGCCTGGCCGGTGCGCTGCGCGTGGCCGAAGGCACCACCACGCTCGAAGAAGTGATCGCGGCCACACCGCCGCTGGAGTGATCCCGGGGCCTTCGCGGCCCGCCTGAAAACAGGTCGAAAACGTCTCTTTCACAAGGCGCCACCCTGCTGTTTTCCCTAGGCGCTGGATAGGTGGAATCCACATAAATCCCTGGCGGACCGGACTGCACAATCGCCCGTCAAGTTCTTGTAAGGAGACGTTTTCGTGAAAATCAAGAGCCAGAAAGATTTCTTTTCGGGCCTCATGTTCATGGGGGTGGGTGTGGCCTTCGCGGTCGGCGCCTCCAACTACAACATCGGCAACGGAGCCCGCATGGGCCCCGGTTACTTTCCCCTCATCCTCGGCATCATCCTCGCCATCCTGGGCGCGGCGATCACGTTCTACGCCACGGTGGTGGAGAGCGTGGACGGCGACAAGATCGGCAAGTGGGCATGGAAGCAGCTGTTCTACATCCTGGCCTCGAACTTCGCGTTCGGCGTGCTGCTGGCGGGGCTGCCCTCGTTCGGCGTGCCGGCCATGGGGCTGATCGTCGCCATCTACGCACTGGTGTTCATCGCCAGCCTCGCGGGTGAGACGTTCAAGGCCAAGGAAGTGTTCGTTCTCGCCACCGTTCTCGCTGTGGGCAGCTACGTGGCTTTCGTGTGGGCGCTGAAGCTGCAGTTCCCGGTGTGGCCCAGTTTCATTTCGGGTTGATCAGGAGCATCGAAAACCATGGAATTGTTTGACAACCTGGCGATCGGCTTCGGCGTCGCCTTCACGTTTCAGAACCTCATCTACTGCTTCGTCGGCTGCCTGCTGGGCACGCTGATCGGCGTGCTGCCGGGCATCGGCCCCGTGGCCACCATCGCCATGCTGCTGCCCGCAACCTACGCGCTGCCCCCCGTGGCCGCGCTGATCATGCTGGCTGGCATCTACTACGGTGCGCAATACGGTGGATCGACCACCGCCATCCTGGTGAACCTGCCGGGCGAGTCATCCTCGGTGGTGACCGTGATCGACGGCTACCAGATGGCGCGCAAGGGACGCGCGGGGCCCGCGCTGGCAGCCGCCGGCCTGGGCTCGTTCTTCGCCGGTTGCGTGGGCACGCTGATCCTGGCCGCGTTCGCGCCGCCGCTGACCGAAGTCGCCTTCAAGTTCGGCCCCGCCGAATACTTCTCGCTGATGGTGCTGGGCCTGATCGGCGCCGTGGTGCTGGCTTCGGGCTCGCTGCTCAAGGCCGTGGCCATGATCGTGCTGGGCCTGCTGCTGGGCCTGGTGGGCACCGACGTGAACTCGGGCGTCGCCCGCTACAGCTTCGACATTCCTGAACTGACCGACGGCATCAACTTCGTCGTGATCGCCATGGGGGTGTTCGGCTACGGCGAAATCATCGCCAACCTGTCCAAGCCCGAAGACGACCGCGAGGTGTTCACCGCCAAGGTGCAGGGCCTGATGCCGACCAAGGAAGACTTCAAGCGCATGATCCCCGCCGTGCTGCGCGGCACGGCGCTCGGCTCGGCACTGGGCATCCTGCCCGGCGGCGGTGCGCTGCTGGCGGCCTTCGCGGCCTACACGATCGAAAAGAAGACCAAGCTGCAACCTGGCGAAGTCCCGTTCGGCAAGGGCAACATCCGCGGTGTGGCGGCCCCTGAATCGGCCAACAACGCCGGTGCGCAGACCTCCTTCATCCCGCTGCTGACGCTGGGCATTCCGCCCAACGCCGTGATGGCGCTGATGGTGGGTGCGATGACCATCCACAACATCCAGCCTGGTCCCCAGGTGATGACGAGCAACCCCGAACTCTTCTGGGGCCTGATCGCCTCGATGTGGCTCGGCAACGCGATGCTGATCATCCTGAACCTGCCGCTGATCGGCCTGTGGATCAAGCTGCTGACCGTGCCCTACCGCTGGCTGTTCCCCTCCATCGTGCTGTTCTGCGCGGTGGGCGTGTACGGCACGAACAACAACACGTTCGACGTGTGGCTGGTCGGCATCTTCGGCTTCATCGGCTACCTGTTCCACAAGCTGGGCACCGAGCCTGCGCCGTTGCTGCTCGGGTTCATCCTGGGCCCGATGATGGAAGAGAACCTGCGCCGCGCCCTGCTGCTGTCGCGCGGCGACTGGAGCGTGTTCGTCACGCGCCCCATCTCTGCCGGCCTGCTGGCTGCCGCCGTGCTGCTGCTCATCATCGTGCTGCTGCCCGCCGTGAAGAACAAGCGCGAGGAAGCCTTCGTCGAGGACTGACGCCCGGTTGGGTACCCCTTCACGATTGAGAAAAACGGCACCTTCGGGTGCCGTTTTTCTTGGGACTGGTGGGTAGGGGCGCTGGAGGCTCAGGGCATGATTTCGGCATCGGTCAGCGGTGGGCAGTCAGCGCACTCTGGCGGAATGTTCTCGAACACCACATCGCGCCCTACACGCACCTTGTTCATGGGTGGGTTGAGATACCAATACAGCTGGCCGTTGATCCAGAGGTCTACGACATCGCTTTCCCCGAGCAGAGTTTCGGGCGCGATCCGATACAGGCGCACGAAAGACGGCATCTTGAAATCAGGGTGAATAAGGCTCTGCAGCAACGAGGCTTCGTAGTATTCCAATCGATAGACGTTGCGTGGGCTGATCGCAGTGTGGAACAGTTTGGGTTGGGAGCCGTACCAAAGCCCGAAACCCAACGGAACGATCAAAAGCCAGAGCCATTTTTTTCGGTATTTCCAGGTCATTGGCTTTCCAGTCACCATGAAATTTTTTGCGGGAATGGTAGCTGCACCCGACGCACGTCCGACAACACCATGAAGTCGCCTCCCTTTTGGTGCTTGGCCCGCCAATCGCGAAAGTCCTTGTTCTGAACGACGTACTTGTAGCCCTGAACGACAGCAGGGGATTCGTCCACCAGCACTTCTCCGAGCGGCACGCTCCACTGGGTACGAACGCCGCATTCCACGCCATTGAAGCCCCAGCAGCCCAGAGGCTGTGAAATGAAAGATTGGCCATCGTTGAAATCGTATGCATCGCGCAGATAAAAGCCCAGTTCAGTGATTTCGATGGTCGCTTTGTCCATGCCTTGAGGGGTCACCATTCCAGACGCTGCCACGTTGATCTGCGCTTCGCCCATGGCGCCATAGAAGTCATCCATGGGATCGCTCCATTGGCCGAAAGCCAGGTAATTCACCTGACAGGTGTCTTCGAGAATTTTGGCGGGCTGGGCTAAGTTGCCGAAACGCCAGCATTGGTGGCTGCGTCCAAGACTTTCCTGTTTCACACGGTCTTTCAATTGCGCAATTCCTGCCGGGCTCGCCCATTTCGCTTGCAAACGGGCCATTGCAGCCTGCACACGCGCAAAGCCTAAGGCCCACGCCATGGAGACGGTATTCTCGTCAAGCTGCGTCGAGGGCAAATGACTCAAACGCTGACCTGCCACGCTGCCTTTGACTTGCGGGGTCATCTGGTACGCCGCACCGTTGAACCACCGCTCCATCAATGCTGCTGCCACTGGCCACCCCAGCCGAGAGCGCATCACCGAAGGGATGTCCCTCAACTGGAACAAGCGGGTGGCGTATTGCGGTGTGTTCTTGCGCCCGAGAATGGACTGCAGGGTTTCCTGCGGTGCCTTCAAAAGATCGACCATCACTTCCTCCATTTTGTTTTTCAGTCACGCTGAGACTTGCGTGACCGGGGCGGATTATGGAGAGTAAACGGGCCCAATCCAGCCGCAGTACTGCACGGATAGATTGCAAAATGTAACTTGAAAGCAAATCGGTGCTTTCCCTCGCAGGATTGTCTCGCCGCGTTCCTGATGAGGGGCCGACCACCGCCGGTATCGCCAATCGCGGGGCGGGGCGCGCGCAGTGCCGATGGCCGTTCGTGCGCCCTGCATGCGACACTGAATGCGCACCCCGGCACACGCACCGGGGAATGCCAAACCCGCCGAATCCATGCAGCAGTCCTCACCCCCCGATACCTCCCTTTCCACCGCACCGGCCATCGACGTCTCCGCTGCCGTGCCAGCAGGGCCCGGGCAGCCTTCGCCCGCGCCGAACGCCAGCGTGGCCGCCGGCATGGCGCTGGCACTGGTGGGCGCCATCGCCTTCAGCGGCAAGGCCATCATCGTGAAGCTGGCATACCGCCATGGCGTGGATGCGGTGACGCTGATCATGTACCGCATGCTTTTCGCGCTGCCGATCTTCGCGGCCATGGCATGGTGGGCCAGCCGGGGCAAGGCACCGCTGACGCGCCGCGACTGGGCGGGCGTGGCGTGGCTGGGGTTCACGGGGTACTACCTGGCGAGCTTTCTCGATTTCGCCGGCCTGGCGTACATCAGCGCCGGGCTGGAGCGGCTGATCCTGTATCTCAACCCGACGCTGGTGGTGCTGCTGGGCTGGGCGCTGTATGGCCGCGGCATCCGCTGGGGCCAGATGCTGGGCATGGCGATCAGCTACTGCGGCGTGGTGCTGGTGTTCGGGCACGAGGCGGGCCTGCAGGGCGCGTATGTGGCCTGGGGCGTGCTGTTGGTGTTCCTGTCGGCCGTGAGCTATGCGGTCTATCTGGTGTACAGCGGCGAGATGGTCAAGCGCATCGGCTCGCTGCGCCTGGTGGGCCTGGCGACCACGGTGGCCTGCGTGTGCTGCCTGGTGCAGTTCGTGGTGCTGAGGCCCATGTCGGCGGCTGCGGTGGCGCCCGAGGTGCTGTGGCTGTCGCTGCTCAATGCCACGCTGTGCACGGCGGTGCCGGTGCTGCTGGTGATGATGGCGATCGAGCGCGTCGGCGCGGGCATGGCGGCGCAGGCCGGCATGGTGGGGCCGCTGTCCACCATCCTGATGGGGGTGTGGCTGCTGGACGAGCCCTTTACGCTGTGGGTGGCGTGCGGCACGGCGCTGGTGCTGGCGGGGATTTTCGTGTTCACCCGCATGGCGGCCCGCAAGCCCGCGGGCCACTGATCGGCTGATCGGCTGGAGGGGCGGGCGAAGCCGCCGGCCGCCAGTCCTGATGGACGGATCGGATCCCTGCCTGCCTGCGCCTGATGCATCGAGTCGCGCACAAGTCCCCTGGAGCGCGCTGGAACGCCTGGCTTCGTATCATCGGCCGTCGATCGCAGCCGCGATCCTGCGCGCACGGTCGATCCCTTCGTGATTCGTGATGGGCCGGGCGCACCGGCCGTGAAAGGAGACTATGGACCTGGGTATCGCCGGTAAATGGGCGCTGGTGTGCGGCGCCAGCAAGGGTCTGGGCTATGGCTGCGCCGAGGCGCTGGTGCGCGAGGGCGTGAACGTGGTGATCAACGCGCGCAACGCGCAGGCGCTGGAGCAGGCTGCCGCGCAACTGGTGGCGGCGGCCGCGAACGGGTCGGCCACGCTGGCGCACAAGCATCCGCAGCCCGTGGTGCTGGCCGTGGCGGCCGACATCACCACGCCCGAGGGCCGTGCCGCTGCGCTGTCCGTGGCGGGCGGGCCGGGCGATGCTTTCGACATCGTGGTGACCAATGCCGGCGGTCCGCCGCCGGGCGACTTCCGCGACTGGGACCGCGATGCGTGGATCAAGGCGGTCGATGCCAACATGCTCACGCCGATCGAGCTGATCAAGGCCACGGTGGACGGCATGGCGGCGCGGGGCTTCGGCCGCATCATCAACATCACGTCGAGCGCGGTGAAAGCACCCATCGACATCCTGGGCCTGTCCAACGGGGCGCGCAGCGGCCTGACGGGCTTCGTGGCCGGCGCATCGCGCAGCGGCATCGCCGCCAAGGGCGTGACGATCAACAACCTGCTGCCCGGCAAGTTCGACACCGACCGGCTGGCGGCGACCATCCAGGCGGCGGTGAAGAAAACCGGCAAGAACGAAGACGACGTTCGCCGCGCCCAGCAGGCCGCCATTCCGGCCGGCCGATACGGCACGCCGCAGGAGTTCGGGGCCATCTGCGCTTTTCTGTGCAGCGTGCAGGCCGGCTACATGACCGGCCAGAACGTGCTGGCGGATGGCGGTGCTTTTTCCGGAACGTTCTGAGGCGGTGTGACTTGCCCCGGGGCCGGCACCGTGGATTTCGGTGCTGCCCCTTTGACAAGGCCCGCATGGAACCCGTTAACCCGGCGGCTGCGCTTTGGCGGCCCCATCGCGCGGCCGCTGGCGCCGCCGCTCGCGCAGGCGCAGGCCCAGCACCAGGCTGGCGACGAACACGGTGAGCGCCAGATAGGCCTGCAGGTAGTAGCTCCAGCCTTGTTCGGCATACAGGTAAGGGCCGACGTCTGGGGAGTGGATCTCCATCAGCAGCCCGGCGAACCACAGCGCCGGCAGCACCGCCAGCACGGCGCCCAGCCACCGCCGGTGGGCCATGGCGGCCATGCAGATGCCCGAGGCGACCAGCCCCACGGCCCAGATGAACCAGAGCGACGGCTCCTTGTCGCTGACCTCGGCGAAGGCCAGCCCCGGCACGAGTGCCAGCGCGAGGCCGGTCAGCCGGGCGGATAGCGGACGGTGAGCGGTATGTAGCATTCGGGCAGGCCTCCCAGTTCGCTTTTGAGTTTTTCGACGAACCTGTCGATGTGCACGGTCAGGTCGATGCAGCCGGCGCTGCCCGGGTTCGCCCCGCCGTGGATGAAGAAGCCGCCCCGGCCATGGGTTTCGGTGCCGGGGTAGGGGTGGATGGTGAGCCGGAAATTGCCCCAGGCCACGCGCGGCGAGCGGTACAGGTTCTTGAGCCAGTTGTTGGCCCACATCTCGGACGGCTGGATCCAGTAGTCGCCTTCCGGGATCGGCCCGGCGTTGCGCGCCTTCTGCCATTCGGCGGAGTAGTCGAAGTGGCCGTTCTTGGGTTTTCCGGACACTGCGGGCAGCGCCAGCACGGATTGCGTGCCCGTGGCCCGCAGGACTTTTCCGTCGAATTGCAGTGCGATTTTCGATTGCAGGCATCCGGGGGCGTGGGGTCGGCTGCGCTCCAGGGCGTAGGGATCGGACATGGTGAGGGCAAGGGTTGGGTCGGCGCAAAGGAGGGCCGCCGCAGGCAGGGCGCCCGGGGCGGTTCGTCGCGGCCGGCTGATTCTAGAAGTGGGCTCCGCGCCAGCCGGTGCGTTTTTGTAATGCAGGGTGACCGGACGTATCGCCCGCCCGGCCGTGCATTGCGTGGTCAGCGCGGCCAGGGCATGGGCGCTATACCGACCAGGTGCGCGGCCGTGGTGCCGGCATTGCCCAGCAGTGCGCGCGCCACGCGGCCCACACGGTCTGCAGCAGGGCCATGGCCGGCTCCACCACCGGCGCCAGCACGCGCACGACGACCAGGTTCGGGTGCGGGCTGGTGGCGCCGGCTGTGGCGGCCAGCGGGTGCGCCTCGATGGCGGCACGCGCCGCGTCCAGTGCGCCTTCGCGCCGCTCGCGCGCCAGGGCTTCGCCCGCGATGAAGAAGATCGACGCCATGCAGCGGTGCCCGGCCAGGCCCAGCCGGCCATCGAGCAGCAGCTTGTCGGCGGCATCGATGCGGCCGCGCTCCAGCCACACGCCAGGCACCTCGATGTGCTGCGTGAAGCGGCCTGTCTCGAAAGGCTGGCCGGCGTGCGGCAGGCCCAGTGCGGTGACGTCCCACCCCAGGCATTCGGCGCCTGGGGCGACTTCCAGCGTGAGCCGGTTTTCCGCCTGGCAGGCGTTGTAGCAAAGGGCTTCGAGGGGCAGCCATTCGAGCCGCGCACCGGGCGCGAGCACGGCATGCGTGCGCTGCAGCGCCGGTGCGCCGGCGGATCGGTAAAAGCGCGTGGCGCCCGGCGTGGTCACGAGGCCGTGCGCACCGGCCGCGACGGTGGTGCGGATGTCCAGCGTGTCGCCACCGACCAGCCCACCGGGCGGATGCACGAGCACGTTGTGGCACACCGCATCGCCTTCGGGGTACAGGCTCTGCAGGATGCGCAACGGGCCATCGTGTTCGAAGCGTGCCACCGTGCGATTGGCCTCGCGGCGGTAGTCCAGTTGCAGGTGGGCGTGCCAGGTCATGCGTTTGCTATCAAATCGTGAGCTATTACCGCATGATATACGCCGGCAGGAGGCCGATTTGGCACTGAATTGCCCGCGGCACGCCTCAGGCTTTCCACGCCCCCTGGTGGGAGGCCGAAGATGCTTCGATCAGCGCCGGGCCGATGCATTCGATGGCGTGGGCCGATGCGGCGAACACGTCGCGGCAGGACAGCTCGGCATCGCGCTGGTCCAGCCGTTCGCCGCGAAAGGCACGCAGCCGCACGGCGTCGATCCCGTACACCACGCGGTCGATGTTGGCCCAGATGTAGTACTGGTAGATGGCCTGAACGGACGCATCGGCGTTCTGCGCATGGAATTCGGCGAGCGCGCTGATGTCGCCCAGCCCCAGGTCGTAGGCCCCGCTGGCCACGCGCGTGATCGATGCCACCGAGCCCGAGCCGACGTCGATGGTCACGTCCAGTCCTTCTTCCCTGTAGTAGCCCTTGGACTCGGCCAGGAAGAACGGCGCCGTCTGGCTGGTCACGCGCAAGTCGAGCGTGAACTTGAGCGGCGTGGGCTTGCCCTGCGCATGCACGCTGGGGGCGGCGAGCCGGGGGCCAGCGTGGCTGCAAGGGCCGAGGCGGTGGAGTGAAAGCGGCGGCGTTGCATGGCGGTGCTCCAGGTTCGGGACGGGCAACCGGCCACGGCGCATCGGCGCCGTGCATCGGTGCGAACGGAGCAATTTCCGGGCACCGGCGCCGTCGTGGGACAGGCCGGGCTGAAGAGCAGCGTGGAGCCGGCCGAGGGCGTCATCACCTGCAACATCGGCGACATGCTGACCCGCTGGAGCGACGATCAGTTGCCCAGCAACTTTCACCGCGTGCGCAATCCGCTGCCGCACGAATACCAGGGCGCGCGCTACAGCCTGGCGTTCTTCTGCCAGGCGAACGAGGATGCGGTGGTCGAAGGACCGGGCCGCAAGTACCCCGCCATCCAGGCCGGCGAATACCTGCGCCAGCGCATCACGGCGAATTTCGCCAGGTACTGAGCCGGCCGGGTCCTGCACCGTCCGGGCCTGCCTGCCTGCCTGCCTGTCTGCCTGTCTGCCTGGGGCGAGATGCTCATGCCAGCGCCGCCAGCTGCGCCGGCATGGTCTCGGAGAAGCCGCGGGCCGGCAGCACGATGTGAAAGACGCTGCCCTGGGCCGCGTTGCGGGCATGGATGCGGCCGCCGAGGGCCTCGACGATCTTGCGGCAGATGGCCAGGCCCAGCCCGGTGCCGCCCGAGCCGTCGCGCGTTTTGCTCGACTGCACGAAGGCCTCGAAAATGCGCTCCAGTTCTTCTTCGGGCACGCCGGGCCCCTGGTCTTCGACCTCGATGTGGATCTGCGTCAGCCCGTCGAGGAAGCCGCGCACTTCGATGGTCGAGCCGCCGGGGGAGAACTTCACCGCGTTGGCCAGCACGTTGCGCACCACCTGCTGAAACCGCAGGGGATCGGCCCTGGCGACCAGCGGCGTTTCCGGCAGGTCCAGTTGCAGGTGCAGGCGGTGCCGTGCGAGCAGGGGCTCGAACTCCCGCGCCACCGAACGGATCAGCCCGCGCAGGTCGATGCGCTCCAGGTGGAACGTGCCCACGGTGCTCTCGATCTTGGCCACGTCCAGCAGGTCGTTCACCAGCGTCAGCATGCGCTGCCCGGCCGCGTGGATGTCGGCGAACATCGCGGCCAGCCGGGGGTCGGTGGGCCCGCGCGGCGAGCCCAGGGTGCCCAGCTCGGCGAACCCGATGATCGACTGCAGCGGCGTGCGCAGCTCGTGGCTCATGTTGGCCACGAACTCCGATTTGGTGCGCGATGCTTCTTCGGCGGCATCCCGCGCTTCCTGGATGGCGCGCTCTGCCATGCGGAAGTCGGTCACGTCCATCAGGATGCTCAGCACGCCGGTGGCCTGGCCCATTTCGTCGGTCACCGCCGCCTTGAAGATGCGCGCGTCGCGGCGCGAGCCGTCGCCGTGCAGCATCCGGGTTTCCAGCGTCATCTGGCCGCCATGCGCCAGCAGGTGCCGGTTGGCCTCTTCCAGCACCGCGGCTTCTTCGGTCGGCAAGAAGGCATGCAGCCGTTCGCCGATCACCTGCGAGCGGGGCCGGCCCTTGTATTCCTCCCAGGCGCGGTTCACCAGCACCAGGCATTGGTCCGGGTCGGTGAGCGACATGGGCAGGGGGTTGGTGTCCAGCAGCAGGTTCTGAAAGGCCAGCTGGGCATGGAGCTTGAGCTGCGCCTGCCAGCGCTCGGTCACGTCCACCGCGCTGCCCGCGAAGCCGGCGATGCGCCCTTCGCTGACGAGCGGCACCACTGCCAGCTCGAACAGCAGATGGCGGCCTTCTGCGGTGCGGATCAGCGCCTGGCAGGTGCGCGCCTGCGCGGTGGACGCGGTGTCCAGCATGGCCGTCACGTCGTTGCGGCTTCCCGGGTCCACGATGTCGTGCAGCTTCTGCCCGACGGCGTGCGAAGGGCTGCGGCCGCTCAGGGTGTCCCAGCGCGCGTTGGCGTAGGTGATGACGCCCTGCGCATCGGTGCGGAAGATCAGCTCCTGCACGCTGCTGATCAGCACCGCCAGATCGTGCTGGCTCTGCGCGATCTTTCGCTGGGCCAGGTTCATGGAGCGCTGTGCGGCCTCGCGGGAGCGCAGGCCGCGCCAGGCGGTCGCGGTCAGTCCCAGGGCCAGCAGCACGGCGGCCAGGCCGATGCCCAGGAAACTCTTGGCGCCCTGCAGCCACCGGTCCTGCGCCATGGCCAGGGGTTCCTCGACGATGGCCACCAGCGGCTTGTCGCGCGATGCGTGAAAGGCCAGGATGCGGTCGCTGCCCAGCACGCCCTGGCCCACGTAGCTGGCGATGTCGCGCTGGGGCAGGTAGCTGTGAAAGACGGGCAGGCCGTCGATGCGCTGGCCCACGAGCGCGGCGGAAGGGGCGGAGGTCGCCAGCACCTGCCCGTCGTCGCTTGCGATCACCGCGTCATAGCTCAGCGATTCGAGGGTGAGGTACTGGAAGTTCGACAGCGCGCCCGGGTTCATCAGCCCCACGATCATCAGGTCCTTGCCGCCGTCGGTGCGCAAACCGCGCAGCAGCGGAACGAACGATACGCCGGGCGGCGAGGTGTCGGGGGCCGTGGTGCGCCGCAGGCTGCCCAGGCCGCGGCCCTGGATCAGCGGGCCGAGCCGCTGGTGCTCCTCTTCGGTCCAGGGGCCGAGCTTGGAGACGTCGATGTAGGTGCCGGCCTCGCCGCTCACGGTGCTGGCGATCACCAGGCCCTTGGTGTCCACGGCCGCGACGCCCCGCATGAACGACAGCCCCACCAGCACCTGGCGCATCGCGGCTTCCATCGCGTCCCGGTCGGGGCGGATGTCGGTCATGGCGGCGGAATGCGCCAGCATGCCCAGGGCCATGTCGCCGGCTTCGATGGTGCGGGTGGCCTGGTTCTCGATGATGCGGGCCAGCAGCTGGGCCTGCGCCTGGCTCGCGGCCATGGTCGTGCGCATGTCGTTCATGGCCAGCAGGGCCACCGCCACGGCGGCGAGCAGCGCGGCGGCCAGGCCGGCCACGAGGACGATGCCGCTGGGCGGCAGCCCGCGAAAGCGTGGGGTCCGCTCGACGGCGGAAAGGTGGGGGTCGGGGATGCGGCGGGCCATGATCACGGCTCGATGACCTGTTCCAGGCCGTGCTTGTGCGCCGCGGCCCTGAGCCGCCCGTCGCGCTTGATGCGGGCCACGAAGTCGTTCATCTGCGCCAGCCAGCTGGGGTCCCCGGGGCGAACGGCGTACGCATAGGACAGCACCTGCACGGGCCGGGCCGGCGCGATCAGCCGGGCCCAGTCGTCGTTGTCCAGCAGGCGGCGGCTGTAGAAGTAGTTCGTCATGAAGACGTCCACGCGGCCGGACCTCAACTCCTGCTCGCGCGAAGTGGGTGGGCTGGTGGGCACGACGGTGGCGTGCTGCAGGTGCCCGGCCATGAACGATTCCAGCGAGGTGCCGCGCAGCACGGCCACCCGCACGCCGGGCCGGTCGATGTCGGACCATTGCCCCACCACGGCGTTGTTCTTGGTGGTGATCGCGTACACGTCGCTGTGCAGGTAGGGCTGGGTGAACCGCAGCGCGTTCAGGCGTTGCGGCAGCACGGCCATCGCGAACATGGCGACATCGCAGCGATGGCTCGCCAGGTCGTCCACCACCGCCGTGAAGGAGGAATCCACGTAGTCGATGCGCGCGCCGAGGTCTTTCGCCAGCTCGCCCGACAGGTCGATGTCGATGCCCTTGAGTTCCCGCGTGCGGGGGTGGCGGTAGGTCACGCCGTAGTACTCGGGCCAGATGCAGGCCCGCACCACACCGGTGGAGCGCACCCGCTCCGACACCGGCCCTGCGTGCACGACCGCAGCCAGCCCCTGCACGGCCACCCCTGCGAGCAGCGCGATTGGTAGGAAAATCCGCTTCATGCCATCCATTTCTTCAGGGCCGGGCCCTGTTGCGGAGAGAGGGGCGGGAGGCCCCTGGGTGCCGATGACCGGCTCGCCTTGCATGAACCCTGGCGCACGCAGTGGGCGGCCCTCAGGGTCAGCGCATCATAGAGGCCGTCTTTCGCCACGGGGTCTGCCCCAGTACGAGGACCGCTGCCATGTGGATTGAGATTCGGATTCGGATTGGGTGCGGCGCCGCTCGCTGCGCCGCCGCAGCGCACCGCCGCCATGCCGGTCCGCCGGCTGGCGCTGGAGCAAGGGTGACGAAAACAGGGTTGCATGGTTCGGGAGTGCGAAATGATAAAAATATAGAATGTCGGCGCATTTTGATTTTAATCAAAAAAATCATTTCTATCATCTTTAATTTGAGTGCATCCGTGTCAACAGGAGCACAATTCACCCATGGCGATATCTGCTCCTGAGATTTCTGACGCAAACGATCACTGCACCACCCTTGAAGTGGCAAAGATGCTTGGCATGGCGGTGCGATCCGTTCAACTCATGGTGGACCGTGGGGAACTGCAAGCGTGGAAAACGCCCGGGGGGCACCGCCGCATTTCCCGCGCTTCCGTGCAGCAATGGATGCAGGGCAGCAAGGCCCGGCCCGCTGAGCCGAACAGCGGCGGCGCGGACGGCAACCGGCGTGACGTGGCCGCGCCGGCCGGGCCCAGGAAGCCCCTGCTGCTGCTCATCGAGGATTCGACCCATTTCCAGAATCTCATCCAGCTCATCGTGCAGCAGCAGTTTCCCGATGTGGGACTGCAGGTGGCCGACGACGGCATTGCCGGGCTGGCGCTCTACGGGCAGTTGCAGCCCGACATCCTGATCGTCGATATCTTGCTGCCCGGCCTGGACGGCGCGACGCTGATCACCACGCTGCGCTCGCACTCCCAGTTCGCGCGCAGCGAACTCATCGTGGTGACCTCGCTGGACGAAACGCAGCGCGCGCCCTATGCCTTCGCGCTCAAGGGCGTGGCGGTCATCCACAAACCCCAACTGGTGGCCGAACTGCCCGGTGCGTTGCAGGCCTGCCTGGAAAAGCTGCGGCATGCCGACGCCTGAGCCGGTCGTCCTCCTGGTGGAGGACGACGCCTCGGTGTCGCGTTTCGTCGGCATGGTGCTCGACGGCCTGCCGGTGTCGCTCAAGGTGTGCGCCAGCGTGGAAGAGGCCCTGGAGTTTCTGGCCCGGCACCGGGCCCAGCTCATCATCACCGACCTCATGATGCCGGGCGAGTCCGGCATGGGGCTCATCCAGCGCATGGCGGCCGATCCGTCGCTGGCTGCGGGCGCCAAGGTCGTGGTGTTCAGCGCGGGACTGAACACGGCCGTCCGCGCACAACTGGCCTCGATGAACATCTGGCGCACGCTGGCCAAGCCCGCTTCGGTCGGTGACCTGCAAGGCTGCGTGCGGGATACCCTGGAGCTGTTCAGGCCCGAGGAAGCTGGCGCGCCCGCCACGCCTGACGCCAGCGCTGCGAAGGCCGTGCACGAGGGACTGGCGGAGCATGAAGCCCACGCGCTCGCCAAGCACTTCGCCAACAACCGGCCCCTGTTCGATACCTACCGCAGCCGTTGCCTGGTGCAGTTCGCCAAGGACTGCCAAGAGGGCGACCGGGCGGTGGACGCAGTGGACCTGCCCGCGTTGCGCCGGCTGGGCCACAACCTTCGCACCGTGCTGCTCACCCTGGGCCGCGGGGAAGGCAGCCGCCTGGCGGGTCTGCTGGAAGAGGCCGCCTTTGCCGAAGACGGCCCGGCGGCGGTGGCCGGCTGGCGGGCTTTGAGAGAGCACCTGGCCTCCCAGTCCTAGTTCCAGTTCCAGTAGCCTGGAGCGCAGGGCATGCGCCCCTGAGCGCAGCCAACCGCGCCCATCTCCCGGACCGCCGCGGCGCGGCGCAGGCCAGAACCGCTGGGCCGGGTCGGTTCTGTCCGCCGCTTTGAAAACTGCCCCAGCCCCCGGCTTGGCGGTCGCGCAGGGGGCAGAGCCGTGCCGTGGATCAGCGGGCGAGGGCCGCGCCCAACCGGGGAGCCGCTGCGCCGCTGGAATGACCGGTGGCGCCACTGCGGGCTCCGCCGCCGGTCTTTCGGCCGGGGTGCGCACCCGCCGAGGCGGCGGCCGCACTGGCAACCTCTGCCTGCGCGCCGAGCTTGAAGATCGCCACGGCCTGCAGCAGTTGCTGGGCCTGCGTGCTCAGGCTGCTGGCGGCGGCAGCGCTTTCTTCCACCAGGGCCGCGTTCTGCTGGGTGACCTGGTCCATTTGCGTGATCGCCTCGCCGACCTGGGCCACGCCCTGGCTCTGTTCCGTACTGGCGGCACTCACCTCTCCGATGATGTCCGTGACGCGGCGGATGGCCGTGACCACTTCGGTCATGGTGCTGCCGGCCTTGGCCACCAGCGCCGTGCCCTCGCCGACCTGGGCCACGCTGCTGTCGATCAGGGCCTTGATCTCTTTCGCGGCGGCCGCGCTGCGTTGCGCCAGGCTGCGCACTTCGCTGGCCACCACGGCAAAGCCCCGGCCCTGCTCGCCCGCGCGGGCGGCTTCCACCGCCGCGTTCAGCGCGAGGATGTTGGTCTGGAAGGCGATGCCGTCGATCACGCCGATGATGTCGGCGATGCGCTTGGAACTGCCGTCGATGACCTTCATGGTGTTCACGACGTCGTTGACCACCTGCCCGCCCTGAATGGCGACGGTCGATGCGCTCGCTGCCAGCTGGCTGGCCTGGCGGGCGTTGTCCGCGTTCTGTTTCACCGTGCTGGACAGCTCC
Source organism: Acidovorax sp. SUPP3334 (assembly GCF_030159055.1). Taxonomy (GTDB): domain Bacteria; phylum Pseudomonadota; class Gammaproteobacteria; order Burkholderiales; family Burkholderiaceae_C; genus Paracidovorax. Next base: position 26,543 of record NZ_BQXQ01000010.1, read on the forward strand.
TCCATCGAGGCTGCGGTTTCTTCCAGCGCGCTGGCCTGCTGCTCGGTGCGGCCCGACAGGTCGCTGTTGCCCTGGTCGATCTCGGCGCTGGCCGTGGCCACGCCGTCGGAGCCATGGCGCACGCTGGCGACCACCGAGGTCAGCGCCTCCTGCATGCGGGCCATGGCGGCCATCACGCTCACCGTGTCGCCGCTGCGCACCACCAGGGGCGCGCTCAGGTCGCCCTCTGCCACATGGTTCGCGGCCGCTGCCAGGGCCGACGGCTCGGCGCCCAGCGAGCGGGAAAGATCGCGAACGATGAGCCAGCCGACCAGCAGGCTCACGCCCAGCATCAGGACTGCGGCCACGCCCAGCAGCACGGCCATGCTGTTGGCATGGGACAGGGCCTCTTTGGCGAGATCTGCGGCCAGACCCCGTTGGATCTCGCGGGAGGCATCGACCGCGCTGAACAGGAGATTTTGATAGGTGCGGACCTCCTTGATCAGCAATGCCCCGGCTGCGGCGCTGTCGCCCGCTTCCGCCAGGGCGATGGCCCGGTCGATGGCCTGGTTGTAGGAGTCCCGGTTGGTACTGATGATGCGCAGCTGCTCCCGCGTCGCGGGCAGTGCCAGCGTCTTGTCCAGTTGCTGCAGCAGCTCGGCATTGGCGGCGCGCGCCTCGGCAACCTTCTTTTTCTCGCCTGCGCGCAAGGCCGGGTCGCTGGAGATGATGATGTTGCGCACTGCACGGGCAGAGTTGTTCAGGTTGTCTTTGATGTCGGTGAATTGCGCGACCTTGACCATGCGGTTGGCCGACACCTCGGACAGGTCTTCCGCCAGGCCCTGCATGCGCAGTGCAGCCAGCAAGGCAATGGCGACACCCAGGATCGCGAGGACGCCGAAGCCTATGGCAAGGCGGGTGGAAATCTTGAGGTTTTTCATGGTCGGTCTCTGGTCAATGAGGAACGGAATGTGTCATAAATATCATTTTTGCTGATTATGGCACTTTGCGGAGAGTGTGTGCAAAAGTTTCTGCGGCTCCGAGTGGGCAGAAGTGGCGGTAAGACCGATATCGGCGACGAAATGCGCACACCCTTGGCGGATCGTAAGGGACGGGCCTCGGGCGCGCGGCGGCGCACCCCACGCAAGGCGCAGTGGCAGAGAAAAAGTCAGTCAGGGGAAGAAGAGACCGCCAGAACCTCACAGGTGCTGGTGAGGCGACAAAACCGAATGCTATAAAAAATATAGCTATATGCCCTAGTGTTGATTGCGCTGGATGGCTTTTCGATGCCTGAAATTTCTGGCGGTTCGTCCAGAGGTTCCCGTCATGGCCCGCACCGCTGCCGAGGCTTCTTCACCCTCGGTCGGCCCCGTTCACTGCTCGGTGTAGTGGTAGGTCAGCCCGCCATCCACCGAGTGCGTGCCGCCCGTGATGTAGCCCGCGTCTTCGCTGGCCAGAAACGCCACCAGCCCGGCCACGTCCTGCGGCGTGCCCAGCCGGCCCATCGGGATCTGCGCCTGCAGGGCCTTGAGCTTGGCGGGGTCGTTCAGCAGCTTTTCGTTGATGGGCGTGGCGATGGCGCCGGGCGCCACGTTGTTGATGCGAATCGACAGCGGCGCCAGTTCGCTCGCCAGGTTGCGCGCCAGCATGCGCAGCGCGCCCTTGCTGGCGCAGTACGAGGCGAAGTGGGGGAACGCGATCTCTTCATGCACCGAGCTGATGTTCACCACCGCGCCGCCGCGCTGCAGTGCGCGGCGGTGCCGCACGAAGGTCTGCGTGGCGAAGAACAGGCCTTTCACGTTCGTGTCCATGACCAGGTCGTAGTCCTCTTCGGTCACGTCCCAGAAATCGGCGTGGCGTTCCACCCCCGCGTTGTTCACCAGGATGTCCAGGCCACCGAGCGCTTCGACCGAGCGTTCGACCAGCTCGGCCGCGGCGCTGGCGGTGCCGATGTCGGCCGGCACATACACCGCGCGCCGGCCCAGCGCTTCGATCCGGGCGATGAGTTCATGCGGCGCACCGTCGGGCTTGCGGCCGTTGAGGGCGACATCGGCGCCTTCCTGGGCGAAGCGCAGCGCAATGGCGGCACCGATGCCTTGGGTGCTACCGGTGACGAGGGCGGTTTTCTGGGAAAGGCGTGGCATGGGCAGGGCAGGTAGGGTGGGAGGGAGAAAGACAGGCCGGCCGGCCGAAAGCCGGGCGACGTGCCATTTCATCCCCATTGGCCTGCGGGCCGTGTCAGCCAATAGCGCAAGGCCAATAGCGCAAGGCCGATCGCGCAATGGCTGGAACGCGGCAGGCTTTACCGCCGTGGGACGTGCCTCAACCCAGGCCGAGCGACTTGCGCAGGCTGGAATCGACCGGGCCTGCCGGCATGAAGCGCCGCAGCTTGCTCAGCAACGAGGCCTGCCCCGCCGGCGTCCTGCGCATCCGCCAGCGGCCGAGCGCAGCCTCCACGACGGTGCTGGCCACGCCTTGCGGGCCGGGGGCGCCTTCGATGTTCCGGGTCACACCGCGTATGGCAATGCCGCGTTCGCGGTCATACCGGCGTGGCCGTGGCCGATTACTACCCCAAGGTTTCGGTGAGCGGGCTGTTGGGCAGCGCCACTTCGATCTCCAGCGGCAACCTTTTCACCGGGGGGGCCGCGCAGGCCGCAGGCACCATCGGCCTGCGCTGGCGTTTGTTCGATTTCGGCCGGATCGAGGCCCAGATCCGATTCGCCGAGGCCCAGGAGGCCGAGGCCCTGGCGGCCTACCGCCAAGCCGCGCTGCGGGCCACGGAAGAGGTCGAAACCGCGCTGTCTTCATTCCAGCGTCGCCGGGAGCAGGCCGATCTGCTGGCGGGTGGCGTGCTTTCGCTCACCCGGGCCCGCGATGCCTCCGCCGCGGCGTTCGGCAAGGGCACCGTCAGCCTGATCGAGGTGTTGCAGGCCGACGAAAGCCTGCTCGGCGTGCTGGATGGCCAGGTGCAGGCGCGGACCGAGTCCGCTCGGGCCGCCGTGGCGGTCTTCAAGGCGCTGGGCGGCGGCTGGGAGGCGGAGAGGGCGCCTGCGGCCATTCCGTTGGCGGCCGCAGCGCTGCCGGGGGCCTCGGCGAATGGGGCGCATCCAGCGCGCTGACCGCCGCGCGCAGTCCCTGCCCTCGCGCGCTTTTTTCTTTCTCTCGTTACGAGGGAGCCCGCTGCGAACGCTCCCTTGGCAGCCAGCCGAGGCCATCGCTGGTGCCGCCCGCCACCGCGCCGCGCGCGGGGCGGTATTCGCAGCCGATCCAGCCGGCATAGCCCAGATCGTCCAGCAACTGAAACAGGTAGGGGTAGTTCACCTCGCCGGTGTCCGGCTCGTGCCGCGCGGGTACGCCCGCGATCTGAACATGGCCCACCCGGCCGGTGGGAACGTACTGGCGGATCTTCGTGGCCAGATCGCCTTCGACGATCTGGCAGTGGGACAGGTCCATCTGCACCTGCACGTTCGGCACGCCGATGGCGTTCACCAGCGCATGGGCCTCGTCCTGCCGGTTCAGGAAATAGCCGGGCATGTCGCGTGCGTTGATGGGCTCGATCAGCACCTGCAGGCCGTGCGGCGCAGCCAACCGGGCAGCCACCCGCAGGTTGTCCACATAGGTGGCGTGCAACGTCTCGCGCGCTTGGCTGGGGGGCACCAGCCCTGCCATCACGTGGATGCGCGGCGCCTGCAGCGCCTGGGCATAGGCGATCGCCTCGACGATGCCGGCGCGGAACTCCGCCTCGCGCCCCGGCAGGCAGGCCATGCCCCGCTCGCCGGCTTCCCAATCGCCGGGCGGGGCATGCGGGTTGGCTTTCTGGCGAGGGCAGTGGTTGTTCTGAGTGTGTCCGACGGCCGCGTCCCCGGCGGCGCAGGCAATCTTCCAGCCGCGCGAAGAACACGATCTGGTCCATCGCATTCCTCGCGCCGTCGAGGCCCCATTCGTTCTGGAACAGATCGCGTTCTTCGCCAAAGGCGTTCAGATCTATCAGGGGTTCAATGGCCCGGTTTTCCGGGGCCTTGGCATGGACACCCGCAGATCGGATGCCGCGTATGCGGCGTTGGGACCGCCACTGGCTCGCCGATCCGTTCACGAAACCGTTACCGATCTGTTTGCCGTCAGCGATTGGGTGCTGAATTTCGGGGTCCAGGACGCGGGGCGGGACGCACCCCTGGCCCATGCACTGATGTTTCAGGGACAGTGCTTCGATGTGGAACAGGGCTGTGGTGTGTTTTTCGATGCGGCGCGCTCTTGCACAAATTGTGACAGGCGTTGGCGCCGTGCTGCCTACACTGCCACGTCCATTTCCGTGGCCATCTCCATTACTCCTGCAACATGGCCAAACCTCTCGTACCTTCTCTCCCCGGCACCATCATCGCTGGCGGCCCACTGAGCCAATCCACCATTATTGAAGTGAACAAAGCCGCGACCAAGGCGCGGGCGGAATTCCGCCGTTTCGTCGCCTATGCCAACACGGTCAAGGTGGGCGGTTCGCTGGCCTGGCGCGCAAACAACCCGGGCAACCTGCGTGACTCGCCGCTCAAGATCGGCATCGTCACCGGTGGCGTGGGCGTTTTTGCGGTGTTCGAGAGCATGAACGACGGCCATGCCGCTCAGCGGTTGCTCTATGTCAAAAAGTACGGTGCGATGAAGGTGCGGGATGCGATTGCCAAACTCACGCCACCCAATGAAAACGATACGGACAGGTATCTCAAGCAGCTGGAGGAGGCCGGGGTCGATCTGGACAAGGACGTCAATTCGCAGATCGATGTGCTCATGCCCGCAGTGGCGGCGAGCGAAGGTGTCATTGCCGGTATCGAGGTGCCCAGATCATGAAGTGCCTAACGCTGGTGGTCGCGCTTTTCGCGGCCCATTCGCTGGTACATGCCGGAGAACCGGTCGCCGTGGGCTGCAAGACGGTCACGCTCGTGCTCGACAAGCGGGTAACCCCTGGCGAGCTGGACCGTCTATGGGCCAGCGGCGAGTCCCCGGAGACCGACGTGCCTGCCGCATTGCCTGCCGTACTCCAGCTGCATGGCTGCAACGGCGAATTGCTGGACAGTCGCACGCTGGACGCGCCCTTGGCCAGGTTGGACCCCGCCCCCTTGCGCGGCGTGCGCCCGGTGACCGTTCTCGTGGCGGTGGACCTGACGGCGCCCATGGGCTCCTACAGCGGCCCGCTGACCCGGCCGTTTCAGATCGATGGCAACCGGCTGATCCCGGCGCAGGCCCGCGCTGCGGACGGCCGCGTGGAGCCCATCGTGCTGGCCCAGACCGGCAAGGCGGCCTGGAAGAAGGTGACGGTTCGTGGGGCGGACCAGTTCCTGGCGGTGCGCAGCGAGCCGCAAGACGATCAGTTCACCACCCGCTTTCGCCGCTACGTTCCCGGGCCCCAGGGCTGGCGCGTGCAGGAGCGTTCGCAGCCTGGGCTTTGGGAGTCGGACGGAGAGTTTCCTGCGCGGCGGTCCTTCCCGTGATCCGTTAGTCGCAGGTTGCCGATTGCCGATTGCCGGATGGCGACCGGCCCCGCGGCCTCACTCCCCTTGCGAGCCCCGGTGCGCCCAGCCCGTGGTGTGCTTTTCCAGCACGCTGAACAGCTCGTACATCACCATGGCCATGGCGCCCACCACCATCAGGCCGGCGAAGGCCAGGCCCATCTGCATGGACGAGCCGGCCGAGATCAGCAGGTAGCCGATGCCTTCGTTGGCGGCGGTCATCTCTGACACGGTGGTGCCCACGAAGGCGAGGGTGATCGCCACCTTCAGCGAGCCGTAGAAGTACGGCATGGATCGCGGCAGGCCGACCTTGGTGAGCACGTCCCAGCGCTTGGCGCCGAGCACGCGCAGCACGTCTTCCAGCTCGGGCTCCAGCGTGGCCAGGCCCGTGGCGATGTTCACCATGATCGGAAAGAAGCTGATGAGGAAGGCCGTGAGGATGGCCGGCCCCACGCCGATGCCGAACCACACGACGAGGATGGGCACGAAGGCCGCCTTGGGCAGGGCGTTGAAGGCCGTCATCAGCGGATACACGGCGGCATAGGCCAGGCGCGACGAGCCGATGATGAAGCCCAGCAGCACCCCGACCACGATGGCGATGCCGAAGCCGGCCATGGTGACCCAGAAGGTGCGCCAGGCGTGGCCCGCGATGATCCATTTGAATTCGACGAACTGCGTCCAGATCGCCCAGGGGCTGGGAAAGATGAACTCCGATACGCCCAGGCCGGAGCAGATCACCTGCCACAGCACGAGCACCGAGAACAGCAGAACCCAGGGCGACCAGCGCTCCACCCGTTTCTCGTGCAGCGCGTTCATTGCGTGATCTCCCCGCCGGTCTTGCGCAGGGCGCCGATGTGGCCGCGCAGCTCCAGCACGGTGTCGGTGAATTCCTTGGTGTAGGTCAGTTCCAGCTCGCGCGGGCGCGGCAGCTCGATGTCGCGCTTGACGACGAAGCGGCCCGGGCTCTTGCTCATCACATAGACGGTGTCGGCGAGGAAGACGCTCTCGCGCAGGTCGTGCGTGACGAGGATCACGTTGAACCGCCGCTCGGCCTGCAGGTCGCGCAGGATGCACCACAGCTCCTCGCGCGTGAAGGCGTCGAGCGCGCCGAAGGGCTCGTCCAGCAGCAGCATCTTGGGCTCGTGGATGAGCGCGCGGCAGATGCTGGCGCGCTGCTGCATGCCCCCCGACAGCTGCCAGGGAAACTTGTCTTCATAGCCGGCCAGGCCCACCTTTTGCAGCAGGGCACGGGCGCGGGCCTGGTATTCCCTGCGCCGGGCCTTGAACTGGCTGCGGTGCGGTGGGACGATCTCCAGCGGCAGCAGCACGTTGTCCACCGTGGTGCGCCAGGGCAGCAGCGAAGGCGCCTGGAAAGCCATGCCCGAGATCTTGAGCGGCCCGGCCACGGGCTGGCCGTCGATGCGGATCTTGCCCATCGACGGCATGCGCAGCCCCGTGGCCAGCTTCATGAAGGTGGACTTGCCGCAGCCCGAGGGCCCCACGATGGCGATGAACTCGCCGCGGCGCACCTGCAGGTCGATGGCTTCGACGGCAAAGTGGTTGGCGCGCAGCAACTCTTCGTTGTAGGCGAGCCAGACATCCCGGAAATCCACGAAATAGGTTTCGTCGGCCTGCATGGTGTGAAGTAGGGTTTGAATGAAAAAGGCCGTCAGCGCAATAAACACTAGGGCAGTGTGCTATTGAAATAATAGCAATCGACAGGTGGCCGCGCCAGGGGGCGCTGCCGGCCCGGCACGGCCCGCCGTTGCGGGGCCGCCGCGTTCACGGCTTCGGCAGGATGTTCAGCTCGGCGGCGGGGGGCAGGAAGCTGGCGTTCCATACCGTGTCGGCGTTCACGCGGGACTTGGTGCTGAAGGCGTCGGACACCTGCGAGGCCATCAGCGCCAGGCGCTGCGGCTTGGCCTGGCCGAAGCCTTCGGCCCGTGCGTCGGCGCTGTTGACCACCGTGTCGATGGCCAGCTGCAGCCGGCGCGTTTCCAGCGCCACGTTCACGATGCCGTCGCGCTCCTTCACCGATGCGATGGCCGCAGCCGGGTTGGCGATGACTTCCTTGGCGCCCTTGGTGAACGCCTTGAGGAACGCGCGGATCGCTTCGGGGTTTTCCTTGACCAGCTTGGGGCTGGCGATGATCACGTTGCCGTACAGCTTCACGCCGAAGTCGGCATAGGGCAGCACCACCACGTCGCTGGCCTTGGCGCCGCGCGCCTCCAGGTTCAGCAGCGAGGTGAAGGTGAAGCCGGTGATGGCGTCCACGTCGCCGCGCACCAGCATGGTCTCGCGCAGCGGCGGGTCCATGGCCGTCCACTGCACGCTGCCGATGCCGTTGGCCTTGGCGAAGATGGGAAAGGCGCGGCGGCCTGCGTCGAATACGGGGGCGCCCAGCTTCTTGCCGGCCAGGTCGGCGGGCTTGGCGATGCCGCTCTTCTTGAGCGCCATGACCGAGGCCGGCGTGTTGTTATAGACCATCATGACGGCCACCGGCTTGTTCTGCGCGTCGGGGTTGTTGGCGTGGAACTCCATCACCGCGGCCAGGTCGGCGAAGCCCATGTCGTAGGTGCCCGAGGCCACGCGCTGCACGGCGCCGCCGGAGCCGTTGCCTGCGTCCACCGTCACGTTCAGGCCCGCTTCCTTGAAATACCCCTTGGCCGCAGGCAGCAGGAAGAACGCGGCCGGCCCTTCGAAGCGCCAATCCAGCTGGAATTTGATGGGCGTGGACGCCTGGGCGTGGGCCAGGTTGAATGCGCTGGCGGCAGCGATGGCGGCGGCGGCTTTCAGGAGGAATCGTTTCTGCATGGGGAGGCTCCGGTCGTATCGGTCATGTCGGGCGATGGCAGCCGATCAGCAAGATCGATGCCTGATTGCAGGCATGCACCTCGGCGGGGCGGCGCCGGCATGAACCAATGCGGTGCATGCAGCGCAAGCGCCATGGCTGCCACGGCCTCGTCACGCGCGGGCGGGGCGCCGCCGTGGCCTCGCCCTGAGCCCCGTGGCCCGCAGGATCGTGCTATATCGAATCCGGCCCGACTGAAGCACGTTTTCCGTCTTACGAAATGCGGGTTTCCCCCAGGTCGGGGGTTCGCTTGCCCAGCAATGGCTTCGGGCCCTCGGGAAAAGGGCGGAAAGCGGGGGACCACGATGGCCCGATGTCCCTGCTCTCCAAACTCTCGAACCGCCTCGGCATCGCCCGTTTCAACGTTGAAACGCCCACCGGGCAGAAACAAAAGACCCCTTCGATTCCCAGCAGCGCGGTGCGGCCGCTGGACGGTCCGGCGCGCCGGCGTACCAGCGCGGCATCGACCCTGCCCCCGCGCGCGACGGTTCCATCGGCGCCCACGCCTTCGGCCTCGTCGGGCCCTTCTGCCGCTGGCGCTGCGGTGAACGCCGAGACCACAGCAAGGCCCGGGCCCACCCATGTGCTGATCGACGCCATGGCGCAGGCGGCGCCCAACGGCTCCCTGCTGACGAAAGCGCTGTTCGAGCCGACGCCGAAGATCTTCGGCGTGGCGGCGGATCTCGCCTTCGCCTTGGGCCAGGTGGATTTTTCGCGCATGCCGCCCGTGCCCGGGCTGCCCGGTGCGCCCGCCGTGCTGCTGGCCCAGGCGCTCGCCGCAGCGACGGGCGGCGATGCCCGGCTGGCCAGGGACGCGCTGGAAAGCCTGCAGGCGCTCGACCCGCAGGTGGACATCGTCACCGCCTGGCGGCAGCGGGCGGGCGGGCCAGAGGACGATGCCGCATCGGTCTATGCCACCCCGCAAGGCTCCGAGTACGGCGACGATGCGCTGAGGTCGGACGATTCGGCGGAGGGCGGCTCGGTCTATCACACGCCCGACAGCTCGGTGAACGGCGACCAGGTCCGGTCGCTGCCCGCTTCGCCGCGCCGCTCCGGCGCGGGCGGGCCGGGCGACGCCTCGGCGGCGGCGCGGCGGGCGGCCTGGCAGGTCGCGGCGGCCCTGGCCGGCACGCCGACCGGGCTGGACGTGCTCCAGGCCGTCGTGGCCCGCCCCGTGGACGCGGCGCACTCGCAGGACTTCGCCTTGCTGCTGAAGGCGGCCACGGGGATGCCCGCCAGGCACGCGGAGCGGGGCGACCCGGCCGCGATCCTTGCCAGCGCGCAGGCCCTCGGCACGCTGACCGGCCAGGCCGTGGCCTGCGCCGCCGCGCGGATGGCGGGCGAGGCCGAGGCGGCCCGGCCCCACCAGTGGGCACTGACCGCCGTGCGCAATGACTTGTTCGACACAGGGCCGGGAACCGACTTCGCGGCCGTCGACGCGCGCCTCATGAAGACCGGGCGATGGATCGAGCGCGCCACGCCGGAGCGCAGCCGCCTGCTGCGCAACCCGATCTTCGGCAAGTCGCCGTTTCGGGCCTTGCGGCACGGCACGCAGAACGTGGAGCGGGGCCCTGCCATCGCACGCCACCGGCTGGCACGCGAGACGGCACTGCGCGAAGCGGCGGTCGCCTTGAAGGACCAGTTGATCGCCGCTGCGCCGAGCACCCGTTCCCCCAGGCCCGGGCAAGTGCCGCAAGGGCTGCTGCGGGCGGCCGTGCTGGCGCATTGCCTGCAGGCGCCGGCACCGCAGCCGCTCGAGCGCGACGGCTTCGATGACGACGCCCGCGCCGACATCGCGGACCGCCTGGCGAACCTGCTGACCCCCGCCCCCGCGCCCGGCCTGCAGCGGCAACTGGCGCAAATGCCGCAGCTGACGGCCCTGGCCGACCTGCGCCTGGATGCGAAGGCGATGGGCGAATGGTTCTCTGCCGCCCGCACGGCCGGCGGCAGCGAAACCGCGCAGGGCACGCGAGAGGCACCGGGGGCGCCCGAGGCGCAGGCATTGCCCTGGGTGCAGGCCGTCTCCACCGCGCTGGCGCGTGCCGAGGAAGAGGCCGAGGGCCGCGACACCCGCGTGCCGGTGGTCACCCGCGAGACCGTGCGTTCGGCCCTGAAGGACATCATCGGCAACATCGAGGGATCGTCGCGGCTGCGGCTGAGCAGCGGCGGGCTCGTCGGGGTCGGGCTGCGGCAGATCACGTCCTCGATCAGTGCGGTGGCGAGCGCCTTCTTCCTGCGCGGGCGGGTCGATGGGCGGGCGCAGCGCGGCCGGCAGGCGGTTTTCGAGATCGCCATGCCGCCCTACGACATGGAACTGGTGCTGGGTTCGCAGCGCCAGGTATCCAAGCAGATCGGCGTCGGCGCCTTCGTCGGGCCGGACATCGGCGTGGCCAAGGCCGGCGTCAACGTCGATACGCTGCTCTATGGCAAGGACAAGGCCGACATCCAGGGCATCTCGCTGCGGCTGCCGCGCGTCGGCCGGCCGGTGCCGGAGTTGAGGGCGGAGTTCTCCGCGCTGGTGGATGCGATGCTCGACGGCAGCGAAGGCGGTGCGCAGGCGGGCGACGCCACCCCGCTGCTGCAGCGCCTGCTGCAGGACTTTCCCGAACTGACGGTCAACCGCATCGGCACGGCCGGCGACGGCCGGCGCCGGCACGGGGCGGGCGCAGACCTGATGGCAGCGGTCGGCCAGTGGGGCGCCAAGGTCAGTGCCGGGGCCGGCGGTTTCGTCGAGGCCCAGCGCAACGTGACCAAGCACTATGCCGACGCCACCGGCCACATGCGTGTGGAACGTTCGATCCAGGGCCATGCCCTGCGGGCCGGCGCCGGGGTCAAGGCGTCGGCCGGCCCGTTCACCAGCGCCGCGTCGGGCACCTCGTTTTCAGGCGGGGTCGATGTATCGCTGGCGACGGCGCAGTTCGGCGTGAGCGCGGAACACATCCTGTCCGGCGTGTTCGACCGGCGGGAGGCGGTGTATGAAGCGGGCCGCCTGCACCCCCTGTCGTTCGTCGAGACCGAATACCAGAAGGTCGATGCCTTCATGCAGGCGGTGCAGCCGCACATGGAGGAATGGGTGGACGCGGGCGCCGATCCCGGGCGCCTGGAAGGGCTGCTGGCCGACATTCGCGAGCACGCAGCGCCCACCCACAGCTTTGCGGCGCGCTACATCGTGACGCCCGAGGCCCGCGCCCAGAACGATGCCTACCGCTCTTCGATGCAGCTGTGCGGGCAGCACCCGAGCGGCCTGCCGCAGGCCGTCGCCGCGCTGGCGGGCACCATCGAAGCGAAATGGGAAGACCCCGCGTCGGTGCAGCCCTATTCGCTGCGCTCTTACGAGCGCAACTCGGTGCAGCAAACCCAGGGGGTGGACGTGGTGGTGCAACTGGCGAGCGTGGAGGCGGCCGAGGCTTCGCACATCGACAACCGCCTGGACGTGCCCGCGCAAAGGCCGCGCCGGGCGCAGTAGGCCATCGACCCGCGCGTCTCAGGAAAGTGCGAAGGACCGATGCCGCTGCGGGCATCGCCAGTACCGCCGATACCGCCGATACCGCAGGTACGGCTCCTGGCCGCGGCGCCGGTATTTACCTGGCGACGGGCCGAGCGGCCACGGAGCGCCAGGCGGGCGCCCCGTGGCACGACAAGGCGCCTGGCGGCGCCGCCTTGGTCAGCGCGTCTTGGCCGCTGCCGCGTTCGCGGCCGCCAGGGCCGTCATGTTGACCACGCGGCGCACGGTGGAGGACGGGGTCAGCACGTGGGCCGATGCTGCGGCGCCCAGCAGGATCGGGCCGATGGTCGTGCCGTGGCTGCCGGTGGTCTTGAGCACGTTGAACAGAATGTTCGCCGCGTCGAGGTTCGGGCAGATCAGCACGTTGGCCGAGCCCGAGAGCGTGCTGTCCAGCAGCGCGTTGTGGCGCACTTTTTCCGACAGGGCGGAGTCGCCGTGCAGCTCGCCGTCGCACTCGATGTGCGGCGCGGCCTTCACGAACAGGTCGCGCGCCGCGCGCATCTTGAGGGCCGAGGGCCGCGTGGACGAACCGTAGTTGGAGTGCGACAGGAAGGCCACCTTGGGCGGCAGGCCGAAGCGCTGCACTTCCTCGGCGGCCATCAGCGCGATGGCGGCCAGTTGCTCGGCATCGGGCGCTTCGTTGATGTACGTGTCGGCGATGAACAGCGTGTGCTGGTCCAGCGTGAGCGCATTCACCGTGGCGAAGCCGGGCGTGCCTTCCTTCAGGCCGATCACGTGGCGCACGTGCTCCAGGTGGTGGTCGAAGCGGCCCACCAGGCCGCACAGCAGCGCGTCGGCGTCGCCCAGGCGCACCATGAGCGCGCCGATCAGCGTGTTGGAGCGGCGCACCGCAGCCTTGGCGGCCTCGGGCGTGATGCCGTCGCGGCCCATGAGCTGGTGGTAGGCCTCCCAGTACTGGCGAAAGCGCGGGTCGTCTTCGGGGTTGCAGATCTCCACGTCCTTGCCCGGCTGCAGGCGCAGCCCGGCCTTGGCGATGCGCGTGGCGATGACGGCGGGGCGGCCGATCAGGATCGGACGGGCCAGGCCTTCATCGACCGCCACCTGCGCGGCGCGCAGCACGCGGTCGTCTTCGCCCTCGGCATAGGCCACGCGCTGGGGCGCGGCCTTGGCGGCGGTGAAGACCGGGCGCATGAACATGCTGGTCTGGTACACGAAGCGGGTGAGGCTCTCGCGGTAGGCGGCGTAGTCCTGGATGGGCCGCGTGGCCACGCCCGACGCCTCGGCCGCCTTGGCCACGGCCGGCGCGATGCGCAGGATCAGGCGCACGTCGAACGGCGTGGGGATGAGGTAGTCGGGGCCGAACGACAGTTCCTGGCCAGCGTAGGCGGCGGCGACCTCGTCGCTCATTTCGGCCTTGGCCAGATCGGCGATCTCGCGCACGCAGGCCAGCTTCATTTCCTGCGTGATCTTGGTGGCGCCGCAATCGAGCGCGCCCCGGAAGATGTACGGGAAGCACAGCACGTTGTTGACCTGGTTCGGGTAGTCCGAACGGCCCGTGGCGATGATGCAGTCCGGGCGAACGGCCTTGGCCAGTTCGGGGCGGATCTCGGGCTCGGGGTTGGCCAGGGCCAGGATGATCGGCTTGTCGGCCATGGTCTTGACCATGTCGGCCGTCAGCACGCCGGGGGCCGAGCAGCCCAGGAACACGTCGGCGCCGTTGACCACGTCGGCCAGCGTGCGCGCGTCGGTCTTCTGGGCGTAGCGGGCCTTGGATTCGTCCAGGTTCGTGCGGCCGTCGTGGATCACGCCCTTGGAGTCCACCACGAAGATGTGCTCGCGCTTGACCCCCAGGCCCACCATCACGTCCAGGCAGGCGATGGCGGCGGCGCCGGCGCCGGAGACCGCCACCTTCACGGCGTCGATGTCCTTGCCCACCAGTTCCAGGCCGTTCAGCAGCGCGGCGCTGGAGATGATGGCCGTGCCGTGCTGGTCATCGTGGAACACCGGAATGTTCAGGCGCTTGGAGAGTTCGCGCTCGATGTAGAAGCACTCGGGCGCCTTGATGTCTTCCAGGTTGATGCCGCCCAGCGTGGGCTCCAGCGCCGCGATGATCTCCACCAGCTTGTCGGGATCGCGTTCGGCCAGTTCGATGTCGAACACATCGACGCCCGCGAACTTCTTGAACAGGCAGCCCTTGCCCTCCATCACCGGCTTGCTGGCCAGCGGGCCGATGTCGCCCAGGCCCAGCACGGCGGTGCCGTTGGTGATCACGCCCACCAGGTTGCCGCGCGCCGTGTAGTCGAAGGCGAGCGACGGGTCGGCCTCGATGTCCAGGCACGGATAGGCCACGCCCGGCGAGTAGGCCAGCGACAGGTCGCGCTGGTTGGACAGCGGCTTGGTCGGCGTGACGGATATCTTGCCGCGCACGGGGCTGCGGTGGTACTCGAGCGCGGCTTCGCGCAGGGCCGCTTCAGCGGCGGAAAGTTGCTGGGTCATACAGGTTCCGAAAGTGAGCGAAGGAGTTTTGATGTCAATCGAGCTTAACGCCGTACCGGCGCGAAGAAGGGCTTGCGGCATGCGTTGTGTGCATGAAAACCCTTGGCCTGGCGCAATGGCTCCAACCCGTGCGCAGTCCCGGATGGGGTCTGCGGCGGCTGGCCGGCGTCGGTGCGCGTCGGCCGGCGCCGTGGGCCGCAGAGGTGTCGCGGCGGGCGCCCTTGTTGAAACCGTTCAGGAACACGGCGGTGATCGAGGCGGTCAGGATACCGGATTCGACCGGCGCATGAGCCTGGGCGGGCCGCCGGCATGCCGGCGGGCGGGTCAGGTCAGCAGGGCCTTCACCAGCTCCAGCTGGCGGTCCGCGCGCTCCGTTTCCAGCTCCAGGCTGGCCTCGATGCGGTCGAGATGGCCGACCATGCACGCCACGGCCGCGTCGGCATCGCCCGTGCGGCACACCCGCAGAAACTCCGCATGCTCGCCGGACGAGCGATGCGGGTCGTTGGACGAGTGGTACAGCATGGCGATGAGCGAGCTGCGCGCCACCAGGTCGCTGACGAGTTGCGCCAGCGTCTGGTTGCCGGTGGCCTCCGCCAGCGCGACGTGAAAGTCGCCCAGCAGCTTTTCCTGCACCCGGCCGGTGGTGGTGCGGCCATGGAGCGTGTTGCGTTCGAAGCGGATGTGCTGCTCCAGCAACTGGTAGTCGGCCCGGGTGGCCTGCGCCACGAACAGGCGCACGACTTCGACTTCCAGGATGCGGCGCACCGCGAACACCTCGCGCGCCTCCTTCACGCTCGGGCGGCTGACGAACGAGCCCTTGTCGGGAAAGGTCTCGATCAGCCGGTCCTTGGCCAGCATGACCAGCGCCGCGCGGATCTTCGTGCGGCTGACCGAATAGACGCGCCCCAGAGCCTCCTCGCGCAGCCAGGTACCGGGCGGCAGGCGCTTTTCCACGATGGCGGTGGCCAGGTCGCGGGCGATGCTGTCGATGGAGGCCTGGGCCGCGTCGTTCGGCGCCAGCGGTGCGGCGGGCGCGGGGGGGGGAGGGGCTTTGGCGGCGCGGGGCATGACGCTTTTGGGTGAAGGCAATGTGGCGGACCTCTGGATGAATGGCGAGATTGACGGGTGTCTCAATCCGCCCGTCAATGCAGCGCAGGTCGGGCGAGATGTCGTCTTCGAAAACATCCCGCCCGAATGCACCGACTGCCCTCTGCTGCCCTCGGCTGCCCGACTCTGCACTCATGCCCTGAGTGGCGGAGCCGTTGCTGCCGATCTCAGCGCAGCAGATCGTGCAGCGTCCTCGCCACCACCTTGGTCGCGCGGCGCAGGTCTTCCAGGTCCAGGCGTTCGTCGGCGCGCTTGGCGTGCGATTCCAGCACGGTGCGCGGGCCGGCGCCGTAGATCACGCCGGGAATCCCCGCCTCGCCGTACAGGCGCACGTCGGTGTACAGGGGCGTGCCCATGGCAGGGATGGGCTGGCCAAAGAGGGCCTCGCCGTGTTTTTGCAGCGCGGCCACCAGCGGGGCGTTGCCGGGCAGAGGCTGCATGGCGTTGGCCAGCAGCAGGCGCTTGATGTCCACCGTGATGCCGGCGCAGCCCGCGGCGGCCTCGGCGATCACGCGGCGGATGTCGGCCTCGACCTCGGCCGGGTTTTCCTCGGGGATCATGCGGCGGTCGAGCTTGAACACGACCTTGCCGGGAACCACGTTGGTGTTGGTGCCGCCTTCGATGCGGCCCACGTTCAGGTAGGGGTGTTCGATGCCATCGACCTGCGAGGTGACCTGCCGGTACCGGGCGTTCTGCGCATAGAGCGCGTTCAGGATCGCCACGGCGCCCTGCAGCGCATCCACGCCGGTGTGGGGAATGGCGGCGTGGGCCATCTTGCCGTGCACGGTCACTTGCATCTGCAGGCAGCCGTTGTGGGCGGTGACCACTTCGTAGCTGAAGCCCGCCGCCAGCAGCAGGTCGGGCCGGGTCAGGCCCTGGCGCAGCAGCCAGCCCGGGCCCAGTTCGCCGCCGAATTCCTCGTCGTAGGTGAAGTGCAGTTCGACCGCGCCTTTCGTCGGGCGCGCCACGGCCTCCAGGGCGCGCAGGGCGAAGGTGAATGACGCGAAGTCGCTCTTGCTCACCGCGGTGGCGCGGCCGTAGATCCTGCCGTCCACGATCTCGCCGCCGTAGGGGTCGTGCGTCCAGCCTTCGCCGGGCGGCACCACGTCGCCGTGGGCGTTGAGGGCCACGGTGCGGCCGCCGCCGGCGGTGCCGTCAGGGGCGTAGGGCCGGCGCACGATGAGGTTGGTGATGGACTCCATGCCATAGGCCTTCACCTGGGCCTCGGGCACGGCGTGGCGCTCGGCCTCGTAGCCGAAGTCTTTCAACAGCTCGGCCGTGCGTTCGGCGTGCGGGGCGTTGTTGCCGGGCGGCGTGTCGGTGGGCACGCGCACCAGCGCCTGCAAGAAACGCACTTCTTCGTCGAAGTGCTGGTCGATCCAGGCGTCCAGTGATGGGTAGGTGCTCATGGGGTTTCGGTGGCCAGTTGGTTCAGAAGGTGGGAGAAGGCATCGACCGCGAGCTGCATGTCGTCGCTGGTCGTGCTTTCCAGGGGGGTGTGGCTGATGCCGCCGTTCAGCCCGCGCACGAAGAGCATGGCCTGCGGCATGATTTCGTGCAGCTTCATGGCGTCGTGCCCGGCACCGCTGGGCATGCGGTGCACAGGCACGCCCAGGGCGTCCACGGCGCGCTCCCAGCGCTGCTGCCAGGCCGGTGCGCTGGGCGCGGCGGCGGCGCGCATGGTTTCTTCCAGCGTGTAGTGCAGGCCGCGCCGCGTGGCGATGGACTGCAGCGCGGCCAGTGCGTCGGCCACCAGCGCATCGCGCTGGGGATCGGTGGGCGCGCGCAGGTCCAGGCTGAACTGGCAGCGGCCGGGCACCACGTTGATGGAGCCGCCGGGCACGCCCAATAGGCCCACGGTGCCCACCGAATCGCCGTCGCGCGCGGCGCGTGCCTCGACCGCCAGGATGAGTTCGGCCACGGCGGCAGCGGCGTCGCGGCGGCGGTCCATGGGCGTGGTGCCGGCGTGGCTGGCCATGCCGTGCATCTCGCCCACGAAGCGCACGCTGCCGTTGATGGAGGTGACCACGCCCAGGGGCAGGTCCAGCTCGTTGAGCACCGGCCCCTGTTCGATGTGCACCTCGACGAAGCCGAGGTA
The DNA here is from genome assembly GCF_030159055.1 of Acidovorax sp. SUPP3334. Classification (GTDB taxonomy): domain Bacteria; phylum Pseudomonadota; class Gammaproteobacteria; order Burkholderiales; family Burkholderiaceae_C; genus Paracidovorax. The sequence continues at coordinate 44,035 of NZ_BQXQ01000010.1, forward strand.
GCGGGCCGGGTCGCGCCGGAGCTTCGGAATGTCGTCGATGCACAGGCCCGCGTGCTGCATGGCCTCGCGCAGGGTCACGCCGTCGGCATCCTTTTGGTCCAGCCAGGCGGTATTGAAGTCGCCGATGAGCGCGCCCGAGCCCAGGAAGGTGGCCTTGTAGCGCTGGCCTTCTTCTTCCGAAAAGCCCACCACTTCGATGCCGAAGGGCATGCGCCGGCCCTGGCGGTGCAGTTCGCGCACGCAGGCCATGGGCACGAAGATGCCCAGGCGACCGTCGTATTTGCCGCCGTTGCGCACGGTGTCGTAGTGGCTGCCGGTCATGAGCAGGCGGGCGTTCGGCGTGGCGCCGTGGTAGCGGCCGACGACATTGCCGACCGCATCGATGGCGACCTCGTCGAAGCCGCACTCGCGCATCCAGTGGCTGATGCGCTGCGCGCAGGCGCGGTGCGCATCGGTGAGGTAGGTGACGGTGAGCTGGCCCTTCTCGGCGAAGCCCGGGTCGCTGTGCTGGGCCAGGGTTTCCTGCCAGTCCCACACGCCGTTGCCCAGCGTGGGCACCACGCCGAACAGATCGTTCAGGCGGAGCTCTGCGATGCGGTGGATGTTGCGCAGCGCCTCGGCCAGTTCGAAGTCGGGCGGGTTGGAGAGCCGGCGCGCGAAGGTGTCGATGATGTCCTGCCTCGCCAGCCCCGTGCCGCGCGGCCCGCGCACCGCGAGGATGAACGGAAAGCCGAAGCGCGCGTCGTACCCGGCGTTGAGCTGCTGGATGCGCGCGAACTCTTCGGGTGTGCACTGGGTGAGGCCCGCCTTGTCCTGCTCGCCGGCCGACTCGGCCGTGAGGGCGTTCGCCACCATGGCCTTGCCCGCCAGTTCCGGATGGGCGCGCACCAGGGCCAGCTGCGCCTGGCGCGGCGCCTGGGCCAGCACGCGCACCATGGCGTGCTTGAACTGCGCCAGCGAGCGAAAGGGCCGCGCGGCGAGCGCCTGCCCGGCGATCCAGGGCGAGTGCTCGTACAGGCCGCCGAGCAGGCGCGCGGCCTCCTGCGGATCGGCCGAGTTCAGTTGTTCGAGGGTGAGGGGCATGGCGGTCACTCCGGGCAAGGGTGGGCCTCGGCCCAATGGCGTGCGATGTCGATGCGGCGGCACACCCACACCTGGTCGTGCCGCTGCACATGGTCCAGAAAGCGCTGCAGCGCGGTGATGCGGCCCGGGCGCCCGAGCAGTCGGCAGTGCATGCCGATGCTCATCATCTTCGGGCGGTCGTCCCCGGCCGGGTCGCCCTCGGCGTACAGCGCATCGAACGTGTCCTTCATGTATTGAAAGAACGGGTCGGCGTGCGAATAGCCCTGCGGCAGCGCAAAGCGCATGTCGTTGCAGTCGAGCGTGTACGGCACGATGAGCTGCCGGGCGGTGCTGCCGTCGGTCTTGGCGACCTTCATCCAGAAGGGCAGGTCGTCGCCGTAATAGTCGCTGTCGTAGGCGAAACCGCCGTAGTCGGCCACCAGGCGGCGGGTGTTGGGGCTGTCGCGGCCGGTGTACCAGCCCGCGCCGTGGACCGCGCCGGGCGCGCCATGCCGCTGGCCGGTGAGCGCCTGCAGGATGTCCATGGCCTCGGCCATGTGGGCGCGCTCCACCGCTTCGGGCACGTTCTGGTAATGAATCCACTTGAGCCCGTGGCAGGCGATCTCGTGGCCCAGCTCCATGAAGGCGGCCGTCACGTCGGGATGGCGCTGCAGGGCCGTCGCCACGCCGAACACGGTGAGTGGCAGGCCGCGCTTTTCGAACTCGCGCAGCAGGCGCCACACGCCGGCGCGCGAGCCGTATTCGTAGATGCCTTCCATGCTGATGTGCCGGTCCGGGTAGCTGGCCGGGTTGAACATCTCCGACAGGAACTGCTCGCTGCCGGCATCGCCGTGCAGCACGGCGTTTTCGCCGCCTTCCTCGTAGTTCAGCACGAACTGCACGGCGATGCGGGCGTTGCCCGGCCAGCGCGCGTGCGGCGGATTGCGCCCGTAGCCCACGAGGTCGCGCGGGTAGGGCAGGGTGGCGTCGTAGATGGGGGCGGCGGTCATCGGGTCCTCAGGAAAGAGCCATGGAGATGTCGTTGGGGGGCAGCTTGCGGTCGAAAGCCAGGCTGGCCTGCACGTGCAGCAGGTGCGCGTCCATGAGGCGCACGGCGCGCTCTTCGTCGCGCGCGGCCAGGGCTTTCACGATTTCGGCGTGTTCGTCGTGCGAGTGCGCGGCCTCGTCGGCGCTTTGGTACATGAGCGTGATCAGTGCGCAGCGCGAGATCAGCTCGCCCAGCATCTGCGCCAGCACCTGGTTGTCCATCAGCTCGGCCATGCGCACGTGGAAGTCGCCCAGCAGTTCGGTGCGGCCCTGCATATCGGCCTCGTCCACCGCGGCCTTCTCGCGCGCCACGTGCTCGCGCAGCGCGCGGATGCGGGCGGGCGTCACTTCGCGCACGAAGGCGCGGGTCATCTCGGCCTCCAGCATGCGGCGCACGGCGAACACCTGGCGCGCCTCGTCGGCGGAAGGGGCGGCCACGAAGGCGCCGCGCGCGGGGGCCAGGCGCACCAGCCGCTTTTGCGACAGCTGGAACAGCGCCTGCCGCACCAGCGTGCGCGAGACGCCGAAATGGTCGGCCAGCTTCTGCTCCGCCAGCTTGGCGCCCGGCAGCAGGCGGTGATCGACGATGGCCCGGGTCAGGTGGCTGACGATCGCGCTGGTGGTCGATATTTCCATCGCCGCATGATAGCGGTGGCCTGGCAATGTGTATACAGTTTTGGTGGACGAAGCGGCGCCCCGCGTTCGGCCAGAATCTTCGGATGACCGCCCACCCATCTCCTGCCGCCGGTGCCCCCAGGGCGCTGCCCGTGGCGCCCTCGCCAGCCCCTTCCCCGAACGATCCCGCTGCGTTTTTGCGCCACCTGTACGACGTGGCCGTGCACGCCGCGCTGCCGGTGCATGGCCTGGCGGCGCACCTGCCGCCCCCGCCGCGCGGGCGCACGCTGGTGCTGGGCGCCGGCAAGGCGGGCGGCTCGATGGTGCACGCGCTGGAGGCGCTGTGGCCGGCCGGTGCGCCGCTGTCGGGGCTGGTGGTCACCCGCTACGGCCATGTGCCCGAGCGGCCGCCGGGGCTGCCGCAGCGCGTGGAGATCGTGGAGGCCGCGCACCCCGTGCCCGATGCGGCGGGCCTCGCGGCGGCCGAGCGCATGCTCGCGCTCACGCAGGGCCTCACGGCCGATGACCTGGTGCTGTGCCTGATCTCGGGCGGCGGCTCCGCGCTGCTCACCCTGCCGGCCGAAGGCCTGACGCTTTCGGAAAAGCAGCGCATTCACCGCGCGCTGCTGGAAAGCGGCGCCGGCATTGCCGAGATGAACTGCGTGCGCAAGCACCTGTCGCGCATCAAGGGCGGCCGGCTGGCTGCGGCCTGCGCGCCGGCCCGCGTGGTGACCCTCGCCATCAGCGACGTGCCGGGCGACGACCCCGCCGTGATCGCCAGCGGCCCCACGGTGCCCGACGGCACGACGTGCGCCGAGGCGCTCGACATCCTGGCGCGCTACCGCATCGAGGTGCCCGCGCCCGTGCATGCGGCGCTGCAGGCCGGTGCGCTGGAAACGCCCAAGCCTGGCGATGCGGCCTTCGCCGGCCACGCCGTCCACCTGATCGCCGCGCCGCAGCAGTCGCTGGAGGCCGCTGCGGCGGCGGCGCGCGCGGCCGGCATGGCGGCGTACATCCTGTCCGATGCGATGGAGGGCGAGTCGCGCGAGGTGGGCCGCGTGCACGCTGCCCTGGCCCGCGCGGTGTCGCAGCGCGGCCAGCCGTTCGCGCGGCCCTGCGTCATCCTGTCGGGCGGCGAAACCACCGTGACGGTGCGCCCGCAGCCCGAGGGGGCGCCGCGCGGGCGCGGTGGCCGCGCCGGGGAGTTCTGCCTGGGCCTGGCGCAGGCGCTGCAGGGCCAGCCCGGCGTCTGGGCGCTGGCGGCCGATACCGACGGCATCGACGGCGTGGAGGACAACGCCGGCGCGATCGTCACGCCCGACACGCTGGAGCGAGCGCGCCGCGCCGACCTGGCCGTGGCCCGCCATCTCGACCGCAACGACGCCTACGGTTTCTTCTCGGCCCTGGGCGACCTGGTGATGACCGGGCCCACGCACACCAACGTGAATGATTTCAGGGTGCTATACATTTCATAGCTATACCCCCTAGTAGAATATGCGCTGGAAGCTGTTTTGACTCAAGCCCCAGAGCGCCGCTTCCGCTTGGGATGGCGACCGCTCAGGCGCAGCGGCCCAATGCCGTTGGCGCGGCCGGGTGGTCGGTTGCCGTGGCCGCCGCACGCGGCACCAGCAGGGGCATGGCCGCCAGCGCGCAGGCGCTCGCCGCAAGCCGCACCACCGGCCAGCCCTGCAAGGCGAGCAGGTGCGGGATGGCGAGGGGCGTGACGAAGCACACCACGAACACGCTGGTGTTCGCCATGCCCAACGCAGTTCCCGCGCGCGCCGCACCGGCCAGCGTGGCCAGTTCGGTGTACGCGACGCCGTGCCATGCCGATGCGCAAAGACTGCTCACGCCCAGCAACCCGACGAGCGCGATGCGCACCGCCAAGGTGTCGGCGGCATGCCGGCCTGCCGCCCATGCGAGTGCCGCAAGCCCGGCGAACAGCAGCACGCTGAGCGCGCTGCAGGCGCGCAGATAAGCGGGGCGGTTGCGGCGGCGGTCGGTCCACCGGCCGCTCCACACGCGCATCGCCATCGCGCCGACCTGTGTGAACACCATGGTGGCGGTGATCGTGGCAAGGCCCGCATGGCCGAAGTCGTGCAGGAACACCGTGCCGAATGACAGCACCGCGAACTGCGGCGCACAGAGAAGGCCGATGCCCAGCACGATGCGCCAGACCCGCCCGTTGCGCAGGGGGCCGAGGGATGGCGCGAGCGCTGAGCCGGCCGCGTCCGCAGGGAAGGGCTGCACCAGCGCCTGGGGTTGGGGCAAGGGCTGGGGCTGGGGCGGTTCGTGCACCCAGGCCCAGGCCATCACTGCGCTCAAGGCGCAGAGCGCCGCCAGCAGGCCGTAGAGCACGCCGAAGCCGAAGTGCAGCGCCACGTACGGGAGCACGAGCGCGCCGACGCCGCCGCCCAGCGGCACGGCCGTCTGGCGGATGCTCATCGCGAAGCCGCGCTCGCTGGCGTCGAACCACGTCATCACCGCGCGGCCGCTCGCGCCGTTCACGCTTGCGCCCAGCAGGCCGACCAGCAGCAGCCCCGTGCCCAGCCACGCCAGGTCCGGGATGTGCTGGGCGTCCGGTGCGGCCCAGAGCGCCATCGCCATGAGTGCGAGCGCGGTGCTGCCCAGGCCGGTCAGCAGCACCGGCCGGTCTCCCCGGCGGTCGGTCAACATGCCCCACGGCAGCTCGCTGATCGCGATCCCCAGGCCCATGAGGCCCCGCACCAGGCCGAGCGCGGCGTTGTCGATCCGGTACCCGTGCGCAGCAGCACCGCAGTCATCGGAATGCCGCTGAAGGCCACGGAAAACGCGGCGTTGGCGCAGACGCCTGCGGCCAGCACCTTCCAGCGGTGCTTGCGGGAACGCGGCGAGGGGGAAGTCGTTGAGGTCATGGTCCATGCAGTGCCCCCAGGCCGAACCGTTTTGAAAATCAGAAAACAATGCGCCATCCGTCCTGAAAAAATAGGACGGTCAAAGGAGTCCACGAGAGCCAGGTGATGTTCGATCTCGACGTGCTGCGCACTTTTTCCACGGGGATCGCGCTCGGCAGCTATGCGCGGGCGGCCGACAAGCTGGGCCGCTCGACCTCGGCCGTGAGCGCGCAGTTGAAGAAGCTGGAGTCGCAGGCCGGGACCGTGCTGTTTCGCAAGAAAGGGCGTGGCCTGGAACTCACGGATGCGGGCGAAACGCTCCTGGCCTACGCCCATCGCATGCTCGAACTGAACGACGAAGCCGGTGCCGCCATGCGCGGGGCCGACCTGCAAGGCTGGGCCAGCCTGGCCGCGCTGTGGGCCGCCACGTCGGCCGGGCTGGGCCTCACGGTGCGCACGCCTTTCGGGCTGCCTTCGCAGGTGCGCGCGCTCGATCGCTCGGAGCTCTCGCTGCCGGCGCTGCCGCAGATATCGCTGTTGCTGTACCGCGCGCAGGCGCATTCCGAAGCCCCGGCGAGCCGCCTGGCAACGCTGCTGCTGGAGGCCGTGCGCCAGCATGTGCATCCCATGTCCGAGCAAAGCCGGTAGCCGGGCGCACCGAAACAACGGTGCCGCTCCACACCGATCGCTGAGCCAGCGCCACCCATGAAAAAAGCCGCACCCCTTGCGGAGCGCGGCCTGGCGGATCGAGGCGGGTTCAGGTGGGTTCAGGCGGATCGAGCGAGCCGGTGGGGCTCGGCCGGCTCAGTAGCCCAGCGTTTCGCCGTCCGGGTTGCGTGGGTCGGAGGCGCCGTACAGCAGGCCGTCCTGGAACTGGATGGTCTGCGTGCGGCCCATGGAGGGTTTGATGGCGATGTTGTGGCCGCGCGCCTGCAGCTGCGTGAGCGTGTCGGTGCTCAGGCCCTTTTCCACGCGCAGTTCGTCGGGCGTCCACTGGTGGTGCACGCGCGGCACCGAGGCGGCCTCGGCCGGGTTCATGCCGAAGTCGATGGTGTTCACCACCGTCTGCAGCACCGTGGTGATGATGCGCGCGCCGCCCGGGCTGCCCGTCACCAGCATGGGCTTGCCGTCCTTGAGCACCATGGTGGGCGTCATGGACGACAGGGGCCGCTTGTTGGGGCCCACGGCGTTGGCGTCGCCGCCGACCAGGCCGTAGGCGTTGGCCACGCCGGGTTTGGCGGAGAAGTCGTCCATCTCGTTGTTCAGCAGAATGCCCGTGCCCTTGGCGACGATGCCGCTGCCGAAGTTGGTGTTGAGCGTGTAGGTCACCGCGACCGCGTTGCCGGCCTTGTCCACCACCGAGTAGTGGGTGGTCTGGTCGCTTTCATAGGGCTGTGGCTTGCCGGGCTTGATGTCCTTGCTGGGGCGGGCCGCCGTGGGGTTGATGCTTTTGGCCAGCGACTGCGCGTAGGCCTTCGAGGTCAGTCCCTTGAGCGGCACCTTCACGAAGTCCGGATCGCCCAGGTATTCCGAGCGGTCGGCGTAGGCGAGCTTCATGCTTTCGGCCATGTAGTGGATGGTCTGCGCGCTGTTCTGTCCCCATTGCGAAAGCGGCCACTGCTCCAGCATGTTGAGCATCTGCACCAGGTGCGCGCCGCCGGAGGACGGAGGCGGCATGGTCACGATCTCGTAGCCGCGGTAGGTGCCGCGCACCGGCTCGCGCTCCACCACTTTGTACGCGGCCAGGTCCTGCAGCGTGAGGGCGCCCGGGTGGGGCGCCATCTCGGCGGCGATGCGGCGCGCGATCGGGCCCTGGTAGAACGCCTTGGCGCCCTGCTGGCTGATGAGCCGCATCGACTGCGCCAGGTCTTTCTGCACCAGGCGGTCTCCCACCTTCAGCGGGCCGTCGCCGCGCCAGAAGATCTGGCGGGTGGCGGGCCATTTGCCCATGTTCGCCTTCTCCTGGTGCAGCGTCTTGGCCAGGGTCAGGCTGACGGGAAAGCCCTTGTCGGCCAGCGCGATGGCAGGGGCGATCACCTTCGACAGGGGCAGCGTGCCCCAGTTCTTGAGCGCATGCTCCAGGCCGGCCACGGTGCCGGGCACGCCCACGGCATAGGGCGTGTACAGCGACTTGCCTTCCACCACGTTGCCGCTGGCATCGAGGTACATGTCGCGCGTGGCCTTCTGCGGCGCCACTTCGCGGAAGTCCAGCGCCACGTCCTTGCCGGTCTTGGCGTCGTGCACCATCATGAAACCGCCGCCGCCCAGGTTGCCCGCATTGGGCAGCACCACGGCCAGCGCGAAGCCGATGCCCACGGCGGCATCCACCGCATTGCCTCCGGCCTTCAGGATGTCCAGCCCCACGCGCGAGGCCAGTTCCTGCTCGGTGGAGACCATGCCGTTGCGCGCCACGACGGGGTGGAACACATCCATGTCGAAGTCGTACGAGCTGCCGGCGGCGCGGGCGGCGGTCGTCTGCTGGCCCGGCGTCGGCGTCGTGGCCGGGGCGCCTTCGACACTGCCCGTGCCGGCCGGGGGCAGGTTGGTGCAGGCGGCCAGGCTGGCCAGGGCAAGCGCCAGGCTGCTGGCCAGCAGCGTGCGTTGGATGGGTTTCATGTGCTCTCCTCGGGATTGATCGGTGGGCGGCCCTGGGTTGGCCCAGGGGCGGCGCCGTGGCGAGTGTAGAGAAGTTGCCCGCGTCGCCCCGATCGGCAGGGCTGCAGGCGCCCCTTTCATTTGCAATTGCGAACGTCTGCGTTCAAAAGTTGCACTTTTACCGGGAACTCTGGCGCTAGCATGGCTGCGGTTTCCGCCTGGAAGAATTGGGCCGCTGTTGCGGCGCCGGGGGGCGGGGCCGTCCTTTCAACCACGGAGGTACGACATGGCGATGAAATCCTTTTTGAAGAAGCTGGTGCTGGGAGGGTGTCTGCTGGCGGCCAGCAGCCTCTCCTTCGGCTACGCGATCAATGCGGGCAAGGTGGTGGACGACAGCGGCAATGCCGTGCAGCTTCGGGGCGTGAACTGGTTCGGCTTCGAGACCAACACCAACGTGGTCCACGGGCTCTGGGCCCGCAACTGGAAGGACATGATCACGCAGATGCAGGGCCAGGGATTCAACGCCGTGCGCCTGCCTTTCTGCCCGCAGACCCTGCGCGGCACGCCGCCCAACAGCATCGATTACGGCCGCAACGCCGACCTGCAAGGCCTGAGCGCCCTGCAGGTGATGGACAAGGTCGTCAACGAGATCAGCAGCCGCGGCATGTACGTGCTGCTCGACCACCACACGCCGGACTGCCAGAGCATCTCCGAGCTCTGGTACACGCCGTCGTACAGCGAGCAGCAGTGGATCGCCGACCTGACCTTCGTCGCGCAGCGCTATGCCGGCGTGCCCGGCGTCATCGGGCTGGACCTCAAGAACGAGCCGCACGGCGCCGCCACCTGGGGGACCGGCAACGCGGCCACCGACTGGAACAGCGCCGCCGAGCGCGCCTCGGCCGCCGTGCTGCAAGTGGCGCCGCGCTGGCTGATCGTGGTGGAAGGCATCTCCGAGAACCCGAGCTGCTCCAGCAGCGGAGGCCACTGGTGGGGCGGCAGCCTGGAGCCGCTGGCCTGCACGCCGTTGAACATTCCAGCCAACCGCCTGCTGCTCGCGCCGCACGCCTACGGGCCGGACGTGTTCGGGCAGGCGTATTTCGGCGCCGCCGATTTCCCCGCGAACATGCCGGCGATCTGGGAGCAGCACTTCGGCCGCTTCGTGCAGGCCGGCCATGCCGTGCTGCTGGGCGAGTTCGGCGGCAAGTTCGGCCAGGGCGACGCGCGCGACGTGGCGTGGCAGAACAAGCTGGTGGACTACCTGATCGGCAAGGGCATCCGCAGCGGCTTCTACTGGTCGTGGAACCCCAACAGCGGCGACACGGGCGGCATCCTGAACGACGACTGGACGACCGTGCGCACCGACAAGGTCACGCTGCTCCAGCGCCTGTGGGGCGATGGCACGGCCACCCCTCCCACCACGCCCCCGACCACCCCGCCCACTACGCCGCCAACGACACCACCAACCACGCCTCCCTCGGGCGGTGCCAGCTTCAGCACCGAGGTCATCGTGGACAGCAGCTGGAACACCGGCTACTGCGAACGCGTGCAGGTCACCAACACGGGCAGCGCGGCGGGCAACTGGGCCCTCGACCTGACCATCAGCGGTACCGTCAACAACCTGTGGAATGCCGTCTGGTCGCAGTCGGGCAGCACCCTCACTGCATCCGGCGTGGACTGGAACAAAACACTCTCGCCCGGTGCGAAGGCGGAGTTCGGTTTCTGCGCTGCCCGATGAAAGCGCATTTTCATTCGGAAAATACTCCCACAGGGGTGCTTCGGTAAACCGATAACAAGCCCTCATGGAAAACCGCCCGGGATATCGATGAATATCCCGGGCGGTTTGCCTTCAGCCCTGCATGGAATCAATCCGCGTGAAAACGCAAACCCTGGTTGATCGCGCAGCGGTAGGCCAGCGGTTCGGAGCGCTGCTGGTAGCTGGGCAGGTCGAAGACGAACATCGTGAAGTCGATGGTGCCATCGGGCCGCACCTGGTAGCGCAGCAGTTGCTGGATGGGCTGGCCATCGCGGGCCACGGTGAAATGGGCGTCGCTGAAGGACAGGGTGCCGTCTTCGACGATGCGGTACGCCTCGATGCGCAGGCCGCCGCGCGTGCGGGTGGGCGTGGCGTTGGCCGAGTTGCCGGTGCACTGCGACAGGTCGATGGACACCGCCACATCGCTGCCGTCTGCGAGCGCCTGCTGGATGTCGGCGGGATTATCGAGGCGGCTTTTGGCCGTGGCGGGCAATGCCATGAGGGAAAAGGACGAAGCCAGTAACAAGGCGGCGAAGCGTTGCATGAAAAAACCTCCGTTGGTGGTTATTGAATCGCTGCTTGAAAATCCAAGCGTGGCGATGATATCCAACAGAAGGCTTTTTCCACGGCGATTATTTGTATGCGCCGCCCATCGTTTGTAAATGTCCGAAAGAGTACGCCCAGGGCCTTGAAAGCCGGCACGATGGGCCGCATGCATACTCGGGCGGGACCGGCACGTTCCGTGCGGCGCCGGCCTGGTCCCTTGATCGTTTTCGTCGTCCCCCCCTTCAAAGGAGATGGCCCATGGGCCTCAGCACCCACGTTCTCGACACCATGCACGGATGCCCCGCTGCGGGCATGGCGGTGGCCTTGTACGCCACGCACGGCGAGGCGGCCACGCTGCTGCAGCGCCTGGTGCTCAACCAGGATGGCCGCACCGATGCGCCGCTGTTCGACAACCCCAGCCTGCGGGCGGGCACGTACCGCCTCACGTTCGACGTGGCAGGCTACTTTCGCAGCCGCGGGGTCGAGCTGCCGGAGCCGAACTTCCTGAACCAGGTGAACCTGGATTTCGGCGTGGCCCATGCGGACCAGCACTACCACGTGCCACTGCTCGTCAGCCCGTGGAGCTACTCCACCTATCGCGGTTCGTGAGCGGGGGGCGCGTGGCTCAGAGCTGGCCTTCGGTCAGCGTGTCGAGCTGAAAGCGCCCGGACTTGTGCCACAGCCAGGTGTCGGTGTAGGTGACCTTGCCCATCCGCGACGGCACGGGGTAGGGCGCGGCGGCGCGCACGGTGCGCTCGATCTCGGCGATGACCTCGGGCGCGTGGCGCGGTGCGCGCATCCAGTTCAGTCGCGTCACGCGGCCGGCCCGGTCGATGTCCACCTGCAGCGTGCCGATGGCATACAGCAGGGGCGGCAGCTTGCCCTTGTAGATGCGCTGGGCGTTCAGGCCGTACAGGTGGGTGGCGGCGTCCTGCCGGTAGGCGCGGGGCGTTTCGGCGGCCGAGGGGCGCGCGGAACCTTTTTCGGCCGGCACCGGGCCGACCACTTCTTTTTCGAGCGGGCTGCTGGTGTCCACGGCGGCCTTGGCCGGCGGAGGCTCCGGTTGCGGCCCCGACGACCGGCAGGCCGCGATCAGGGATGCCAGGGCGGCCATGAGGCTGGCCACGAACCACCGGGCACGCGGCCGGCGGGGCTGCCGTTCAGGAGAAGGGGAGGACATGGTGCAGGCTCTCTCTGTGGCTATGCTGTGCGGTGCCTGCGCTGCCGTTGCGCGGGGCGTACCGGAGGACTCGGATGGTGATGGCGGCATTGCATCGTTTGCTGGAGGGCTTGGCGCACGGCCCGGCCTGCGTGGTGGAGGTGGAGTCTACCCAAGGCTCCGTGCCGCGTGAACGGGGCGCCTGGATGGCCGTGTGCGCCGACGGGCCGGTCGGCACCATCGGCGGCGGACGGCTGGAGTTCGACGCCATCGCCGAGGCGCGCCGCCGGCTGGCGGGCGAGGGCGGCCCGCAGGTGCTGCGCTTCGCGCTCGGGCCCAGCCTGGGCCAATGCTGCGGCGGCGTGGTGTTCCTGCGGTTCACCGTGGCCGGGCCGCATGATCGCGCCGCGCTGGCCCAGCGGCTGGCGCCCCCGTGCATGCCGGTGGCGCTGTTCGGCGCGGGCCACGTGGGGCATGCGCTGGTCCGCGTGCTGGCGCCGCTGCCGTTCGCCCTGGCGTGGATCGACAGCCGCGATAGCGTGTTCCCCACCGATGCGCCGGCCGGCGTGGCGTGCGAGCACTCCGATCCGGTGCATGCGGCCGTGCCGTCGCTGGCGGCCAGCTCGCAGGTGCTGGTCATGAGTTTCAGCCATGCCGAAGATCTGGACGTGGTCGCCGCCTGCCTGCTGCGCCAGCGCGAGCGGGGCGACCTGCCCTTCATCGGGCTCATCGGGAGCCGCACGAAATGGGCGACGTTCTCGCACCGGCTGGCTGCGCGTGGCTTTGCGCCGCATGAGCTGGCATGGGTCACCAGCCCCATCGGCCTGCCCGGCATCGAGGGCAAGGAACCCGAGGTGATCGCGGTGTCGGTTGCGGCGCAGTTGCTGGCCCTGCGCGGGGCGGCGGCGGTGTCGCCGGCGCCGTCTGAAGCGAGGAACGAGGCGGGGTCGCAGCCCGGGTAAGTCCGCAGGCCGGTGCGCCCTGCGAGGGCTGTTGCAGGAACGATTCCTGCATACACTTGCCGCACAGGTCGCAGCGGTGCCCGGAGCCGATGTGTCGTCAGCCCCCAGGTGCGCGGCCTTTTCTTCTGCTCAGAGCGCCCGCAGTGGTGAGCAGTTCGACCGGGTGGTGCACCGCGCCGCCCCATGGCGCCCCGTGCGCCGCCGAGGCTGACACACATGGAAAGCTACCTCCTCGACTGGGCCAATCTGCTGCTGCGCTGGGTCCACGTCATCACCGCGATCGCCTGGGTGGGCTCGTCGTTCTACTTCGTCTTCCTGGACAGCAGCCTCACGCCGCCGGTCGATGACGAACTGAAGAAGCAGGGCGTGAGCGGCGAACTCTGGGCCGTGCATGGCGGCGGGTTCTACCATCCGGTGAAGTTCGCCGTATCGCCCCCGAAGCTGCCCGCGCACCTGCACTGGTTCTACTGGGAGAGCTACAGCACCTGGCTGAGCGGCTTCGCGCTGTTCACCGTGTCGTACCTGTGGAGCGCGGGCACCTACCTCATCGACAAGTCGCGCATGGACTGGGCGCCGCCCGCGGCCATCGGCGCGGCGCTGGGTTTTCTGGTGGTGTTCTGGCTGCTGTACGACGCGGTGTGCCGCGTGTTCGGGCAGCGCAGGAACGGCGATGCCATCGTCGGCGCGCTCGTGTTCGGGCTGGTGTGCGTGGCGTCGTGGCTCGCCTGCCACTGGTTTGCCGGGCGCGCGGCCTTCCTGCTGGTGGGCGCGATGATCGCCACGGCCATGAGCGCCAATGTGTTCTTCTGGATCATCCCGGGGCAAAAGAAGATGGTGGCCTCCATCCAGGCCGGCCAGCCCGTGGACCCCATCCACGGCAAGCGCGGCAAGCAGCGCAGCGTGCACAACACCTACTTCACGCTGCCGGTGCTGTTCGCCATGCTGTCCAACCACTACAGCTTCACCTGGGGCCACCCGCAGAACTGGCTGGTGCTGATCGTGATGATGTTCGCGGGAGCGGCCATCCGGCAGTTCTTCGTCATGCGCCACGGCCACAAACTGGGGCGCAATGGCAACCCGCTGCCGTATGCGTTGGTGGGGGTGGTGGCCATCGCCGGTGCCATCGTCTGGATGCGGCCCGCGCCGCCGTCCGCTGCCCCGGTGGCTGCAGGAAATGCTACTGATTTGATAGCTAAAGGGGCAGACAATCCGCCGGCATCGGGCACGATCGGCTACGAAAAGCTGCAGCCCGTGCTGGCGCAGCGATGCTTCCTGTGCCACGGCGAGCAGGTGCAGATGAAGAACCTGCGGCTCGATTCGGCCCCCTCGGTCAAGCAGCACGCCCAGGCCATCTACCAGCAGGCCGTGGTGCAAAAGCTGATGCCCATGAACAATGCCACCGGCATGACGGACGAGGAGCGCGACATCGTGCGGCGCTGGTTCGAAGGCGGCGCGCCGGTGCCTTGAGCGCCTTGAGCGGCTCTGTGGCCAGCGGCGCCTGAAACCTTCTCAGTCCACCGCTGCCCGGGCCGCCACCCTTCGGCCTGCCAGCGATGCCCCGGGCCGGGGCGGGAGCGGCGGGTCCGCGCCATTGCCGCTGCCCGCGATCTGGCTGGCGGCATCGATTCGGCTGCCGTTGCCGTTGCCGTTGCCGCCGGCGCTGTCCGAGCCGTCGGCGCGGTCCGGTTCGGCATCGCGCCAGGCCAGGCCGCTGGTCGCCAGCTTGGCGTCGTGCTTGGTCAGGGCGGCGAGGTTGGCCACCTCTTCCGCGTGGGCAATGACGCCGGGCGTGATGCGCACTGCGCCGATCGACAGCGTGGTGCAGGTGAAAAAGCGCTTCACCCCGTGCCGGTCCTCGGCCCAGATGCCGCCGGCCTTGCGCGAGGGTTCGTCGAACAGCGCCAGGGCCTCCTGCGCGAACTCTTCGATGATCTGCTGGCAGCGGTGCAGCCAGTCCGCGCTTTGGAACAGCAGCATGAAGTCGTCGCCGCCCACGTGCCCCACGAAGTCGCGCTGCGCATCGCAATGGGTCACCGCCAGGCGCGCCACGAGGCGGATCATCTGGTCGCCGCGCCAGTAGCCGTAATAGTCGTTGAACGGCTTGAAGTGGTTCAGGTCCGCGTAGCAGGCGACGAACTCGGTGCCGCTGTCCAGCAGGCGCTGCATGTGCAGGCTGATGGGAATGTTGCCCGGCAGGAAGGTGAGCGGGTTGGCATGGCGCGCGGCCTCGATGCGCGCCTCGGTCACGCTGCGCACCAACTGGTCGCCCGTGCCCAGGCCGGCGTAGCGGCCGTTGTCGGTGACGATGAAGCCGTCGTTCAAGCAGCGCTGATCCTGCGAGGTGAGGATGCCCACCAACTGGTCCACATCGCAGTCGAGCTCGACCACGCGCGGCGCGTGGTTGGCGAACGCCATGCAGGGCTTGCGCCCGTGCACTTCGCGAAAGTACAGCGTGGCGTAGTGGTTCATGAACTGCTGGCGGTTGATGAGTGCCACCGGCCGCGTGCCGTCCACCACGGCCAGCGCGTGCAGCTCGGGGTGGGCCTTGAACAGCCCGGCCACCGTGTCGTTGCGGGTGTCCGGCGTGGCCGTGGGCGCCTGCACCACGATCAGGTTGCGCAGAATGCCCGGCCGCACGTTCTGGCCCAGGTGGGGCAGAACGGCCACGCGGCGGTCGCGCAGGGCGTCTTCGGTTTCGATGCCCTCGGCGATGAGCGTGGTGCCGAACACGTCGGCAATGCCTTTGATGGCCTGCAGCATCTGCAGGTTTTCGGGGTGGGCGCTCAGGTCGCGCACGAAGTATTTGTCGATCTTGACGAAGTCGGGCTTGGCCTCGGACCACAGCCGCAGGCTGGAGCGGCCGTCGCCGAAATCGTCCAGCGCCAGGCGCGCGCCGCTGGCATGCACTTCTTTAAGCGCATGGCGCAGCTGGCCCATGTCGGTCACGCGCTCGTGCTCGGTGATCTCCAGCACCACCATGCGCGCCGACACGCCCATGGCCTGCACCGCGTCGGCCAGCGATGCGCCGCCGAACAGCGCCACGCCGCGCACCAGCACGCCCAGCACGCCCCATTGCTGCAGCGCGATGAAGGCGCACAGCAGTTCGAAGTCCTGCAGCAGGTTCTCTTCCTGCGCCCGTTGCAGCAGGGCATCGGGCGTGTGCAGCGGCGTGCCGGCCGGGCCGCGGATCAGCGCTTCGTGCGCGTAGATGCTGCCTTCGCGCAGATCGGCGAGGGGCTGGCAAACGCAATACAAGCCATCGCCGCGCATCCGTTGCGCCAAGGGCCCGGTGCCGCTGCGCGCTGCCGGCGACAGTGCCGCAAGCAAGGCATCGCGCCGGTCCCCGAGGGATGCATCGATCATGGTTACAACCTTACACAATTCACTGCGGACCATAGCGGGGCCGCGTGACAGCGAAATGACAGGTCGTCAGTCGATCGGCCGCGGGTCGCCGCGCAGGTCGGCGTAGTCCACCGCATATTTGACGAGTGCCGCCTGGCCGTCGATGCGCAGCTTGCGCCGAAGGTGCAGCCGGTGCGTCTCCACGGTGCGCACCGAGGTGCCCATGAGCTGGGCGATGCCGCGCGCGGCGAAACCCTCGCCACCGCCCTGGAACAGGCCGCCGACGCCGCGCCCGACACCTTGCGGCTCGTGCTCACGCAACTGGCGCTGGTGTGCCGGCAACTCGCCTCGCTGGAAGCCGTGGCCGCGCAACTGGCAGCCCGTGGGGTGCTGCAGCCGGCATAGCGCCAACGGGCGATCGCAACGGGCGTTCTCTGCTCTGCCCATGCGCTTCACTGCCGGCTCTGAAAGCCCTGGCGCGGGATTTTTGCGGTTTAGTTACGTCGCGTAACCAGAAAGCCGCCGGCCCTGGCGCCGTGCGCGTTTTTTGCGCTGAGAATCCGCAGTTCCGAAAACAAGCGAACACGGACGAGGGAGGTTGCATGAGGGAATTGGTCAAGGTAGACCAGGAGCGGCTGCGCGCGCAGCTGGAGAAAAAGCTGCCGCCGAAGGTGCGGCTGTTTCAGCTCGACGATATCCCCGGCGTGATGCGCTCGCGCATGGGGTGGCCGGTGGCGGCGGCGTTGATGGAGCGGTGGTTTCGCGGGGCGGCTTTCGAGATGCCCGATGCGATGAAGCTGGGCGATGCGCCTCATCAAACCTTCACATTGAATTCTGTACAACTGGATGACAGCACCGTTTCCATGGCCTGGGCGATGGGTTTTGCTCGGGTACGTTCGGCCATCGCTAAATTGCAGGCGCAGTGGGCCAGTCCTGCGGGTTTGTCACTGTTGAAAGATCGGGTGAACAAGCAGGGCATGGGGTGTCCCCGGCAGCCTTGGCGGTTCGGCTTATTGGGCCAATCTGCCAAGGCCGTGGATAAAAGTTGCCAGGTGAATATCTTGAAGGTGGGGCGTTTGAGCGATCCGCTGGACGACTTCTACGGCGCGATGGGGGAGGCGACACTCAAAGTGGCAGTGTCCGGCATCGTCACTTCCAAAGGCGCTGGAAAGACGGCCATCCTGATCGATGAACTGGGCTTTTACTTGCGAGACTCCTACGATTTCAACGATGGCGACCAGCCCTTCCTCTCGCAGCCCCTGGGCTTTTGGGGGTATGGGGGCGTCAGCCGCATCGACCTGGGGGAGCGAGTGTCGATTTCTGAACAGTGGGCGAATGAAACAGAGGCCAAGGCTCGGGGCCATGCCTACTGGGTCCAGAACCAGGACTTTCGCCGATGGCGTGGCATGCACGGACGGGGTGGCGACTTCATTGTCCTGTCCGACGTGCATCGGGTTGGCCTGCCTTTTCCTATATCGCTGGAGTGGTCATGAAACTGCCCGATTTCAAGAAGGTTCCGTGCATCGTCTGGTGCGTGGCGCTGGACCTGCTGCTCCTGGCGGGCTGGTATCTGTCCACCCCCACTTTCCGCTACAGCTACAACAGCCCCCGCATGGCGTATCGCCTTGAGATCTATGACCCGTCCATCCTGCAGCGCATTGTTCATTACGATTTCAGGCTGCCCAAATTTGCCCGCCTGTACCAGGTGGAGCCCCCAGCCCTGCTGGGCGAGAGCGAGGTGGTCGATATGAGCGACGGCAATGGCGAGATCATGTGGTTCGTGGATGCCCCTCAGGATTTGAAAAAAGTGCGAGTTGGCCTCAATGTAGTGTTCGAGAACATTCCGCTGGAATGCGCCGAGCAGGATTTGCATTTGCCCGAATGCCAGAAGAATTTCGGAAAGTGACGGCAATGCTTTCTTCCTTCAAGAAAATTCCGTGCATCGCTTGGTGGCTGGCATTGCACGCCGCCATTTTTCTGGCCTGGTACGTTTCCACGCCGACGCTCTACAACCGCTACAACAGCCCCCGGTATGTTTACCGATTGGACATCTACCACGCCTCCTGGTGGCATCGGGTCACCCACCCCGAGATGAAGAAGCCGGCCGTGGTGCGCCTGCACCGATTCGAGTCCAGGGCGCTGCTCGGCGAAAGCCCGGTGGTCGATCTTTGGCACAACGACGCCATCGTCTGGGACGTGGACACGCCCGGCCCCGTGAACAAGGTGCATGTCGGCCGCGATGTGGTGTTCGAAAAGCTCCCCTCGGAATGCACGCCGCCTTCGCCGCTGCTCAGTTGCGAGGGGCGCTCGTGACGTGCCAGTCGATGCCACTGTGAAAACAGCCATCGGCGCGTCCATCGCCTTGAATTCCATAAAGTGCCATCGTGCAGCGCATGATTCGCCGCGATTGGAAAATGCCCTAATGCCACCGCCTTCGTGGCCCGCATGCTGAGCGAGTACCCGCAGGGTTTCGTGGTCCGCAATGCCGACTTTCCCGTCATCGGGGCGCCGGCCAACCACTACGGCGTGCGCATTTCCACCCACCTGTGGCATGACGCGCGGGACATCGATCTGCTGGTCGATGCCATGTGGGACCTTTCGCGCAAGATCTGACGGCGCGGCCACCATGAAAAAAAGCGCGGGAGGCGACTCCCGCGCTTTTTTTTCATTCGGCCACCGTGGCGCGATGGCGCCGCGCGATGCTCAGAAGCGGTGGCGGATGCCCACGCCGAAGCTGTTGCCCTTGGTCTGCGCCGTGATGCGGTCGTTCATGACCATGGCGTACACGTCGGTGCGCTTGGACAGGAAGTGGTCGTAGCCCAGCGTGAAGGTCTTGCGGTCGATGTCGGTCTGCGTCATTTCGGTCTTGACCCACTCCACCAGCACCTTGCCGGCGGGGCCGACCGGCACTGAGGCGCCCAACTGCACCGTCTTGGCCTTGTTGGTGGTGTTGTCGGCCTTGGCCTGGCCGTAGCTCACGAAGGGCTTGACCATGCCGAAGTCGTAGGCGCCCAGCAGCATCCAGTCGGTCTTCTTGGTGCCCAGGTAGGCATTGGGCACGGCAGGGTTGCTGATCTGGTCGCGCTCGTAAAAGCCCGTCAGCGTGAGAGGCCCGTCGAAATAGAAGAAGTTCGCGCCGAAGTTCTTCTTGCCGTTGTCGCCGGGCTGCTCGCCGAACTGGTACTGGATGTTGGCCGAGAAGCCGCCGAACTTGGGCGTGCTGTAGACGATCTGGTTGCTCCAGCCCGTGTCCGACGGCGTGGTCGCGGCCCAGCCGGTGCCGTTGAACAGCGGCACGTTCATGTGCAGGATCAGCGGCGAGAAGGTGAACGAATCGCCGTACGGGTTGCCCACCACCGACGGCAGGAAGTTGGGCGCCATCCAGCGGCCCAGCATGACCGAGCCGAAGTCGCCCGACAGGCTCACGTTGGCATCGCGCGAGAAGAACGTGTCGTTGGCGAAGCGGCCCTGCGAGCCGTTGTCCACCTTGATGAACGAGGTCAGCAGGAAGTCGGCCTTCAGGCCGCCGCCCAGATCTTCCGTGCCCTTGAAGCCGAACCACGAGGTGGTCAGGCCGCCGCTGTCCACCACGGATTTGCGGCCGGCGTCGCCCGCCATCTTGATCGACCCGGCGAACACGTCGGCCAGGCCGGTGAGCTGTACGGAGCTTTGGGCCTGCGCCCCGGCGGAACATAGCAGCGCGGCGCCCAGCGCCATCCAATTCTTCTTCATACGACTCCTGCGAAAAGGAAATGAGTAGGTGAGTAGGGGAAACGAAAAAGGCGCATGGTTCGAAGGCAGGCCGCCGAAACGTGCCAATTTGCAAATACTTCGTAGCAAGGACCGTGCCTTCTCCATTTCGCGGGTGGGGGAATGGCTTGGGCGGCGGTGAAGGACCGGCCCGGTGCGCCAGGGCACACCGACTTTGACTTCGCTCAACACCCGCCAAGCGGTGCTGCGGTCAAAGTAGCGGCTCTATCTCTATGTTTCCCAGCCCAAGCACCCCCACGCCCCTGAAAACCGAGGTCGCCGCCGGCGAGGTGCTGCGCGAGCGCCACCAGCGGCCGGCCAGCGTGCTGTACCTGGACAGCGGCCGGGTGCTGCTCGGGGTGCGTGAGGACGGGCAGCTTCGGCACCAGTTGGGTGCGGTGCAAGGGCCTTGCTGGCTCGACGCCGCACCGGCGCTGCTCGGCCAGGCCTGCATGGTGGACATGGTGGCGGACACGCGGGTGCAACTGCGCCGCATGCCGCTGGAGGCCTTTCGCAACGGGTTCGAGGCGCTGCCTTCGCCGGCCCGCGCGCTGGTCGTGGACATGGCACGCGGCTACTGCCAGCAGACCGAACTGGCCGTGAGCCGCCTCGCGCAGGATGCCGAAGCCCGCTGCGCCCAGTGGCTGCTGCGGCACGCGCAGCACGACGATTCGGGCGCGTTGCGGGTCACGCTGCACCAGCGCAAGCGGCTCATCGCGGCGCAGCTCGGCATCGCGCCCGAGACGCTCTCGCGCGTGCTGTGGCATCTGCGCGACCATGGGTTGATCGCCGGCACCGGCAGCGTGCTCAGCCTTTTGCAGCCGGGCGCGCTGCAGATGGTGGCCGGGGGCGGCTGAACCGGCGCTTCGGCCCTGATCGGGCGCTGATCGGGCGCTGGCAGAGGCTTCGGGCGCGCGCCTCGCAGGCCATGCGCGAACCGGCCCCCTGCGCACCTGTTGCGCAACTGTTGCGTGCCCGCTGCGTTCCCCTTCGCACCGCGCACGGGCTGCGGCGAGCATGCGGAAACGGCTCAGGGTTTCCCCCGCACCGACCGAGGGTTCCACCCAACCCGGTGCGGCAAAGGCGCTGCGTATATTTATCCGCAACCCCGCCATATTCCGCCTGACAGCATGCACCGCGTCCCTCGCCGTCCCGTTGCCGAAGGCGCTTCGTTCACGGAGCGCCGATGACGCCGCCATCGCACGACGTGCCAGAGGCGGAGCCGGACGCGGCGGACGATTCCCCCGGCTGGCTGCTGCCCGGCGCGCTGGTGCTGCGCCTCATGCTGGTCACCGTGCTGGCCGTGGTGCTGGCCGGCGCGCTCGCCGCGTGGACCGTCTCGCGCGCTGCGGGCGAGCAGGCCATGCACCTGCTGGTGAGCCAGCAGACCGACGAGGTCGAAGTGGTCGCGCGGCTGCTGGCCAGCAAGATCGAGCAGAGCCAGAAAGTCCTCAGCACGGTGGCCGAGGGCATTCAGCCGGTCATGCTCGACTCGCCTTCTTCGCTGGGGTGGCTGCTGCAGCAGGGCCTGCCGGCGGTGCGTTTCTTCGATGCCATGCAAGTGGTGCGGCAGGACGGCACCGTCGCCATCAACCTGCAGTCCGGCCGGCTGGAAAGCGGCTCGAATCTGGACCCCGCCGAGCGCGACAGCCTGCGCCGCACCATGCTGGAGGGCAAGCCGCTGGTCTCCGGACTCATCGGCGGCCGCCCGAGCGAGGCACGGGTGATGTTCACGCTGCCGCTGCACCGTGAAGAGGGCACGGTGGTGGGCGCCGTATCGGGCGTGCTGCGCCTGCAGTCGCAAGGCCTGCTGCCGCCCACCATGTCGCTGCCGGCGCGCAAGGATTCGCGCCTGCTCGTCTTCACGCGCGACGGCACCATCCTGTCGCACCCCGATCCCGCGCGGGTGATGGGCAGCGTGCGCGACGAGCCCGGGCTTTCGGAGGTGTTCGCCCGGTCGCGCGACAAGGAACAGCCCGTGGTGGGCCGTGGCTTCACCGAACGGCTGCCGGGCCACGTGGTGAGCCTGGCCGGCATGCCCATGACGCAGTGGACCGTGGCGCGCGTGAGCGACGCACAGGCGCTGCTCGCCCCGTTGCAGGGCGCGCAACGCCGCGCCGGCTGGCTGGCGGCTGCGCTCATCGGCGTGGCGGCGCTGCTCGCGGTGGCGTGCATGGCCTGGCTGGCCCAGCCGCTGGCCCGGCTGCGCCACCGGGCCGAACGCCTGGGCCTGCACGCGCCGGGCGCCGGCGAAGACGAGGCCTGGCCGCAGGGCGCCGGCGAGGTCGATGCCCTGGCGCTGGCCTGCCAGGGCCTGCTGGACGAGCGGACCAGCACCCAGCGGCAGGCGGGGCTGCTGCGCGGGCAGTTGCAATCCATCCTGGACCATGCCCCCACCGGAATCATCATCACGCGCGGCGAGCGCCTGGACGTGGTGGGCCTGCAGGCCGGCCGCATGCTGGGTTACGAGCCGGCACAGCTGCAGGGCCGGCTGGCGCGCGTGCTCTACGTGAGCGATGCCGAATACGAGCACCTCAAGCGGCGCGTGCGGTCGGAGTTCGCGGCGCACGGCACTTTCGATGGCGACGTGTGCTTTCTGCGCCAGGACGGCAGCGCGGTGTGGGCGCGGGTGCTCGGCCGTTCGGTGCGCGGCATTCCCGGCGGCGCCGGCACGGTGTGGATGCTGGAGGACCTGACCGCCACGCGCGAGGCACGCCGCCGCGAGAACTGGGCCGACGGGCTCGACACCCTCACGCAGCTGGCCAACCGCGATGCGTTCAACCAGCGCCTGCATGCCCTGTTGTCCGACCGCGCCGGCCGCCCCGAAGGCGCCCCCGCGCATCCCGGGCCAGAGGCGGGCGAGGGCGTGGTGCTGTTCCTGGACCTGGACCATTTCACCGTGGTCAACGCGATCGCCGGGCACGACGCGGGCGACGATGTGCTGCGCCACGTGGGCCGCCTCATCGAGACGCAGGTGCGGCCCGTGGGCTGGGCCGCGCGGCTGGGGGGCGACGAATTCGCGGTGGTGCTGCCCGGTTGCCCGCTGGCGCGGGGGCTGGCCATTGCCGAGCAGCTGTGCGCCGCCGTGCGCGCGTGGGAGCCCTCGTACCAGGGGCGCAGCTACACGCTGGGCGTGAGCATCGGGCTGGTGCCGCTTTCCAGCGGCGTGTACGACGTGACCGCGGTGCTGCACGCCGCCGACATGGCCTGCTATGAAGCCAAGCGCGCAGGCCGTGGCCGGGTCGAGGTGCGCTCGGTGCGGGGCGGCCGGACCGTGGCGCGGGCGGCTTGAGGCGAATGATTTCCTCGGGCACCGGCGTTGCCTGTCGATAATCGCCCTCCGTGCGAAACCCACCTTGTTCAATGCTGCGTACCCCGGCCTTCTTCGGTGGGTGGGCGCGTGGCCGGGCCGCCATGCGGTGGGCGCTGGCGTGGTTCGTGCTGTCGCTGGGCGTGGCCATCGCGTCTCCCATCGTGCATCCGAAAGTGGTCGAGTGGGTGTGCAGCAGCGTCGGCTCGGTGACGGCCGTCGTGCGCACCGAGGCGGGCATGGAAGAGGCCGGCGCGGTGCATGCGGACTGCCCGCTGTGCGTGCTGACCGGGCCGCCGGCCCATCCGCCGACGCTGGCGCTGCCTGCGCTGCTCCCCCTGTCGCGGGCGGTCCAGTCCATTCCCGCCGCCCGGATTGCGGCCGCCACCGCGGCGCCGCTCCCGGCCCGCGGGCCGCCGCGGCTCTCCTGACCCTCCCTTTCGACGTCCAAGCGCCTGCCGATGCCTGTCGCCGTGCGCCGCGACGTTCTTTCGCACCGATCGGCGGCGCCCCACAGTGCGCCATAGAGAGCCCTTCATGCAACGACACATTCCGCTGCCCCTCGCGCTGGGTGCAGCGCTCCCCTGGCTCGGCCTGAGTGCCATCGCCCAGGTTTCCACGCCCCCCGATACGGCGGGCACGCGCAGTCCGTCGCTGCCGGCCGTCACCGTCACGGCGCCTGCCACCCCGGCGGCGCAGCGCAGCCCCGGCCTGGCCACCGGAACGGCGGGATCGACGCTGGACACGCCGTTTTCCGTCACCACCGTGCCTGGCGAGCGGGTGCGCCAGCAAGGCGGCACGACGCTGCAGGACGCGCTGCGCAACGTGCCTGGCGCGCAGGCCGATTCGGGGTTCAACGGCTCGCACACGCAGTTCTTCATCCTGCGCGGGGCGGTGACCGACAGCGGAACCGGCTCCAACCGCGTGCTGCGCGACGGCGTGCGGCAGTCCAACTATCCCTACACCCCCGCCTTCGTCGAAAGCGTGGAGGTGCTGCGCGGGCCGGGCGCGGCCCTGGGGGTGAGGAGCGAGCCTGGCGGCACCGTCAACATCGTGACGCGGAAGCCACAGCTGTCGAACTTCGGCAGCGTATTGCTCGGCGCGGGTGGGCTCGGCGCGGGTGGGCTCGGCGCGGGCGGGCACGGCGCGCTGGAAACGTCCGTGGACCTGAACCGTGTGCTGTCGGCCGACCACGAACTGGCCGCCCGCGTGACGGCCACGCGGTCCGACGCCAGCGAATGGCGGCATGTGAAAGACCGGCTGGGCGGCATCCAGGTCGGGCTCGCCCAGAGCGATGGCAACCGCTACCACCTGCGCGCGAGCCTGGAGGCGACCCACCAGACCTACCAGCCCGACTACGGCCTGCCCGCCTTGAATGGCCGGCCGGTGCCGGTGCCCCGTGACCGCCAGCTCGGCGAGCCCTTCGGCGACTCGACCACCAACAACCGCATCTACAGCCTGCACGGCGATGTCGCACTGTCGGCGGACACGCGCTGGGCGGCCGACTTCACGCACCTGCAGGCGCAGTCCACGTCCATCAAGAACCTGCTGAACGGCTCGCCCCTGCCGGGCCAGCCGGCCGGGACCTACGCCAGGGTGTCGGCGTGGGAGCCCGGCACGGAGCGCAAGATCGATTCGTTGTCCACCGCGCTGTCCAGCACCCGCAGCGCGGGCACGCTCACGCACCAGATCTACCTCGGTGCCGAGTATTACAAGGAGACGTTGAACCAGCCGTCGCTCTCGGTGCCCGCGTCCACCAGCCCGCCGATCAACGTGTTCGACCCGGTGTATGGCCGCGTCTCCGCGCCACCGCCCGGTGCGGTGCTGGCGCAAAGCTTGACGACGCAGAACCTCGAATCCTTCGCGGCCTCCGCCCAGGACCAGATCGATGTCGGCGCGTGGTCGGTGGTGGCGGGCCTGCGCTTTGCGCGGCAGCGCTTCGTCTATGGCACGGCGGGCGTGCTGCCGGTGCAGGAATCGCGCTGGAGCCCGAAGCTCGCAGTGCTGCGCCGGCTGTCGGACGCCGACACCGTCTATGCCAACGTGTCCACCGGCACCTCGCCCAACCAGGTGGCGTCTTCATCCAACCAGTCCTTGCCCTCGCGCCGCTCCGCGCAGATCGAGGCCGGCTGGAAATCGCTGTGGCAGGGCGGACTGCTGGTCAGCGACGTGGCGGTCTATCGCCTGGACCAGAAGAACATGATCGCTGCCGACCTGAGCACGCCGCTGAACAACTTCGACTTCACCACCGCCGGCAGTGCGCGCTCGCAGGGCATCGAGGCGTCGCTCACCGGCCAGGTGACCGACTCGTGTCGAGCCACCTGCACGTGAGCCGCTGGATCACGCCGGGGCAGGGACGCAACGCGTTCGCCTGCGCCACCTACCGCTTCTGACTCCGACCGTCCGGCAGCGCGTCCAGCCCGTTCAGCCCGTTCAGCCCGCTCAGCCCACCCAGGGCCCGGAGCACGTTCTCGGCCGTGGCGGGCGCGGTCAACGGCACCGGCTGCCGTGCCGCTTCGGCCGGGCGCGCTGCGGCGATCGCGTTGCGCAGCGCCTCGTACACGCTGATGGCCAGCATGAACGGGGGCTCGCCCACGGCCTTGCTGCCGCCCACGTTGTCTTCGCGGTTCGCCTCGGGCCAGAGCGCCACGGTGAAACGCTCGGGAATGTCGCCCGTGGCCGGGATCTTGTAGGTGCTGGGCGCATGGGTGGTGAGCAGCCCCTGCGCGTTCCACACCAGTTGCTCCGTCGTGAGCCAGCCCATGCCCTGCACGAAGCCGCCCTCGATCTGGCCGATGTCGATGGCCGGGTTGATGCTGCGGCCCACGTCGTGCAGGATGTCCACGGCCAGCACCCGGCTCTCGCCCGTGAGCGTGTCGATGGCCACTTCGGTGCAGGCCGCACCGTAGGCGAAGTAGTAGAACGGCCGGCCGGTGAGCGTGGCCTTGTCGTAGTGGATCTTGGGGGTGCGGTAAAAGCCGTCGCTCCACAGCTGGATGCGATTGGCGTACGCCTCCTTCACCACGTCGCCCCAGG
Organism: Acidovorax sp. SUPP3334; assembly: GCF_030159055.1. Taxonomy (GTDB): domain Bacteria; phylum Pseudomonadota; class Gammaproteobacteria; order Burkholderiales; family Burkholderiaceae_C; genus Paracidovorax. The sequence continues at coordinate 70,085 of NZ_BQXQ01000010.1, forward strand.
CGCGCACGGAGCGCGGCGTGATCACCTGGCCGCCGGAAAATTGCACCTCGCCAGCGCCGCAATGGTCCAGGCCGCACACGAAGGCGGCGAGGTTGTCGCGCACGTGGCGTGCGGCGAACTGGGCGGCTCGGCCGTTCAGGTCGGTGCCGCTCGATGCCGCCGTGGCGCTGGCGTTGGGCACCTTGCTCGTGTCGCTGGCGGTCACCATCACCCGCGCCAGGGGCACGCCCAGCTCGTCGGCCACGATCTGCGCCACCTTGGTGTGCAGGCCCTGGCCCATCTCGGTGCCGCCGTGGTTCACCTGCACGCTGCCGTCGGTGTACACGTGTACCAGCGCGCCGGCCTGGTTGAACAGCGTCGCGGTGAAGCTGATGCCGAACTTCACGGGCGTGATCGCCATGCCGCGCTTGAGCACCGGGCTGGCCGCGTTCCAAGCCAAAATGGCCTCCTGCCGGCGTTTGTATTGGCTGGAGTGCTCTAGTTTTGGTAGCAGTTCGTGGAGGATGTTGTCCTCCACCGGCATCTGGTAATGGGTGACGTTGCGGTCGGTGGTGCCGTAGAGGTTGCGCAGGCGCACTTCCAGCGCATCGCGCCCCAGCGCCCGTGCGATGTCGCCCAGGATGGCCTCGATGGCGATCACCCCCTGCGGCCCGCCGAAGCCGCGAAACGCGGTATGGCTCTGCGTGTTCGTCTTGCAGCGGTAAGAGGCGATCTCGACGTTTTCGAGAAAATACGCGTTGTCGCTGTGGAACACGGCGCGGTCGGCCACCGGGCCCGACAGGTCGGCCGAAAACCCGCAGTTGGCCGCCATGCGCAGCTTGAGGCCCGTGATGCGGCCCGTGGTGTCGAAGCCCACGTCGTACTCGTAGGCGAACGGATGGCGCTTGCCGGTGACCATGAAATCCTCGTCCCGGTCCAGCCGCAGCTTGACCGGGCGGCCGAATCGGTTCGCCGCCACCGCCGCCCACACGGCCAGGTGGCCGGCCTGCGTTTCCTTGCCGCCGAAACCGCCGCCCAGGCGCCGGCATTCCACGCGCACCGCGTGGTTGTCCAGGCCCAGGGCATGCGCCACCCAGTGCTGCACCTCGCCCGGGTGCTGCGTGCTGGAGTAAATGCACCACTGCCGCTGCTCCAGCGGCAGGGCATAGGCGATCTGGCCCTCCAGGTAGAAATGCTCCTGCCCGCCCACCTCGAAGCGGCCTTGCAGCCGGTGCGCGGCGTGGCCCAGGCCCGCGTCGGCATCACCGCGGCGCACGAACACGGGCGGCAGCACGTAGCTTTCGGCGGCCAGCGCCTCGTGCACGGTGAGCACGGCGGGCAGGGGCGTGATGCGGGGCACCACGGCGCGCGCGGCGCGGCGTGCCTGCATCACCGAATCGGCCACCACCAGGCCGATCACCTGGCCCGCGTGCTGCACGGTGTCGATGGCGAACACGGGCTCGTCGTGCGCGAAGGCCGCCAGCAGTTTGTCGCCCGGCACGTCGGCGCTGAGCACCACGCCGTGCACGCCGGGCAGGGCCAGCGCCGCCGTGGTGTCCACGCCGTCCAGCCGGCCGTGGGCCACGGGGGAGAGGATGGGGGCGGCGTACAGCGTGCCCTTCACCTCGGGCAGGTCGTCGATGTAATGGGCGCTGCCCGCCACCTGGGCACGTGCGCTTTCGTGGGGGTGCGACTGGCCCATGGTGCGGGCCGGGGCGGGCGCACCGTCCGGCGGGCTGGCCTCGGGTGTCTGTGGACCGGCGGCGCCAGCGGCGTTGGCGGCCAGGGCGACCGGATCGTCTTGCGCGTCGCGGCTCAACGGGGCTTCGTCGCGCGGGTTCATGCCAGGGCCTCCGGGCGCAGTTGCTCCAGCGAGATGGGCATGGACAGGAGCGCGGCCTGCTGCGTGGCCTGGCTTTCCAGCCAGAAGCGCCGCAACAGCCCGGCGAGCACGGCGCGGCGGTATTCGCCGCTCGCCCGCATGTCGGAGATGGGCTGGAACTCGCCTTGCAGCGCCGCCGCGGCGCGCTCGACCGTCTCCACGGTCCAGGGCTGGCCCGTGAGCGCGGCTTCGGTCTGCCGGGCGCGCGCGGGCGTGGCGGCCACGCCGCCCGCGCCCAGGCTGGCGCGCTGTACGGTGCCATCGGCCATGGTGAGGTTCAGCACCAGGCACACGGCGGAAATGTCATCGTCGAAGCGCTTGGACACCTTGTACGCCGCCAGCGTTTCGCCAGGGGCGGGCAGTGGCACCTCGATCCGCACCAGCAGTTCGTCCGCCGCCATCACGTTCTGGCGGTAGCCGGTGTACAGGTCTTCCAGCGCCAGCGTGCGTTCGCCGCGCACGCTGGCCAGCACCACGCTGGCGCGCAGCGCGATGAGCAGCGGCATCGAATCGCCGATGGGCGATCCGTTGGCCACGTTGCCGCCCAGCGTGCCCGAGTTGCGCACGGGCAACCCGGCAAAGCGCGTGGCGAAGCGGTGCAGCGTGGGCCAGTGGGCCCGCAGCGCATCGAACGCATCGGCCAGCGGCACGGCCGCGCCGATGCGCAGCCGACCCTCCTGCGTGTCGATGCGGCGCAATTCCCTGGCGCGGGTCACGTCGAGCATCTGCGTGAATTGGCGGTGCTGCTTGGTGATCCACAGCCCCACGTCGGTGGCGCCGGCCACCACCTGGGCGGTGGGGTGCGCGGCGCGCGCGGCCAGCAGTTCGGCCAGCGTTGCCGGTGCCAGGTACGGCTCGTCCAGCGCGGGATTCGGAGCGGGCGCGGTGTGGGCCAGCGACAGCAACTGCTCCAGCAGGCGCGCCTCGTTCACCGGCCTGCGGGGCAGGGCGGCCATCTGCTCGGCCGCGTCCAGGATGGGGCGGTAGCCGGTGCACCGGCACAGGTTGCCCGACAGGTCCTGCACGGCCTGCTCGCGCGTGACGGGGCGGCCCTGGCACACATGGTTCTGGTACATGCCGAACAGGCTCATCACGAAGCCGGGGGTGCAAAAGCCGCACTGCGAGCCGTGGCACTGCACCATGGCCTCCTGGGCGGGGTGCAGCGCCGGGGCGTTCGCCGCGGCGGCGGGAATCAGCGGGTCCTGCGCCAGGTCTTCCACGGTCCACAGCGCCAGGCCGTCGATGGAATGGGCCAGGCGGATGCAGCTGTTCACGGCGCGATAGCGCACGCTGCCGTCCACCGCCTCGCCGAGCACCACGGTGCAGGCGCCGCAGTCGCCCTCGCCGCAGCCTTCCTTGGTGCCGGTGTGGCCCAGGTCTTCACGCAGCACCTCCAGCAGAGTGCGGTCGGGCGGCACATGGGCCAGCGTCACGGGCTGGCCCCTTCGGATGAATCGCAGCGGGCGGGAGAGAGTCATTGCGGTGGGCAGGGCGGGTTTCGGTCGTTGGGGCGGGCTCGCGCCGTTCCAGCACAGGGTAGGGGCCAGAACGCCTGGAGCGCATATGGGCGAGCGTATAACGACCATGCGCCGGGCGCCATGCCTTCGAACCCGCCACCACCTTGCCAGGGTGCGATCGCTGGCTGGCACGGATGCTGCGTCCCCGCCCTGACCCCGGCCACCGGCCGGATGCGGCCCCCCAAGGACCCTCGATGGACATCGACTTCTCGCAACTCGGCGCCTACGAGCACTACAAGCTCATGGCCAGCCTGATCGTGCCCCGCCCGATCGCGCTCATCACCACGCTGGGAGAGGACGGCACGGTGAACGCCGCGCCGTTCAGCATGTTCAACATGCTGGGCGAGGACCCGCCGGTGGTCATGGTGAGCATCAACCGGTTGCAGGGTGGCCGGCTCAAGGACACGGCGGCCAACATTCTGCGCACCGGCGAATTCGTGGTGCACATCACCGACGAGGCCATGGCCCGCCGCATGCATGCCTGCGGCGACGCGCTGCCGCCCCACGAGAGCGAGCTGGCGCATGCCGGACTCACCGCCTTGCCGTCGCGCAGCGTGGCCCCGCCGCGCATCGCCGAGGCGCCGGTCGCCTTCGAATGCGTGCTGCACGAAACCATGGAGACGGCCAGCCGCTGTGTCTTCATCGGCCGCGTGCAATGGCTGGGCATGCACCAGCCAGCCGTGTCGGCGGCGCTGCGCCGGCTGCGGGATCTGGCCGGCGACCCGTTGCTGGTGCGCTCGGGCGCGGCGATGCTGCCCACCGATGCGTGATCGATGCGCACCTCGATTCCCTGGGCCTGCAGCGCCGCATCACCGCGCGCTGCGCGCATTTCAGCCTGATTCCCGAAATCGTCGCGTCGAGCCTGCTGGTGCTCACCACCGGCCGGCAGTTCTGCGAACGCTTCACCGACCGCCTGCCGCTGGCCGTGCTGCCGTGCCCGGTGCCGTTTCCGCGGCTGATGTACTACCAGCTGTGGCATGGCCGGACGCACCATTCGGCGGCGGCCATGTGGTTGCGCGACACCGTGCGCACCGTGGCGGCATCGCTACGAAAACCATAGCTGACAATGCATGAAGGACGTGCGCGGCATTCCAGTTTCGTGACCAACCGCCCTTGAAAATAAAGAGACAATCGCCCGAATGAATTCCTCCCACACCTCTCCCGCAGCCGCCGCGCCGGTGCCGCGCCTGCAGCTGGCGGGCATCACGAAGCGCTATCCGGCCGTGGTGGCCAACAGCGGCGTGTCCCTCACGGTGCAGCCCGGCGAGATCCACGCCGTGCTGGGCGAGAACGGCGCGGGCAAGTCCACGCTGATGAAGATCATCTACGGCGCGGTCAAGCCCGACGAAGGCAGCCTGCACTTCAACGGCCAGCCCGTGGCCATCCGCAACCCGCAGGAGGCGAGGGCGCTCGGCATCGCCATGGTGTTCCAGCATTTCAGCCTGTTCGACACCCTCACCGTGGCCGAGAACGTGTGGCTGGGCCTGGACAAGCGCCTGCAGCTGGCCGAGGTGACGCGCCGCATCACCGCCACGGCGGCCGAGTACGGGCTGGACATCGACCCCGCGCGCCCCGTGCACACCCTGAGCGTGGGCGAAATGCAGCGCGTGGAGATCATCCGGGCGCTGCTCACCCAGCCGCAGTTGCTGATCCTGGACGAGCCCACCTCGGTGCTCACGCCCCAGGCGGTCGAAAAGCTTTTCGTCGTGCTGCGCAAGCTCGCCAGCGAAGGCTGCAGCATTCTGTACATCAGCCACAAGCTGCACGAGATCCGAGCGCTGTGCACCGCCTGCACGGTGCTGCGCGGCGGCAAGGTGACCGGCGTGTGCAACCCGGCCGAAGAATCCAACGCATCGCTGTCGCGCCTGATGATCGGCGCCGAGCCGCCAGCGCTCACCCACCGCCCCGCGCACCTGGGCGAGACGGTGCTGCGCGTGCAAGCGCTGTCGCTGCCGCGCATGGACCCCTTCGGCGTGGACCTGATCGAGCTGGGCTTCGAGGTGCGGGCCGGCGAGGTGGTCGGCATTGCGGGCGTGTCCGGCAATGGCCAGAAAGAACTGCTGTACGCCCTGTCGGGCGAGGACATGCGCGCCCAGCCCGCGATGGTGCAGGTGGCCGGCCAGGCCGCCGGCCGCATGAACCCGCGCCGCCGCCGCGCGCTGGGCCTGCATTTCGTGCCCGAGGAACGGCTGGGCCGCGGGGCCGTGCCCACCATGGGGCTGGCGCACAACCTGCTGCTCACGCGCAGCAACAGCGTGGGTCCGGGTGGCTGGCTGCGCACCGGCGCATTGCAGGCGCATGCGCGCGCCATCATCGAACGCTTTCACGTGAAGGCGGGCGGCCCGCATGCGGCGGCCCGGTCGCTGTCGGGCGGCAATCTGCAAAAGTTCATCGTGGGCCGCGAGATCGACGCCAACCCCAGGCTGCTCATCGTCTCGCAGCCCACCTGGGGCGTGGACGTGGGCGCGGCCGCGCAGATCCGCGGCGAGATCCTGGCGCTGCGCGACGCGGGTTGCGCGGTGCTGGTGCTCAGCGAAGAGCTGGACGAACTGTTCGAAATCTGCGACCGCCTGCATGTGGTGGCCAAGGGGCGCCTGTCGCCTTCGGTGCCGCGCGCCGAGGCCACGGTGGAGCGCATCGGCGAATGGATGAGCGGGCTGTGGCATGCCGACGTGCAGTCGCACCTGGCCCGGGCCGAAGCGGCGCGTGCACCAGCGGAGGCGGCCCATGCTCAAGCTTGAACCCCGTCCCCAGGCTTCGCGCTGGTGGACCTACGGCTCGCCGGTGCTCGCGCTGGCCGTCACCGTGCTCATCGGGCTGGCGCTGTTCGCCGCGCTGGGCAAGGACCCCGTGCGCGGGCTGCAGGTGTTTTTCTGGGAGCCCATCAAGAGCCAATACGCCATCGGCGAGCTGATGGTCAAGGCCACGCCGTTGCTGCTGATCGCACTGGGCCTGGCCGTGTGCTTTCGCTCCAACGTGTGGAACATCGGCGCCGAAGGGCAGTTCGTGATCGGCGCGGTGGCGGCGGGAGGCATCGCGCTGCTGGCCGACAAGACCACGGGCCCGTGGATCGTGCCGGCCATCTTGCTGGCCGGCGTGCTGGGCGGCATGGCCTGGGCCGGCATCACGGCTCTGCTGCGCGACCGCTTCAACGCCAACGAAATCCTCGTGAGCCTGATGCTGGTCTATGTGGCCACGCTGGTGCTGGGCTACCTGGTCTACGGCCCGTGGAAAGACCCGATGGGCTACAACTTCCCGCAGACCAAGACCTTCGAGCGCGTGACGCAGATCCCGCGGCTCATGCAGGGTTCGCGCGTGTCCATCGGCCTGCTGCTGGCGCTGGCGAGCGCCGCGGCGCTGTGGGTGTTCCTGTTCCGCACGCGGGCGGGCTTTGCGCAGCAGGTGGGCGGCCTGGCCCCGGCGGCGGCGCGCTACGCGGGCTTTTCGTCGCGCCGGGCGCTGTGGACGGCGCTGCTCGTCTCAGGCGGTGCGGCGGGCCTGGCGGGCGCGCTGGAAGTGGCGGGGCCCATCGGGCAACTCACGCCGTACGTGCCGGCGGGCTACGGCTTCGCGGCCATCATCGTGGCGTTCGTGGGGCGGCTGCACCCGGTGGGCATGGTGTTTTCGGCGGTGCTGATGAGCATGTTCTACATCGGCGGCGAACTGGCGCAGTCGCGCCTGGGCCTGCCCAAGTCGCTCACGGGGGTGTTCCAGGGCCTGCTGCTGTTCACCCTGCTGGCGTGCGACACGCTCATCGCCTACCGCGTGCGGTGGGTCGGGTCCCAGGGGAGGGCCGCTTAAATGGAATCGTACGCACTGCTTTTAGGCGCCACGCTGAGCGCGGGCACCGTCCTTGCCATCGCCGCGCTGGGCCTGCTCATCAACGAGAAGGCCGGCATCGTGAACCTGGGGGCCGAGGGCATGATGCTCTGCGCCGCCATCGCGGGTTTCGCGACCGTGGTGCACACGGGCAACACCTGGCTGGGCTTTGCGGCCGGCATGGCGGCGGGGGCGTTCCTCGCGGCGATCTTCGGCGTGCTGGTGATCTGGCTCAACACCAACCAATACGCCACGGGATTGGCGCTCAGCCTGTTCGGGGTGGGCTTTTCGGCCTTCGCCGGCATCCGCTACGTGCAGGCCAAGCTGCCGGAGCTGCCCAAATACGCCGTGCCCGGGCTGGGCGACCTGCCCATCGTCGGGCCCGCGCTGTTTCGCCAGCACCCCATCGTGTACCTCACCATGGCGCTGGTGGCGGGGCTGGTGTGGTTCCTGTACCGATCGCGCGCCGGCCTGGTGCTGCGCTCGGTGGGCGAGTCGCCCGAATCCGCGCATGCGCTGGGCTATCCGGTGCGGCGCATCCGCCTGGCGGCCGTGGTCGCGGGCGGGGCGCTGTGCGGGCTGTCGGGCGCGTACATCTCCACGGTCTATACGCCGCTGTGGGTGGAGGGCATGGTGGCCGGCCGCGGCTGGATCGCGCTGGCCCTCACCACCTTCGCCACCTGGCGGCCGGCACGGGTGTTGCTTGGTGCCTACCTGTTCGGCGGCGTGACCATGCTGCAGTTCCACTTGCAGGCCACCGGCGTGCAGGTGGCCAGCCAGTTGCTGAGCATGCTGCCCTACGTGGCCACCATCGTGGTGCTGGCGCTGATCTCGCGCAACCCGGCCTGGATCCGCGTGAACATGCCCGCGTCGCTCGGCAAGCCGTTCCATCCCGGGTCGTGACCCGCACGGCAGGCGCGGCGCCGTGCCGCGCCCCGATAATTTATTTTTCGTTGCTTTCCCCCTCACTTTTTTCCTCGAAGGAACCGACATGACCGATCTGCACAAACGCTCGCTGCTCAAGGTGGCTGCGCTTTCCGCCGTGGCGGCCGCCGCCCTGGCCGGCTGCGGCAAGAAGGAAGAGCCGGCGCCCGCGCCCGCCGCCGCTCCGGCCCCCGCCGCCTCCGCACCCGCTGCCAAAGCCGAGCCTTTGAAGATCGCCTTCGCCTACGTGGGCCCCGTGGGCGACGGCGGCTGGTCTTTCGCGCACGACAACGGCCGCAAGGCGCTGGAGAAGGAATTCGGCGACAAGGTGCAGACCAGCTTCGTCGAAAGCGTGCCCGAGTCGGCCGACGCCGAGCGCGTGCTGCGCGACATGGCCAGCCAGGGCAACAAGCTGATCTTCGGCACCACGTTCGGCTACATGGAGTCGATCCAGAAGATCGCCCCCGACTTCAAGGACGTGAAGTTCGAGCACGCCACGGGCTACAAGACGGCCGAGAACGTGCGCACCTACGACAGCCGCACCTATGAGGGCGCGTACATGGCCGGCGTGATCGCCGGCGCCATGACCAAGACCAACACGCTGGGCGTGGTGGGCTCGGTGCCGATCCCCGAAGTGATCCGCAACATCAACAGCTTCACGCTGGGCGCGCAGTCGGTCAATCCCAAGATCAAGACCAAGGTGGTGTGGGTGAACGAATGGTTCAGCCCCCCGAAGGAAACCGAAGCCGCCACGTCGCTCATCAACGGCGGCGCCGACGTGCTGTTCCAGAACACCGACTCGCCCGCCGTGCTCAAGACCGCGCAGGAAAAAGGCAAGCGCGCCTTCGGCTGGGATTCCGACATGACGGCCTACGGCCCCAAGGCCCACCTGGCCTCCGCCGTGATCAACTGGGGCCCGTACTACATCAAGGCCACCAAGGACGCGCTGGGCGGCACCTGGACGACCGGCCAGAGCTGGTGGGGCGTGAAGGAAGGCGCGATCGATCTCGTCTCCATCGCCGAAGACGTGCCCGCCGACACCAAGGCCAAGGTCGAGCAGGTGAAGGCGGGGCTGAAAGACGGCAGCTTCTCGATCTGGAAGGGTCCGATCGCCGACAACGCCGGCAAGGAAGTGCTGGCGAAGGACGCCGTGGCCGACGACAAGTTCCTGGGCGGCGTGAACTTCTATGTGAAGGGCGTCGAGGGCACGGTGCCCGGCGGCGACAAGAAGTAAAACGCCGGGTGCCGGCGCAGCGCGCGGGGGGGCGCGGGCCGGCACCGGGTTGCACTGCGGCGGCGGCAAGGCATCATCGGGCTACCGCCGCCGCCGTGAAGAGCGCGGCATCAACGTTTGGAGCCGCCCCATGTTCAAGGTCCCCCCGATCCCCGCCCAGCACCTGCCTGCATTGCTGCGCCGCATGCCCAAGGCCGAGCTGCACATCCACATCGAAGGCTCGCTCGAGCCGGAACTGATCTTCGCCCTGGCGCAGCGCAATGCCATCACCCTGCCGTATGCCAGCGTGCAAGCGCTGCGTGCCGCCTACGCCTTCACCGACCTGCAGAGCTTTCTGGACATCTACTACGCGGGTGCCAGCGTGCTGCTGCACGAGCAGGATTTCTACGACATGGCGTGGGCGTACCTGGACCGCGCCGCGGCCGACAACGTCGTGCATGCCGAGATCTTCTTCGACCCCCAGACCCACACCGCGCGCGGCGTGCCGATGGCCACCGTGATCCATGGCCTGCACCGCGCCTGCGCCGAGGCGCAGCGCACGCTGGGCATTTCCTCGGCACTGATCCTGTGCTTTTTGCGCCACCTGAGCGAGGAAGACGCCCTTGAAACGCTCGAACAGGCCCTGCCGCTGCGCGAGCATTTCATCGGCGTGGGCCTGGACAGCAGCGAGGTCGGCCACCCGCCGGAGAAGTTCGCGCGCGTGTTCGCACGCTGCCGTGAACTGGGCCTGCGCCGCGTGGCGCACGCGGGCGAGGAGGGGCCGCCGGCCTATATCTGGAGCGCGCTCGACGTGCTGAAGGCCGAGCGCATCGACCATGGCGTGCAGGCCGTGCACGACCCGGCGCTCATGCAGCGCCTGGCCGCCGAGCGCATCGCCCTCACCGTGTGCCCGCTGTCCAACCAGAAGCTGTGCGTCTTCCCCGACCTGGCCGACCACAACCTGCGCGCACTGCTGGACGCCGGGCTGGCCGCCACGGTGAACTCGGACGACCCGGCGTATTTCGGCGGCTACATCAACGAAAACTTCACGCAGCTGTTCGCTGCGGACCCGCTGCTGACGGCGCGCCATGCCTACCAGCTGGCCTTCAACAGTTTCGAGGCGAGCTTCGTCCCGGAAGCCGACAAGCATGCGTGGGAGCACCGGCTCAAGACGTGCTTTCAGCAAAGCGTGGAGCAGGATTACTGAGGCATCGCAAAGCGCCGCGCACACGCCGCATCCGCGCCCGGGGCAGGGTCGATGCGGATCGACTCAGGGGGCTGCTGCACTGAAAAATGCGCGTTGGCCCGGCGCCGTCCCTGGTCACAGCCCATCCCCAGCCGATGGGCGCTTCAAAAGAGGAGACAAAGACATGAGAGACAGACTTTGGCGCGGCAGGCTGCCGCTTTCCGCACTGGCCCTGTCGGTGCTGGCGGCCTGCGGTGGCGGCAACAGCGACGGCGGCGGCGGCGGTAGCGGTGGCGGTGGCGGCGTGGACAACGGCCGCTACAGCGCGGAGATCCGCCGCACGGCCATGGGCGTGCCGCACATCAAGGCGTCCAGCTGGGGCAATGCGGGCTTTGGGTACGGCTATGCGCAGGCGCAGGACAACCTGTGCACGATGGCCGATTCGTTCCTCACCTACCGGGGCGAGCGCTCTCGCTATTTTGGTGGCGATGCGCAACTGGTGTATGACAGCACGATCGACCGGCCGCGCAACCTCGATTCCGATTTCTTCCATCGCCATGTGATCTCCGCCGACGTGGTGGACGCCATGGTCGCGGCGCAGCCCGACAACCTCAAGAAGATGGTGGAGGGCTTCGCCGCCGGCTACAACCGCTACGTGCGCGAGGCCCAGGCAGGTGGCACGGCGCATGCCGCCTGCCGCTCCGCCGCCTGGGTGCAGCCCATCACGGCGCGCGACATCTGGCGGCGCATGGTCGCCGCCAACCTGGCGGGCGGCTACAGCAATTTCGTCGCGCCGCTGGCCAATGCCACGCTGCCCAATGCCGCCGCCAGTGCCACGGCCGAGGCCGCGCCGGCCGCGTCCGGCCAGCAGGTGGCGCGGCTCGACCCCACGCGCACCCAACTGCCGCGCATGCAGGTGGGCGGCACGCTGGGCATCGGCAGCAACATGTACGGCTTCGGCACCGCTGCCACGGGCGAGTCGAGCGGCGTGCTCTTCGGCAATCCGCACTGGTACTGGAAGGGGCCGGACCGCTTCTACCAGGCCCACCTGACCATTCCCGGCGAGCTGAACGTGAGCGGCGCGTCGTTCCTGGGCGTGCCGGTGGTGCTGATCGGCTTCAACGACAACGTGGCCTGGAGCCACACCGTTTCCACCGCGCGCCGCTTCGGCTTTTTCCAGCTGCAGCTGGCCGACGGCGACCGCACGAGCTATGTGCGCGACGGCAAGGCCGTCAAGATGGCGGCCAGTACCATCACCGTGCCGGTGCGGGGCGCCTCCGGGGCGGTCACCGATGTCACGCGCACGCTCTACAAGACCGAATACGGGCCGCTGGTGAACCTGGGCGCCCTCAACCCGGCGCTGGCCTGGACGCAGACCACGGCGTTCGCAATGCGCGACGTCAACGGCGACAACTTCCGCACCTTCCGCAACTGGATGCGCTGGAACCAGGCGGCTTCGCTGGACGAGTTCATCGCCATCCAGAAGCAGGAGTCGGCCATTCCCTGGGTCAACACGGTGGCCGTGGGCCGTGGCAATCCGCGCGCCTGGTATGCCGATATCGGCGCTGTGCCCAACGTGTCGCCGGACCAGGTCGCCACCTGCACCACGGGCTTCGGCAAGGCGATGGCGGCGGCCCTGCCCAACGTGCCGTTCTTCGATGGCTCGCGCAGCGCCTGCGACTGGCAGACCGACGGCGATTCGGCGCAAAAAGGCACCGTCGGCCCCGCGCGCATGCCCAGCCTGCTGCGCGACGACTACGTCGGCAACATGAACGACAGCTACTGGCTGGCCAACGCCAAGGCCCCGCTCACTGGCTTTCCGGCGATCTTCGGGGCCGCGGGAACGCAGGCGCAGAGCCTGCGCACCCGCATGGGCCACACCATGGCGCTGGAGCGCCTGGCCGGCACCGACCAGTACGCCGGCAAGCAGGCCACCAGCGCGATCGTGCGGCAGATGGTGCTCAACAGCCGCGTGTTCAGCGCCGAGCGGTTCAAGGACCAGGCGCTGGCTTTGGTGTGCACGACCCCCCAGATCACGGTGACGGCCGAAAGCCGCGCGGTGGATGTGACGGCGGCCTGCGCCACCCTGCGCGCCTGGGACAACACCGGCAACGGCACCGCCCGGGGCTCCCACGTGTGGGACGAGTTCTGGAACCGGGTGCAAGTGCCCGCCGCGCAGCTCTATGCCGTGCCGTTCAGTGCCGACGATCCGCTCAACACGCCGCGCGATCTGCGCGCCAGCGCCGCCGATGCGCTGCGCCAGGCCTTCGGTGCGGCCGTGCTCAGCGTGCAGCGCAGCGGCTTTGCGGTGAATGCGCCGCGCGGCGAGGTGTTGTTCGCTACGCGGGGCGGCAGCAAGGTCTCGCTGTACGGCGGATGTGGCGAGTCGGGCTACTTCACCATCAACTGTTCGGAAAACCCGATCGAGAAAGGCGGCTACAGCATGGACGGGCAGCCGAACGGCAACAGCTACATGCAGGTGGTGAGCTTCCCGTCGGGCGGTGTGGAGGCGCACACGTTCCTCACGTTCTCGCTGTCGGACGACCCGGCCTCCAGCCACTACGGCGACTACACCAGGGCGTACGGGGCCAAACAGTGGCAGCGCCTGCCGTTCTCGGAATCCGAGATCGCATCGAGCGCGGGCTACGCCAGCGTCACCGTGCGGGAGTGATCGCACCGCCACCGGGCCTTGACGCAGCCCGGTGGCGCCCGCAGGGCGATTGGAGCAAAATAGGCCCGCAGCGCTTGATCCGCCTGCCCCTTCAGCTATCAATATGGAAGCATCCTGACGTGTCCAGTCCTCGCATTCCCCTGCTCGTTCTCAACCACCTCTCCCCGCAGAGCCAGGCCCAGATCGCGGCCCTCTACGACCTGCACTACGCGCCGACCGCCGCCGACCGCACCGCGGCCATCGTCACCCAGGGCACGCGATTTCGCGCGGTGCTCACCATCGGCTCGCAAGGACTGACCGCGCAGGAGATCGACGCCATGCCCGCGCTGGAACTCATCTGCGTGCTGGGCGCCGGCTACGAAAACGTGGACCTGGCCGCCGCGCGGGCGCGCGGCATCGTGGTGGCCTCGGGCGCCGGGACCAACGACGACTGCGTGGCCGACCATGCCTTCGGCCTGCTGATCGGCGCGGTGCGCGGCCTGCGCCCGCTGGACCGCCTGTGCCGCGAGGGCGTGTGGCGCGACGCCATCGGCCTGCCGCCCAACGTGTCGGGCAAGCGCCTGGGCATCTTCGGCCTGGGCACCATCGGCCAGAAGATCGCGCGCCGCGCCTCGGGCTTCGACATGGCCGTGGGCTATCACAACCGCAAGCCGCGCGAAGGCGTGGCGTACGAATACTTCGGCAGCCTGCTGGAACTGGCGAAGTGGTGCGATGTGCTGGTGTGCGCCACGCCGGGCGGTGCGGCCACGCGGCACGCCGTGAATGCCGAGGTGCTGCAGGCGCTGGGGCCGCTCGGCTACCTGGTGAACATCGCCCGGGGCAGCGTGGTGGACACCGAGGCGCTGGCCTCCGCCTTGCGCGTGGGCGGCATCGCGGGCGCGGGGCTCGATGTGTATGAAAGCGAGCCGCATCCGCCCGAGGCCCTGATCGGGCTGGACAACGTGCTGCTCACCCCGCACGTGGCGGGCTGGTCGCCCGAGGCCGTGCAGGCCAGCGTGAACCAGTTTCTCGCCAATGCCGGCGGGCATTTCGCCGGCACCGGGGTCGTGGCCCCGGTGTGAGGCCCTGGGCGGCCGAAGGCCCGGCGGATGCAGGCCCGGCCTTGGGCGCCGGCCTGCGGCCCTGCCGCTGTCAAAGGCTGGTGCGCAGCTTCCAGATTTCGGGGAACAGCACCACGTCCAGCATCTTGCGCAGGTAGCTCACGCCGCCCGTGCCGCCGGTGCCGCGCTTGAAGCCGATCACACGCTCCACCGTGGTCACATGCCGAAAGCGCCAGAGCCGGAAGGCATCTTCCAGGTCGGTCAGTTCTTCACCCAGCTGGTACAGGTCCCAGTGCTGCTTCGGGTCGCGGTACACCACCAGCCAGGCCTGCTCCACCGCGTCGCTCTCTTCATAAGGCTGCGTCCAGTCTCGGGCCGTATGGCTGTCCGGCACCGGAATGCCGCGGCGCGCCAAGAGGCGCAGTGCCTCGTCGTAGAGCGAGGGTGCCTCGTACGCGGATTGCACCTGGGCCAGCAGGTCGGCGCGGTGCTCGTGCGGGCGCAGCATGGCGCGGTTCTTGTTGCCCAGCGCGAATTCGATGCTGCGGTACTGGTAACTTTGGAAGCCACTGGCGTTGCCCAGGTAGGGCCGCATGGCGCTGTATTCGGGCGGCGTCATGGTGGCCAGCACGTCCCACGCATGCACCAGTTGCCCCATGATCTTGGAGACGCGCGCCAGCATCTTGAAGGCCGGCTGCAGCTCGTCCTGGGCCACCAGCGCGATGGCCGCGCGCAGCTCGTGCAGCATGAGCTTCATCCACAGCTCGCTGGTCTGGTGCTGCACGATGAACAGCATTTCGTCGTGCGCCGGCGAGCGGGGATGCTGCGCGGTGAGGATGGCATCGAGCGACAGGTAGTCGCCATAGCTCATGCTCTGGCTGAAGTCGAGCTGCGCTCGCTCTTCATGCACGATGGATTCGGGCTTGCCGGCCGATGCTTCGGCTGCGGCGCCGTCGTGTGCCGAGGCTGCGGGGCTTTGGGAAGGGGGGCACATGGTTCAGGTCACCGCGTTGATCTGGTTGAACTCGGCGCGCTGCCACTCGGCGCCGTCCAGCACCTGGCGCAGGTGCTCGACCGCATTCCACACGTCTTCGTAGCCGATGTACAGCGGCGTGAAGCCGAAGCGCAGGATGTCCTTGTGCGGGCCCTGCCCGCCGTCGCCCTTGCGGAAGTCGCCGATGACCCCGCGTGCGATGAGTGCCTGCACGATCGCGTAGGCACCGCTGCCCTGGCCGTTCAGGCCCTGGCCCTCGTCCCGCGTGAGGCAGGCCTGCGAGCCGCGGCGATCATGTTCGCGCGGGGTGGCCAGGCCCAGGCCGTGGCCCGCGCAGCGCTCTTGCACCAACTGGATGAACAGGTCGGTCAGCGCCAGCGATTTGGCGCGCAGCGCGGCCATGCCCCCCAGCGGCTGCGCGGCGTCGAACACGTCGAGCCCGCATTGCAGGGCCGACAGGCTGATGATGGGCTGCGTGCCGCACAGGTAGCGCGTGATGCCAGGCGCGGGCTGGTAGCCGGGCGTGAACTGGAACGGCGCCGCATGGCCCCACCAGCCGGACAGCGGCTGCCAGAAGCGGTCGGCATGGCGCGGATGCACCCACACGAAAGCGGGCGCGCCCGGCCCGCCGTTCAGGTACTTGTAGCCGCAGCCGATGGAAAAGTCGGCATCGGCGCCGCGCAGGTCCACCGGCACCGCGCCGGCGCTGTGCGCCAGGTCCCACACGGTGAGGATGCCCGCCGCATGCGCTGCCGCGGTGATGGCCGCCATGTCGTGCATGGCGCCGGTGCGGTAGTTCACATGGGTGAGCATCAGCACCGCCACGTCGCCGGTGAGCGATGCGGCGATCTCCTCGGGCTCGACCAGCACCAGTTCCAGGCCGCGTTCCTTGCACAGCCCTTCGGCGATGTAGAGGTCGGTGGGGAAGTTGCTGCGCTCGCTCACCACGCGGGTGCGCGCCGGGCTCTCCGCGCGGGCGATGTTCAGCGCCGCACTCAGCACCTTGTAGAGATTGATGGACGTGCTGTCCGTGCACACCACCTCGCCGGCGCTGGCCCCGATGAAGGGCGCGAGCTGGTCGCCCAGGCGCTGGGGCAGGTCGAACCAGCGGGCGGTGTTCCACGAGCGGATCAGGTCCGTGCCCCACTCGCGCGCCACCACATCGGCCACGCGGGCCGCCGTGGCCTTGGGCAGCACGCCGAGCGAATTGCCGTCCAGGTAGATGACGCCAGGGGGAAGGTCGAAGTGCGCGCGCAGCGGGGCCAGGGGGTCCTGCGCATCGAGTGCGCGGCAGTCTTGCAAGGTCGTCATGAAAAGCTCAGATTAATCAAAAATAATAGCAATCAGGGCAATGAAATCAACGGCATGGGCGCAATATGGCCCTGACCGGCGAGGCGTCAGCCGTAGTGAGCTTCAAGGGCAGGGCGATGAGTTCGTAGTCGCCCTCCGGCACCTCGTCGAGCACCAGGTTTTCCAGCACCCGAAGGCCGCGGCGGCGGATCACCTGGTGGCTGTCCAGCGCCTTGCTGTCGGCCGGGTCGATGCTGGCCGTGTCGATGCCCACCAGCAC
This sequence comes from Acidovorax sp. SUPP3334, assembly GCF_030159055.1. Lineage (GTDB taxonomy): Bacteria > Pseudomonadota > Gammaproteobacteria > Burkholderiales > Burkholderiaceae_C > Paracidovorax. Next base: position 86,880 of record NZ_BQXQ01000010.1, read on the forward strand.
CACGCCCAGGTCGGCCAGCCGTTCGATGGTGCCGGGCGCGTAGGCGGCCAGGGCGCCATCCCAGCGATCGACCGGCATGCGCTCGTACGTGCGCACCAGCACCCGCGGCGGCAGATCCTGCACGGCATGGGCCAGATGCTCCCATTCGATCAGCGGCCCTGCGCCGATGGCGTGGATCACGCGGCAGGGACCGATGAAGGCGTCCAGCGGCACATCGCCGATCGAGGCGCCCTCCGGGTCGTAGTGCAGCGGAGCATCGGCATGCGAGCCGACATGGGGGGAGAGCGTGATGGCGCTCACGTTCACCGGGCAGCCGGGCCCGATGGTCGCGCACCACTGCTGCGAGTAGGCAGTGTCACCCGGGAACACCGGGCTCGCGGCATGCACGGGCGCGGAAATGTCCCAGAGGCGGCGTGGATTCGTTGTCATGCCGCGCATGCTATGCGCACCATGGGGTGAAAACAAAGGGGTTATCCGGTGTCTGGTTGAAAATTGAATAATCCATTCTCAAAATCTCGAAAACAGAAAAAATCATGCAAGCAGCAGACCTGGATCGCACCGACCGGCAATTGCTCGAAGCCCTTCAGGGCAACGCCCGGCTCACTTCGGGAGAACTCGCGCAGATGGCGCACCTTTCGCAGTCGCCTTGCTGGCGGCGCGTGAAGCGGCTGGAGGACGACGGCGTGATCAGCGGCTACCACGCGGGCCTCAACCGGCGCGCGCTGGGCTTCGGGGTCATGGCATTCGTGCTGGTGGGCATCGATCACCAGACGGAGATCTCGTCCCTGGCTTTCGAGCAGGCGGTGTGCGCCATCCCCGAGGTGGTCATGTTCCACGGCATCTCGGGCCCGGAGGACTTCATGCTCGTCGTGGTCGCGAAGGATCTGGACGCCTATTCCGAACTGCTGCAGCGCCGCCTGCACCGCCTGCCGGGCGTGCGCCACATGCATTCGTATTTTTCGCTGCAGGAATTCAAAGGGCAGATCGGCGGCCTGCCCGTGCCGACGTAGCGACGGCGGCTGGCGCGTGGCCGGCGCCGTCACCATTGCCGGTCAATAGATCGCGCTGTCCGGCAACGCTGCCAAGCCATGGCGCTGGCGTGCCCGGCGGCAGGCATCGCTGCCGGCCTCGAATTCGCGGCAGGGCGAGGGCCGCCATTCGTAGATGCCGCAGGCCGCCCGCACACCGATCGTGCCGGTGAGGGCGGCGCAGCGGGGCGATGCGTGGTCGGTACCGCGCATGCGGCGCAACGGGTCGGTGACTTCCACCACCAGCCCCTGCGGCACGCTGCCGCCCGTCTCCTGCGATTCGTGCACCGAGAAATCGACACGAAAACTCGCGCAGTACGCGCCGCAGCTCAGGCAGGGATGGGTCATGGAACGGCGGTGGCAGTCGGAAAAAACTGCATTGTGCGATGGGTAGAGCACCGGCCTCTTCATCGCCATGCATCGCGCGCGGGTCTGATGCGCCGCAATCCCCACCGGCCCGATGCGGCCTAAAATGAGAACTAATATCATTCATAACACTCCGATGACGATGACTGAAGAATCTTCGGGCCCTGCGTTGGCCCCAGGCATCGCTTTGCCCGCCGCCACGGGCCTGGACCGGCTGCCCCGGCAGGTCGATGCCCACGTGACGGCGCTGCAGCCGGCACGCAACGAGCAGGAGCGCGCGGTGATCCAGCGCCTCATGGAAATCGGTTTTCTGCCTGGCGAGCCCGTGCGCGTGGTGGCCAGCGGCTTCCCCGGCGGTGATCCCCTGGCGGTGCGCGTGGGCCAGGCCACGTTCGCGCTGCGTCGCCATGAAGCCGCGCTGGTGCACGTACAGGCCGGAGCATCCGCATGAGCAGTGCCTCCACCGCCTCCCTGCGCATCGCGCTGCTGGGCAATCCCAACTGCGGCAAGACCGCGCTGTTCAACCTGCTCACCGGCGCCCGCCAGAAGGTCGCCAACTATGCCGGCGTGACCGTCGAGCGCAAGGAAGGATTGCTGCAAACCGCCAGTGGCCGCCGTGTGCGCGTGCTGGACCTGCCCGGCGCCTACAGCCTGAACGCCCACAGCGCGGACGAAGCCGTCACCCGCGACATCGTCACGGGCAACCGTGCCGGCGAGGCCGTGCCCGATCTGCTGGTCTGCGTGACCGACGCCACCCACCTGCGCCTGAACCTGCGCCTGGTGCTGGAAGCCCGCGCGCTGGGGCTGCCGATGGTGCTGGTGCTCAACATGAGCGACATGGCGGCGCGCCAGCGCATCGAGATCGACCGCGAAGCGCTCTCACGCGAGTTGGACATGCCGGTGCTGTCCACCGTGGGCGTGCGCAGCGATGGTGCGCAAGAGTTGCTGCAGTGGCTGGACACGCAGGCGCCGCAGGTGCTGGCAACCAGTGCGCCCGCGCACCTTGCGATGGGGGTGGACCTGCGCGCCCAGGTGATGCAACTGCACCAGGAGGTGCGCCGCATCATGGCCGCCGCCGTGCGCGAGCCTGCGGTCAGCCTGCGCAACGACGACCGCATCGACGCCGTGGTGCTGCACCCCGTATGGGGCATGCTGCTGCTGGCCGCGACGCTGTTCCTCATGTTCCAGGCCGTGTTCAGCTGGGCTGCGATGCCCATGGACGCCATCAAGGCCGGTGTGGATGGCCTGTCGGCCTGGATCAACGCGCACATGCCCGATGGCGTGCTGCGCAGCCTGCTCACGGACGGCATCCTGGCCGGCGCGGGCGGGGTGCTCGTGTTCCTGCCGCAGATCCTGATCCTGTTCTTCTTCATCCTGGCGCTGGAAGACTCGGGCTACCTGCCGCGCGCGGCCTTCCTGCTCGACCGCGTCATGGGCACGGTGGGGCTGTCGGGCCGGTCGTTCATTCCGCTCTTGTCGAGCTTCGCCTGCGCCGTGCCGGGCGTGATGGCCACGCGCTCGATCACCCACTGGCGCGACCGGCTCGTGACGATCATGATCGCGCCGCTCATGACCTGCTCCGCGCGCCTGCCCGTGTATGCGCTGCTCATCGGTGCGTTCATTCCCGAGCAGACCGTGGGCGGCGTATTCAACCTGCAAGGGCTGGTGCTGTTCGCGCTGTACGTCGGCGGCATCGTGAGCGCCATGGCCGTGGCGGCCGTGGCCCGCCTGGCCCGCCGCACCAGCAGCCAGGCGCCGCTCCTGATGGAACTGCCCGCCTACCGCTGGCCCAGCCTGCGCAGCCTGGCCCAAGGTTTGTACGAGCGTGCGCTCATCTTCATCCGCCGCGTGGGCGGCATCATCCTGGCCGTCACCATCCTGCTGTGGTTCCTGTCCACCTATCCTGCGCCGCCTGACGGTGCCACGGGCGCGGCCATCCAGTACAGCTTCGCCGGCCGCATCGGCAGCGTGCTGGAGGTGCTGGTGGCGCCCATCGGCTTCAACTGGCAGATCGCCATCGCGCTGGTGCCCGGCATGGCAGCGCGCGAAGTCGCGGTGGGCGCGCTGGGCACGGTGTACGCCCTCTCGGCCACCGGCGAAGAAGTGGCGACCCAACTGGGCCCGCTGATCGCGCAGAGCTGGTCGCTGGCCACGGCGCTGTCGCTGCTGGTGTGGTTCGTGTTCGCGCCGCAATGCATCTCGACCATCGCCGCCGTACGGCGCGAGACCAACAGCTGGCGCTATCCGCTGCTGATGACCGGCTACCTGTTCGCGCTGGCCTACGGTGCCAGCTTCATCACGTATCGCCTGGCCCTTGCGCTGGGAGGAGGCTGATCCATGGCCCAGGAAATCATCGTCGGAGTGATCGTCGCCCTCGCGGTGGCCTACATGGTGTGGAAGTGGATGCCCGCCCGATGGCGCGCCCGCCTGGACCGCGTGCACCCGGCACTGGCGCAGTCGACAAGCTGCGGGGGGTGCAGCAGTTGCGATTCGGGCGGCTGCGGGACGGGCGGCAGTGCGGTGGGGCAGGAGCAGATCGTGCAGATGCCGGGCAGCCGTTCCTCGGTGTCGAAGTAGGCGCCTCGCGGGGGCCGTTCAAGGCCGGACCGGCTTGCGGGCGTCAAAGGGAAAGCCGGTCGCCAGGATGTCGGCGCAGGCGTCGCACTGCAGAAAGTAGGCCGTCCCCCGGGCTGTGATCGCTCCCCACCCCGTCCAGTTGTCGATGGAGACTTTCGCGGTACGGCGGTCCTGGAACGTCACCTGCGCCTGCGCGTTGCAGTCGCCGGTCTGCAATTCCTGGCTGTACTGGTATTCGCTGCGGAATTGGGCGTTCGCCAAAAAGAAACGCACCCTTTTCTCGTCGATCGCCAGATGCCCGCAGGCGGTCTGCGCACCGAATCCCTTGGCAGATCGGTCCTGCACCACGACCGACTTGATCGGTCCGAGCCGGTATTTTTTGGTTTGGATTGTCTTGTCGAAGTCGCTGGTCGGAGACGCGAAAGAGGCAACGGCTGCGCCAGTGAGGAGTGCCGCAGACAGGAATTGCTTGATGGTCATTGCCATATTGCCCAAGAGGTTTCTGCTTTCGTTTGGAGGTTCCTGCGTCAGGACTTTGGCACTTTGCCCAAAAATCATTCGCCGAAAAGCTTCCCGCGCCCAAGGGCTGCAAGCGCCCGCTCCAGATTGGCACGTGCCTGTATTTCGCGCTGCGCCCGGAACCAGGGCGTCGCGTAGACATGCGATCGATCCAGGAAGGACCGCAGCACTGCGGTGCGCCCCGCCACGTAGCGAGACCAGCGCACGAACCGGTATTCGCGCCGCACATTGCGTTCAAACGCGCGGTACACGTCGGGCGGTGTGCCGAGCACCGCCAGGTCGATGTCCACCACCCAACAGGCATCGCCCAACAGGGGATCGCCAGGGGCGTGCCGCGTGTCCATGATGTGGCGTTCCACCGTGTCTACCAGTGCCTCAGGCAATCGCTGGGCTGCCAGAAACCGCTGCGCCCACTGCGCGCTCCGCTCTTCGTTGCGCGTGCTCCACGGCCAGTAGATCGCATCGTGGAACCACAGCGCCAGTTCGACGGCATGGGGCTGCTCCAGCGCGTCTGGCTGAGCAGCTCGCACGGCCTCCAGGTGCGTGAGGCAGGCATGCAGGTGGTGGGTGTCGTGGTAGGCGCGGGGCCAGCGGCTCCAGTGGCGCAGCAGGCGTCGGCCTTCAGACGACCAGACTGGGCCGGAGCGATCCAGCGCTGCGCCCAGGGCGTTCCAGCGGTGCAGCAGTTCGTCGTCGCGATCCTGCGTCATGCGGCAGTGCGGTGGCAAAGGCCCGGAGGGCGCTGTGTGTCGGCCCGTGTCAGGTGATGCGGCCGAGCAGCAGGTATTCCATGAGCGCCTTTTGCGCATGCATGCGGTTTTCGGCCTCGTCCCACACCACGGATTGGGGGCCGTCAATGACGTCGGCCTCGACCTCTTCGCCGCGGTGGGCAGGCAGGCAGTGCATGAAGAGGGCGTCCGGCTTGGCGGCCGCCATCATTTCGGCATCGACGCACCAGTCGGCAAAGGCTCTCTTGCGCTCCTCGTTCTCGGCCTCGTAGCCCATGCTGGTCCACACGTCGGTGGTCACCAGATCGGCGCCGGCGCAGGCTTCCAGAGGGTTGCTATAAAATTTATAGCTACCTGCCCTAGAACCATATGCGCCGAGGGCCAATTTCTCATTGATCTCGTAGCCGCGTGGCGTGCTCACGTGGACGGTGAAGCCCAGCAGTTCGGCCGCCTGCAGCCAGGTGTTGGCCATGTTGTTGCCGTCGCCCACCCAGGCCACGGTCTTGCCCCGGATGGTGCCGCGGTGCTCGATGTAGGTGAAGATGTCCGCCAGGATCTGGCAGGGGTGGAACTCATTGGTCAGCCCGTTGATGACCGGCACGCGGGAATGCGCGGCGAAGGCCTCGATCTTGGTCTGCTCGTAGGTGCGGATCATCACCAGATCCACCATGCGGCTGATGACCTTCGCGCTGTCTTCGATGGGCTCGGCGCGGCCCAGCTGGCTGTCGCCCGTGGTCAGGTGCACCACGCTGCCGCCCAGCTGGTACATGCCGGCCTCGAAGCTCACGCGGGTGCGCGTGCTGGCCTTCTCGAAGATCATGGCCAGCGTGCGGTCGGTGAGCGGGTGGTGCTTCTCGTAGCTCTTGAATTTGCCCTTGATGACGGCCGCGCGGCTGAACAGGTAGGCGTACTCGTCGGCGGTGAGATCGTTGAATTGCAGGTAATGCTTCATAACGGAACGTTCATTCGGCGAGCAGCGCCTTGACCAGGGGGACCAGCAGGGCCACGATCTCGTCGGCTTCCGCTTCGGTGAGGATGAGCGACGGTACCAGGCGGATCACGGTGTCGGCCGTCACGGACAGCAGCAAGCCGGCGTCCACCGCACGGCCCATGAGTGCGCCGCAGGGTTTGGTCAGTTCGATGCCCAGCATCAGGCCCTGGCCGCGAATCTCCTTCACGCCGGGCAGGCTGCCCAGTTCGCGCTCCAGCGCCGCCTTCAGGTGGGCGCCCACCTTGGCCGCGTTCTCCAGCAGGCCGTCGTCTTCCATGATGCGGATGGTCTCCACGCCAGCCCGCATGGCCAGCGGGTTGCCGCCGAAAGTGGTGCCGTGGTTGCCGGGCGCGAAGATGTTCGCGGCCTTGGGGCCGGCGACCACCGCGCCGATCGGCACGCCCGAGCCCAGGCCCTTGGCCAGCGGCATCACGTCCGGCACGATCCCGGCCCACTGGTGCGCGAACCATTTGCCGGTGCGGCCCATGCCGCACTGCACCTCGTCGATCATCATCAGCCAGTCGCGCTCGTCGCAGAGCTTGCGCAGCTGCTGCAGGTAGTCGATGCGCATGGGGTTCACGCCGCCTTCGCCCTGGATGGTTTCGAAGAACACGGCCACCACGTTCGGATTGCCCTCCGTGGCTTTGCGAATGGCTTCGATGTCGTTCATCGGCACGCGGATGAAGCCTTCCACCAGCGGGCCGAAGCCGGCCTGCACCTTGGGGTTGCCCGTGGCCGACAGCGTGGCGATGGAACGGCCGTGGAAGGCTTTTTCATAGACCACCACCACGGGCTTTTCGATGCCCTTGTCATGGCCGAACTTGCGGGCCAGCTTCAGCGCGGCTTCGTTCGCCTCGAGGCCCGAGTTGCAAAAGAAGACGTTGGTCATGCCCGAGCGCTCGACCAATTGGGCGGCGAGCTGCTCCTGCAGGGGCACGTGGTAGTAGTTGGAGCTGTGGATCAGCTTGGCGATCTGCTCTTGCAGAGCAGGCACCAGCCGTGGATGGTTGTGGCCCAGCGTGTTGACCGCGATGCCGCCGAGCGCATCCAGGTACTGCTTGCCGTTCACGTCCCACACGCGCACTCCCTGGCCACGTTCCAGAGCGATCGGCAGGCGCCCGTAGGTGTTCATCACGTGGGGCGAGGCGGCCTCGGCGAATGCGGTCATGCGGAAATCTCCAGAGAAGTGCAATGCGAAAGTTGGGTTGCGCCGGCGCGGTGCCAGCGAAAACGAAGCACGATTCTAGGGGCAGGGCTTGACCGGGCTGTTGACGATTGCGCATCACAGCCATGCGCCGTCCAAGGCCGGGCCAGGGGTCTTTGGACCGGTTAGCTCTTATATAAGAGTTAGAATGCCGGCCTGTGGCGCGCCATGCGGCGATCCTGCGGCGACTTCCCCCCAACGACCCCCGATCCTGATGGTTTCCCCCACCTCCAAAGAAGTTTTCATCCAGGGCGTCACCCTCGACGGGAAAACCTTTCGCCCCAGCGACTGGGCGGAGCGCCTGGCGGGGGTGATGAGCCAATTCCGTCCCGGCGGCGCGCGACCCGGCAGCCACCTGAGCTACTCACCCTGGTGCGTGCCGACCACGCTCAACGGGGTCAAATGCGTGATCGTGAACCGTGACCTCCAAGGGCACGAACCGATGGCCTGGGACTTCGTGATGAACTTCGCGCGCGACAACCAGCTCCAGGTGGCAGAAGCCTGCCTGCTGCCTGACAGCCACCCGGCAGCGCCGGCCAAGGGCTGAATTCCGCCGGGCCTGCCTGGGCTCCGGCAAAAACACTGATTGCGACGATGGCAGGCTTCTTCGGAAGCCTTTTTTCACGGCCATGAAAACCCCCGCCTTGCGAATGCGCAGGCGGGGCGATGCAGCCGTCATCGGCGCGAAGGAGGATCGGTCGATCGGTCGATCAGAGTGCCTGCATTTCCTTGTTCGTCCGGGGGGCAGTGGTCTCGGGCGCCTTGGGCGCTGTGGGCAGCAGCGGCACAGGCGCAGTATCGGCAGGTGCTTTGCCCAGGTCCGCAGGCACGTCCAGGTACGGCAGGTGCAGGGCGGAACTGGTCATGCGGCGGATCTCGTTGGTGAACGCCGGGTCTTCGTTCAGCTTGCGGCCATACGACGGAATGATCTCCTTCAGGCGGGCTTTCCAGCCGGTATCCGTCATCTGCTGGGGGAAGGCCTTGGCCATCAGGTTCAGCATGATGTGCGGAGCGGTGCAAGCACCGGGCGAAGCACCCATCAGCGCGGCAATGGTGCCGTCCTTGTCGGACACGATTTCGGTGCCGAACTGGAGCACGGCGCCTTCCTTGGGGTCGCGCTTGATGACCTGAACGCGCTGACCGGCAGTGACCAGTTTCCAGTCATCGCGCTTGGCGTTGGGAAAGTAGTCCTGCAGCGCGCGCTGGCGGTCTTCGTCGGTCAACTCGGCCTGTTGCAGCAGGTACTTGACCAGGTCCAGGTTGTGGATGCCCACGCGCAACATGCCCACGAGGTTGTCGTGCGTCACGGACGAGAACAGGTCGAACCAGGAGCCTTGCTTGAGGAACTTCGTGGTTGCCAAGGCGAATGGGCCGAACAGCACCACCGGCTGGCCGTCCATGTTGCGGGCGTCCAGGTGGGGCACGGACATCGGCGGAGAACCGGTGGCGGCCTTGCCGTAGGCCTTCACGGTATGTCGGGCGGTGAGCGCGGGGTTCTCGATCGACAGGAACTGCCCTCCGACCGGAAAGCCCGCGTAGTCCCTGGATTCGGGAATGCCGGACGCCTGCAGCAACTGCAGCGCGGCGCCGCCGGCACCGACGAAGACGAACTTGGCCTTGATGGTGCGTTCCTTGCCGCCGTCGCCCAGGTGCGCCACCGTCACGTTCCAGGTCTTGTCGTCGTTCTGGCGCAGCGCGCGCACTTCGTTCTGCAGGTTGAGCTGGAAATTGGGGCTCTTGCGCAGGCCCTGGATCAGTTGGCTGGTCACTGCGCCGTAATTGACGTCAGTGCCTAAAGGCATGAAGGTGGCGGCCACCTTCTGCTTGGGATCGCGGCCCTCGATCATCAGGGGCGCCCATTTCTGGATCTGCGCCTGGTCTTCCGAATACTCCATGCCGTAGAACAGGGGGGTTCTTGATCTGGTGCGCCCAGAACTGGCGCGAAATCTCGAACTGCTCGGCGATGCCGACCGCACCCTTGGTTTCGATGGTGCCGTCGGGCAGTTCGGGCCTGTAGTTGAGTTCCGCAAACCCCGAGTGGCCCGTGCCGGCGTTGTTCCAGCCATTGGAGCTTTCCAGGACCACGCCGTCCAGGCGTTCGAACACCTCGATCTTCCAGTCCGGCTGCAACTCTTGCAGGTACGTGGCGAGCGTGGCGCTCATCACTCCGGCACCCACCATCACGACATCGACCGGTTGGTCGTTTTCCGCGGGTGGAACGGAACGGGGAAAGAGCGGCCAGTAAAGAGACAGAACGGCCGCCGGAATCAGCACCAGGATGGCGCCGAACAATGCCTTGATCGACTTTTTCGTAGATTTTGTTGGATGGACTGCGAGACGGAGCCTGAGAGGCTGCTCATTGGCAGCCTTCAGCTCTTATCAAAAATTGAGTTCCCTGACATCGGGATTTGTCCCATCCTGTAAAAGACCTGACAAAAATCAATGTTGGATGGCGTCGTCCAGCAAGGCAGCTGCGAATGGCCATGGATGCCCGCGCAATGCTGCGCTCACAGGCTTTCCGGCACAAAAAAACCGCCCGAAGGCGGTTGTTTTGTTTTGCTGACAGCGCACCCGTTACAAACGGCGGACGGCGGGGCCGTCCGGGCTGTTTGCCTGAAAGGTCAGGCGGCCAGTGCCAAGGCTTTCACCTTGGTGGACAGGCGGCTCTTGTCGCGAGCGGCCTTGTTCTTGTGGAAGATGCCCTTGTCGGCGATGGTATCGACGACGGCTTGCATCTTCGCAAACAGTTCGGTGGCCTTGGTCTTGTCGCCGGCCAGGACGGCCTTCTCGACGTTCTTGACCGCGGTACGGTATTTGGAGCGCAGCGAGGTGTTCGCAGCGTTCAGCTTGACGTCCTGGCGGGCGCGTTTGCGACCGGAGGCCAGGCGGGGGTTCTTTTTCTTGGGCTTGGCAGATGCCATGATGAGTTCCTTAGGTGTCTGAGGATGATGTCAGCAAAGCCCGCGATTATAGCCCAGTGCCAAGGGCGTGACCAAGGGCCCCTGTAGGGGCAGGAACACATCGCGCCTCGGCGCGCGTTCACGGCACGGCGCCGCCGTGCCAGCCGGCCGTTCAGGCGCAGCGCATACACTCGCGGCCGTGTCCCTGTTCAAAGCCGCCTCCACCGTCTCCCTGCTGACCCTGGCCTCCCGCGTGACGGGCCTGGTGCGCGATCTGCTGATGGCCTCCATGTTCGGGGCCAATGCGCTCACGGACGCCTTCAACGTCGCCTTCCGCATTCCCAATCTGTTTCGCCGGCTGTTCGCCGAAGGCGCCTTCAGCCAGGCCTTCGTGCCCGTGCTGGCTGCCCACAAGGCCCAGCAAGGCGACGAGGCCACGCGCCAACTGATCGCCAACGTGGCGACCGTGCTGTTCTGGGTGCTGCTGCTGACCTGTGCGCTGGGCGTGCTGGGCGCGCCGTTGCTGGTGTGGCTGCTGGCCAGCGGCCTGCGCCAGAGCGCTGGCGGGTTCGATGCCGCCGTCGTCATGACGCGCTGGATGTTTCCGTACATCGGATTCATGTCGCTGGTGGCGCTGTCCGCTGGCGTGCTCAACACCTGGAAGCGCTTTGCCGTGCCGGCGGCCACTCCGGTGCTGCTCAACGTTTGCATGATCGCTGCCGCATGGCTGGGCGCGCCGCAATTGGCCGCGCGTGGCATCGAGCCCATTTACGCGATGGCCGGCGGCGTGATGCTGGGCGGCATCACGCAGCTGGCGGTGCAGTTGCCCGCGCTGTTCCGGCTGGGCCTGCTGCCCCGCATCGGCCTTACGCCGGGGGCGGTGCGCGAGGCCTGGCGCGACCCGGGCGTGCGCCGCATCCTCACGCTCATGGGGCCGGCGCTGCTGGGCGTGGGCGTCGCGCAGATCTCGCTCATGATCAACACGCAGATCGCGTCCTACCTGGCGCCGGGCAGCGTGACCTGGCTTTTCTACGCCGACCGCCTCATGGAGTTTCCGACCTCGCTGCTCGGCGTCGCGCTGGGTGTGGTGCTCACCCCGCAGCTGGCGGCTGCCAAGGCAGCGGGGGACGCGGAGCGCTACTCGTCCATGCTCGACTGGGGCCTGCGCATCGTCGTGGTGATGTCCGTACCCTGCGCCGTGGGCCTGCTGACTTTTGCCCAGCCGCTGGTGGCCACGCTGTTTCACCACGGGGCGCTGCAGGACAGCGATGTCGGCCAGATCGCGCTCGCCCTGGCCGGGTATGGCGCAGGGCTGCTCGGCCTGGTGGCGATCAAGGTGCTGGCGCCCGGCTATTACGCCAGCCAGGACATCCGCACGCCGGTGCGCATTGCCATCGTGGTGCTGGTGGTGACGCAAATCCTGAATGCCGCGCTGGTGCCGTTGATCGACCATGCCGGGCTGGCGCTGTCCATCGGCCTGGGGGCATTGATCAACGCGCTGTGGCTGCTCACCGGCTTGCTGCGCCGTGGCACCTATGCGCCGCGGCCCGGCTGGGCCCGGCTGATCTTGCAGGTGGTGGCGGCCAGCGCATTGCTGGCCGTGTTCCTGATGTGGGGCTCGCGCCATTTCGACTGGCTGGCGCTGCGCGCGCACGAAGGACAGCGCGCAGGGATCCTGGCCTTGCTGATGGGCGGGGCGGCGCTGCTGTACTTCGGCGCACTGTGGGCCGCCGGCTTGAAGCTGCGTGATCTCCTGCGGCGCTGACCTGGCTTTGCCCCGTTTTTCGGCCTTTCGGCTGGCTTGACGCAGCTGCGCACGCCCCTTACAACCCTCGCATGGCTCTGAGCTATACCCTTCCGACTCCGCTGGAGTACTTCGCCACCCTGGTGCGCAGCGACGACCAGTTCCCGCTGCTGGAGGCTGCCGCCTCCATCGCTCAGGACGAGTATCCCGAACTGGACGTGCAGCAACTGCTGGGCGATGTGGACCAGTTGCTGGCCCGGCTGCGCAGGCGTTTGCCAACCGATGCCTCTTCATTGCAGCGCTTGCGCTCGCTCAACCAGTTCTTCTTCGGGGACCTGGGTTTTGCCGGCAACGTCAACGACTACTACGACCCCGAAAACAGCTACCTCAACGCCGTGCTGCGCACGCGCCGGGGCATTCCGATTTCGCTGGCCCTGGTGTGGATGGAACTGGCGCAGGGGCTCGACCTGCATGCGCGCGGCGTCTCGTTTCCCGGGCACTTCATGGTCAAGGTGCTGTTGCCCAAGGGCCAGGTGGTGATGGACCCGACCACCGGCCAGTCGCTGTCGCGCGAAGAGCTGTCGGAACGGCTCGAACCCTATAAGCGGCGCAGTGGCCTGGTGGACGACTACGACATTCCGCTGGGCCTGTATCTGCAGGCCGCCCCACCGCGCGACGTGATCGCGCGCATGCTGCGCAACCTCAAGGAAATCCACCGTTCGCAAAAGGACTGGGGGCGGCTCCTGGCGGTGCAGGACCGGCTCGTGGTGCTCCTGCCCGAAGCCTGGGGCGAGTGGCGCGACCGGGGCCTGGCCCATGCAGAGCGCGGCGAAACCGCACTGGCGGTGGCCGATCTGGAGGTGTACCTGGAGCGCGTGGAAGAGGGGCTCGACATCGATGCCATCGCCGAGCGCGTGAGCCTGCTGCGTCGCACCCTCAGTTGACGGGCGACCCCAGGGCGGGCAGGTTTGCGGCGCCCCGCGTTACTGCCGCGCGGTGCGCACGTTGGCCGGCAGGGCCTGCGGATGGCTGGTGCGAAAGGGGTTGATATCGAGGCCACCACGGCGCGTGTAGCGCGCGTACACCGACAGCTTGATCGGCTTGCAGCGTATCCACACGTCCATGAAGATGCGCTCCACGCACTGCTCGTGGAATTCGTTGTGGTTGCGAAAGCTCACCAGGTACTGCAGCAGCCCGGCCTGGTCGATCTGCGGGCCGCTGTAGTGGATGCGCACGCTGCCCCAATCCGGCTGCCCGGTCACCAGGCAGTTGCTCTTGAGCAGGTGGCTCGTGAGCGCTTCGGTCACCGGCGTCTCCGCATGGTTGGCCGACAGCAGTTCGGGCGCCGGCGTGTACTGCGTGCACTCCACGTCCAGTCGGTCGAGCAGCAGGCCGTCGAGTTCATGCACAGGCTCGCGTTCGAAAAGCTCCGGCAGCAGCAACTTCACGCCCACCGTGCCTGACTGCTGGCCGCCGCGCCAGACGGCCTCGCTCACGTCGGCCCGGATGCGTGCCTGCACTTCGGCGGCGTCGGTGAAGCGGCTGTTGTTGAAGCTGTTCAGGTAGAGCTTGAACGACTTGCTTTCGACGATGTTCAGCGTTTCGCACGGCACAGTCACGTGCGCGATGGCCACCTGTGGCTTGCCGCGCAGGTTGAGCCAGGACAGCTCGAATGCCGTCCACAGGTCGGCGCCGAAAAAGGGCGCCGTGTCGGCAATGCCGATTTCTGCGCGTTTGCCCGCGCGCGGAATCGGAAAGAGCAGTGATGCGTCGTATTGGTCCGCGTAGGCCGAAGTGCGGCCCAGCTGCGATTGTTCAGGCGTGTTCATGGACTTTTCCAGATTTTGCTATTAAATCAATAGCTGCCACCGCAATGAATACGGCTGCATGAGGCCGATTTGATTCAAATCATTCGAATTGGCGTTCGCGCAGCCATTTGGTGGCGATCCACTTCTCGCCCGCGATCACCGGCGCGCCGCCGTGCAGCGTGCGCGTGGACGGGTGCGGGCGTTCGTAGCTGAAGAACACCGCGTTCCCCTGGCGCGGCGCCACTTCCAGGTGCACGTCGGGAAAGGTGGTGCCGCCGCCCTTTTCCGGGTTGTTCAGGTAGATCACCAGCGTTGCGACCCGCTGGCCACCGCGGCGCAGGATGGTGGGCGTGCCGGGCTCGGCAGGGTCGAAATAGTCGTAGTGCGGCTTGTACTCGGCGCCCGGGCGGTAGTGCAGGATCTGCAGGCCTTCGCCATTCTCCAGCGGCCAGTTCACCAGCCGGGCGATGCGCGCCTCCAGCATGCGGACTACCGGGTTTTCGCCGCGCTGGAAGAACATGCCATCGCTGGTGCGGTCATCGTTCACCTCTTCGCCGCCCGTGCGCGTGGCCACGGTGAGCGAGCGTGCCATGCGTGGCTCGGCCTCGGCGATCAGCGCCTCGCACTCTTCGGGCGACAGCAGATTGCCGAACAGCACCACTCGGGGCTGGGCCATGGCCATCAGCACCTCGACATGGCGATCGCCGACGTCGATGAACTGTGGCGATTCGCCCATGTCCGGCTCGGGCACGCGCGTAGCAGGCGGTTGTCCCTGCGCCTGGGCCAGCGTCTCCAGATGGTCGCGCAGCACGTGCTCCATGGCGTGCGTGGCGACGTCTTCCTTCCAACCTGCGTCCAGCATGGACTGCAGCACCACCGGGGCCTCGAAACCCGCCTTCGCCTGGGCGATGATCCATTCCCGCAACTCGGGTGTCACGGGCTGGGAAAGGGCGTCGGTCGATGCGGCGGTCTGGCGGGAGGTGATAGGCATGGCTTCGGTGGCGTCGATGGCATGAAACGTAAAAACGGACTGCGGGCAGCAGCGGAGCGCCTTCAACCGTTGCGGCGTGGCGGTGTCGGGACGATGCCCTTCAGGCCGTCTTGCGGCGAAAGACGAGTCGCTCCGGCGTGGAGGCTGCCGGTGCAAAAGCATAGCCTTCCAGATCGAAACCTTCGAGCCGGCGCGGTGTGACCACTTTGTGCTGGATGGCATAGCGCGCCATGAGCCCGCGGGCCCGCTTGGCGTGGAAGCTGATGATCTTGTAGACCCCGCCTTTCCAGTCCTCGAACACGCATTCGATGACGCGGGCTTTCAGTACCTTGCGGTTCACCGACTTGAAGTATTCCTGCGACGCCAGATTGACGACCACGGGCGTAGCATCGGCGGCCATTTGGCGGTTGAGCGAGTCCGCGATGGTGGCTCCCCAGAACTGGTACAGGTTGGTCCCTGCGTCGGTGGCCAGGCGGGTGCCCATTTCCAGTCGGTAAGGCTGCATGCGATCCAGCGGGCGCAACACGCCGTACAGGCCGCTCAGGATCGCGACGTGGCCCTGTGCCCAGTCCAGCTCGGCCGGCGTGAGCGAGCGCGCCTGCAGGCCTTCGTACACGTCGCCATTGAAGGCCATGACGGCCTGGCGTGCATTGGCGGCGGTGAACTTCGGACGCCAGGTGGCATACCGTGCCACATTCAGTGCCGCCAGCGGATCGCTGATGCCCATCAGGGCGGCAATCTCTTGGGGGGATTTCTTTCGCAGCACTTCGATGAGCGCGCTCGACTGGGGAACGAACTGCGGCAGCGTGTGCGGGAGTCCGTCCGGCAGCGGCGTGTCGTAGTCCAGGGATTTGGCGGGAGACAGCAGGAACAGCATGGAGGTCGCGATGGTCCGGTGATCTCTGAGAAAAGCGGAAAGCCCGCGCAGGGGCTTTCCGGTCAAGACAATGACCGGCCCGGGGCATTGCACCGCGGGCCGGCGGGCCGCATCAGGCAGCGGGAGGCTGCTCGAACGGCAGCGTCAGATCGCGCAGGTCGCGGCGTGTTTCCACCAGCACCAGCGGACCATCATCGACCGCCACGGCAGGAGGGCGCTCGCGCGGCACGTGGATCGGGTGCGGCTCAGCGGCGATGGCGGCTTGTGCCGCAGCGATCTTTTCCGCGTCGGAGTTCACCCACTGCAGGCCCGAGGTCTGAGCGATCTGGCTCAACTCGTCCACCGGCAGCGTGAACGCCTGCACCCGCGGCATGTTCCCATTGGCCGAAGCCGGCACTGCAGGCACCGGAGCGGCGGCTACAGGCGGTGCGGCGGGCACAGGCGCCTGTACTGGCACTGGCAGCGGGGCGACGGGTGCTGCCACCACTGCCGCTGGCGCCATCGGTGCGGCAACTGGCGCAGGAGCCGGTACTGGCGCGGGCGCTGGACGGGGTGCGACCGGTGCAGGGGCAAAGGGCTCTGCCACCGGCGCCGAAGAAGCCACTGGCATCACCGAGGCCGTTGGCTCCTGCGACTGAGCCACAGGCGCTGCGGACGCGTTGAAGTAGCTGCGGCGGGCGGGTTCCTGCGAACCTTCTGCCGGTGCGTTTTCCGCCGAAGCCGTCGTGCTCGCATCGAAGTCCATCAAGTTCGCCGACGGCTGCTCTTGCTCGGCACCGTTTTCACGCGGTGCACGCTCGCGGCGATCGCGGCCATAGCGGTCGCGCGACCGGCGTTCACGGCGTTCTTCGCCACCGGCTGCAGGCGCTGCCGGTGCGGCGTCGTTGCCGGTCAGGTCGAGGTCGGGCAGAGATGCCATGGGCGAGGTGTCCACGAAGTCAGCCACCGGGCCTTGTCCGATGCCGGCGGTCTCATCCGCACGGGGACCACGCTCACGGCCGCCGCGTTCGCCACGGCCTCCGCGCTCACCACCCCGTTCACCGCGTTCACGGCGGGGGCCGCGTTCGGCGCGTGCTTCCACTGGGTCGCCAGCACCATCCAGCGTCACCGAAGCGGTAGAGGGCAGGGCAGCGCCTTGTTCCGCATTCAGTGGAGCCTGGCGGACTTCGCCATCGCGGCGTTCACGGCCACGGCCTTCGCGGGGTTCGCGTCCCTCACGGGGCTCGCGTCCTCCATTGCGGGCTTCGCCTTCTGGGAGGCTTTCGCGGCCTTCACGGCGCTCGCCATCGCGGCCACCACGGGCTTCGCCATCACGCGGTCCGCGGCCATTGCGCGGGGCTTCGCCTTCCGGGCGCTCTGCGCGGCCGTCGCGGCGGCCCCGGCCTTCGCCGTTGCCTTCGCGCTGTCCGTCGCGCGGACCATTGCGGTCGCCGTTGCGGTCGCCGTTGCGGTCGCCGCGGCGACCCCGGTCGCCGCCACGGCCTTCACGCCGGCCTTCGCGGCTCGGCTCGGAGACGGGGGCTGGGGCGGGTGTGACGATCGGCGCAGGTGCGCGTGGCGGCTCGCCAAAGCCAAACAGGCTCTTGAGCCACGCGAAGAATCCCTGCTCTTGCGGCGCGGGAGCCGCAGCAGGGGCGGGTGCTGGCGCCGGGGTCGCTGCGGCGGCCGCGGCAGCTGCAGCAGCGGCAGGCCGGCTGTGCGATGCACTGCGCGTAGCGCCTTCCGGGCGGGGTTCGGCGATCGGCGCAGGCGCGTCAGGCAGCACACCCTTGATCACCGGGGTCTGCTTGTTGGTGGGCTCTTGCGAACGGCGGGTGACGGCGGTGGGGTCTTCCACTTCTTCGACGAGCTTGTAGCTGGCGTCGATGTGGTCCAGGCGCGGGTCGTCGTGCTTGAGGCGCTCGAGCTTGTAGTTCGGCGTCTCCAGGGTCTTGTTGGGCACCATCAGCACGGTCACGCGCTGCTTGAGTTCGATCTTGGCGATCTCGGGGCGCTTTTCGTTCAGCAGGAACGAAGCCACTTCCACCGGCACCTGGCAGTGCACGGCGGCCGTGTTGTCCTTCATGGACTCTTCCTGAATGATCCGCAGGATCTGCAGCGCCGACGATTCGGTGTCGCGGATGTGGCCCGAGCCGCCGCAGCGGGGGCAGGGGATGGAAGAGCCTTCGCTCAACGCGGGCTTCAGGCGCTGGCGGCTCATTTCCATGAGGCCGAACTTGCTGATCGTGCCGAACTGCACGCGGGCGCGGTCCTGGCGCAGCGCGTCGCGCAGGCGGTTTTCGACTTCGCGGCGGTTCTTCGACTCTTCCATGTCGATGAAGTCGATGACGATCAGGCCGCCCAGATCGCGCAGTCGCATCTGGCGGGCCACTTCGTCGGCGGCTTCCAGGTTGGTGCGGGTGGCGGTTTCTTCGATGTCGCCGCCCTTGATGGCGCGGGCGGAGTTCACGTCCACGCTCACCAGCGCTTCGGTGTGGTCGATCACGATGGCCCCGCCAGAAGGCAGCGTCACGGTGCGGGCGTAGGCCGACTCGATCTGGTGCTCGATCTGGAAGCGGCTGAACAGCGCCGCGTCGTCGCGGTAGCGCTTCACCTTGCCGGCATGTTCAGGCATCACGTGCGCCATGAACTGGTGCGCCTGCTCGTAGATGTCGTCGGTATCGATGAGGATGTCGCCGATGTCGCTATTGAAATAGTCGCGGATGGCACGGATGACCAGGCTCGATTCCTGGTAGATCAGGAAGGCGCCCTTGCCGCCCTTGGCTGCGCCGTCGATCGCGGTCCAGAGTTTGAGCAGGTAGTTCAGGTCCCACTGCAGTTCGGGCGCCATGCGGCCGATACCGGCCGTGCGCGCGATGATGCTCATGCCCTTGGGGTATTCGAGCTGGTCCATCGCTTCTTTGAGCTCTGCCCGGTCTTCGCCCTCGATGCGGCGGGAAACGCCACCGCCGCGGGGGTTGTTGGGCATCAGCACCACATAGCGGCCGGCCAGCGACACGAAGGTGGTCAGGGCCGCGCCCTTGTTGCCGCGCTCTTCTTTTTCAACCTGCACCAGCAGCTCCTGGCCTTCGCGGATCACGTCGTTGATGCGTGCCTGGCTGACCGAGACGCCTTCGGCGAAATACTGGCGGGAGATTTCCTTGAAGGGCAGGAAGCCGTGGCGGTCTTCGCCGTAGTCGACGAAGCACGCTTCCAGCGAGGGTTCGACGCGGGTGACGACGGCCTTGTAGATGTTGCCCTTGCGCTGTTCGCGCCCTTCGATTTCGATTTCGTAGTCCAGCAGCTTCTGGCCGTCGACGATGGCCAGACGGCGTTCTTCAGGCTGCGTGGCGTTAATGAGCATCCGCTTCATGATGGGATTCCTTTTCGTTGTCGGCCGGGCGGCGCGCAGCGAAAAAGCTGCATTGGCGCGCGTCCCGACCATTCAAACCAATGACACAGGCTCTTCAGGAGCCATGGATGCCAGGGCCGACGCGTTGAAACGAAGGGAATTGCCGCAATGCCACGCGGCTGCAAAGCTCTAGCTTCGCAGTCGTGGCGGGGGCGCGTGGATGGGGGCGAGGGGAAATGTGTGCAGCGTTGCCATGAACGACCTGGCTGATGGCGCGGGCTGCACGGGCAATGCGGGCGACTGCTGAGTCCATGCCGAAGGCAGGCGCCTTCGCCAAAGGGTCACAATCCATGCCAACAATGCCCACATGTTTTCGCTTTGATCCGCCCGCAGAACCTGCCTGTTGGGCGGCCTGCGGACTGGGGATTCCGGTTTCGGTGTTTCAATTTGTCAGCCGGCCGCACGGCGTGGGAGCCACCACAGGCATCTGGCCTGCAATCTGCGCACACGACGCCCGTTGGCATCGACCTGCCTGCGCGGCTTGCATGGTTGCGTGGACTAAACTCCAGACAAATCAACCACTTACAGAACATCGCGCAGGTGAAACACATTATAGGGGGCAAACCGGCGACCGACCGTACCCCAAACCCCGCCCCCGCTGCAGTCCGCATCGTCGAAGTCGATGAGGAGTCTGCCGGGCAGAGACTCGATAACTTTCTGATACGCGAACTGAAGGGCGTGCCGAAAACGCACGTGTACCGCATCATCCGAAGCGGTGAAGTACGCATCAACAAGGGGCGTGCCAGCGCCGATACCCGGGTATCGGCGGGCGACCTGATTCGCCTGCCACCGGTGCGCATTTCGGACAAGGTGGCCGAAAAGGCCGAACGTCCCGCGCCCGCCCGCGAATTCCCAGTGCTGCTGGAGGATGAGCATCTGATCGCCATCGACAAACCCGCGGGGGTCGCCGTCCATGGCGGCAGCGGGGTGAGCTTCGGCGTCATCGAACAATTGCGGCAGGCCCGCCCGCAGGCCCGGTTTCTGGAACTGGTCCACCGCCTGGACCGGGAGACCTCGGGCATCCTCCTCGTGGCAAAGAAGCGGTCTGCGCTCGTCCATCTGCAGGACCAGTTCCGTGAGCGCGAGACGGGCAAGACCTATCTGGCGCTGGTGCCCGGTACCTGGCCCGCCAACAAGAAGGTGATCGATACACCCCTGCACAAATATCTGCAGGCCGACGGTGAGCGCCGGGTCCGCGTGACCACGCCGGAGGATCCCGAGGGCATGCGCTCCATTACCTTGGTGAAAGTACGCAGCCATCTGTCAGCGCGCGCGGCTGACGGGCTGCCCTCGCTTTCGCTGCTGGAGGTCACCATCAAAACCGGGCGTACGCACCAGATCCGCGTTCACTTGGCCAGCCAGGGCCACGCCATTGCAGGCGACGACAAATACGGCGACTTCGAGTTGAACAAGCGGCTTGGAAGGCAGGGGCTCAAGCGCATGTTCCTTCACGCATGGCGGTTACAGTTCGTTCACCCTTCCACCGGCGAGCGCATTGAGTTGCGCGCAGAACTGCCGCCCGATCTGGCCGAATTCACCGGCGCCACTGTCTGAAACCATGCCCACGACCCCCCGCCGCCGCTTCGATCTCATTGCTTTCGACTGGGACGGCACGCTTTACGACTCCACCGCCATCATCGTGCGCTGCATCCAGGACGCCGTGCGCGATGTTGGCGGCACGGTACCGACCGATCAGGCGGCCGCCTGGGTGATCGGCATGGGCCTTATGCAAGCGCTGACGCATGCCGCGCCCGATGTGCCTGTGGAAAAGCATGCCGAACTGGGCAATCGCTACCGCTACCACTATCTCAAGCACCAGGACGATCTGAGCCTGTTTGCCGGAGTGCTGCCGATGCTTGAAGACCTGCGCACGCGTGGCCATCTGCTGGCGGTTGCCACAGGCAAGAGCCGACGGGGCCTGGATGAAGTGCTGCACACGGTCGCGCTGCGCGGCATGTTCGATGGCTCGCGCACTGCCGATGAAACCGCCGGCAAGCCGCACCCGCTCATGCTCCAGGAGTTAATGGCCGAGTTCGACGTGGCCCCCGAGCGACTGCTGATGATCGGCGACACCACCCATGATCTTCAAATGGCCTTGTCGGCAGGCTGTGCGAGCGTTGGAGTGAGCTATGGAGCCCATGAGCCAGGAGAGTTCGATGCATTGAAGCCGCTTGGCGTGATGCATTCGGTCAAAGAACTGCACGACTGGCTTTTGCAGCACGGCTGACCCTGTGGCCGGGCGCCGGTGCTTCTTCGGCGCTTCGCTGGTCGCTAAAGCTTCCCATGACATTCATTTCGCTGCCGATCGATTTATACGCCAGTATGGATCTGGTAGATGGCGGAACGGCTGTGGCGTTTGACGTGGTGTATGCCGGCCAGATCTGTCGCGCCTTTGCCGTGCGCTTTGAAGGCAGGCCGTGCGCCTATCTGAACCGCTGCACCCACGTTCCGATGGAAATGGACTATCAGCCGGGCCGCTTCTTCGATGACACCGGACGTTGGCTTCTGTGTGCCACTCACGGTGCCGCTTACCGGCCTGACACGGGGGCCTGCGCGGGCGGGCCGTGCCGTGGCGGGTTGGTGAAGATTGAACTCTCGGAGGTCCAGAACGTAGTGCGCTGGCATACTGACCACCACCTGCAACCTGTCGAATTTTGACAAATGACCGAACCCATCCGGCCCGAACCCTCTGGTTCTGGGCAGAATTCCCCTCCAGCGCCTGACCTGTGGGCAAAGCCTGCTCCTGAAAAAGAAGCAAGGGACGCCGCGAAAGCACCTGGCTGGGAGCGGGATGTTCTGGAAAAGCTGGTGTTCGCGACCTTGTCCGAGCAGCGTTCAGCACGGCGCTGGCGCATCTTTACCCGGTTGGCTTGGCTGGTCTTCCTGATTGCCGTGGCTTGGGTGTTGCTTGCGCGCGACGCTACCAGCACCAGCAAGAGCACGCCGCACACCGCTGTGGTCGATATCAAAGGTGAGATCGCTGCTGGCGCCGAAGCCAGCGCCGAATTCGTAGTCGCGGCCATGCGCAGCGCCTTCGAAGATTCCGGATCGCAGGCTGTGGTGCTGCTTATCAACTCACCGGGCGGCAGCCCTGTGCAGGCAGGCATCATCAATGACGAGATCATTCGGCTGAAGGCCAAGTACAACAAGCCGGTCTATGCCGTGGTCGAGGAAACCTGCGCATCCGCGGCTTACTACATCGCTGCCGCAGCGGACGACATCTATGTGGACAAGGCGAGCATCGTCGGCAGCATCGGTGTGTTGATGGACGGCTTTGGATTCACCGGCACCATGGAAAAGCTGGGTGTTGAACGTCGCCTGTTGACGGCTGGCGAGAACAAGGGATTCCTTGACCCATTCAGTCCGCAAACCGAAAAGCAACGCGCCTATGCACAGGCCATGCTGGACCAGATTCACCAGCAGTTCATCCACGTGGTCAAGGAAGGACGGGGCGACCGCCTCAAACCGACCTCCGACACCTTCAGTGGCCTGTTCTGGACCGGCCAGCAGGCAGTCGAGATGGGTTTGGCCGACCACCTGGGCAACCTCGATTACGTGGCGCGTGAAGTCGTCAAAGCCGAAGAAATCATCGACTACACCCGCCGTGACAATGTCGCTGAGCGGTTGGTGAAGAAATTTGGCGCTGCCATGGGCGAAACCGCTATCCAGGCCATCAAAGGCACTCCGTCGGTGCGCTGAACCGAGCATCTGCACTCTGAGTTCGGCCTGGGATTCCCGGCCGAGAGTCAGTGCGAAATCAGGTAAATGGCGCTGCACTCGACGCGCAGCAAGGCGGTGCGGCGGATGTGGTTTATCGACCGATGGCGAAGACCGTCGGAGTGCGGTTATCAGGCGCTTCGGACTGTTGCCTCCACTGGCGTACCAGCCTGCTTTCGGTCCTGGCCTGGGGCAAGGTCAATCCGCTGGCGAGTGCCAGCCGGGTGTTGGGCTGCAGTGTCTGGACCAATGCCTGCCACAGCGCCGCATTGCGGTAGGGGGTTTCAATGAACAGCTGGGTCTGCCCCTGTTTGAGTGCAAGGGCTTCGAGCTCGCGGATGCGCACAGCGCGCTGCGCCGGGTCTTGTGGCAGATAGCCAGCAAAGGCAAAGCTCTGGCCATTGAGGCCGCTCGCGGCCAATGCCAGCAACAGCGAAACTGGCCCGACCAACGGCACAACGCGCAGTCCGCAGTCGTGTGCAGCGCGCACCACCGAACTGCCGGGATCGGCAACCGCCGGCATGCCAGCCTCGCTCACCAAGCCCATGTCATGGCCTGCGAGGGCGGGTGAGAGCAGCGATCGCGCATCGAACACGACATGGCCTTCCGCGCCATGGTCGCCTTTCTTGTGTACCTCTCGTGGCAATTCTTCGATCTGCTGCGATTGAATCGGTAGCTTGAGGGGATGCAAGGCGTCGATTCGCTTGAGGTAGGCACGAGTGCTTTTTGCGTTCTCACAGATCCAATGCGTGATTTGCGAGGCCGTCTGCAACGTGGCGGCAGGCAGCGATTGATCCAATGGGGATTGTGTGTCGCACCCGAAGTCGAGCGGCGCGGGTACGAGATAAAGCGTGCCTGTCGAAGGCGTTGCTGGTGCGGTTGGAGCCGCTGTCATGGCAGTTCCAACCCCGCGGCACGCAGCATCCGGCACGTGCGAATCAGCGGAAGACCGATCAACGCAGTGGGGTCATCGCTGCGAATGCTATCGAGCAGGCTGATTCCCAGCCCTTCGCTTTTGGCGCTGCCGGCGCAGTCGTATGGTTGCTCGATGCGAAGGTAGCGTTCTATCTCTGCATCGGATAGTTCACGAAAAAGCACTTCGACCGGGGCCAGAGCCACCTGTTCAAACCCCGTGGCTGCGCAGACGACTGCCACGGCGGTTTGAAACACGACGCTTTGCCCACGCATTCGCCGCAGTTGTTCCACGGCCCGGTCATGCGTGCCGGGCTTGCCCAATGGCTCGCCTTGCAAGTCCGCGACCTGATCGGATCCGATCACTACTGCTTCAGGGTAAGCCATCGAGACAGCGCGCGCCTTGGCCAAGGCCAATCGCAAGGCGAGGGCATCAGGAGCTTCTGCCACGTGGGGCGTTTCATCCACGTTGGGGGCTATTACATCGAAAGGCAGATGCAGACGGGAGATCAATTCGCTGCGATATCGAGACGTCGAGCCAAGTACCAAACGGCGGGGCAATGAAGGGGATTGAGGCATGCGCTGATTCTCTTACACTGCCGCCATGACCAAGGAATTTTCCCCACAGCGCCTCGATGTCAAAGCCTTCGCGCAGGCGGGCGGTCATTTGTCCGGCCATGACTCCCTGTTGAAATACGAACGGCTCGCCCAAGAGGCCAAGGGCCTGCACCCCGACCTCATCGTGGACTGGCAAGCCGACGGTGAACTGCGCAGTACCCATGGCATTGGTGGACAGATCTGGTTACGGCTTGTCGCGCGTGCAGCTTTTCCGATGACTTGCCAGCGCTGCCTTGGGCCGGTGGATGTGCCGCTGGAGGTGGAGCGAGAATTTCGCTTCGTCGCGGATGAGGCCACGGCTGAAGCGCTGGATGACGAGAGTGACGAAGACTTGCTGGCGTTGAGTCGCGAATTCAACTTGCGTGAATTGATAGAAGACGAATTGCTGATGGCATTGCCTCTGGTGCCGCGGCACGATGAATGCCCCGCGCCCGTCCCTATGGAATCCACCGACGAAGATTTCGAGGAGGCCAGCGCCCAGAAGCCGAATCCTTTTGCCGCACTGGCAGCCTTGAGGAAAGACAAATCGGAGGACTGAAAACTGTTTGGGATATAATCGAGGGCTTCACGCGAATCCCCCTCGTGTCTTTTCTGGGCTGATCGCGTTTTTTACCAACCCTTCAAGACTCAGGAGCCACCATGGCTGTTCAGCAAAACAAAAAATCCCCTTCTAAGCGCGGCATGCACCGTTCGCACAATGCGCTCAACGTGCCAGGTACGGCAGTCGAGCCCACCACCGGTGAAGCCCATCTGCGTCACCATATCAGCCCCAACGGTTTCTACCGTGGTCGCCAAGTGCTGAAGAACAAGTCTGAAGCCTGATTTAAATCACGCGCCAAGGCCCGCTGCTACGAATGGTAGCGCGGGCCTTTGTTTTGTTCGCTGTATTTTCATTTTCGGTCCCCTTTGGGCCCGAACGAGTCGCCCATGATCACACTGGCTGTTGACTGCATGGGGGGCGATCACGGCCCCCGCGTCACGCTAGCGGCGTGCCGCCAGTTCCTCGAACACCATCCTGACGCCCGACTGCTGTTGGTTGGCCAACCCGAAAGCCTCAAAGACTTCGGTCACGATCGGGCTGCCATCACCCCTGCCAGCGAAATCGTCACCATGGACGATCCGGTGGAGATCGCATTGCGCCGCAAAAAGGATTCGTCCATGCGGGTGGCGATACAACAGGTCAAGGATGGAGCCGCTCAAGCCGCAGTGTCTGCCGGCAATACGGGTGCTTTGATGGCGATCGCTCGTTATCTTCTCAAGACGTTGGAGGGTATCGATCGCCCAGCGATCGCTACCCAGATGCCCAATGCCAAAGGTGGAGCGACGACGGTTTTGGATTTGGGCGCCAACGTGGACTGCAGTGCGGAGCATCTGCTGCAGTTTGCGGTGATGGGTTCAGCCCTGGTGTCCGCTCTCCAAGAGGGCTCGGAACCGACAGTCGGTTTGTTGAATATCGGTGAAGAAGCCATCAAAGGCAGCGATGTCATTAAAAAAGCGGGGGAATTGCTGCGTATTGCTGGTAATTCTGGTGATCTCCGCTTTTACGGCAATGTAGAAGGCAACGATATTTTCAAAGGAACCGTCGACATCGTGGTATGTGACGGTTTCGTTGGAAATGTTGCGCTCAAGGCCAGCGAAGGTGTGGCAACCATGATCGTTGGCGGACTTAAGCAAGAGTTCAAGAAAAACATATTTACCAAAATGGCGGCAATTGCCGCTTATCCGGTTCTATCGGCGCTTATGAAACGAATGGATCATCGCCGTTATAACGGCGCAGCCCTTTTGGGACTGCGCGGCCTTGTCTTTAAGAGCCATGGATCAGCAGATGCCATGGCTTTCGAGCAAGCTTTGAACCGGGCGTATGATGCAGCCCGCAACAACCTGCTCGACCGCGTTCGGACGCGCGTGGCGCACGCTTCGCCCTTGCTGGCGCCAGCGGATGCCCAGCCAGCCAGTTCCGCGGTCGGGGCCACATATTGATGAGACGCTACTCACGCATCACGGGCACTGGCAGCAGCCTTCCTCCTCGTCGTTTGACCAATGCCGATCTCGTGGCCGAATTGGCGCAGCGCGGTGTAGAAACATCTGACGACTGGATTGTCGAGCGCACTGGTATTCGCGCGCGTCACTTCGCTGAACGCGATGTCTGCAGTAGCGACCTCGGGTTGGAGGCGGCTCGCAACGCTCTGGACGCAGCGGGGTTGCAGCCGCAGGACATCGATTTGATCATCGTGGCCACGTCTACTCCGGACATGGTATTTCCTTCTACAGCCTGCATCTTGCAAAACAAGCTCGGCGCCAATGGATGCCCTGCCTTTGACGTTCAAGCCGTGTGCAGCGGATTCGTTTATGCCTTGACAGTGGCAGACGCCATGATTCAGTCGGGCAGCGCCAAGCGTGCGCTCGTGGTCGGTGCGGAAGTATTCAGCCGCATTCTCGATTTCGATGATCGCACTACCTGTGTTTTGTTCGGTGACGGAGCCGGTGCTGTCGTGCTGGAGGCTTCGGAAACGCCTGGCATCTTGTCGAGCGATTTGCACGCTGACGGCAAGCATGTGGGCATTCTTTGCGTGCCCGGCAATGTCTATGGCGGCAAGGTTCTCGGCGATCCGTTGCTCAAGATGGATGGCCAGGCGGTTTTCAAGCTGGCAGTCGGCGTGCTGGAAAAGGCTGCCCGTGCCGCATTGGACAAAGCTGGCATGACCGATGCCGATGTGGACTGGCTGATTCCTCACCAGGCCAACATCCGCATTATGCAAAGCACGGCCAAAAAACTTGGCTTGCCGATGGACAAGGTGGTCGTCACCGTCGATCAGCATGGCAACACCTCGGCGGCTTCGATTCCCTTGGCACTCGATCATGCAGTGCGCAATGGTCAAGCCAAGCCTGGGCAGACGCTGCTATTGGAAGGTGTGGGTGGCGGTTTTACCTGGGGTGCGGTGCTCCTTAAATTGTAGCAATAGACGCTTGGTAATAAAGCGCTGGAGCCAGTTTTTACGATCCGGTTATGACAACACAAAAAACTTTTGCATTTGTTTTTCCTGGCCAAGGCTCGCAGTCTGTCGGCATGCTGGATGCTTGGGGCGACCATCCAGTCGTCGCCCATGCTCTGCAGGAAGCATCCGACGCACTGGGCGAGGACATGCGGCGGTTGATCCATGAGGGGCCCAAGGAAGCGCTGTCGTTGACCACCAATACCCAGCCGGTCATGCTCGTGGCGGGGGTGGCTGCCTGGCGTGTTTGGGTGGCCGAAGGTGGGGGTGCTCCGGCGGCGGTGGCCGGCCATTCTCTTGGCGAGTATTCTGCGCTGGTGGCGGCGGGTGTCTTGACGCTGTCTCAAGCTGCTCCACTCGTGCGCCTGCGTGCCGCCGCGATGCAGGAAGCGGTTCCGGTGGGTGTCGGAGCAATGGCTGCCATCCTTGGCATGGACGCGCAAAAGGTGATCGAGGGTTGCGCCTTGGCGGCCGCCTCTTTCGGAGCAGGCAGTGTGGAGGTGGTCGAGGCTGTGAACTTCAACGACCCCATTCAGACCGTGATCGCTGGCACCAAAGCGGGGGTGGAAAAGGCGTGTGAGGTTTTGAAGGCTGCAGGGGCCAAGCGCACCTTGCCGTTGCCCGTATCGGCACCTTTTCATTCCAGCTTGATGAAACCTGCGGCCGAAAAGTTGCGGGATGCCTTATCGACTGTGGCGTTGTCCAACCCCCAGATTCCTGTGGTCAACAACGTGGATGTTGCCGTTCAGCAAGAAGCTGATGCGATTCGCGATGCGCTTTATCGCCAAGCTTTTGGCCCAGTGCGCTGGGTGGAGTGCGTGCAATCGCTGAAGGCCCGGGGTATCACGCATTTGGTGGAATGCGGTCCGGGCAAAGTACTTGCCGGCCTCACGAAACGCATCGACCCTGAGTTGGTTGCGGCCTCTCTTTACGATCCGGCCTCGCTGGCCGAAGCACAAACATTATTGGCATGAGCGACACATCTTTATTGAATGACAACAAACCCCAGGTTGCCCTGGTGACAGGTGCATCCCGCGGCATTGGCGCAGCGATCGCGACCGTATTGGCAAGCCGTGGATATCTCGTTGTCGGGACGGCCACTACGGATGAGGGTGCCGAGCGCATCTCCCAAGCCCTTGCTTCCTCTGGCAACGGCAGTCATGGCGTCAATCTCAACGTCACGGATGTGGCGGCAGTCGATGCGTTGATAGATGCCATCGTGAAGCAGCATGGCGGGCTGCACGTGCTGGTGAATAACGCAGGCATCACCCGCGACACCTTGTCCATGCGAATGAAGAATGACGATTGGGATGCGGTCATCGACACCAATCTCAAGGCAGTGTTTCAGGTGAGCCGCGCTGCTATCCGTCCCATGATGAAGCAGCGTTTCGGGCGGATGATCAATATCACCAGCGTGGTGGGCGCTGCTGGCAACCCTGGCCAGGCCAACTATGTGGCTGCAAAGGCTGGTGTCGCTGGAATGGCGCGTGCAATGGCCCGCGAATTGGCAAGTCGCGGTATCACTGTCAATTGCGTTGCGCCAGGTTTCATCGCCACCGACATGACGGCGCAACTGCCTTCAGAGCAGCAGCAATCGCTGCAGTCGCAGATCCCGATGGGGCATATGGGCCGCCCTGAGGACATCGCGCACGCCGTCGCATTTCTTGCTTCCAAAGAAGCTGGCTATGTGACAGGACAGGAGTTGCATGTCAATGGCGGCATGTACATGTAATTAGACAAAGTTAACGCCGATTTATCCGGGCGGCGGGCTGATAGGGGACTGATCCCGAAGCAGCTAGAATCGCGGATTCATTCACAACCCTCAAAGGGAAACCATGAGCGATATCGAAGCACGTGTCAAAAAGATCATTGCCGAGCAACTCGGCGTTGAAGAGTCGCAAGTCACCAATGAAAAGGCTTTCGTGGCCGATCTGGGTGCCGACTCGCTGGACACGGTGGAGCTGGTGATGGCGCTGGAAGACGAGTTCGGCATCGAGATTCCTGACGAAGACGCAGAGAAGATCACCACGGTGCAAAACGCCATCGACTACGCCAATACCCATCAGAAGGCCTGAGCGCCTTCCATTCAGACAGATCCGTAGAAAGTCATAGCGCATGAGCCGTCGTCGCGTTGTCGTGACCGGCCTGGGTTGCATCACCCCCGTCGGAAACACGGTGGCAGATGCCTGGGCCAACATCTTGGCTGGAAAATCCGGCATTGACCTCATCACCAAGTTCGATGCTTCGAACTTTGCCTGCAAGATCGCGGGTGAGGTCAAGGGATTCGATCTGGCCGCTTACATGAGCACGAAAGATGCGCGCACGATGGATACGTTCATCCATTACGGCATCGCTGCGGCAGATGAAGCCGTGCGGGATGCCGGGCTTCCTACGGGCGAAGCGCTGGACGAAGAGTTCGCAGCGCGCATTGGCTGCATCATCGGATCCGGGATTGGTGGATTGCCGCTGATCGAAAACACGCATGCAGAGCTGGAAAGCCGTGGGCCGCGAAGAATCACGCCTTTTTTCGTTCCCGCTTCCATCATCAATATGGTGGCAGGCCATGTTTCGATGCGGTTTGGTTTCAAGGGGCCCAACCTCTCCGTCGTCACGGCTTGTACGACAGGTCTGCATTGCATTGGCGAAGCTGCGCGAAAGATCGAGTACGGCGATGCCGATGTGATCGTGGCAGGCGGCACCGAAGCGACTGTGTCGCCCTTGGGTGTTGGCGGGTTTGCGGCCATGCGTGCCTTGTCGACACGCAATGATGACCCCAGCACTGCTTCCCGCCCTTGGGACAAGGACCGTGACGGTTTCGTGCTGGGTGAGGGCGCTGGTGTTCTGGTGCTCGAAGAGTACGAGCATGCCAAAGCGCGAGGCGCCAAGATTTATGCGGAACTGTCTGGATACGGGATGAGTGCCGATGCGGGTCATATGACGGCACCTAGCATGGACGGCCCCCGCCGGGCCATGCAAGCAGCCCTGCGCAACGCCGGTATCAACCCCGAAGACGTGGATTATTTGAATGCCCATGGCACATCCACGCCATTGGGGGATTTGAACGAAACACATGCGATCAAGGCGGCATTGGGCGAGCATGCCAAAAACACCGTGATCAGTTCGACGAAATCGATGACCGGCCACCTTTTGGGCGGCGCCGGGGGAATCGAGAGCGTGTTTACCGTGATGGCGCTTCGGGACCAAAAGGCGCCGCCGACCATCAACATCTTTGAACAAGATCCGGAATGCGACTTGGACTACTGTGCCAATGTTGCCCGTGACTTGAAGATGGATGTGGCCGTGAAGAACAACTTCGGTTTCGGCGGCACCAACGGCACGCTGGTGTTCAAGCGCCTTTGATGAGATAGCAGGGCCGCAATTTGCGGGCTACCTGCATTCAACGCCAGCGCTGCGATGACCCGTACGACCCAGTCTTTCCATGCGCCAGCGACCCGCTATGTCTTTCAAAGAAGTCGCTTGGTGGGCTGGTTTATCGTTTCGGCTCTGTTTTCCAGTGCTGGCGGGCTTGTTGCATGGATGGGTCAAGCCTCTGGGGATTTGACGGTCCAATTCATTCTTTCCTGGGTGCTTTGGGCTTTCGTTGCTGCGTCGGGATGGTATTTCTGGCGCCGTTTGCCCAGCGGCTTCCTTCAGTGGGACGGTTTGAACTGGTCCTTGACCGCGGGTGATGCATTGCCCGTGGCTGGGGTCTTGGTTGTCCACATGGACTTCCAGCGGTTCTTTTTGGTCCATTTGAGCGGGCTGGACGGCCGCAGCGCCTGGTTGTGCCTGGAACGTTGCGGTCCTCAAGAGTCGTGGGCCTCTCTGCGTCGTGCGGTATATTCGCGCCCCAAGCCAGAGCCTCGTGCCGACGGCGTGTTTTCTGTCCGGCGCGGCGACGCGTGAGCCTTTTTCACATGACTGCTTCAATGCCCCCGCCTCCCGTCGACAGTGACCTGCAGCTCGTAGAGCGTACGGTTGCTGGCGATCAAAAGGCTTACGAATTGCTGGTGATCAAATACCAGCGGCGCATTGAGCGGCTCATCGGCCGCATGGTTCGGGACTCTGATCTGGTGCAGGATATTGCCCAGGAAACGTTCATCAGGGCTTATCGCGCATTGCATCAGTTCCGAGGCGAGGCGCAGTTCTATACATGGCTCTATCGGATTGCGGTCAATACCGCCAAGAAGGCGCTGGTCGACATGAAGCGCAATCCCGTTATTTCGGAAAATGCTCTTCGTGGAAGTGGTGACGACGATGAAACTTCCCGGCTTGGACACGAACTAATCACCGACGAAACGCCCGAGACCGTGCTTGCTGCCCAGGAAATCGCTGTGGCTGTGAATGCAGCAATGGATGCGCTGCCTGAGGATTTACGCCAGGCGGTGACGCTCCGTGAGATCGAAGGGTTGACTTATGAGGAAATCGCGGCTGCCATGGATTGCCCCATCGGCACCGTGCGGTCCCGTATCTTTCGGGCGCGGGAAGCCATATCGGCCCGGGTTCGCCCTTTGCTGGAAAAGCAGTCGGGCAAGCGCTGGTAGCGCAACGCGGATGGCAAAGCACATTGAAGCAAACAGTGACGGCGGGGAACGACCATGAATGATGATCTGAAAATGCGCGAACATTTGTCTGCCTTGGCAGATGGTCAGTTGCGGGGCCAGGATTTCGCACAGGCCGTGGACCATGCCAGCAGTGGCGATGGTGTTGCCACGTGGCAGATGTACCATTTGATCGGGGATGTTCTGCGGTCTTCTGAACTGGCCCGTCCGGTCGATTCGACATTGATTGATCGGCTTCGTACCCAAATCGAGGAAGAACGCGTGGAGCGCCCCGCAATGGTTGCAGAGGCCGCCGTTCTGAAAGTCGCCATGCAGGAGGCCGTGAAGCCTGCAGTGGCCGCCAATGCCTCTGTCTTTCGCTGGAAAATGGCAGCGGGCTTCGCATCGCTGGCCGCGGTCGGGGCCATCGGGTGGACGGCGTTGGTCGGCATACAGTCGAATAATCAGGGTGGACAGATGGCCCTTGTCGCCCCTGTGACGGCGGCGCCTGCGGTGGTGGCTGTTGCCGAGGGTGGCGACACAGCGGCGCAGACGCCGGTCATGATCCGCGACCCGCGTCTGGATGAGCTGCTGGCGGCGCATAAGCAATTTGGAAACACTTCGGCATTGCAGATGCCGGCAGGTTTTCTGCGCAATGCCACGTTTGAAGCCCCTGCGCGCTGAGACCGTGAAGATGGGCCAAGAAGGCCTCTCGCATGCCACCGTTCTGATGAGGAGCGCCCATGCGTGCGAAGGCGTGTTGAAAAGAATCGTTTCGCTGCGCCATGCCTTTGCATGGGGGCTGATGCTGGCGGGGATGGCTAAGGCATTGGCCGGTCCTGCTTCAGATATTGCAGTGCCGGCCTCAGTTGCGGCCGGTGAGGTCCGCTCTGTCTCTGGTTGGCTGGAGCGCATTCATCGCGCATCCCGCGAGCACAGCTACAGCGGCACCTTCGTGTTGCTTTCATCGTCTGGGGCCATGGTCAGCTCTCGCATATGGCATGCGGCGGACGGTAAGGACCAGATCGAGCGCATCGAGGCGTTGAACGGATCTCCCCGAGTGGTATACCGCCGCGAAGGCTTGGTACGCACCTTTCTGCCGCAGGCTCGAATGGTGCGCGAAGATCGCCGAGACATGCCCAGTTTGTTCCCCCGTCTTCCCGAGACGGCTGACCGGGGGCTCGATGCGCATTACACAGTTCAAGCTCTGGGACGGGAGCGCGTTGCCGGCCACGAAAGCGAAGTCGCGTGGCTCAGGCCCCGTGATGCGCTGCGTTTCGGTTATCGCATGTGGGTCGCTGAAGCCTCGGGTTTGATCCTGAAGCTGCAGACGCTGGATGCCCGGGGACGGGTTCTGGAGCAGGCCGCATTTTCCCAGTTGGAACTGGACAATCCGGTGTCCTTTCCGCGGTTGGCAGCGATGATGGACGACGTGGGTGATTTCCGCCTGGTGAAGGTGGCCATGCACAAGACGACGGCGAAGGCAGAGGGGTGGCAGTTGAAGGCGCCCATCGGTGGGTTCACGCCGGGCGATTGCTACAGGCAGGAAGATGCCGTGCCAGCGCAGGCTCAAGCTGGCCTGCCGCTGCATTGCCTGCTCTCCGACGGGCTTGCGACGGTGTCGCTTTTTCTGGAGCGCTACGATGCTTCTCGGCACCCGCCGGGCCCCAGTGCTGGCAGCATGGGAGCAACCCAGACTTTGGCCTTGCGCATTTCAGGCAACATGTGGCTGACCGCTGTGGGCGAGGTGCCCCAAGAAACCCTGCGTTTGGTGGCAGAGCGACTGGAATACGTCCATTGACGTGTCGTCGCTTGCCGTTGCTCGACCGCAATGGCATGAAATTGGCATCTGTCCTGCTGCCTTGCGGGAACCAAACCTGAACCTTGCAGTACGAAGTGCTTTGCTGCTCCCAGATGTCTCCCCTGAATTAGAAAGACCGATGATGCCGATGACGACGAATTGGAAAAACCTGCAATCGTGTGCTGTGGCCGTCGCGATGGCATTGACTGCCGCTACCGCAGTTGTGCCCGCTGGTGTGCTGGCGCAAACCCCGCCGCCTACGGTCCGCGGGCTGCCCGATTTCACGGACCTCGTGGATCAGGTGGGTCCTTCGGTGGTCAACATCCGTACGCTGGAAAAAGCAGCGGAGCGGGCTGGCCCCAATGCCATGGATGAGGAGATGCTGGAGTTCTTCCGGCGGTTCGGTGTGCCGGTGCCTCCCAACGCGCAGCGCCAGCAACGCCCCCAGCGGCCCCAGCAGGAAGAAGAGCAACCGCGTGGTGTCGGCTCTGGTTTCATCCTGACGCAAGACGGCTATGTGATGACCAATGCGCACGTGGTGGAAGGCGCAGACGAGGTTATCGTCACCCTGACCGACAAGCGTGAATTCAAGGCCAAGATCGTTGGCGCCGACAAGCGCACCGACGTGGCGGTGGTCAAGATCGAAGCCACCGGCCTTCCCGCCGTCAAGGTGGGCGACCTGAACCGGCTGCGTGTCGGCGAATGGGTGATGGCCATCGGCTCGCCGTTTGGCTTGGAAAACTCGGTGACTGCCGGGATCGTCAGTGCCAAGCAGCGCGACACGGGCGACTACCTGCCGTTCATCCAGACGGACGTGGCGATCAATCCCGGTAACTCCGGTGGGCCGCTCATCAACATGCGCGGTGAGGTGGTCGGCATCAACAGCCAGATTTATTCCCGTTCTGGTGGCTTCATGGGCATCTCTTTTGCCATTCCCATGGACGAGGCCATTCGCGTCAGTGACCAATTGCGGGCGACGGGCCGGGTGACCCGCGGACGCATCGGGGTCCAGATCGGCCAGGTCACGAAGGATGTGGCCGAGTCGATTGGCCTGGGCAAGCCGCAGGGCGCGTTGGTGAGTGGTGTGGAGGCAGGCTCGCCTGCCGACAAGGCCGGCGTCGAAGCAGGCGACATCATCACCAAGTTCGATGGCAAGACCATTGAAAAGACGGCCGATCTGCCGCGCCTCGTGGGCAACACGAAGCCGGGTAACAAGAGTACGGTGACGGTGTTCCGCCGAGGCTCGACCAAGGACCTGCCGATCACCGTGGCCGAGATCGAGCCAGACGACAAGCCGGTGGCGAGCAAGGGTGCTGACAAGGAAGGGGCCAAGCCCAAGCCATCGCCTGCCGCTCAGCAACTGGGCCTGTCCTTGGCCGATCTGACCGATGCCCAGAAGAAGGAGTTGAAGCTCAAGGGCGGAGTCCGAGTCAATGCCGCCACCGATGCAGCCGCCCGTGCCGGTCTTCGCGAGGGCGATGTCATCCTTTCCATCGCCAATATCGAGGTGGCGAATCTGAAGGATTTTGAAGCCGCGCTGGGCAAGGCGGACAAGGGCAAGGCCATCAACGTGCTGTTCCGCCGTGGGGAATGGGCTCAGTACGCATTGATTCGTCCTGCCCGCTGATCCCTCCCGCAAAGCCCCATCCCGAAGTGGGATTTGGGGCTTTTGCGGCGGCGATCCTCATCAGGTAGCGTGTTTTTGGCTGAGATTGCCATCTACCGATTTCGATAGAATGGCGGCTGATTTTTTGAGTATTCCTGCATATCGAAGTCGCTGGCCATCACGATGTGGAATGGTGGCAAACGATGCACAGGCGATCCACAGTTCGCCCACAAGTTGTTCCGCTGGTTATCGGCATTTTGTGAATAAGCTGTGTATAAAATACGCGTTGCAAGGTGGCAACGCCTTCTGAACCTTGTCGGGTGGACTTTCCCTCTCGGCCTTTTTGCCTACAATGAAGTCCCAACCATCGCAGTTGCCAAATGATTGTTGGTTCAGGGCGCGTCACCATTTGACGCGCCCTTTTTTCTTGTGCGCGCCGTTTTAATTCAATCACTTGTCGCTTTCCCTTGATGAATCACATCAGAAATTTTTCCATCATTGCGCACATCGACCATGGCAAATCGACCCTGGCGGATCGCTTGATTCAACGCTGTGGCGGGCTTGCCGAGCGTGATATGGAAGCCCAGGTGCTCGACTCGATGGACATCGAAAAAGAGCGTGGGATAACCATCAAGGCGCAGACGGCGGCATTGCAGTACAAGGCCCTCGATGGGCAGATCTACAACCTCAACCTGATCGATACGCCGGGTCACGTGGACTTCTCCTATGAAGTCTCGCGTTCGTTGTCCGCATGCGAAGGTGCATTGCTGGTCGTCGATGCCTCGCAAGGCGTGGAAGCCCAGACCGTCGCCAATTGCTATACCGCGCTGGACCTCGGCGTGGAAGTGTTGCCGGTGCTGAACAAGATGGATCTGCCGAACGCAGACCCGGACAACGCAAAGGCCGAAGTCGAAGACGTGATCGGCATCGATGCGACCGACGCGATTCCATGCTCTGCCAAAACGGGCATGGGCATCGACGAGATTCTCGAAGCCATCGTGGCCAAGGTGCCTGCGCCGCGCGGCCAGGCCGATGGGCCGTTGCGCGCGATGATCATCGACAGCTGGTTCGATTCATATGTCGGCGTGGTGATGCTGGTGCGCGTGGTCGATGGCCGCCTGCTGAAGGGCGAGCGCTTCAAGATGATGGCCAGCGGGGCTGTGTACAACGCGGACACCCTGGGAGTGTTCACCCCTGCGAACGAAGCGCGCAATTCGCTTGACGCCGGTCAGGTGGGCTACATCATTGCCGGCATCAAAGAGCTGCAGGCCGCCAAGGTGGGCGACACCATCACGCTGGAAAAGAAGCTGCCCAACAATGCGGGCCCCGCGACCGAAGCGCTGCCGGGTTTCAAGGAAATTCAGCCGCAGGTGTTCGCCGGCCTGTACCCCACCGAAGCGAGCGAGTACGACTCGCTGCGCGACGCGCTGGAAAAGCTCAAGCTGAACGACGCATCGCTGCATTACGAGCCCGAAGTCAGCCAGGCGCTGGGTTTCGGATTCCGCTGTGGCTTCCTCGGCTTGCTGCACATGGAGATCGTGCAGGAGCGCCTGGAGCGCGAGTTCGACCAGGACCTCATCACGACCGCGCCCAGCGTGGTCTACCAGGTGGTGAAGGCCGATGGCGAAGTGGTGATGGTCGAGAACCCGTCCAAGATGCCCGACCAGGGGCGCCTGGAAGAGGTGCGCGAGCCCATCGTGACCGTGCATCTTTACATGCCGCAGGACTATGTCGGCCCGGTGATGACGCTGGCCAACCAGAAGCGCGGCGTGCAGATGAACATGTCCTACCACGGCCGGCAGGTCATGCTGACCTACGAAATGCCGCTGGGCGAGATCGTGCTGGACTTCTTCGACAAGCTCAAGTCGGTGTCGCGCGGCTACGCGTCGATGGACTACGAGTTCAAGGAGTACCGCGCGTCCGACGTGGTGAAGGTCGACATTCTGCTCAACGGCGAAAAGGTCGATGCGCTCTCCATCATCGTGCACCGATCGCAATCGCAATACCGCGGCCGTGCCGTGGTGGCGAAGATGCGTGAAATCATCAGCCGCCAGATGTACGACGTGGCCATCCAGGCGGCCATCGGTGCGAACATCATCGCGCGCGAAACCATCAAGGCGTTGCGCAAGAACGTGCTGGCAAAATGCTACGGCGGCGACATCAGCCGCAAGCGCAAGCTCCTTGAGAAACAAAAAGCAGGCAAGAAACGCATGAAGCAGATCGGTTCGGTAGAGGTGCCCCAGGAAGCGTTCCTGGCCATTTTGCAGGTGGAAGACTGATATGCAGGCCATGCAATACGTGACATCCCTGATCCTGGCCGCGTTCGTGGCCTATGTCGGGGCTTGGTACATGGGCGCGATCGAGGGCAACTTCGCGTTGCTGCTGTTCCTGGCCACGGTGGTGACCGGTGCGTACTGGCTGGCCGAACGGCTGGTCTTTCTGCCGCGCCGCCGCCGGGCTGCCCAGGCGATCGAAGACGCGG
Organism: Acidovorax sp. SUPP3334; assembly: GCF_030159055.1. Classification (GTDB taxonomy): domain Bacteria; phylum Pseudomonadota; class Gammaproteobacteria; order Burkholderiales; family Burkholderiaceae_C; genus Paracidovorax. Next base: position 124,674 of record NZ_BQXQ01000010.1, read on the forward strand.
CCGTGCAGCGCCGGGCCGAGCTGGACCGCATGGGCATCCAGAAGGTCGATGGCGACGTGCAGGAGGCCAAGGACCGCATCCTGATGCAGCCCTGGTGGCTGGACTGGACGGCGGGCCTCTTTCCGGTGATCGCGATCGTCTTCCTGCTGCGCTCCTTCCTGTTCGAGCCCTTCAAGATTCCCTCGGGATCGATGATTCCCACGCTGCTGGTGGGCGACCTGATCCTTGTGAACAAGTTCACCTACGGCATTCGCCTGCCGGTCATCAACACCAAGCTGACGCAGGGCAACGCCCCCCAGCGCGGCGATGTGATGGTGTTCCGCTATCCGCCTCAGCCCAGCATGGACTACATCAAGCGCGTGGTGGGCGTGCCCGGCGACGAAGTGGCCTATTTGAACAAGCGCCTCACGGTGAATGGCCAGGTGGTGGAAACCTCTGCCGTGCCGGACTTCTTCGATGAAGACACGATGCGCTACTTCAAGCAGTTCGAAGAGCAATTGGGCGACCACCGCCACCGCATCATCAACAATGCCGACGTGCCTGCCTTCGTGCAGGGCGCCAGCGACTTCGCCAACCGCCAGAACTGCCGCTACAGCGTCGAAGGCGTGGTGTGCAAGGTGCCGGAGGGCCAGTATTTCATGATGGGCGACAACCGGGATAATTCGCTCGATTCGCGCTACTGGGGCTTCGTGCCGGACGCCAATATCGTCGGCAAGGCGTTCTTCGTCTGGATGAACTTCGGCAACCTCAAGCGCATCGGCCCGTTCCGCTGAGCGGGGGCCTCGAACGTTCCAACCGCCAATTCAAAAAAGAGGGTAGATCACCATGGCTTTGCACCGCACCGCCAGCCGCGCTCGCCAGCGCGGCCTTTCGTTCATCGGACTGGTTTTTGTCGGCTTGCTGGCCGTGGCGGCGTTTGCCATCGGCGGGCAGTCGGTGCCGATCTTCCTGGAGTACCAGGCCATCAACAAGGCGGCGAACAAGGCCGCGCGGGAGGGCGGTTCCGTGCCGGAGGTGCGGGCGATCTTCGACCGTGCCGGCGCCATCGACAACATCAGTTCGATCGCGGGCAAGGACCTGGAAGTGACCAAGCGCAACGACAAGATCGTCGTGTCGTTCAGCTACTCGCGCGAAATCGCCCTGGCCGGCCCGGCCTATCTCGTTTACCGCTTCCAAGAACAGACCAAGTAGGTGCAGCCCAGCCTTGTCGCACTGCAGGACCGCCTGCAGCATGCCTTTTCCGATCCTTCGCTGCTGCAGCGTGCCATCACGCACCGCAGCTTTTCCGCAGACCACAACGAACGCCTGGAGTTTCTGGGTGATTCCGTCCTGAGCCTGGCCGTCTCCAGCCTGCTGTACCAGCGGCTGCGCGATCTGCCCGAAGGCGATCTCTCCCGCGTGCGGGCCAATCTGGTCCGCCAGGAAACCCTGCATGAGCTGGCCTTGGGGCTGAAGCTGTCCGACGTGCTGCGCCTGGGCGAGGGCGAGGCCAAGTCGGGCGGAAAGCTGCGGCCTTCCATTTTGGCGGACGCGCTGGAGGCGCTCATCGGGGCCGTGTACCTCGATGCCGGCTACCTGCAGGCCGAAGCGCTGGTGCATCGGCTTTTCCGGGGGGTCGAGATCAATCCCCAGATGGATGCCGCCGCCAAGGACCCCAAAACCGCGTTGCAGGAGTGGCTGCAGGGCCGCAAAATGAAGCTGCCGCAGTACCGGGTGGTCGGTACGGTGGGGGCTGCGCACCGCCAGACCTTCGATGTGGAGTGCGAAATCTCCGAACTGGGCCTCGCCGAACGCGGCATCGGCGGCTCGCGCCGGGCTGGCGAGCAGGCTGCTGCGGCGGCGATGCTGGTCCTTTTGAAAGCAAAGAATCCATGAGCGAAGATGCTACAAAAAATGTAGCTGGTAGCGCAGATGAACCAAGCGCTGGCGGCCAAAATGACCTGGAAGCCATGCTGGCGGCCGCAAAGCCCGCGAGCGCACCGGTTGACGCCACCGGACAGCGCTGCGGGCTGATCGCCATCGTGGGCAAGCCCAACGTGGGCAAATCCACGCTGCTCAATGCGCTGGTGGGCCAGAAGATCAGCATCACCTCGCGCAAGGCGCAGACCACTCGCCACCGGATCACCGGCATCCGCACGACGGAGCAGACGCAGTTCGTGTTCGTCGATACGCCGGGTTTCCAGACCAAGCACAGCACTGCGCTCAACAAGTCGCTCAACAAGACAGTGATGGGCGCCATCGGCGACGTGGACCTGATCCTCTTCGTGGTCGAGGCAGGCAACTTCACGCTCGCCGACGCCAAGGTCCTGTCGCTGTTCAAGCCTGGCATTCCCACGCTGCTGATCGCCAACAAGCTCGACATGGTGCACCGCCGTGCGGAAATCGCGCCGTGGCTGAAAAGCATGCAGGAGCGCCATCCGTTCGCCGAGTTCGTGCCCATGTCGGCCAAGAACAAGGGCGACATCGAACGCCTGTTCGGCATCTGCGCCAAGTATCTGCCCGAGCAGCCCTGGTGGTATGCCGAGGACGAGCTGACCGACCGCAGCGAGAAATTCCTGGCCTCCGAAACCGTGCGCGAGAAGCTGTTCCGTTTCACGGGCGACGAGCTGCCCTACACCTCGACCGTCGTCATCGACAAGTTCGAGGAGGAAAAGGGCAAGACCAAGAGCCGCATGATCCGCATCGCCGCCACCATCGTGGTGGAGCGCGATGGCCACAAGGCCATGGTGATCGGCGAGAAGGGCGAGCGCCTCAAGCGCATCGGTACCGAGGCGCGGCAGGAGCTGGAAAAGCTCATGGACGCCAAGGTGTTCATCGAGATCTGGGTCAAGGTGCGCTCGGGCTGGGCCGACGACGAAGCCCGTGTACGCTCGTTCGGGTATGAGTGACGCCTCGACGGGCCGCCAGCGGCGCTGCCCCCTTCAGGCAGTGACGCCATCCCCGGCGGCCAGACGCGCGGCCTTGGCAGGCCGAGCTGGGGCCGTGGCGGTCTAAAGGGTGGACGTGGCGCGGTTTTCAGTACTGCAGTCCGTTGCCGTTCGGCCCAGCCAGATGTTGAAAGAATCAGCCTCCAGCGCTTATCTATCAAGCGCGGGGTGCTATTGAAAGAATAGCAATCGATGGCTGCGCGCCGCATCTCCGATGAGCCTGCCTACGTGCTGCACCGCTACGACTGGAGCGAGTCCAGCCTGATCCTGGACGTGTTCACGCGCCACCATGGCCGCGTGGCACTGGTGGCCAAAGGCGCCAAGAAACCCACCTCCAACTTTCGCCCCGTGCTGCTGCCGCTGCAGCCCTTGCGGGTGAACTACACCCTGTCGGGCGATGGGCAGGGTGAGATCCATGCGCTCAAAGGTGCCGAGTGGGTCGGCGGCCATGTCATGCCCACCGGCGATGCGTTGCTGTCGGGGCTTTACCTGAACGAATTGCTGATGCGCCTGGTGGCCCGTGAGGACGCCCATGCGCCTTTGTTCGATGCCTATGCCGGCGTGGTGCGCGTGCTGGGCAGCGAGCATGGCGATGCGCTCGAACCCGTGCTGCGCAGTTTCGAGCTGCTGCTGTTGCGCGAGATCGGGCTGCTGCCCAGCCTGGGCGCCGACACGGCCACGCTGGCGCCGCTGCAGACCGCCGCCCGCTACGCCCTGGTGCCCGAGGCCGGCCTGCGCCCCGCCATCGCAGCCGACCGCGCAGCGCTCGCCGGCGCGCAGTGGCTGGCGTTGCAGCGGGCCCTGGAGGCTGGCGAGGGCGCCAGCTATACCGCCACGCTGCGCGTGATCGCCCAGGCGGGCGTGCCCGTGGCGGGCGAACTCAAACCCCAGTTGCGCGCGCTGCTGCAATACCATTGCGGCAGCCCGGTGCTGCGCACCCGCCAGCTCATGATGGACCTGCAATCGCTATGACCCGTTCTTCCGCTTCCCAACCCAACGTTTCGGCCCGCACCGCACTGTCGGTCAACGTCAACAAGGTGGCCCTGGTGCGCAACACGCGGCACCTGGGCATTCCCAGCGTCACGCGGGCAGCGCTGCTGTGCCTGCAGGCGGGTGCCCAGGGCATCACCGTGCATCCCCGCCCCGACGAGCGCCATGTCCGCCCGGGCGATGTGCATGACTTGGCGGCGCTGCTGAAAGACTGGCCGGAGCGGGAGTTCAACATCGAAGGCAATCCGTCGCAGAACCTGATGGACTTCATCCGCACGGTGCGCCCGCAGCAGGCGACCTTCGTGCCCGACAGCGAAGACCAGTTCACCAGCGACCACGGCTGGAGCTTTCCGCAGGATGCCGAACGCCTCGCGCCGCTGATCGCCGAGTGCCGGCAACTGGGCGTGCGCGTGAGCCTGTTCATGGACCCGCTGCCCGAGCAGATGGCCGCAGCCCGTGCGGCGGGCGCGGACCGCGTGGAGCTGTACACCGAACCCTACGCCGCCGCCTGGGGCACCGAGCGCCAGGCCGCCGAGCTGGAGCGCTACCGGGCCGCCGCGCAGGCCGCCCTGGAAGCGGGGCTGGGCGTGAACGCCGGCCACGATCTGAACCGCGACAACCTGGCTGCCTTCGTGCAGGGCGTGCCCGGGCTGCTGGAGGTTTCCATCGGCCACGCATTGATCGCCGATGCGCTGGAACTGGGCTACGCCGCCACGGTGCAGGCCTACCAGCGCTGCATCGACGAGGGCATGGCAGCGAGATGCTCCTGAATTGATAGCGATGTGCCCTAGTATTTCATGCCCTTGAGGCAGATTGGATCGATCAAACCATGATCTACGGCATCGGCACCGACATCTGCGACATCCGCCGTATCCGAGCGAGCCTGGAACGCCACGGCGACCGCTTTGCCGAGAAGGTGCTCGCCGAGGGCGAGCTCGCGACGTGGCGCGAGCGCGGAGCGCGCTGGCCCGAACGCGGCGTGCGCTACCTGGCCACTCGCTTTTCCGCCAAGGAAGCTTTCAGCAAAGCCATCGGCATGGGCATGCGCATGCCCATGACCTGGCGCCATTGCGAGGTGGCCAAGCTGCCCAGCGGCCAGCCGGTGATCGTGCTGCACGGGGCGCTCAAGGAATGGTTCGAAGGGCAGGGCCTGCAGTGCCACCTGAGCGTGACCGATGAGTCCGACTACGCAGCGAGCTTTTGCGTGGTCGAGAAAAAATAGCGCTGCAGCGCACGACTGTATTGCTTTTGCCGCTATCAAATTTGATTGAACCCTTGGCCATGACCGTTTCTGAACACGCGCCCCTCATCCTCGACGTCGCCGGCCTCGAACTCACCCCCGCCGACCGCCGCCGCCTGGCGCATCCCCTCACGGGCGGCGTGATCCTGTTCACGCGCAACTGGCAGGACCGCGCGCAGTTGCTGGCACTCACCAGCGCCATCAAGGCGGTGCGAGACGATCTGCTGATCTGCGTGGACCACGAAGGCGGCCGCGTGCAGCGCTTTCGCAGCGATGGGTTCACGCAGTTGCCCCCCATGCAGGCCTTCGGCGAGTTGTGGATGCAGGGCGACGGCCGGGGTGCCAAGGCCGTGCCGGGCAGCGGCGCGCTGCGCGCGACCAACGCGGCGACGGCGGCAGGCTACGTGCTGGGCAGCGAGCTGCGATCGTGCGGCGTGGACTTCAGCTTCACGCCCGTGCTCGACCTCGACTGGTCCGATGAGGCGCCCGCGGCATCGCCCGCTCCCGCACCGGCGCGGGCGGCCTCCACGTCCCGCAGCAGCGTGATCGGCGACCGGGCCTTCCACCGCGATCCGCGCGTGGTGGCGCTGCTGGCCAAGAGCCTGATGCACGGCCTGCTCCAGGCGGGCATGGCCAACTGCGGCAAGCATTTTCCGGGGCACGGCTTCGTGCGGGCCGATTCGCACACCGACATTCCCGTGGACCCGCGCAGCCTCAAGGCCCTGCTGGCGGACGACGCGGCGCCGTATCCGTGGCTGTCGAGCACGCTCACCAGCGTGATGCCTGCGCACGTGATCTACCCGAAGGTGGACGCCCGGCCGGCGGGCTTTTCGCGGCGCTGGCTTCAGGACATCCTGCGCCAGCAGTTGCGCTTCGACGGCGCGATCTTCAGCGACGACTTGAGCATGGAGGGCGCGCGGCGCATCGACGGCCGGACTGTCAGCTACACCGACGCCGCCGTGGCGGCGCTCGACGCGGGCTGCGATCTGGTGCTGCTGTGCAACCAGAGCCTGGTGGGCGAGGGGTCTGGCAAGGGTGCGGTGCTGGACGAAGTGCTGGACGGATTGCAGCAAGCCCGCTCGGCAGGCCGCTGGCAGGCGAGTCCGGACAGCGAATCGCGTCGCGTGGCCTTGCTGCCCGAAACCTTGCCCCAGCCATGGGATGAACTCATGCTCCAACCGGCCTATCTGCAGGCCCTTGAATGTTTGCCTTGAACCCCGAGGCCGTGGCTTTGCTGCCGCATTGGTAAGCAATCGTTGCCAGGGCATTCAGGCGCAAAAAAGCGGGGCTGCCTCTGCTGCGCTGTGAACGGGTATCCGAATCGCTTGGTTTTCATGGGAACGCCCCCTCAAAAGAGGGCTTGAGGGCCTCGAAGCGATTGATGCGCCAATGGGATGCGGCAACATTGGCCTACAACTGCGGGTCAACGGCGCTTCTCGCGAGCCGTTCTGATGAAACCATCCGCACGGAACGGCTGCCGAGCCCGAAGCGGATGGCCTTCAGGAGAAAAACCATGGCGCCCCTTGCAGACCCCCGTGCTTCCCGCCCCGCCGCCCGAGATTTTCCAGGCCCCGCTTTTTCCGGACTTCAACGCGCCGCACGCTTGCCTGCCACCACGAAGGGCATCGCGCTCACGCTCGTGGCCGTTTGTGTACTGACCGCCTGCAATCGGCAAAATTCCACCCCGCTGGTTCCGCCCCTCGCTCCTCCCGCTCCCACCGCGTCGGCCGCCCCCGCGGCGGCGCCGGTGACCGATGCCACACAGGCCGCCGCGCCGGTTGCCGTTCGCTATGTGCCGCCCAGCGCCGACGCGCTCTATCAGATGGTGGCACCCATCGCTCTGTACCCTGACAAGCTCGTGGCCCAGGTGCTTGCCGGGGCCACCTATCCGGAACAGGTCACGGCAGCGGAAACCTGGATGGGGCAGAACCCATCGCTCAAGGCCGCCGCGCTGACGGACGCGGTGGACCAGCAGCCCTGGGACCCCAGCATCAAGTCCCTGACGGCCTTTCCGAACGTGCTGGAGCAGATGGCATCCAACCTTCCTTGGACGGTGGCCTTGGGCAAGGCGTATTACAACGACCCCACCGACGTGATGAACGCCATCCAGGTGATGCGCTCCCGGGCCAGCAAGGCCGGCACCCTGAAAAGCTCGTCCCACCTGCGTGTGGCGACCGTGACGAGCGCGCCGCCGAGCCCGCCGGCTCCGCCCGACCTGCAGCCCGTGGCGGTGTACAGCGGACCGGCCGTGGTCGTGCCGCCGCCGACTTACATCGCCATCGAACCGGCAGACGTGCAAGCGGTGTACGTGCCGCGCTATGACCCGCAGGTGGTCTATGGCGCGCCCGTGCCGCTGTATTCCAGCTACCGCTGGACGGCGCCCGCGCCGGTCTACTCGACCGGCGTGGTGGCGGGAGCCGATCCGGTCGCGGTGGGGGCCCTGGCCTTCGGCGCCGGTGTGCTGGTGGGGGCGGTGGCCTCGCACCACCACTGGGGCTGGAACGCCTGGGACGTCAATTGGGGGCGGCCGCCCGATCGCGCCACCTGGGTCCAGGGGGCGTCCCTTCCGCCGCCCGTGGTGCGGCCAGCGGTGGTGTACCGGGGCAATACCTACATCTCGCAGTCGCACACGGTGGTGGAGAACATCCACAACCGCGTGACCGTGAACAACTTCTATGAGCGCGAACGCGGACCGGAGGGCGGACGCCCTGTTGCCGGCATCGCAGCCGGCATGCCCGCAGTGCCGATGGCGGCGGCGAATCCGCTGGCGTCGCCCGCATCGCCCGACGCCGGACACCGGGGCATGGTCCAGCCGGGGATGCCATCGCGGTTCGGGGCGCCGCAGGACCACCATGCGGCCCCGGGAGGTCCGGCTTCCATGGTGCCGCCAGCGCCTTTGGTGGCACAGGGTCAGCGGGTACTCCCGGCCGCGCAACAGCGGGCACACGACCGAGGACAAGAGGGAGCGATGCCGCAGCGCGTCGTCATGCAGGGCGCATTGCCTTCGCATCCCGCCGGGAATGCAGCGGTGCCTGGCATGGCACAGGCGCACGCGGTCGCGGTGCCATCCAACCGGCCGGAAAGGTCGGAAAAGCCGGATGTGCAGGCTGTGCACCCGGTGCGTGCGGGGGACATGCCGCGTTTGGCAGCGCAGGATGCACACCGCGAGAGCCAACACCCGCCCATGGCGGCAATGCCTGCGGCACAGGCACAGGCACAGGCGCGGCACTCCACGCCTCGGCCCGCCGAGCCGACACCCCATGCGCCGCCGCAGAGATTCGCTCCCACCGCTGCAGAGCGCATGCCCCCAGCGCCCGTGCACGCGCCAGCCATGGCGCAGCAGCAGCACATGCCTGCCGCGATGCCGCATGCTCCGTCAATGCCGCATGCCGGTGCGGTGCAGCCGCCGCCCCATGCGTCGCCCCCTGCGCAACATGGTCACACCCCCGAGCCCGGCCACCGGCCAGAGGGACATCGCCATGGGGAGGGGTGATTCGGCAGGGGTGTGCTCAGCACGACCGCCGCTCGCGCGCCATCATGGCTGCGGCGCTCGCTGCCCCGTCGGCATGGCGGTCGCGGCCACGCCGTGCCGCACGGTGCGCGATCAGACCGTGTCTTGGCTGATGGGCGGGGCGTCCGCTGGTGGAGCTTCTGCCGGCTCAGCGCCCGGCTTTCGGGGCGGGCCGCCTTTCCACCGCCGTACCACGCGCTGGAAGATGAGGGCGTTGGGAATCTGAAGCAGCACGCTCTCCGAGCCGTCTTCGCTGGCGGCGAAGTCCTCGAGCGTGGTGTAGAGCAGGTTGATGTCGATCACGCGGCCTTTGGCCCCGGGCTTCTCCGCGGTGTCCAGCACCTCGATGTAGTCCCCCAGGCGAAAGGGGCCCACGGTGAAGATCAGCAGCGCGCAAAACAGGTTGGACAGCACGCTCCATGCGGCGAAAAAGGCGACCGCGCCCACGGTGGCAAAGCCTGTGAAGGCCGTCCACAGCACCGTGGCGGAGACGCCCAGGCGCTCCAGCACCAGCAGCAGGGCACTGCCCATGATGACCCAGCGCAGCAGGCCGTTGATCGGCACCATCATTTCGATGGGCCATTGGTAGTGATGCCCGGCGCGCGCGACCAGCCGGCGCAGCGTGCGCTGCAGCACCACGGCGACGATCAGGATCAGCAGGATCTGCAGGCCCGGCACGATGATGTCCAGCCAGTCCTGGATCCAGTCCGGAAAGTAGGGTTTCAGGCGCAGCATGAAGCTCCAGTCGCTCGGCAAGAGTCCTCCCATCAGCCGCGCAATTGCTCGACGGTGTCCATCTGCATCTCGAAGCTGAAGAATCGGGCGCGCCCCTGGGCCTTGGCGGCGTAGAGCGCCTGATCGGCCCGCATCAGCATGGCCTCCGCGCTGGTGCCTTCGTCGGGAATGCAGGTGGTGATGCCGCCGGAGAGCGTCAGCACGGGGCCCAGCGGCGAATCGGGGTGGGGAAGGGCGCGCACCGACAGCAGCTTGCCCAGCGCACGCGCGAAGGTCATGGCGCCGGATCGAGGCGTACCGGGCAGGATCAACGCGAATTCTTCGCCGCCGTAGCGGGCGGCCACATCGCGTGGGCGGGTGCACACATCGCGCAACAGGCGGCTGATGTCCTTCAGGCAGGCATCGCCCTGCAGATGGCCGGCCGAGTCGTTGTAGCGCTTGAAATGGTCCAGGTCGCACAGCATCAGCGTGAGCGGTTCCCCATCGCGCCGTGCCGTGGCGATCTCGTTGTGCAGGATGCGGTCCAGGCCGCGGCGGTTCACCAGGCCGGTGAGCGCATCCACCTCGACCATTTCATTGAGCCGCTGGTTGGCGATGTGCAATTCCTGCGACAGCGACACCAGCCGGCGGCGCATGTCCAGCAAGCGGCGCATGGCGCGCAGCTTGGCCACCAATACGATGGGCTTGACGGGCTTGACCAGGTAGTCGTCGCCACCGGCTTCGATGCCGCGCCACACGTCCAGATCGCTGTCCAGTCCCGAGAGAAAGATGATGGGCGTCCATCCCCCGGGCTCGGCCTCGCGCATCTGCTGGGCGACCCAGTAGCCGTCGTTGTGGTCCGACAGGCGGATGTCCAGCAGCACCAGGTCTGGCCGGTGCAACTGAAAGAGGTCGAGCGCCTGGTCGCCCGATGCGGCCTCCAGGACATCGGCCACGCCCGCATGGCGGAGCTCGGCCGTCAAAACGGCCCGCAACGAGGCTTGGTCTTCCACCACCAGCACCGTGAAAGGCATCGCGTCCGCAGAGCCGCCGTCGCGCTGCGGCAACAGGGTGGGTTGGGGTGTGGTCATCGCGGTCCCTTTCCTGATGGCGGGTGCAGGCCGCACGGCCTGAAAAGACCGCAGTCCTCTGCCTTCAATGCTCTCGGCGCAATGCAGGAAACAGGATCACGTCGCGAATGCTGGGACTGTCGGTCAGCAGCATCATCAACCGATCGATGCCGATCCCGCAACCACCTGTCGGCGGCATGCCGTATTCAAGGGCGCGCACGAAGTCGTGGTCGAAGAACATGGCTTCGTCATCGCCGCCGTCCTTGGCCGCCACCTGGGCCTGAAAGCGCGCGGCCTGATCCTCGGCGTCGTTCAACTCGGAAAAGCCGTTGCCGAATTCGCGGCCGGTGATGTACAGCTCGAACCGCTCGGTCACCTCGGGCCGCGTATCGTTCGCACGCGCCAGGGGGCTGATCTCGGTGGGGTGTTCCATGATGAAGGTCGGCTGCCAGAGCTTGTCTTCCACCGTTTCCTCGAAGTACAGCACCTGCAGGCTGGCCAGCGTGCGCTTGGACAGCTGGTTCTTGTCTTCGCTCATTCCCAGCTTCTTGAGGGCGCTGATGAGCCACGCGGCATCGTCCACATGGGCGCCGGCTTCGGTGTACTGGAAGATCGCCTCGCGGATGGTCAGCCGCTGGAACGGCTGCGACAGATCGACCTCGCGGCCGCCGTAGGTGAGCTGCAGGGTGCCAGCCGCCTTCATGGCGGCGTCGCGCACCAGTTGCTCGGTGAAGTCCATCACGTCGCGGTAATTCCAGTACGCCGCGTAGAACTCCATCATGGTGAACTCGGGGTTGTGGCGCACCGAGATGCCTTCGTTGCGGAAGTTGCGATTGATCTCGAAAACACGCTCGAAGCCGCCCACCACCAGGCGCTTCAGGTACAGCTCGGGCGCGATGCGCATGTACATCTCCTGCTCCAGCGCGTTGTGGTGCGTGACGAACGGCTTGGCGTTCGCGCCACCGGGAATCGGGTGGAGCATGGGCGTTTCCACTTCCAGGAAGCCGTGCTGCACCATGAACTCGCGCAGGCCGCTCACGGCCTTGCTGCGGGCGATGAAACGGCTGCGGGCGGCTTCATCGGTCATCAGGTCCACATAGCGCTGGCGGTACTTCACTTCCTGGTCGGCCACGCCGTGGAACTTGTCCGGCATGGGGCGCAGGCTCTTGGTAAGCAGGCGCAGCGTGGAGACCTTGATCGACAGCTCGCCGGTCTTGGTCTTCATCAGCGTGCCCTCGGCGCCCACGATGTCGCCCAGGTCCCAGTGCTTGAACGCGGCATACAACTCTTCGCCCAGCGCATCGCGCGTGACGTACAGCTGCAGTCGCCCGCCCGTCGTACCGAGCGAGCCGTCCTGCAGGGTCGCGAAGCTGGCCTTGCCCATCACGCGCTTGAGCATCATCCGGCCGGCAACGCTCACGGTCACAGGCGTGGCTTCGAGCGTTTCGGCATCGTGCCCTGCATATTGCGCCTGAAGGTCAGCCACATGGTGGGCGGGCTTGAAATCGTTGGGAAACGCCACGCCCTTGCCCGCTGCCTGGGCCTCCCTCAGGGCCTTGAGTTTTTCGCGGCGCTCGGCGATGAGCTGGTTGTCGTCGGAGGCAGGGGTGGAAGTGTCGGACATAGATTGAAATGATGGCGAGGAGAGACGTCGCGCGACGAAACCTGCCATTTTAAGAGCGTAGTCAAAACGGCAGCGCTAGCTGTGATGTCTCAATAGGTTGTTCACCCGAATGGGTCTGGGAAACTGGAGTTACTCATAAGTCAGTAACTTAGAGAACATTCTATTGCGCAGAGCGGCGATCGGTGCTTTCATTGGCATGAAACGAGACGGACGCACCCTGGCCCACAATGTGTTGGAAGAAATGCGCATGCTGGCCGTACAGCGCATGCGCGAAGGAGAGTCGCCAGCAG
>NZ_BQXQ01000011.1 GCF_030159055.1 Acidovorax sp. SUPP3334
GCAAGGAACGCACAGCATGGTTGCCTGCGTTCCTGAGCTACTACAACGCCAGGAGGCCCCACTCGGCCTTGGGCTACAGACCTCCAGCTTCCCGACTTGCCGGGTATAACCTATTGCAACTCGACAGCTAGCCCCGAACACCGCACTACCGTGGAAAGCCGCTCCTTCCCCGGCATCGCACGCATTGGTATCGTGAGAACCCGTGAGATCGATGCTGATGCGCCGGCCACTTCCGACCGCCAAGTCCGCCCCCGCCGGGACGGTGCCATGCACGCGGCGGAGCCCCTGGTCGCGCGCAATGCGTTGCCGGGCAGCGCCGCCGAAGCCGGGGCCCACTTGCGAGCGCCGCGGGCCCGTCTGCCACGGCATCTGCCGGACCTGAACGACACGCCGCCCCAATCGCCGGACCTGCCGGACCTGAACGACACGCCGGACTACTCCCCATCGTCAGCTGGGTCGTCCCAGACCTCGGATTCCGATGAAGAAGACTGGTTCAGCGATGGCGACGCGGCGCCCGACCCGCTCACGCTCCCCTTCGTGAACCATGCGGAACTCGGCATTCATGGCACGCCCCAGACCGCCCATGTCTTCGCATTGCTGGACATGCTGGACGCCCACCCGGAGCGGGAGCAGCAGGTGCTGCGCGCATCGGCCGACCTGCTCATGGAACTGGGGGCCCTGCCCGAATTGCGCGACGGGCTGGAGGACCGGGCCAGGGATGGGGCCTTGCATCCAGTCACGGCGGAGGCCATCTGGCAGTTGCAGGCTCTCCTGGTGCGCCTCGAAGACGACGACGATGTCGAGTCGGAAGACGAATCGGAAGACAACGAGCACGAAGAGCTCGCCCTGGACCTGCTGCGCCAGACCCGACCGCTGGGCTGGGAAATCGCCCGGTGGCTCGGCCAGGACCATTCGGATGCCGCAGCGTTGAGCACCTTCGATGACGAACCCCGGGCCCCCGCTTTCGCCCGCCTGCTGTCACGGCTGCGCGATGCCAGCCAAGATGGCCATGAAGACAGCGCATCCACGGCGCAGCGGGCGGAGCAGGTCGCCGCCGTCATCCATGCCGTGGCGGGCGATTCCGATCTGCGAGCGCAGGTCTACCTGATTGCGCAGACGGCCCTGGGCAGCTGCCGGGACAACGTCCTCGAAGGCTTTTCCAAGGTGCTGCTGGCCGTGAGCAACCACCAGATGGTGGCGGACATCCGCAGCGGTCGCGTGGATGCCGTGCAGTTCGACCGCTGGGCGGGGCAGCAATTTCGGCTGGCCTTGCTGGAGAGCGAAGTCACCCGGTTCATCCACCGCGAACTGCAGCGTCAGGACCTGGGGCCCTGGCCGAGACGCCAGTTGACGCGGGAGCCACTGGAGACCGTGATGCACGCCAAGCAGGCGCTGCGGGATCGGCTCGACCTGCCGCAAGGCACCGTGGCGAGCGTGCAGGCCGTGCAACTGAGCGTGCTGCGTGGAAATGACGTGAACGATCTGGAACACGCCGTGATGCAGCAGGCCCGCGACCCCGCCGCGTACGGTGACTTCCGCATGGGCCACACGACCTGGCGCGAAGGCATGAAGGCGCTGCACCCGCGCGCATTCGCGCAGCTCCAGCAGGCGCGCGACGACGATCCGTTTTTCGATGAAGACCTTCCCGCGCCCGCGGACTTGGAAGGGCAGGTCGAATACGCCATCCGCGCCCGGGCGGTCGAAGCGCGGTGGCGGTACGAGGAAGACCGCCTGCTGCGGCACCTGGCGGGCCTCGAAGCGCCAGTCCTCCCCGTGGAACCCGAGCCGGGCACGGCCTGAGCCGCTGCAGGCGGCCCATCCCGCTTCAGCCGGCGCCGCTGGGGTCCACCCGCCCCGGCACCGCCCACACCCGCCCGCCGCCGACGGCGAAGAACCGGCGCTCCGGTCCGGAGGTCATCGTCTGCCCTCCGGTGAACTCGCCGAACGCCGGCAGCACGGTGAGCTGCGGCCCCACCGCGAAGCAGGGCAGGCGCAGGGCGTCGCGCCCCCGCCCCCGCAGCACCACGGCGGGATGGACGTGGCCGGCGAGGACATGCAGCGCGCCATGCGCCTGCGGGTGGTGGCAGCAGGCGAACGGCCCGATGGGCCAGGGCTCGTTCACGATGGCGATGCCCAGACCCGCAGGCGGGTCGCCGGCATGGCTGTCGTGGTTGCCGCGCACCAAAACCACCTCCAGCGCGGCATGCATGGCGCGCCATGCCGCCAGGGCCGCCAACACGGCAGGCGACTGCGACTCGGCCGCGTGCAGAAAATCACCCAGCACCACGAGCTGCCGGGCATGGAGCAGCGCGATCTGCGCGGAAAGCCGGTCCAGGTTCTCGCGGGTGGTGCCCGATGGCACCGGCAGCCCCCGGGCACGGAAGGTGTCGGACTTGCCCAGGTGCAGGTCGGCGATGAACAACGTGCGCCCTGCCGGCCACCACAGGGCGCGGTCGGGCAGCAGATGCACCTCGGTGCCGGCCAGGTGGCAGACGGTGGCGCCCGCCGACAGGCGGGGCGGCTCCAGGGTGCGGCTCATGCGCCTGCCCCCGGGCGCGCCGTGGCGGGCGTTGTCTGGCACGGCCAGCGCATCGGAGTGGCAAGGCACGTGCGCAGGGTGATCGCGGCGGGAGGGCAGTAAAAACGGTGGACGTACGGCACGGGTCGGGATTGTCCCCGCTCACAGCCGGGGCAGCGGCCGGGAGGGCTTTCGCTCGCGCCGCCGCTTGGGAGCGCCCCCCGGCGCGGACTCGTCCGCCGAGGTGAGCGAAAAGTCGAGCGTGCGGCGCACCTCGGCCGCCGCGGCCTGCAGCGGATCGGCGGGCGTAGCGGGGGTGGCAGGGGTGGCAGGGGCGGCAGGCTCGGCCGGGGCTGCGGCCGCACCGGCCTTGGCGCGCTTGCGGGCGCGCAGCGGCGGATCGGGCGGCACCACGTCCTGCACGCGGGGCACGGCGGCGGCGGCCGCGCCGCGCGCATCGGCCGCGCTGTCCAGTTGCGCGAGCATGCGGGCGATGCGGTCGGCCAGATGCTCGTTGGTGAGCTTTTCGCGAAAGCGCTCCACCATGAGCGGAAAGGCGAAAGGGCTCGGCCGCAACAGCGGCCGCACCACCAGCTGCTGGCCCTGCATGCGGCGCAAGGCGGCCAGCAGCTGGGCAACGTCCAGCTCCTGGCTCAGCACCTCTTCGTCCGCCTGGCGCAGCAGCATGTTGGTGGTGTCGTATTTGCGAAAGACCTCGAAGAACAGTTGCGACGAGGCCTGCAGCTGGCGTGCGCTGCGGCGCTCGCCGGGGTGGCTCTGGAAGATCAGGCCCGACACGCGCGCGATCTCGCGAAAGCGCCGCCGCGCCATTTCGGTGGCGTTCAGGCTGGCGAGCACTTCGTGCAGCAGGGCATGGCGCTCGGGGTCGCCGTGGGGTGCCTCGGGCAGGGGGTGGCCTGCGGCATCGTCGGCCTCGGCCCGCGCGGCATTGGCGGTGTTGCGGATGACCAGGGCTTCGCTGGCGGGCACGCGCAGGCCGGAAGCGATCGCGCCGGGGGGCGGGTCCGTGGACGCTTCGGGGGCACCGGGCGCGGTGCGGGCTTGCGTGCTCAGCAGTTCGGGCAGCAGGGCCGCCCAGTCGCGTTCGGTGGCGCTGAGCAACTCCAGCCCGTAGTCGTTCACGGCGATGGAAAAGGTGCCTGCCTCGCCCTGCGCCGCGCGCCAGGCGAACAGGCTGGCCAGCCCGGTGTGGGCATGCCGCCCGGCAAAGGGGTACAGGAACAGATGCCAGCCTTCGCGGGTGTGCAGCGTTTCGGCCAGCAGCGTGCCGGGCGTGGGCAGGGCCGACCAGCGCTGCTGCACGTCGAGCAAGGGCCGCACGCTTTTCAGTTCGGGCGAGGCGTAGTCGCCTTGCGCCGCCAGCGCGAGCTGCCGCACCACGAAGTCGGCCAGCACGGTGGACAGCGGCATGCGCGAGCCCGCCCAGCGCGGCACGGTGGGGCGGCCGCGCGCGGCGCGGCGCACGTAGGCGGTCATGTCCTCGATCTTCACCATCTCCAGCACCTGGCCCGCGAAAACGAAGCAGTCGCCGGCCGACAGGCGCGAGAGAAAGCTCTCTTCCATGGTGCCCAGGCGCGCGCCGTGCAGCACCTGCACGGCCATGCTGGCATCGCTCACGATGGTGCCGATGTTGGAGCGGTGGCGGCGGGCCAGCCGCGCATCGGGCATGCGCCAGATGCCGTCCTCGTCCGGCACCACGCGCCGGTAGTCGGGGTACACGGCGAGCGAGGGGCCGCCCCGGTGCACGAAATCCAGGCACCACTGCCACACCTCGCGCGGCAGGTCGGCATAGGCGGCGGTGCGGCGCACCTCCGCGTAGAGCGCCTCGGGCTCGAAACCGCCGCCCAGCGCCACGGTGACGAGGTGCTGCACCAGCACGTCCACCGGGCGGCGCGGGCTGGCGCGCATCTCCACCTGCCCGGCGCGCACCGCGGCGCGTGCGGCGGCGGCCTCGACCAGCTCCAGGCTGTGCGTGGGCACGAGCGTGATGCGCGACGGCCGGCCCGGCGCATGCCCCGAGCGCCCGGCGCGCTGCAGCAGCCGCGCGATGCCCTTGGCCGAGCCGATCTGCAGAACGCGCTCCACGGGCAGAAAGTCCACGCCCAGGTCCAGGCTGGAGGTGCACACCACGGCGCGCAGGCGCCCTTCCTTGAGCCCGGCCTCGACCCATTCGCGCACGCCCCGGTCCAGCGATCCGTGGTGGATGGCCAGCTCGCCCGCCCAGTCGGGCCGTGCATCGAGGATGGCCTTGTACCAGACCTCGGCCTGCGAACGCACGTTGACGAAGACCAGCGTGGTGCGCGTGCCGGCCAGCTCGCGCACCACGGCGGGCAACATCGACAGCCCCAGGTGGCCGGCCCACGAAAAGCGTTCGGGGTGGTCCGGCAGCAGCGTGTCCACCACCAGGCGCTTGTCCACCCGGCCCTGCACCAGCACGCCCTCGCCAGCGCCGCCGTGCTCCGGTCCGGGCGGCTGTCCGAGCAAGGTCTGCATGGCCTCCGGCAGGTTGCCGAGCGTGGCCGACATGCCCCACACGCGCAGCGCGGGGTTCCAGCCCTGCAGACGGGCGATGGCCAGTTGCACCTGCACGCCGCGCTTGTTGCCCAGCAACTCGTGCCATTCGTCGGCCACCACCAGTTGCACGGACGACAGCACCTCGCGGGCATCGCCCCGCGCCAGCAGCAGCGACAGGCTCTCCGGCGTGGTCACCAGCACGGTGGGCAGCCGCCGCGACTGCGCGCTGCGCTCGCCACTGGCGGTGTCGCCGGTGCGGGCGCCCGCCGTCCAGCGCGCCACGCCGCCATGCACCGGCGCCAGCGCGTCGAGCGGGGCCTGCAGCGCCTTGAGCGTATCGGCCGCCAGCGCCCGCATCGGCGTGAGCCACAGCACCGTGAGCGGCGCGCTTGTGCCAGCGCGACCGCGCGAGGCGTTAGCTATATTTTTAATAGCAACACCCCCTAGTATTGATTGTGCTGGAGCATGATTTGGTTCAAAGCCTTTTGCCGACTCCGCCAAGGCCTGCAAGGCGCCCAGCCACACGGCATAGGTCTTGCCGGCGCCGGTGGTGGCGTGCAGCATCCCCGAGCGCCCTTCGGCCATGGCCTTCCACACCTGCTTCTGGAACGGGAACGGCTTCCATTCCCGCTGCGCGAACCAGTCGGCCACGGCGCGCTGTACGGTGGGGGGCTTCAGCGCCATCGCCCGCCTCCCCGCAGCAGCGGCCCCCACGAGGGCGTGGTGGCGGCAGCCATCGCACGGCCCGGGCGGGCGCGGCGCAGCTTCGGCGACAGGCGGGCCGCCCATGCGCTGCGCCCCCCGCGCACCGAGGCGCGCAGCGGCCTGCGGGGCCGGGGTGGCGCGCGCCGGAACGGGAGCGATGCCCAGCCCGTTCGCACCGCTTCCACCCAGCGCAGGCCGCGCAGATGGCCCGCCACGCAGCGCAAGGTCGCGGACAGC
This sequence comes from Acidovorax sp. SUPP3334, assembly GCF_030159055.1. Lineage (GTDB taxonomy): Bacteria > Pseudomonadota > Gammaproteobacteria > Burkholderiales > Burkholderiaceae_C > Paracidovorax. The sequence continues at coordinate 5,996 of NZ_BQXQ01000011.1, forward strand.
ACGGAGGCTTTGTTCCGCAGCGCGCCGCTTCGGCGTGGCCGGGAAACCGCTGCGGGCCGCCGGGCCAGCATGCGGCCCCAGCCACGGCCCAGGAAAGCGGTCACGGCGCGGTGCTTTCCGGCCACGAACGGCATGGCGCGGCTCCGCCTCACGGGTCCGATCGCGGCAACAGCGCCGCGAGGGTGTCCACCGAATCGGCCTCTTCCACGGGTTTGTCCTCCCGCCAGCGCAGCATGCGCGGAAACCGCACCGCGATCCCGCTCTTGTGGCGCGAACTGCGCGCGATGCCTTCGAAACCCAGCTCGAACACCAGCGTCGGTCGCACGCTGCGCACGGGGCCGAAGGTTTCCACCGTGGTCTTGCGGATCACCGCATCGACCCGCGCCATCTCCGCATCGGTCAGGCCCGAATACGCCTTGGCGAACGGCACGAGCGAACGCCCTTGCGTGCCGGGCGGGCCGTCCCACACGGCGAAGGTGTAGTCGCTGTACAGGCTCGCGCGGCGTCCGTGGCCACGCTGTGCGTAGATCAGCACCGCGTCGATGCTCAAAGGGTCGATCTTCCACTTCCACCACGTGCCCACGTCCTTGGTGCGGCCCACGCCGTACTCGGCGTCGCGGGCCTTGAGCATCATGCCCTCCACCCCCAGCGAACGGGCCTGCTCGCGCTGCGTGGCGAGGTCTTCCCAGCGGTCGCCCTGCAGCACCGGGCTGCTCACCAGCGCCGGGTGCGACACGCGTGCGAGCAGTGCATCCAGCCGCTCCCGCCGCTCCCATTGGGGCCGGCGGCGCAGGTCTTCACCCCCTTCCTCCAGCAGATCGTAGGCCAGCAGCACGACCGGCAATTCGCGCAGCAGCTTCGGGCTCAGCGTCTTTCGGCCGATGCGCTTTTGCAGATCGGCGAACGGCCGCACATGGGCCACCGCATCGCCCTCGGCCGCGCGCCACACGACGATCTCGCCGTCCAGCACCGTTCCGTCGGGCAGCGCGTCGCCCAGGGCCTGCAATTCGGGAAAGCGGTCGCTCACCAATTCTTCGCCGCGCGACCAGATCCAGGTGGTGGCGCCATCGTTGCCCGCCCGCCGCACGATCTGCGCGCGGATGCCGTCCCACTTCCATTCCACGACCCATTGCCATGGCGGGCCGAGCACCTTGTCGAACTGCGATACCGGCAGCTGCAGCGGGTGCGCGAGAAAAAACGGATACGGGTGGCCCCGCACTTCGCCCCCGGCCGCGTCATCGCCCTCCTCGCCTTCTGCGGCGACCAGGCGCAGGTAATCGGCCTCGCCAGGGCGTGCGCCGATGTGCGTGTAGCCCATGAGCCGCTGGGCGATGCGCTTGGCGTCCACACCGCTGACCGCCGCCAGCGCCTGGGTGACCTGCAGCCGCGACACGCCCACGCGAAAGGCCCCGGTGATGAGCTTGAAATACACCAGCCGCTCCTGCACCGCCAGGCGTGCCCATTGCACGCGCAGGGTGCGGGCCAGATCCTCGGGCGGCATGCCGCGCAGGGGCAGCAGGTGCTGCTCCATCCAGTCGGCCAGGCCCAGGGCCTGCACCTCGGCCGGCGTGGGGAGCAGCAGCGAAATGGTTTCCGCCAAGTCGCCCACGGCCTCATAACTCTCATCGAACAGCCATTCGGGCAGGCCCGCCGCATCGCGCGCCAGGGCACGCAGCAGTTTGGTCGGCACCAGTTGGCGTGGCTTGCCGCCCGCCAGGAAATACACCGCCCAGGCGGCATCGGCCGGCTGCGCGGTCCGCAGATAGGCCTGCAGCGCCGCTTGCTTGGCGAGGTTGGAGGTGCTGGCGTCGAGCGCGCGGTACAGCGCGGCGAAGTCATTCATGGCAGGGCGGTGGGCGGAATGCGGGGCTGTGCGAAAGAGAGCGATTCGGAAGAAGGCGGGCCGGCATCAGCGGTGATGGCCTGAGCCGCAGCGGCGACCTCTCCAGGCCCTTCTCCGGCCAATTCGGGGGTTGCGTCGATCACCGGCGAGGCGTCTCCGCCCGGCGCTGCGATGGCGGCGGCGGCGGTGACGTTGCCGCCCTCCGATCCATCGGCCCCGCTGGCCTGGCCTGGCCCGGCCGCCGGGGCGGCAGTCTCCTGATCGTCCTCGTCACCGTATTCCGTGTGGAACGACTGCGCCTCCAGCCCTTGCTCGCACAGCCAGCGCACCAGCACGGCCACGCTCCCGTGCGTGACGAAGACGCGCTCCGCGCCCGTCGCGCCGATCGCGCGCTGCAGTCCCGGCCAATCCGCGTGGTCCGACATGACGAATCCGCGGTCCACGCCACGGCGCCTGCGCGTGCCGCGCAACTGCATCCAGCCGCTGGCGAAGGCATCCGCGTGGCGAGCGAAGCGGCGCATCCACGGCGTGCCCTGGGCCGACGGCGGCGCGATGACCAGCGCGGTCTTGAGCATCTGGGCGTCCACGCCCGGATCGGTCACGCGGAAGGTCGGCGGCAGGTCCACGCCCGCCGCGCGGTACACGGCATTGAGCGGCTCCACCGCACCATGCACCACGATCGGCCCGATGCTGCGGTCCACGCCATGCAGGATGCGCTGCGCCTTGCCGAAGGCATAGCACAGCAGCACGGAAGGCCGTCCCTGCTCCGCGTTGGCACGCCACCAGGCGTTGATGTCCGCGAACAGCACAGGCTGCGTGGGCCAGCGGTAGATGGGCAGGCCGAAGGTCGATTCGGTGATGAACGTGTCGCAACGCACCGGCTCGAACGGCGTGCAGGTGCCGTCGGCCTCGGTCTTGTAGTCGCCCGAGGCCACCCAGACCCGGCCGCCGTGCTCCAGCCGCACCTGGGCGGAGCCGAGCACATGGCCCGCCGGGTGCAGCGACAGGCGCACGCCGTGGTGTTCGATGGTTTCGCCGTAGGCCAGCGTCTGCAGCGCGATGTCGGCGCCGAGCCGGGCGCGCAGCACGCCTTCGCTGTCGGTGTGTGCCAGGTAGTGCCCATGCCCCACACGGGCGTGGTCCGAGTGGCCGTGGGTGATGAACGCGCGGTGGACCGGCCGCCACGGGTCGATGTAGAAGTCGCCCGCCGTGCAGTAAAGGCCTTCGGGGCGCGCGACGATCAGGTCCACGTCACCACGCGCCATGGCCGCAGTCGTTTGCAAAAGGGGAGAAGCGCCGACGAGCGACCTGTCTGACCCCGCCGCCCAATGCGCCGTACGTAGAAGGAGGTGCTGTGTGCGCTTGCATGCCGAATGCTAGCGCCCGGCCTTTCCCGTCCCAGGTGAGCAACGCCGCATGCCCCTGTCAGCCGACGCCTACCCAGAACGCCGGATGCCCGTGCATCGCCCTTTTCCGCCGTCCGCGCCTGAAGGGACAGCGGCACGAAAACCGATCGCCCATGAAAAAGCCGCCCGAAGGCGGCTCTGGCAGAAACGGAACGAGGGGCCAGCCCGTCGATCAGCGCTTCTGGCGGAACCTGCGCAGCGCAGCGATCTGCGCGGCCATCACGGCCAGTTCCGATTGCGCCTTGGCCAGGTCCAGATCGCTCTTGGCGTTCTTGACGGCCTCTTCGGCCGCGGCCTTGGCCTGGTTGGCCTTCTCGTCGTCCAGATCCTTGCCGCGCACGGCGGTATCGGACAGCACGGTCACGCGGTCGGGCTGCACTTCCAGGATGCCACCGGCCACGAAGACGAACTCTTCGCTGCCGTCGGCCATCTCGATGCGCACCGAACCGGGCTTGATCCGGGTGATCAGCGGGGTATGGCGGGCATAGATGCCCAGCTCACCGGCTTCTCCGGGCAGAGCGACGAACCGTGCCTCGCCGGAGAAGATGGACTCTTCGGCGCTGACGACATCGACGTGAATGGTGTTCATGGGGGTTCCTTCCAAAAGTCGGGAAAGCTGGGGGACCGGCAGCGGCACCGCCGGCTGGCGTGGGCGGATGCCGGTCAAGGCACCTTCCCACAACGCCAGGGCGCAGCGCAGCCGAGCCGCGCGCCGCCTTACGCGACCTTCTTGGCCTTTTCGAAGGCTTCGTCGATCGTGCCGACCATGTAGAACGCCTGCTCTGGCAGGTGATCGCACTCGCCGTTCACGATCATCTTGAAACCACGGATGGTTTCAGCCAGCGGGACGTACTTGCCAGGCGAACCCGTGAACACTTCGGCCACGTGGAAAGGCTGGGACAGGAACCGCTGAATCTTCCGGGCGCGGGCCACGGCCAGCTTGTCATCGGGAGCCAGTTCGTCCATGCCCAGAATGGCGATGATGTCGCGCAGTTCCTTGTAGCGCTGCAGCGTGCCTTGCACGGCGCGGGCCACGTTGTAGTGCTCTTCTCCCACCACGGCCGGCGACAGCTGGCGCGAGGTCGAATCCAGCGGGTCCACGGCGGGGTAGATGCCCAGCGACGCGATTTCACGCGACAGCGCCACGGTGGAGTCCAAGTGGGCGAAGGTGGTGGCTGGCGATGGATCGGTGTAATCGTCGGCAGGCACGTAAACGGCCTGGATCGAGGTGATCGAGCCGACCTTGGTGGACGTGATCCGCTCCTGCAGGCGGCCCATTTCCTCGGCCAGCGTCGGCTGGTAGCCCACGGCGGAAGGCATACGGCCCAGCAGTGCGGACACTTCGGTACCGGCCAGCGTGTAGCGGTAGATGTTGTCCACGAAGAACAGCACGTCGCGGCCTTCGTCGCGGAACGATTCGGCGATCGTCAGGCCGGTCAGGGCCACGCGCAGACGGTTGCCCGGGGGCTCGTTCATCTGGCCGTACACCATGGCGACCTTCGAGTCCTCGAGCTTCTCGAGGTTCACCACGCCGGAGTCGGCCATTTCGTGATAGAAGTCGTTCCCTTCGCGGGTCCGCTCGCCCACACCAGCGAACACCGACACGCCCGAGTGGGCCTTGGCGATGTTGTTGATGAGTTCCATCATGTTCACGGTCTTGCCCACGCCGGCACCACCGAACAGGCCCACCTTGCCGCCCTTGGCGAACGGGCACACCAGATCGATCACCTTGATGCCGGTTTCCAGCAGCTCCTGCGATGGCGACAGTTCGTCGTATGCAGGGGCCTTGCGGTGGATGGAGGCCGTCAACTCCTGGCTGACCGGGCCGCGTTCGTCGATGGGCGCACCCAGCACGTCCATGATTCGGCCCAGCGTCGCCTTGCCCACGGGCACGGTGATCGGGTTACCGGTGTTGCTCACCATGATGCCGCGGCGCAGGCCGTCCGACGAACCCAGCGCGATGGTGCGAACAATGCCGTCACCCAGCTGCTGCTGGACTTCCAGCGTCAGCGTGGAACCGTCGAGCTTCAGGGCGTCGTAAACCTTCGGCATCTGGTCGCGCGGGAACTCCACGTCCACCACGGCGCCGATACACTGAACAATCTTGCCTTGCACTTGAGCCATTTTTTGCTCCAAATAAATGTGGGTTGAGCTGTCTGTTTACACAGCAGCAGCGCCGGACACGATTTCCGAAAGTTCTTTCGTGATCGCTGCCTGACGCGTTTTGTTGTAGACCAGCTTCAACTCGCCGATGACGTTGCCTGCGTTGTCGGTGGCGGCCTTCATGGCCACCATGCGCGCGGACTGCTCGGAGGCCATGTTTTCAGCCACGGCCTGGTAGATCAGGGACTCGACGTAGCGCAAAAGCAGCTCGTCGATGACGCTCTGGGCATCGGGCTCGTAGATGTAGTCCCAACCGTGCTCGGTCTTCTCGGCCTCCATCTGCGCGGAAGACAGGGGGAGCAGACGCTCCACCACGGATTCCTGCCGCATGGTGTTGATGAACTTGGTGTACCCCAGGTACACCGCGTTGATCTTGCCTTCGGCATATGCGTCCAGCAGCACCTTCACGGGGCCGATCAGCTTGTCCAGATGCGGCGTGTCGCCCAGACCGGTGACGTGCGAAACCACCTTGGCACCGACGCGGTTCAGGAAACCCAGGCCTTTGTTGCCAATGGCCACGGCTTCCGTGGAAACGCCAGCGGATTGCAACTCGCGCAGCTTGGTGGTCACGGCACGCAACACGTTGGTGTTCATGCCGCCACACAGGCCCTTGTCGGTCGTCACCACGATGACACCGGCCGCCTTCGTATCGTTTTCCTTCATGAAAGGATGGACGTACTCGGGATTTGCCTTGCCCAGGTTGGCGGCGATGTTGCGGATCTTCTCGCTGTAAGGACGGGCTGCGCGCATCCGGTCCTGCGCCTTGCGCATCTTGGACGCGGCCACCATTTCCATGGCCTTGGTGATCTTCTTGGTGTTTTCCACCGATTTGATCTTGCCGCGTATTTCCTTGCCTGCTGCCATGATGATTCCTCGTTCGGTTTAGGCGAACGACTTCTTGAACGCGCCGATGGCAGCGGTCAATTCGGCCTCAGCATCCTTGTCCATGGCCTTGGCCTGCTCCAGCTTGGACAGCAGGGCGCCGTGGCTGGTCTTCAGGAACTGGTGCAGGCCGTGTTCGAAGTCGAGCACTTTCTTCACTTCGATGTCGTCCATGAAGCCCTTGTTCACCGCGAACAGCGTGGCACCCATCAGCGAGATGGGCAGCGGGCTGTACTGGGCTTGCTTGAGCAGTTCGGTCACGCGGGCACCGCGGTCCAGCTGCTTGCGGGTGGCTTCGTCCAGGTCGGAAGCGAACTGCGCGAACGCAGCCAATTCCCGGTACTGGGCCAGATCGGTACGGATACCGCCGGACAGGCTCTTGATGATCTTGGTCTGGGCTGCACCACCGACGCGCGACACCGAAATACCGGCGTTGATGGCGGGGCGGATACCTGCGTTGAACAGGTTGGTTTCCAGGAAGATCTGGCCGTCCGTGATCGAAATCACGTTGGTCGGAACGAAGGCGGACACGTCGCCGGCTTGCGTTTCGATGATGGGCAGCGCCGTCAGCGAACCGGTCTTGCCCTTGACTTCACCCTTGGTGAAGGCTTCGACGTAGTCGGCGTTCACGCGGGCTGCGCGTTCCAGCAGGCGGCTGTGGAGATAGAACACGTCGCCGGGATAGGCTTCGCGGCCTGGTGGGCGGCGCAGCAGCAGCGAAACCTGGCGGTAGGCCACAGCCTGCTTGGACAGGTCGTCATAGACGATCAGCGCGTCTTCGCCGCGGTCGCGGAAATATTCGCCCATCGTGCAACCGGAGTAGGCCGACACGTATTGCATGGCGGCGGATTCGGAAGCCGAAGCGGCCACGACGATCGTGTACTCCATCGCGCCGGCTTGCTCGAGAGCACGCACGACGTTCTTGATGGACGAAGCCTTCTGGCCGATCGCGACGTAGATACACGTCACGCCCTGGCCCTTCTGGGCAATGATGGCGTCGATCGCGACAGCGGTCTTGCCGGTCTGGCGGTCGCCGATGATCAGTTCGCGCTGGCCACGGCCCACGGGCACCATGGAGTCGATCGACTTCAGGCCGGTTTGAAGAGGCTGGTCCACCGATTTACGGGCGATCACGCCCGGAGCGACCTTTTCGATCACATCGGTGAGCTTGGCGTTGATCGGGCCCTTGCCGTCGATCGGCTGGCCCAGCGCGTTCACCACGCGGCCCACGAGTTCGGGGCCGACGGGCACTTCCAGAATGCGGCCCGTGCACTTCACGGTGTCGCCTTCGGAGATGTGCTCGTATTCACCCAGAATCACCGCGCCGACGGAGTCGCGCTCAAGGTTCAGCGCCAGGCCATAGGAAGGCGCACCCTCCTTGGTGGCGGGGAACTCCAGCATTTCGCCCTGCATCACGTCGGACAGGCCGTGCACGCGCACGATACCGTCGGACACGGACACCACGGTGCCCTGATTGCGGATGTCGCTGCTGGCTGCCAGCCCTTCGATGCGGCTCTTGATCAGTTCAGAAATTTCTGCGGGATTGAGTTGCATGACTCTTTCCTTCTTTCTTTGGTTAGCCGAGACCTCAATCCGCTTACGCAGTGAGGGCCGCTTTCATTTGTTCCAGACGGGCTTTGACGGAGGTGTCGAGCACCTCGTCTCCCACGACTACGCGAACGCCGCCGATCAGGGATTCGTCCACCTGTACCGAGACATTCAACTTGCGGCCGAAGCGCTTTTCGAGCACTGCGTCCAGACCGGACAACGCGGCGGCATCCAGCGGAAATGCACTGAAAACCACGGCATCGGAAGAACCGTTGCGCCGATTCACCAGCGTACGGAACTGGGCAGCCACCTCGGGAAGGGCATCCACTCGGCCGTTCTCGATGATGACGCGCAGAAAGTTGCGCGCTGCCTCGGGCAACGCGCTGCGAACCACGCCCGTGATGACGTCGAACACCTGTTCGGACGTCACCTTGGGGTTGTCCGCCAGTTGGCGCACTTGCGGATTGGCGGCAATCGCCGCCACTTCTTCCACCCAGGCCACGGTGCCGTTCAGGTCGGCACCCGGCTGGGACGCACTGGCCTTGAACAGGGCTTCCGCGTAAGGGCGGGCAATGGTGGCGAGTTCTGCCATGTTGCTTCGGCTCCTTACAGCTCGGTCTTCAGGCGGTTCAGCAGGTCGGCATGGACGCCAGCATCGACTTCCTTGCGGAGAATCTGCTCAGCACCCTTGACGGCCAGCGCAGCCACTTGCTCGCGCAGGGCTTCACGGGCCTGGATCGACTGCTGCTCGGCATCTGCACGGGCAGCGGCGACGATCTTGTTGCCTTCCTCGGTCGCACGGGCCTTGGCCTCGTCGATGATGGCCTGGGCGCGTCGCTCGGCATCCGCAATGCGCGATGCCGTTTCGTTGCGCGTCTGGGCCAGTTCCTTTTCGACGCGCTGGTTGACAGCGGTCAATTCGGTCTTGGCACGGTCGGCGGCAGCGAGGCCATCGGCGATTTTCTGGGCTCGTTCGTCCAGTGCCTTCGCGATCGGGGGCCACACGAACTTCATCGTGAACAGCACCAGAATCAGAAAGACGATGGCCTGAACGAACAGGGTCGCGTTGATACTCACGGCAACACCTTTCTAGTTGGGCGTTGAACGGAGCTTAGGCCAGGACGAAGGGGTTGGCGAAAGCGAACAGCAGCGCGATGGCCACGCCGATCAGGAATGCGGCGTCGATCAGACCGGCCAAGATGAACATCTTGGTTTGCAGTTCGTTGATCAGCTCAGGCTGGCGAGCAGACGCTTCGAGGTACTTGCCACCCATCAGTGCGATGCCGATCGAAGCGCCGATAGCGCCGAGACCCACGATCAGACCACAAGCCAGAGCGACGAGACCGAGAACGTTTTCCATGATGACTCCTAGGATGAAAAGAAAGGAAGGTTGATAAAGAAAGGGAAAGGATCAGTGAGCTTCATGCGCCTGGCCGAGATAGATCAGCGCAAGCATCATGAAAATGAAGGCCTGCAGGGTGATCACCAGGATGTGGAAGATCGCCCAGATCGAGCCTGCAATGATGTGCCCCAGGGGGAGCAACACACCGGAAAGCGACATGGCAGCAGCACCGCCCATCAGGGCAATCAGCATGAACACCAACTCACCAGCGTACATGTTGCCGAACAGCCGCATGCCATGCGACACGGTCTTGGCAATGTATTCAATGATCTGCATGAGCAGATTGACCACGCCCAGGATCAGGGCGAAGACGGGATTTTTGCTCGTGCCGAAAGGCGCGGTGACCAACTCGTGCGCCCAGCCGCCCAGGCCCTTGATCTTCACGCTGTAGTAAAGGCACAGCACCAGCACGGAGAACGACAGGCCGAGGGTCGTGGACAAATCGGCCGTGGGAACCACCCGCAGGTATGCATGTTGCGGGTCGTGGCCGGCGGCACCGTAGATCTGGGCCCAGATGGCGGGCAGCAGATCGACCGGCAGCATGTCCATGGCGTTCATCAGGAAGATCCAGACGAAGACGGTCAATGCCAGGGGGGCGATGAACTTGCGGCTTTCGGCGTTGTGGATGTTCGCCTTGGCCTGGTTGTCCACCATCTCGACCAGGATTTCCACCGCTGCCTGGAAACGACCCGGCACGCCGGAGGTCGCGGTGCGCGCAGCGCGCCAAAAAACAAAAAGTGCGATGAAACCGAGAACCAAACCCACGATCACGGAATCGAAGTTCACCACGGAGAAATCGACGATGGACTTCTGCTTGATGTTCTGGAGATGCTGCAAGTGGTGAACGATGTATTCACTGGCAGTCGGTGCATGCGCTTCTGCGGCCATCGGACAACTCTTCTATCAATATCAATCGGTTTTTCGGACACCGGGCCGCACCATGAGGGCGATCCAGTACGTTTTCATCGTCACTACCATGCCAGCCAGCAATGCCAGCCAACTCAGCCCCGGAACCAACCGGGGTACCGCCGCCAACATGGCCACGGTCATTGCAATCTTGACCAACTCCCACCCGAAAAGGCTCGCCATCGCACTCCCTGCGGAAGTTTGATGCCGGGCCACGCCACGGGCGAACAAGGCTGCAGGCAGCACAACCGCCAGCGCACCGTATCCGGTAGACCAGGCCACGTTCGGCTTGCCGGAGACCAGCCATGCCACCAGGGCCGCCAGCACTCCAACCAATGCCTGACCCCAGACGATCCGCCATACGGAGATACGCGGATGACGCTGGCGCCACTGCGCAGCCTCTTCGGCAGACAGGGGCTTGAAGTCAGAATCTTCAACCTCAGTTTCAGTGCCGGGAGCGTTTGTTTTCATTGAGGAATGACGCTCTCTTTACAGACCGAAACTTTCACAAAGCCCCTGATTATAAGTAAAAACCACTTTCATCCAGCAATGACCTCTTAGGTCGGTATGAAAGCGGGCGGGAGCCTGCTCCGTTGTGGTGACCCGCCGACGTGAGCTGCCCTATGGCGATGCACTTTTTCTGGTTGCCCACCGAGCGGCCAGACGCTATCAAAATAGCGTTCAATCCGCCACTTCCCTCGACCCTTGCCATGACACAGCCTCCTACTGAACTTCCTCCTGGCAGCGAAACGCCAGCCGATCCGCGCAGGGATTCCCTGATCGAGTACCCCTCTTCGTTTCCCATCAAAGTCATGGGCCAGAAAGCGGATGGGTTCGTTCATGCGGTGACGGAACTGGCACGCCAGTTCGACCCGACGTTCGACGCGTCCACCATCGAACTGCGCGACAGCCGTGCCGGCAATTACCTGGGCGTGACCATCACCATCACGGCCACCAGCCGCGAACAGCTCGACGATTTGTACCGCGCCCTGTCTTCGCATTCGATGGTCAAGGTAGTGCTTTAGGCCTGCCATGGAGATTCGCCACCTGGGCCTTGCGGATTACCTCGAGACGCTGCATGCCATGCAGGCGTTCACCGAACAGCGCACCCTGGAGACGCCCGACGCCCTGTGGATCTGCCAGCACGCCCCTCTCTACACACAGGGGCTGGCCGGCAAAGCCGATCACGTGCTTGCCCCCGGCGACACTCCCATCGTAGCCACCAACCGTGGCGGTCAGGTGACATTCCATGGCCCTGGCCAAGTCGTGGCGTACCCGCTGCTGGATTTGCAGCGTGCTGGCTATTTCGTCAAGGAATACGTTTACCGCATTGAAGAGGCCGTGATCCTGACACTGTTGCACTTCGGCGTCACAGGCCACCGGGTGGCCGGGGCGCCCGGCATCTACGTGCGCCTGGACGACCCGGGTAGCCACGCCCAATTGGCGCAGAGACCGCGCAAGACCGAAGGATCCCGAGTCGCGCACGCCGTGCCCGATTTTTCCGGGCTTGGAAAGATTGCGGCTCTGGGGATCAAGGTGTCTCGCCATCGGACCTACCACGGGCTGGCGCTCAACGTGGATATGGACTTGGAACCCTTCTCCCGCATCAACCCTTGCGGCTACCCAGGGTTGCAAACGGTGGACCTTTCTACAATCGGGGTCCACACCACCTGGGAAGAAGCCGCCGGAGTGCTGAGCAAGCAACTCGCCATCCGCCTGCCCCCCTGACCACTATCTGCCATGAGCACTCCTGAAGTCGTGCGCGAAGCGCAAACCACCGCTGCCTACAACCCGCTGGCCAAGCAGAAGGCTGCCGCCAAGCTGTCGCGCATCCCGATCAAGGTCGAGCAGGGCGAGGTGCTCAAGAAACCCGAATGGATCCGGGTGAAGGCGGGCAGCCCCACCACGCGCTTCTACGAGATCAAAGACATCCTGCGCGAGAACAAGCTGCATACGGTGTGCGAAGAGGCGAGCTGCCCCAACATCGGCGAGTGCTTCGGCAAGGGAACGGCCACATTCATGATCATGGGCGACAAGTGCACCCGCCGCTGTCCGTTCTGCGACGTGGGCCATGGACGCCCGGACCCGCTGGACCAGGACGAGCCGCTGAACCTGGCCAAGACCATTGCCCAGCTGCGCCTGAAGTACGTGGTAATCACCAGCGTGGACCGCGACGATCTGCGTGACGGTGGCAGCGGCCATTTCGTCGAGTGCATTCAGCACATCCGCGCGCTTTCGCCCACCACCCAGATCGAGATCCTGGTGCCCGATTTCCGCGGCCGCGACGATCGGGCGCTCGAGATTCTCAAGGCTGCGCCACCCGACGTGATGAATCACAACCTGGAGACCGCGCCCAGGCTTTACAAGGAAGCACGCCCCGGCAGCGATTACCAGTTCAGCCTGAACCTGCTCAAGAAATTCAAGGCATTGCACCCTGGCGTTCCGACCAAGAGCGGCATCATGGTCGGACTTGGCGAGACGGACGAAGAAATCCTCCAGGTGATGCGCGACATGCGCGAACACGACATCGACATGCTGACCATCGGCCAGTATCTGTCGCCCTCCAACAGCCATTTGCCGGTACGCCGCTACATGCACCCGGACACTTTCAAGATGTTCGAAGAAAAAGCCTACGAGATGGGCTTCAGCCACGCGGCCGTGGGCGCGATGGTGCGCTCCAGCTATCACGCGGACCAGCAAGCGCACGCCGCCGGCGTATAGGCAAACAACGCTTGAGGGCGTTTGCCCACGGCCCCCCCTTGCGCCCTGATTGCACCTGGTGGCGTAGCGCCTAATCCCTCAACGCACCCACGGTGAAGCCGATGCGTGTCACCTGCTCGTTGCTGAGGGCGAAAGTGCGCCCGCCATGCATTCGTGCGATGGCGTCCACGATGGCGAGGCCAAGTCCATGGTGCTGGTCGGATCCGTCCCGCGCTGAAGTGCCTCGATAAAAGCGCTCGAACAGCCTGTCCAGCGCCTGCGGCGCGATGGGCGGTCCTTCGTTTTCCACCGCGATTTCCGCGCTTTCGTCCCCGGAGCGAATGGCGATGACAATGACAATGGTGGAGTCTTTGGCGGCATAGCGGATGGCATTGCCCACCAGATTGGAAAGGGCCCGGCGCACCAATGGCACATCCAGCGCCACCGTCGCCTCACCAACGACGATGGCCCGCAGCCCCGCGTCTTCCAAAAGTGCTTCGTGGAACTCCAGCACGGCGCATGCCTGGTCCGACAGGCGGGCCTGCTGACGCGAGCGCAGAAACTCCCCCCGATCGGCTCGCGAAAGAAACAGCATGTCGGCAACGATGCCCGACATCCGGCGGATCTCCTCCAGGTTCGAAACCAGCAGCAGATGCATGTCTTCACAGGAACGGGGGCGCGCCAGCTCGACTTCCGTTGACGCGATGAGGTTCGCAAGCGGCGTCCGCAGCTCGTGGGCCACGTCTGCATTGAACGCCTTGGATTGCGAATACGCCTGCTCCAGCCGCGCCACGAGGGCATTGAATTGCGAGATCCAAGGACGAAGTTCTCGGTCGAATTCCAGCGCTTCGATCGGCACGCTGGGAACGTTCGGCGTGATGCGGGCCGTGCGCTCTGCCAATTGCTGCAAGGGCCGCAGACCCTGCCGCACGAGAAGCATCCCGGTCAAAGACACGAGCAGGGTGCCCAACACGACGGCCAGTGACAGTGTCCAACCCAACCGGCGCAGCAAACGCGCGTCCTGGGTCGTATCGAGTCCAATGCGCACGTCGACACGTCCACCTCCGCCTTTCAGTGCCTCTTGGTACTCATTCCACACCCAGCGTCCACCCTCGGCTGGTGCGGCATGGAAGACCATTCGCCCGTCTTGCTGGATGGACAGGCTCACATTGCTGTGCGACGACAGATAGTCTTCCAGCTTATGCCGCAGAGACAGGGTATCGCTGCCCGGACTGCGTTCGTTCAGCAGATGAAATGCCAACCGTGCCTGCTGCTCCAGCTCTTCCTGGGCCTTTTGTTGAAAGTTCCAGGCCGTCACGCCGTAAACAGCCGCGCAAAGGAGGCTCAGACCGATCAGTGTCTGCAACGCGAACCATAGCGACAGCCGGTGCTGCATCGATTGTGAAACCCGCTTCACGATGGTCCCCGGTCTTCCAGCACATAGCCCATGCCGCGCACGGTGTGCAGAAGCTTCCTCGCAAAAGGATCGTCCATCTTGCCTCGCAGGCGACGCACCGCCACTTCCACCACATTGGTTTCACTGTCGAAGTGCATGTCCCAGACTTGTTCCGCCAGGGTCGTCCGTGACAGCACGCGCCCCTGGCGCCGCATCAGCAGGGCGAGCAAGGCGAACTCTTTGGCAGTGAGGTCCAAACGTGCCCCCGCGCGCTGGCATTTGCGGGCCACCAGGTCGAGTTCCAGATCGGCCATTTTCAGCACGGTGTGTTCTTGCAATTGGCCTCTGCGCAGCAGCGCCTGTACCCGTGCCAGAAGTTCGGAAAAGGCAAACGGCTTGACCAGATAGTCATCGGCACCCTGCTGCAGGCCGCTCACTCGGTCCTCGACCTGATCACGGGCAGTGACCATCAAGACCGGAACGCCTTTGGACTGGCGGATGGCAGCCAGCACGCCGAAGCCATCCACCCCGGGGAGCATCACGTCAAGCAGGATCAGTGAGTAATCCCCTTGGGTTGCGAGGTATCGGCCCTGAATGCCGTCCCTTGCGATGTCCACGACATAGCCATTTTCTTCCAAGCCTTTTTTGACGTAGTCACCCAGCTTGGGTTCGTCTTCAATGACCAGTATGCGCATCGGCCCATCGTATCGCCGGGCCACACGGCGGGAGATTACGAATTTGTCATCTGGCCGTTTGGCAACTGGACGAATGATTTTCTACAGTGACTCCACGCCGACACAACGTCGGCTGCATCCCGACCCGGCGGTTCGGGGCGGATGCCAACCCACCCAGGAGATTGATCATGACCCGTTCCCCCGCTGTTTTTCTGCTTGCCGCGATGTCTGCCGCTCTGCTGCCTTTGGGCGCGTCGGCATCCAACACCATCCACAGCGCCCCGACCGAAAGCGGCTATACCGTCCATCCGCAGCACGCCGCTGAAGCGACGCCCCGAGCCCAGGTGCTTTCGGAACTGAACACCGCACGCAAGGACGGCACCCTGGTGGCCATGCAATGGGGCTTGGTGGCCCCCGCTCAGGAAGCCGCCAAAAGCACCATCACCCGCGAACAGGTGCGAGAGGAAGCAGCACGTGCCGCCAAAGGCAACCTGTTGCGCTACGGCGACCATTGAGCGCATCACAGCCTGATCCACTCCGAGCCTGCAGTCCTCGATTTCAGGACAGCAGGCAATGCCCGGCCCTGTGCCGGGCCCTTCCGGTTGATCGATATACTCACGCCCGATGCGCCGCTGGCTGATGCTCCTTTTGCTGTTTGCGATGCCTTTCCAGCTGAGCTGGGCGGCCGCGGCTGGCTATTGCCAGCACGAGAGCATGGCAGGCACTTCGCACTTCGGCCACCATGAGCACCAGCATGCAGCGGGGGCCGGCGCCTTGGTACAGGATACCGACGCCCCCTCGGACCCCCTGCCGGGCAGCCTGGACAACGATTGCCTGGCATGCCATGCCTGCTCCGCACAGCCCCTGGCCGATACAGCCAGCCTGTTCCCCACAGCTGGCCCGGCCGAAAGGCCGCACCTCCTCTCAGAGCCCTACCGGTCACATGTGGCCGGCGTGCCCACCCGCCCTGCCTGGCCCGCCTCCGCCTGATTCGGCGAGAGACCCCAGGCATGGCCTTCCTTTCTTGATCACAGCCCTTCGCTGAGAACTCTCGCCGAATTCGTCCGCCCGTTTTTTTGCACCCCAGGAGAATTCGATGCACAGGCATTTCGTGTCGCTGGCCGTCATGGCTTTAGCGGCATTCCCGGTCTTTTCACACAGCCAGACCGCCCCCTTTCCTTTCACCTCCACGGCGTCTGCACGCGCCGTCGAGGCCGCCGAGCCTTTGACCCTTGCCAGTGCCATTTCGCTGGCTTGGCAGAACAATCCCGACCTGTCCGCAGCGGCACGTGCCCGCGACGCGGCGGACGGAGCGATCCGGCAAGCGGGCGTGCGGCCCAATCCCGTGCTGGAAACCACGGTGGAAGACCTGCGGCAAGAGCGCCGCACGACCACTGTGCAGATCAGCCAGCCCATCGAACTGGGCGGCAAGCGCACGGCCCGGATCGCAGCGGCCGAGCGAGCGCGCGATCAGGCCGCAGCCGCCGTGCTGGCACGCCGTGCGGACATCCGCGCGGCGGTGATCACCGCCTTCTTCGAAGTGCTGGCCGCGCAGGAGCGTGTTCGCCTGGCCCAGGACTCTGTAGGCCTGGCGCAACGCGCGCTCCATGCAGCAGGCAATCGGGTCATCGCAGGCAAGGTTTCCCCCCTGGAAGAAACGAAGGCCAAGGTGGCTGAATCCAGCGCCCAGGTAGAGCGCCTGCAAGCCGAGGGCGCCTTGCGCATGGCAAAGCAACAGTTGGCTGCCCTGTGGGGCAATTCGAAACCCGTGTTCACACAGGTCGAGGGGCAGATCGACATGCTGCCCACTCCGCCCTCCCCATTGCAGATCGAACAACGGCTGTTCAACGCGCCGGCGTTGGTCCAGGCACGGCTGGAAATCGACCGGCGCAGCGCACTGACGGCGCTCGAGCAAGCCAAGCGGGTGCCCGATATCGCCGTCACGCTGGGCAGCAAGCGCAGCCCCGACGTGGGCGGCAATCAGTGGATCGTGGGCGTGTCTATTCCGCTGCCCATCTTCGACAACAACCAGGGCAACCTGTCCGAGGCCCTGAGCAAGGAAGACCAGGCACGCGACGAACTGCTATCTGCCGAACTGCGGACGGCATCCGAAGTGAACGGAGCGCTGGAAACCATGCACTCATCACGCCTGGAAGCTGAAACGCTGCAACGCGATGCCCTGCCCGGTGCCGAAAGTGCCTACCAAGCCGCTACCAAGGGGTTCGAGCTGGGTAAGTTCAGCTTTCTGGAAGCCCTGGACGCCCAACGCACACTGCTGCAGGTGCGCACCCAGACACTGCGCGCGCTGGCCGCCACGCATCGCGCCGCCAGCGAACTCGACCGCCTGCTGGGCCACGCTGGCGACGACGTGCCCCCTACCGTTTCCTCTGCCCGCTGAAAGCCCGCCATGAGCAATGCACCGAAAAAATCGTCCCCTTCCATGGGAAAGAAACAATGGTTTGTGGTGGGCGCCATCGTGGTCATCACGCTGATCGCCAGCGCATTGATCCTGCGAGGCAGCCCGGGAAAGGCCGGCGCCGCAACGGCCGAGGCCGGCGCCCATGCGTCTCACGGAGAACAAGAGGCGCAAGAATCCAATGACTCGCACGGATCTCACAGCGAGAAAAATACAGGAGAGGACGCCCATGCCGAAGAAGTGTCTGCAAAAGGCCCGCATGGCGGCCAGCTGTTCACCGAGGACGGGCTTGGCCTGGAAGCCAAGGTGTCGGAAGACGGAGGGAAGGCACACCTTGCGGTATGGCTCTCCGAGCAGGGCAAGCCTGCCAAGGCAGACCCTTCCAAAATTTCCGCCACCCTGACGCGACCGGGAGGCGAGCGAGAAACCCTGTCGTTTGTTGCCGATGGCGCGGGACTGAGAAGCGAGCAGGCCATCGAAGAGCCCCACGTCTTCGAGATCGCCTTATCGGTGCAAAAAGACTCCCGCACGCATGCCTTCACACTCCACCAGGAAGAAGGAAAAATTCCGTTGAACGAGGCGCAAGCGAGTGCCGCCGGCATTGCGATCGACACGGCAGCCCCCGCACGCATCCGCGCAGCGCTGCAATTGCCAGGTGAGATCAAGTTCAACGAAGACCGCACCGCGCACGTGGTGCCACGGCTGGCGGGCGTGGTGGAAAGCGTCTCGGCCCAATTGGGTCAGCAAGTTCGCAAAGGCCAGGTACTGGCGGTGCTGTCCAGCCCCGCACTGTCCGAGCAGCGCAGCGAACTGCAGACCGCGCAACGCCGGGCGGAACTGGCCAAGACCACCTACGAGCGCGAAAAGAAGCTGTGGGAAGAAAAGATATCTCCCGAGCAGGACTATCTGCAGGCGCAGCAGGCTCTGCGCGAAGCCCAGATCGCTGTCGCCAACGCGCAGCAAAAGCTCTCTGCCATCGGCGCCACCGCTTCATCGACAGCGTTGGGACGCTATGAACTGCGCGCACCGTTCGATGCCATGGTGGTCGAAAAGCACCTGTCGCTGGGCGAGTCGGTGAAGGAAGACGCCAACGTGTTCACTCTCTCCGATCTGTCGACCGTCTGGGTGGAAATCAGCGTGGCCGCACAGCATTTGCCGCTGGTGCGCATGGGTGAACGCGTCACGGTTCGTTCCACGGCCTTCGATGAGAAAGCGCAAGGAGAGGTCTCGTATGTCGGCGCGCTGATCGGTACGCAGACGCGCATGGCCACGGCGCGTGTGGCGGTGCCCAATCCCCAGAAGGTATGGCGTCCCGGGCTGTTCGTAGAGGTGGAACTCGTGTCTTCGGAGACTTCCGCGCCGGTCACTGTGCTCGCCGACGCGGTGCAGACCGTCGATGAGAAGACCGTGGTCTTCGTCAAGATAGACGGGGGCTTCATTCCCCAGGTGGTTCAACTGGGCCGCATGGACGGCCAGCGGGTCGAGGTCGTCAAAGGCCTGGCCGCAGGAACGGCCTACGCCGCTACCGGCAGCTTCGTCGTGAAATCGCAGCAGGGCAAGAGCTCCGCTACCCACACCCATTGATGGTGCCGCATGTTTGAACGCCTCATTCAATTCTCGATCGCGCAGCGCTGGCTCGTGATGCTGGCCGTGCTGGGCATGGCAGCCTTGGGCCTGTACAGCTACCAGAAGCTGCCCATCGATGCGGTCCCCGACATCACCAACGTGCAGGTGCAGATCAACACCTCAGCACCTGGCTACTCACCCCTGGAGGTAGAACAACGCGTGAGCTTCCCCGTGGAGACCGTCATGGCCGGCCTGCCGGGGCTGCAGCAGACCCGTTCGCTGTCGCGCTACGGCCTGTCGCAGGTGACGGTGATCTTCAAGGACGGCACCGATATCTACTTCGCGCGCCAACTGGTGAATGAACGCATCCAGTCGGCCCGCGGGCAGATGCCGGAGGGTGTCCATCCGGTCATCGGGCCCATATCGACAGGCCTGGGTGAAATCTACCTGTGGACCGTCGAGGCCAAGGAAGGCGCAAAGAAACCGGACGGCCAGCCTTACACCGCCACCGACCTTCGCGAGATTCAGGACTGGATCATCAAGCCGCAACTGCGCAACGTGTCCGGAGTGACCGAGATCAACTCGATCGGCGGATACGCCAAGGAGTACCAGATTGCGCCCAGCCCGGAAAAGCTGCTGGCGCATGGCCTCACGATGGGGGACCTAGTCACCGCGCTGGAACGCAACAACGCGAACGTGGGGGCGGGCTATATCGAACGCCGGGGAGAGCAGTACCTGATCCGCGCGCCTGGCCAAGTGCAATCGATGGAAGACCTGCGGAACGTCATTCTCGGCAATGCCGGCGGTGTGCCGCTGCGCGTTCGGGATGTGGCCGACGTCGGGATCGGCAAGGAGCTGCGCACGGGTGCCGCCACGGACAACGGGCGCGAGGTCGTACTGGGCACGGTCTTCATGCTGATCGGCGAGAACAGCCGCACGGTTTCACAGGCAGTGGACCTCAAGATGAAGGAAATCAACCGGACGCTGCCCGCTGGCGTTCATGCGGTGACGGTGTATGACCGAACGGTGCTGGTGGACAAGGCCATCGCGACGGTGAAGAAGAACCTCTTCGAAGGCGCCGTGCTAGTGATTGCGATCCTGTTCCTTTTTCTGGGAAACCTGCGCGCCGCGCTGATCACGGCAATGGTCATTCCTCTGTCGATGCTGTTCACCTTCACCGGCATGGTGAACCAGAAGGTCAGTGCCAACCTGATGAGCCTGGGGGCACTGGACTTCGGCATCATCATCGACGGCGCCGTGGTGATCGTGGAGAACTGCGTGCGCCGGCTGGCGCATGCCCAGCAGCACAAGGGGCGGCCGTTGACGCGGGCAGAGCGTTTTCAGGAGGTCTTCGCCGCATCGCAGGAGGCACGCCGGCCGCTCCTGTTCGGTCAGCTCATCATCATGATCGTGTACCTGCCGATCTTTGCGCTCACCGGCGTGGAGGGCAAGCTGTTCCATCCGATGGCGTTCACCGTCGTGATTGCGCTGGTCGGCGCCATGGTGCTCTCGGTCACGTTCATTCCCGCTGCGGTGGCGCTCTTCATCGGCAAGACGGTGAACGAGAAGGAAAACCGGCTCATGGGATGGGCACGCCGGGCCTATGCGCCGCTGCTGGACCGAGCCATGGGCGCCAAGCCCGTGGTCATCGCGCTGGCGGCAGCGGCCGTGCTGCTGTCCGGCCTGCTGGCGTCGCGCATGGGCACCGAGTTTGCGCCCAGCCTGGGCGAGGGCGACTTCGCCATGCAGGCGCTGCGCATTCCCGGCACCAGCCTGTCCCAATCGGTGGCGATGCAACAGCAGCTGGAGCGCGCATTGAAAGCGAAATTTCCCGAGATCGAGCGTGTCTTCGCCCGCACCGGCACGGCCGAGATCGCGTCGGACCCCATGCCGCCCAACATCTCGGACGCCTACATCATGCTCAAGCCGCAGGATGCCTGGCCTGCGCCAGCCAGATCGCGAGAGCAACTGCTGGCAGCGATTCAGGCAGAGGTCGAACAACTGCCGGGCAACAACTATGAGTTCTCCCAACCCATCCAGTTGCGGTTCAACGAACTCATCTCCGGTGTGCGCAGCGACGTCGCGGTGAAAATCTTCGGCGACGACATGGCCGTGCTCGACAAGACCGCGCAGGAAGTGGCCGAGGTGCTCAACCGGATCGACGGCGCTACCGAGGTCAAGGTGGAGCAGACGAGCGGCCTGCCGGTGCTGACGGTGAACATCGATCGCGCCAAGACCGCTCGCTACGGACTGAACGTGGGCGACGTGCAGGAAGCCATTTCCATCGCCGTTGGCGGGCGCGAGGCCGGCACCCTGTTCGAAGGCGATCGGCGTTTCGGCATTCTGGTGCGCCTGCCGGAGCACATCCGGACCGACCTGGAGGCCATTCAGCGCTTGCCCGTGGCCCTGCCGCGCAGCGAAGGGGCCGACGCCCGCCCCCGCTTCATTCCACTGAGCGAAGTGGCCACGCTGCAACTGGCGCCGGGCCCCAACCAGGTCAGCAGGGAGGACGGAAAACGCCGCATCGTCGTGAGCGCCAACGTGCGGGGCCGGGACCTGGGCTCGTTCGTGGCAGAAGCCGGGCAGGCCATGCAGGCCGTGCAGATTCCCGCAGGCTACTGGACCGCCTGGGGTGGGCAATACGAAAACCTGCAGTCGGCCACCCAACGCCTGCAAGTGGTCGTGCCCGTCGCGCTGCTGCTAGTGTTCACTCTGCTTTTCGCCATGTTCGGCAACGTGAAGGACGGGCTCATCGTCTTCACGGGCATTCCGTTCGCTCTCACGGGCGGCATCGTGGCGCTGTGGCTGCGCGATATTCCGATCTCGATCTCTGCGGCGGTCGGGTTCATCGCGCTTTCCGGCGTTGCCGTGCTGAACGGGTTGGTGATGATTTCGTTCATTCGTGGGCTGCGCGATGGCGGCATGCCACTGGACGCAGCCATTCGCGAAGGGGCCCTCACGCGGCTGCGCCCGGTGCTGATGACGGCGCTGGTGGCATCGCTGGGCTTCGTGCCGATGGCCATCGCCACCGGTACCGGCGCGGAGGTGCAGCGCCCGCTGGCGACCGTCGTGATCGGCGGCATCCTTTCGTCGACGGCGCTCACATTGCTGGTGCTGCCGCTGCTGTACCGCATCGCCCATCGCCGCAGGGCCGAAGAAACCGAAGAGTCCGGGCAGGACGGGCAGGACGGACACGCAGTCGCTCCGTCCCCATCCACTGTCTAGCCCCGGCGGCGCGCTGGTCTTCGAAAGAAGACGGGCGTGCGAAGCAGCCTTCCAGCGAGGAGGCTGCTGCTCGCCTCAGTTCACGGTGAGCTTTCCCGGGCCGGCGCTGGACGTCACTTTGGCCTTGACCGCCGAAGCGGCATCCAGCGCATAGCCGCCAGCGTAGGGAATGGCCCAGACCGCCGTCGCAAACCCGCACTGGCCGGCGAGGTCGAGCGGCGCGCCGTTGAGCAGCGAGCCGCTGTCGTGGATGGCACCGGTCTTGGAGGACGAGCCGGGGTTCTTCACTACGTCCGCACAGGTCTTTGTGCCGGACACGTCGAACACGTTGTTCTCGGAAAGAATCTGCGCCTTGTAACCCACGCCCACGCTGTAGTTGTGCTTGTAGGGCGCGTCCGTCTTGCTGCCCGCGTAGTAGTTGTTGTACACATGCACCTTGCCGTAGCGCACGCGGGGCGCGCGTTCCATGACTTGGCGGTACAGGTTGTGGTGGAAGGTCACGGTGAGATGGCCTTCCTCGTCCGTGCTGCTGTCCGAAGCTCCGACCAGATGGGTCTTGTCGTGCTGGTCGAAAATGTTGTTGGACACCGTGACGTAATCGCTGGCATGGATCACGTCCAGCGCGCCGTCATGGCATTGCTTGGGCTGCCCCTTCTCGACGGGGGCCTGATCATCGGTGATGGGAGCATCGGTGAATGTATTGTGATCCACCCAGATGCGCTGAGAGCTGTAGATCGTCATTGCATCGAAATCGGAATTCCAACGGCCTTCGCTGCTGCTCCAGACGGGCGCCAGATCGCATGGCGCCACGATGGTGAGGTTGCGCACGATCACGTTGGAAACCCGCTTCATAAAGATGGCGGCGTTGACGATCCTGGCGTCGCCCCCTGCACCGATGAGCGTGGTGTTGCTGGGAATCGTGATGAGATTGCGCGCGGCCTGGTCGGCGCGGCTGACGAACGGCCCTCCATTGTCCGCGGCGGCCATGTCGATGGTGCCGTACACCACGACGATTTTCGGATTCGTCCCGCCTGCGCTCAGCGCGGCACTCAATTGCGACGCTGAACTCACCTTGCTCAGGTACTGCCCGGTGGCGCCCGCACCGCCGGTGGTTCCTCCGCCCTGGCTCGCCCAGCCGTCCGGTGGTGCGGTGTCGCTGGTGTTGTCGGCATGGGCCGCACCGAAAAGTGCGGCGGCCAGGAAGGCGGCGATGGATCGTTGAATCAGCATGGAGTCCTTTGGGTAGAAGTGCGAAGAAGCCGCTGCCTGCCGGCCCTCAATTCACCAGCGTTGTGCCCACGACCTCTTTGGCGGCCTGCCATTGCAACATGGTGCGGCGCGAGGGCTGTAACCATTCAGCCCCGCCACTGTGGCAACGCACTGCCCCTGTCGACCCGGTCACGCCGAAGCCTTGAATGGTCCAGCGAACGCGGCAAAAAGATGCGGCTCTTACACCGCCAGCCGATACCCCACCCCGGTTTCTGTCAGCAGATAGCGTGGCTGTGCCGGATCGGCCTCCAGCTTCTGACGCAGGTGGCCCATGTAGATGCGCAGGTAATGGTTCTGGTCCGACCGCATCGGCCCCCACACCTCGCGCAACAACTGCCGCTGGGTGATCACCCGGCCGGCATTGGCCACCAGCACGGCCAGCATGCGGTACTCGGTCGGCGTCAGGTGGACCTCGGCAGCGCCGCGCCGCACCACACGGGCGGTCCGGTCCACCTCGATATCGCCGAAGCGGAAGACGGGCTCTTCGGCAGTGGGGATGAGCCCATTGCCGCCCGCGGCGCGCGGTCGGCGCAGGTTGGCGCGGACGCGGGCCAGCAGTTCGCCAGTGCCAAAGGGTTTGGTGAGATAGTCGTCGGCCCCGGCATCCAGGGCTGCGATCTTGTCGGCTTCGTCGGTGCGGGCCGACAACACGATGATGGGCACGGCCGACCAACCGCGCACATCGCGGATCAAACCCACGCCATCGCCGTCGGGCAGGCCCAGGTCGAGCACCAGCAGGTCGGGCTGGCGCGTACCTGCGGCAGACAACCCTTCCCGAAGCGTGGCGGCCTCGTGCACATGCCAGCCTTCGGCTTCGAGCGCGCTGCGCACGAAGCGCCGGATCTGCGGCTCATCCTCGATCACGATCACGGTGCGCGGGGCCAGGCTCATGGCGTTCCCGGCGTCCCGGGCTCCTGCGGTTCATCCAGGGGAAGGGGCGGCTCGTCCCGCCGTGGCAGGGTCACGGAGAACTCCGCGCCGCCGCGCTCTGCGCTGGCCGCGGTGATTTCACCGCCATGCGCCTGCACCACGGCCTTGCAAATGGCCAGCCCCAGCCCCACGCCAGGCGTTGCCGACTCCGATTGGCCGCGGGTGAATTTTTCGAACAACGTATTCTCCTGCCCGCGCAGCGCGACGGGCAGGCCAGGGCCATGATCGCGCACGACCAGCCGCAGCGCACTGGGAACGGCGGCAGCCGAAACCTCGATGGGTGGGGCGCCGTATTTGGCCGCGTTTTCCAGCAGATTGACCAACACGCGCTCGATCAGCACGGCATCGAACTCCACCAGTGGCAGGTCCGCGGGAATGTGCGTGATCACTGGCAGCTCCCCCAACGCCGGGCGCGCGGCCCGGATGGCCGTTCCGACCACCTCCTCCACCGATTGCCAGTCGCGCCGCAGGCTCACGCTGCCCCGGGCAATGCCACTTTCGAGGCGCGCCATGTCCAGCAGATTGCTCACCAACGCATGCAACTGGTGGGCCTGCGCCACGATGGCGCGGCCTGCTTCGGCCTGCCCCTCGGCCGGTTGGGTGGGCAACGACTCCGCCAGTGCGATCAGCGCCGTGAGCGGAGTGCGCACGTCGTGTGAAATGGCACCCAGCAGCGCATTGCGAAGGCGTTCGGACTCCATGTCCACCACGGCGCTCTGCGCAACATCCACGTAGTGCACGCGCTCCAGGGCGATGGCGATCTGCCGGGCCAGCGTATCGAGCTGCTGCGCCTGCTCGGGAATCAAGAGCCATCGAGGCTGAGCGGGCTCCAGCGCCAGCACACCCCGCACGCGCATGGGCGCGGTGAGCGGCACGTAGCGCCAGCTCTGCGCGGCCAGCGTGGCCGTGGCCAGCCCTGCGCTCTGCCCCTGGCGCAGCGTCCAGTCGGCGACGTTTGCGTCGAAGCCCGCCGGCAGCGAGTCCGGCAGTGCCAGGCGGTCGTTCTCATCCAACGCCAGCACCTGGGCACGCCCACCAAAGTGCTTTTGCACGGCGGCGGCACCAATCGCAGTGATCTGCTCCACCTGCAATGCGGCAGACAGTTCGCGCGCCAGATCGAACAGCGATTGCGCGCGGCGTTCCCGGCTGGCCGACACCCCTGCCGCAAAGCGCAGCCCGGCGGTGAGCTGCCCCACCAGCAGCCCCACCAGCAGCATGACGCCGAAGGTGACCAGGTACTGCACATCACTCACCGCGAACGACATGCGAGGCGAGACGAAGAAAAAATCGAACGCCAGCACGTTGACCAGTGCGGCCAGTGCCGCTGGCCCGCGGCCGAACCGCATCGCCACGCCCACCACGCCCAGCAGGTACAGCATGACGATGTTGGCCAGTTCAAACACACCGGACAGCAGATGGGTGAGCAGGGTGACGGCCACGCTCACCGCCAGCGACCACACGAAACCAGGCCAGCGGGCCGGCTGGCGCTCTCCGCTGTCGAGCGCGTCGTCACCCGCCCGGCGCCAGTCCGCCTGCGCGAGCCGCCGCGAACTGCTGGTGCGCCCGGCCTCCACGATGTCGAGCGCAGGTGCGGCTGCCGCCAGAGCCTGCGCCAGCGACGGCCTGAACCAGCCCCCACGCCACCAAGTGGCCTGCACCGTGCGGCCCACCACCAGCGTGGCGCAGTTGAGCCGGGATGCATGCTCGGCCAGCACCGGCGCGATCTCGCTGCCGGTCAGCACGGCGGTCTCCGCGCCCAGGGTTTCCGCCAACTGCAGCACGGCCAGCACGCGATCACGGCGCCGGGCATCCAGCCGCTGCAAACGGGGGGTTTCCACATACGCGGCATGCCACCGCACGTTGAGCTGGCCAGCCAGCCGCGCGGCGGTGCGCACCGTCTGAGCGGCCTCCTCGCTCGGGCCCACGCAGGCCAGCAAGGCGCCGGAAGTATTCCAGGCCTGCGGCACGCGGTCGCCAGCTGCGCCCGATTGCTCCACGCGCCAGCCCCGCACGTCGTCTTCGACATGCTCTGCCGTGCGCCGCAGGGCGATCTCGCGCAATGCGATCAGGTTGCCCTTGCGAAAAAAGTTCTGCGCCGCCCGTTCGGCCTGGTGCGGCAGATAGACCTTTCCGGCAGCCAGCCGAGCTGCCAGTTCGTCCGGCGTGGCATCGACCAGCACCACCTCGTCCGCCTCGTCCAGCACGGTGTCGGGCACGGTTTCGTGCACCCGCACGCCGGTGATGGCGCCCACGGTGCCGTTCAGGCTTTCCAGGTGCTGCACGTTCAGTGCGGTCCAGACCTCGATACCGGCGGCGAGCAACTCCTGCACATCCTGCCAGCGCTTGGCGTGGCGCGATCCAGGCGCGTTGGAGTGCGCCAGCTCGTCCACCAGCAACACGCCCGGCCAGCGCGCCAGGGCGCCATCGAGGTCGAACTCGGTGCGGGTGCGGCCCCGGTACTCCAGGCTGCGCGGCGGCAGCACGGGAAGGCCATCGACCAGTGCGGCGGTCTCGCTGCGGCCGTGGGTTTCCACCACGCCGATGAGCACGTCCCGCCCCGCTTTGCACTCGCGCTGTGCGGCGCTCAGCATCGACCACGTCTTGCCCACGCCCGCATTGGCGCCGAAATAGATGCGCAATTTGCCGCGCTGGATGCGCTCTTCTTCGGCGCGCATCTGGGCGATGAGTGCATCGGGGTCGGGGCGGGCGATGTCAGGCATGGGCAGAAAAGCGGATGGGCCCTATTGTGGCGGGCGCCAAACTGTTGGAGGTGCGCCTCGAGGCGTCAGTCACCGCGCCGCATCGAGGGCGAGGTTCAAGGCCAGCACGTTCACGCCCTGATCACCCAGCAGGCCGAGGAAAGGAGCATCGGTGTGCTGATCGATCAGCGCCTGCACGCGCTCCACGGGCCAGCCACGGGCCTTGGCCACGCGGGTGGCCTGATAGCGGGCCGCCGCAGGGCTGATGTGCGGATCGAGCCCGCTGGCCGAAGCGGTCACGAGGTCCACCGGGACAGGGGCCGTGTTGCCGGGATCGGCCTCTCGCAGCGCCTGCACCCGCGCGGTGACCGCTTCGGTGAGCGCGGGATTCAGCGGCCCCAGGTTCGAGCCGCCGGAGGCACTGGCGTTGTAGGGCATGGGCGCGGTGGCCGAGGGGCGGCCCCAGATGTGCTTGGGGTCGGTGAAGTTCTGCCCGATCAGCGACGAGCCCACGGCACGGTCTCCCTGGAACACCAGGCTGCCTGAAGCCTGCCGCGGGAATGCGGCCTGCGCCACGCCGGTGACGACGAGCGGATAGACGACGCCGGTGATCGCACTCAAAAGTACGAAGAGAGTCAGCGCGGGACGGAGGATCTTGGTCATGTCGATTCCTTGCAAGATTTACACGAGGCCCATGGCCACCAGCACCCAGTCGATGAGCTTGATGCCCACGAAAGGCACCACCAGCCCGCCCAGGCCATAGATCGCCAGGTTGCGGCGCAGCAGCGCAGCGGCGCCGACCGGGCGATAACGCACGCCTTTGAGCGCCAGCGGAATCAGGAACACGATCGCCAGTGCGTTGAACACCACCGCCGACAAGATGGCCGAGGAAGGGCTGGCCAGCTGCATCACGTTGAGCGCGGCCAGCTGCGGATAGGTCGAGACGAAGATCGCCGGAATGATGGCGAAGTACTTGGCGACATCGTTCGCGATGGAGAAGGTGGTGAGCGAGCCGCGCGTCATCAGCAAGGCCTTGCCCGTCTCCACCACCTCCAGCAGCTTGGTGGGATTGGAGTCCAGGTCCACCATGTTGCCGGCCTCCTTGGCGGCCTGCGTGCCGCTGCCCATCGCCACGGCCACATCGGCCTGGGCGAGTGCTGGCGCGTCGTTGGTGCCATCACCCGTCATCGCCACCAGACGGCCTTCTGCCTGGTACTGGCGGATGAGCGCCAGCTTGTCCTCGGGCGTGGCGTCCGCCAGAAAGTCGTCCACACCGGCCTCGGCAGCAATGGCTGCGGCCGTGAGCTTGTTGTCGCCCGTGATCATCACGGTCTTGATGCCCATGCGGCGCAACTCGGCAAAGCGCTCCTTGATGCCGGTCTTGACGATGTCCTTCAACTCGACGATGCCCAGCACCTGCGCGCCTTCAGCCACCGCCAGGGGTGTGCTGCCGCGCCGCGCCACATCGTCGGAGGCCCGCACCACCTCAGTGGGCACGCTTCCGCCCAGTGCCTGCACATGGCGCACCATGGCCTGAACCGCGCCCTTGCGCAGGGCCACCTCGGGGCCATTGGCCGCAGCGGGCAAGTCCACGCCGCTCATGCGCGTCTGCGCCGTGAACGGCACCAGGCGAACGCCAGGCGCAGCCGCCTCTTCGGGCACGCCGCCGCGGCGTGCCAGCTCGACGATGCTCCGGCCCTCGGGTGTCTCATCGGCGAGGGACGCCAGCATGGCGGCGCGCGCCAGACGCTCCTTGGCGATGCCCGGCGCGGGCAGAAAAGCGCTTGCCTGGCGGTTGCCGTGGGTGATGGTGCCGGTCTTGTCCAGCAGCAGAACGTCCACATCGCCGGCCGCCTCCACGGCACGGCCCGACGTCGCGATCACATTGGCCTGCATCATGCGGCTCATGCCCGCCACACCCACGGCGGACAGCAATCCGCCGATGGTGGTGGGAATCAGGCACACGAGCAGCGCCACCAGGGCGGTGAGCGACACGACGGTGCCTGTGCCGGACGCTCCCACGCTGAAGATCGAGAAAGGCAGCAGCGTCACGGTCACGATCAGGAACACGATGGTGAGCGCCACCAGCAAGATGGTGAGCGCCACCTCGTTGGGCGTCTTCTGGCGCTTGGCGGCCTCGACCATGCCGATCATGCGGTCCAGGAACGATTCGCCCGGGTTCACCGTCACGCGCACCACCAACCAGTCCGACAGCACCCGGGTGCCGCCCGTCACGGCGGAAAAATCTCCGCCCGACTCCCGCACCACGGGGGCCGACTCGCCGGTGATCGCGCTCTCATCCACCGAGGCGACACCTTCGATCACTTCGCCGTCCAGCGGAATGACGTCGCCCGCGTCCACCTGCACCACGTCGCCGCGGCGCAGGTTGGTGGCCTGTTCGGGCAGGAAGGTGGCACCGTGGCGCGGTTCGGTGAGCTTCTTGGCCCAGGTGTCCTTGCGCAAGCCCCTCAGCGACGCTGCCTGCGCCTTGCTGCGCCCTTCGGCCAGCGCTTCGGCGAAATTGGCGAACAGCACGGTGAACCACAGCCAGACGGCGATGGCCAGCACGAAGGCCGGGCGCATGCCCATGTCCTGGGGGGCCGTGAGCGCATGCAGCCAAAGCAGCGTGGTGAACAGGCTGCCGATGAACACGATGAACATCACCGGATTGCGCCACTGCACGCGGGGATCGAGCTTGGCGAACGACTGCCACAGCGCAGGCTTGACCAGCGCCGCATCGAACAGCGAAAGAGAGACGGAGGTTTTGGAAGTTGTCATGTCAGGGCCTCACTTCGCCCACAGCATCAGGTGTTCCACCACGGGGCCGAGGGCCAGGGAAGGAACGTAATTGAGCAGGCCCACCAGCAACACGGTGGCGATCAGCAGCACCACGAAGAGCGGGCCATGCGTGGGCAGGGTGCCGGGCGTGGGCGGCAGGCGCTTTTTCGCCGCGAGCGAGCCCGCGATGGCCAGCACCGGCACGATCACGCCGAAGCGCCCGAACCACATCGCCAGCGCCAGCAGTACGTTGTAGAACGGCGTGTTGGCGGACAGTCCCGCGAAGGCACTGCCGTTGTTGTTGCCGGCCGACGTGAGTGCGTAGAGGATCTCGGATAAGCCATGCGCGCCCGGGTTGGCGATACCCGCCTTGCCGGCCTCGGCGATCACCGCGACGGCCGCGCCCACCAGCACCAGGATCGGGGTGACGAGGATGGCTACCGAGGTGAGCTTCATCTCGCGCACCTCGATCTTCTTGCCCAGGTATTCCGGCGTGCGGCCGATCATCAGCCCGGCCATGAACACCGCCAGGATGGCGAAGACCAGCATGCCGTAAAGGCCGGTGCCGACGCCGCCGAAGACCACCTCGCCCAACTGCATCAGCACCATCGGCACCATGCCGCCGAGCGGCGTGAACGAGTCATGCATGGCGTTCACCGCTCCGCACGAAGCGGCGGTGGTGACGGCGGCGAACAACGCCGACGCGGTGATGCCGAAGCGCACCTCCTTGCCTTCCATGTTTCCGCCGGACTGCAGCGCCGTGGTCGCCTGGTCCACGCCCAGAGCGGCGATCAGCGGGTTGCCGGCCTGCTCGGCCGGGACGATCACCGCCACCGCCACGGCGAACATCACCGTCATCGCCGCCAATATCGCGATGCCCTGGCGCTGGTCGCCCACCACGCGGCCGAACGCGAAGCACAAGGCCGAAGGGATCAGGAAGATGGCCAGCATCTGCACGAAATTTGAAAGCGGCGTGGGGTTCTCGTAGGGATGGGCTGAATTGGCATTGAAGAAACCGCCGCCGTTCGTGCCCAGCATCTTGATCGCCTCCTGCGACGCCACCGGGCCCATGGCCAGCGTCTGCGTGGATGCGCTCGCAGCTTGCGTGACCGGATTGCCGGCCGCGTCTTTCTCGGGCTGTCCGTCGGCAGACAGCTTCGGCGCCTGGTAGGCCGTTGCCTCCAGAGTGGTGACGTCCTGGGACGGCGAGACATTCTGGATCACACCCTGCCCCACCAAAAACACGGCGATCACCAGAGAAATCGGCACCAGCACCCAGGTGGTGATGCGCACCATGTCGGCCCAGAAATTGCCCACCAGTCCTTGTCCGTCGGTGCGGCGCGCCGCAAAGCCGCGGGCCAGGGCAAAGGCTACGGCGATGCCCGTGGCCGCCGACAGGAAGTTCTGCACCGACAGCCCCAGCATCTGCGTGAGATAGCCCATGGTGCCCTCGCCCGCATAGCCCTGCCAGTTGGTGTTGGAGACGAAGCTCACCGCCGTATTGAAGGCCGAGTCGGGCGCCACGGCCGCCATGCCCTGCGGATTGAGCGGCAGCACGGCCTGCAGGCGCTGCAGGCCGTACAGGACGATGGCGCCGATGGCGTTGAAGGCCAGCAGCGCCAGCGCGTAGTGCCGCCAGTGCATGCTCTGGGCGGGCTGGACGCCCGACAGCCGATAAAGCGGCGATTCGGCACGGTGCATCCATGGCGGCAGCCGGCCATCGCAGATGGCGGCCAGCCACTTGCCCAGGGGCCATGCCAGCAGCATCAGAACGACAAGGAACAGGGCCAACAGGCCCCAGGCGGACATGTCCATGTCAGAACTCCTCGGCGCAGATCAGTGCGAACACCAGATACGCGAACAGAACCACGGCCACGATGGCGCCGAAGCCGTAAAGCACTTCGAGCCCGATCATCGCGAGGTCCCCTGAGGTCCGTCGAACCGGCCGAGCAGGACAACCGCCTCGGCGACTGCCACCCACAGCGCCACCAGCGCCGCGATCCACACGATGTCCATCTTTCACTCCTGCGTCAAAACGATGGAATCGATTCTCGGAAGGCCGCCGTAAAAAGGGTGCAGAGACTGGGACGCGGGGCGTAAAAGCGCCGTAAAAATGCGCAGCTCTCCCTTGCTGCGCCCCTCTCGCCGCTACCCGTTCTTTATGTGCAGCCGCGCGCTTTTGACGGCATTTTTATGCAGGCCTGCCTACGCTCTGCATTCCTTATTTGCACAGTGATCGCCATGATTCATTTCCGAATGCTCCCAGCCCCGCGAGCCCGTCCTTGGGCTGCCGCCTTGTTCGCGGCAGTGCCGCTGCTGGCGCAGGCTCAACTCACGGGCAATGTCGCCCTCACCTCCGACTACAAATTCCGAGGGCAGGACCAGGACATACTCCGGTCGGACCCATTTGCCAAGACCGGCGCGTTCAAACCGGCGATCCAGGGCGGCTTCGATGACGCCTTCGGCGACAGCGGCTGGTATGCCGGCAACTGGAATTCCAGCGTGAACTGGCTGCGCGGCAACAGCCTGGAGAGCGATTGGTACGGCGGCTACAAATGGAAGGCAGGCGCCATCGACCTCGACGCGGGCGCACTCGCCTACCTGTACCCGGGCAACGCCAGCGGCAACACCACCGAGCTTTATGGCAGCGCCACCTATGCCGATCCAGCGCTGGGCACCTTCGCGCTCAAGTACTCCCACACCGTGTCGGACGACTATTTCGGCCATGCCGGCGCCAAAGCGGGCTCGGGCCTGTCGGGCCGCAACACGGGATATTTGAATCTGGCCTACAACCGCGCGCTCTCCCCGCAGCTGACGCTCAAGGCCGCCTTGGGCTACACGCGCATGGCGGGCGACATCCGGCGCCAGGGCCTGCCAAGCTACCTGGATTACCAGATCGGCGCGGCATACGATTTCGGAAGCGGGCTGTCACTCACCGGCACCCTGCAAGGGGCGAACCGGCAGGCTGCCTATGGCGCTGCCACTGGCCCGGCGGCGGACGCGCCGCAGTACTCGCCCAACAAAGGCCGCTTCATCCTGACCCTCGCCAAGACCTTCTGAGCCGGTACCCGGTAGCCTGAGGCATCGGTGGAACCGTAACGAAGACTTTTGAATGAAAAGTGCCAACGCCGCCGTATTTAATGCACAGACAGCTATAAAAACAATAGCAAAACGATTATTTGGCCAACAACGCGGCGGGATCGTCCGAAGCCAACACGCCCTGCGCCCACTGGCCGAGCTTGCGCGTGTCGGCACGCAGCACTTCCTGCTTCACCGCCAGGATCTGCGCCGGGTGCATCGAAAAGCTGCGCAGGCCCAGGCCCAGCAGCAGCCGGGTCATGGAGACGTCACCTGCCGTCTCGCCGCAGACGCACACGCTCTTTCCCTGGCGTTCACCCTCGGCAATCACGTCAGCCACCAGTTTCAGCACCGCCGGATGCAGCGGGTCGTACAGATGGGCCACCGCCTCGTCGGCGCGGTCGATGGCCAGCGTGTACTGGATCAGGTCGTTGGTGCCGATCGAAAGAAAATCGAAGTACTTCAAGAAGCTGCGCACCATGAGCGCAGCCGCAGGCACTTCGATCATCGCGCCCAGCTGCACTGTCCCGTGCGCAACGCCGCGGGTATTCAACTCGGCGCGAGCCATCTCCACCTGCGCGAGCGTCTGGCGGATTTCGCTCACGTGCGCAAGCATCGGGAAAAGCAGGTTCACCGGCCCGTGCACGGCCGCGCGCAGCACAGCCCGCAGCTGCGTGCGGAACATGGCCGGGTCGGCCAGGCTCCAGCGGATGGCACGCAGGCCGAGCGCAGGGTTCAGGTAGCTGTCCTTGTAGCCTTTGTCGAGCGGCTTGTCCGCACCCACATCGATCGTGCGCAACGTGACGGGCAGCCCGTTCATGCCCTGCACCGCATCCCGGTAGGCTTGGTACTGCTCCTCTTCACCGGGCAGATTGCCGTTGCGCCCCATGAACATGAATTCGCTGCGGAACAGCCCCACGCCGGCGGCCCCGCCGCGCAGGGCCGCCGCCGCATCGGCAGGCTGCTCGATGTTGGCCAGCAGTTCGACCTTCTGCCCGTCCAGGGTGATCGCAGGCGTATGGCGCAGGCGGGACAGGCGCTCACGCTCCAGCGTGGTCTGCCGCTGCCGAAACCCGTATTCGGCCAGGATGATGGGCGAGGGGTCGACGATCATCACGCCGGCATCGCCATCGATGATGACCCAGTCGTCCTGCCGCACCAGTTGGCTGGCAGCGCGGGCGCCCACCACGGCAGGAATGTCCATGCTCCGCGCCACGATGGCGGTGTGCGAAGTCTTGCCGCCCACGTCGGTCACGAAGCCGGCGAACACACTCTTCTTGAACTGCAGCATGTCAGCCGGCGATAGGTCGTGCGCCACCAGAACCAGCGGCACGTCCACCGTGTCGTCCAGCAGCAGATCCTGCTGGTTGCTGCGGCGCGGACTGCAAGGCGGGGGCGCAACGGGATTGGCCACGCCTTTCATGTGCCGAAGAATGCGCTCCACCACCTGCTCCAGGTCGGCCTTGCGTTCGCGCAGGTACTCGTCCTCCATCTCGTCGAATTGGCGCGCGATGACTTCCAGTTGCGTGGTGAGAGCCCATTCGGCGTTGTACAGCCGTTCGGTGATCCAGTGCTTGACGCCGCTCACCAGGGCTTCATCCTGCAGCAGCATCATGTGAACGTCGAGCAAGGCCGCCAGCTCGTGCGGTGCGTCGTGGGGCATCTCGGCCTGCAGCCGCTGCAGCTCTTCCACCACGGCATTGCGCCCGTTGCGCACCCGTACGATTTCTGCACCGACCTGCTCCGGATCGATGAAATAGTGCGCCACGTCCACACGGCTTGATGCGACCAGCACCGCCCGCCCGATGGCGATGCCGCGTGCGACAGCGAGGCCGTGGACGGCGAAGGTCATCGCATTGCCTTGACTGGTTTCACCCCGGCACGCATCCGCACGGCGGCGGAGGCAGGGACGAGCCAGGCGATCCGCGCGGTGCGCATGTCACTCCCCTTCGCCGAATTTACCGTCGATGAGGGCACGCAGCGCATCCATCGCTTCCTGCTCCTGGGCGCCGCTCGTCTCCAGCTCGACCGTCGAACCCAGACCCGCGGCCAGCATCATCACGCCCATGATGCTTTTGGCATTGATGCGGCGCTCGCCCCGGGACAGCCAGACATCGCACGGAAAGCTGCCGGCCAGCTTGGTGAGCTTGGCGGATGCCCGGGCGTGCAGGCCCAGCTTATTGCTGATGGTGATGGTCGTCTTGATCATGGTGGGAACGTCGTATCTGGTTCTGCGGCGCTGCGATCGCCACTTGCATCACGCCTTGCGTGCCACCGACCACCGCGCGCGACACCAGCGCGTCCAGCGGCTCATGGCGGTAGCTCACCGTGCGCAGGAGCATGGGCAGGTTCACGCCGGTGACGAGCCTGGAATGCTCGCCATCCACGAGGCGCTGGGCCACGTTGCACGGCGTGGCACCGAACACGTCGGTCAGCACCAGCGTCGGTGAATCGCCATCATGCGCAGCCAGCAGGATGCGAGCGGTGGCCAGGGTTTCCTCGGGCGGCGTGTTGGGATGCACATCGAACGCGAGCACCTCTTCGCCGCAATCGGGAAAGACGTGGAGCGCGCACTCGCGAAGCGCATGGGCCAGCGGGGCGTGGGCAATGATGAGGATGCGCGTGCTCATGGGGCAATCAGGGAAACCGCATTATGGCGCCGCGTGCCGCAGCAATAGGCATGCGCCCGTCCAGGCGTCGGGACTGGCGAACTCGCTGGAATCGCCATCACGGCAACGCCAGGCCATCAAAGAACGTGTCC
Source organism: Acidovorax sp. SUPP3334 (assembly GCF_030159055.1). GTDB lineage: Bacteria > Pseudomonadota > Gammaproteobacteria > Burkholderiales > Burkholderiaceae_C > Paracidovorax. The sequence goes on from NZ_BQXQ01000011.1 coordinate 41,638, forward strand.
GCGACTGCAGGCCGCAGCATGTCCGTGTACACCACCGCGTGATACAGGCGCGCCTGCCGCCCCTCGATGCGCGCAAACCAGGCCGCTTGCGCGATCACCGGGCTGCCGTCTGCACGCCGGCCCTGGGCCTGCTGCCGTACCGACTGCGGGAGAGACAGTGCGCCCTTCGGCACGAAGGATGTGGCGGCAGCGTCCGCAAGTCCGGTCGCTGGTGCTTGCATGCGCGCCAACACCGCAGTGCGCCAATGCGCCAGGACCGCACCGGCTTGCGCGGGCTCTTCGATCACCATGTGCGATACAGCGAAGGTCGCTCCATCCGCCTCACAGCCGACCATGGCCAGCTCGGCCTCGATCCCACCCAGATCCACCGTGCGCGTGGCGTGGTCTGGTTTACAAGGCAGCAGAACCTTCAAATGGGCGCTTTCCAACGGCAGGCTGCGCCAATTCAAAGCCGGGCTGCAGCCACTCAGCGCCATGGACGAGCCGAGGATCAGCGCCGCCACAAGAGAGGTCGAAAAATGCATGCCGGCATTATCCGCAGTGCCGGAACCGGCTCGCAGTCACGGCAGTAGCACGTCCGGTCCAATAAGACCGCGCGAACTTTCGAAGTCCATTGCGCTCCATCAGCCCGCTGATCCGGACAGTTTGGCAAAATGGACGACCGGGCAAATCGCTCGGACACAGGTGGAAAGAACGCAATGGGCATCAAACATTGGTTGGGAGCTGCAGCTTTCGCGGCATTGGCTGGCGTGGGAGCCTTCGTGTTCTTGGGCGCCGGAACGGCGCAGGCACCGCAATCGACGTTCGTTCTGCTCGACGGCTCCCAAAAAACCACCGCCGATCTGCGCGGGCAGGTCACGCTGGTGAACTTCTGGGCCACCAGCTGCACGACCTGCGTGGCCGAGATGCCCGAGGTCGTTGCGACCTACCAGAAGTACCGCGCCCAAGGCTTCGACACCCTTGCCGTCGCCATGAGCTACGACCCACCCAGCTATGTCGTCAATTTTGCGGAAACACGCAAGCTGCCCTTCAAGGTCGCCATCGACAACACCGGCGCCATCGCCCAGGCTTGGGGCGACGTGAAACTCACTCCCTCGACCTTCATCGTCAACAAACGCGGCGAGATCGTGAAAACCTATGTCGGCGCACCGGACTTTCCCGAACTTCATCGACTGATCGAGCGGTTGCTGGCCGAGACCTGACGCCATCACAGGCCGTTTAACGCTCCGCTCACCGGCTGAGAAAGTAGATCGCCGGGCAGGCTCCCGCTACACTGATCGCTCCTTCGTTCCTAGCCAATGCCTGTGGACCAGCCTTCAGTGGCCCTGCTGACGCCCAGCCTTCCGGAAGAAATGGATGCCGTGCGCGACATCTTCCGGGAGTACGCCGACAGCCTGGGCATCGACCTGTATTTTCAGGACTTCGAGGCCGAACTGGCCAACCTGCCCGCGGACTATGCGCCTCCTCGAGGCCAGATCTTGCTGGCCGAAGTCGATGGCGCCATTGCCGGGTGCTGCGCATTGCGCCCTCTGGACAACGCGGACTACCCCAACGCCAGCGAAATGAAACGCCTGTATGTGCGCAAAGCGTTCCGCGGCTTCGGGTTGGGTCGGCAACTGGCCGAAGCCGTTCTGGACGCAGCGCGGCAAGCTGGATACGCCTGCGTGTTGCTCGATACGCTCGATGGCATGGAATCAGCTCGGGCGCTCTACGCCGACCTGGGCTTTGAGGAAGTCCCGCCCTACTATCACAACCCCATTGCAGGGTCGCATTACCTCAAGGCCGACATTCATTGAAACGGTGGGCCGACAAGCTCGCGCTGGCATCTTTTCATCAGTGAATGCCTCGTTGTCAATCACGACACCCGCCACCGTGGGCATCGCCATTTGAAGGCTGGAGCGCGCCCCGGACCCTCATCAATGCATGTGGAATTTCTGTCCGGGTTTGAAGCCACGGAGAGGGTTGCCGCCTGGACGGTCACACCCCTTCCGCGGTCAGGCGTTTTTCAGCCCTTGGCTTGCGCAAGCAGCGTTGCAGCGTCGCTGACTTCGAACTTGGCGGGGGCTTCGATGTTCAGGGATGCGACCTTGCCGTCCTTCACCAGCATGGAATATCGGTTGCTGCGCAGACCGAGTCCCTTTCCGTTCAGATCCAGCGTCAGGCCTGTTGCCTTGGCAAAAGCGGCATCTCCATCTGCCAGCATGCGGACCTTGCCTGCGGTCTTCTGATCGCGGGCCCAGACGCCCATCACGAATGCGTCATTCACGCTCAGGCACCAGATTTCATCCACCCCTGCCGCCTTGAAAGCATCGGCCTGCTCCACATAGCCAGGAACATGCTTGGCCGAACAGGTCGGCGTGAACGCACCAGGAACAGCAAACACGGCAATGGTCTTGCCTGCGGCGGCCTTGTCAACCGCCACGGGATTGGGGCCGAGGCTGCATCCGTCGCCTTCGACTTCGGAATATTCCATCAGGGTAACGGCGGGCAGGGTGTCACCGACTTTGATCATGCTGAGCTCCTAGGTTGGAAATGAAAGAACCTGCAGAAAGCAGGCCCCAAAAACAAAACGACCCAGTATTGTGGGTCGTTTCGAGCGGCTTTGCAGCCAAACAGCCTGAAGGGCTTACTGGTTCAATTAAACCAGCGCTGCCTTCTGGACCAAACGGGTAGCAACCCAGTTCTTGGTCTTGGAGATGGGGCGGCTTTCCGTGATCTCGATGGTGTCACCCAGCTTGTATTCGCCCTTTTCGTCATGGGCGTGGTACTTGCTGGATTTCGCCACGATCTTGCCGTAGAGCTCGTGCTTCACACGGCGCTCGACCAGCACGGTCACGGTCTTCGTACGCTTGTCGCTGACCACCTTGCCAATCAAGGTGCGCTTGAGGGATTTTTTAGCTTCCGTCATGTGGGCTCCTTACTTGGCGGCTTGCTTTTCAGCAAGAATGGTCTTGGCACGAGCGATATCCCGACGGGTGATACGCAGCGTATTGGTGTTGGCCAGTTGTTGCGTGGCCTTCTGCATGCGCAGACCGAAATGGGCCTTTTGCAAGGACTTGATTTCGGCTTCGATGCCAGCTTCGTCTTTTTGGCGCAGTTCAGCAGCTTTCGTCATTTCGATTCTCCTGATTTAAGCGCCAATTTGACGGGCCACGAACGTGGTGCGCAGCGGCAGCTTGGCAGCAGCCAGGCGGAACGCTTCACGGGCCAGTTCTTCAGGCACACCAACAATCTCGAACACCACCTTGCCGGGCTGAATTTCAGCCACGTAATACTCAGGGTTGCCCTTACCGTTACCCATCCGAACTTCGGCGGGCTTGGTGGAGATCGGCTTGTCAGGAAACACGCGAATCCAGATACGGCCGCCACGCTTCACGTGACGGGAGATCGCACGGCGTGCGGCCTCGATCTGGCGGGCCGTCAGACGGCCGCGATCAGTGCACTTCAGGCCGAAGTCGCCGAAGGCCACCGAGTTGCCACGGGTGGCAACGCCGGTGTTACGGCCCTTCTGCTCTTTGCGGTACTTGCGGCGAGCGGGTTGCAGCATTCTTTATTCTCCTTTGCCGTCCGCTGCTGTAGCGGGCGCGTCAACCTTGCGAACGCGCTTAACGGCGGTGTTATCGGCGCCACCGGCACCGGCGGGCTTGTCGCTGCCATCTGCAGGAGCCGCATTGGCACCCACAGGGCGGCGCGGTCCACGGCCTGCACCAGGACGGTCGCCACCAGGACGGCCATCACGACGCGGGCCACGGGGACGGCGCTCTTCTTCCGGACGCGGTGTTTCCACTGCGGGCAGATCGTTGCGGCCCAGGGTATCGCCCTTGTAGACCCAAACCTTGACGCCGATGACGCCATAGGTGGTCTTGGCTTCGGACGTGCCGTAGTCGATGTCGGCGCGCAGAGTGTGAAGTGGCACGCGACCTTCGCGATACCACTCGCAGCGAGCGATTTCGATACCGTTCAGACGGCCAGACGACATGATCTTGATGCCTTGGGCACCCAGACGCATGGCGTTTTGCATGGCGCGCTTCATGGCACGGCGGAACATGATCCGCTTTTCCAGCTGTTGGGTAATGCTGTCGGCGATCAGCTTGGCATCGATTTCGGGCTTGCGCACTTCTTCGATGTTCACTGCAACAGGCACGCCCAGGCGGGTCGCGAGTTCCTTCTTCAGGTTCTCGATGTCTTCGCCCTTCTTGCCGATCACCACGCCCGGACGTGCCGAGTAAATGGTGATACGGGCATTCTTGGCAGGACGCTCGATCAGGATGCGCGAGACGGCCGCATTCTTCAGCTTGGCCTTCAGGTACTCGCGAACCTTGATGTCTTCGGCCAGCATGCCAGCGAAGTCACGGTTGCTCGCGTACCAACGGCTGGCCCAATTGCGGCTGACCGCCAGGCGGAAGCCGGTAGGATGGATTTTCTGTCCCATAGTCTTCCTCGGGCCTTCAGTTGCCAACCGTCACGTACACATGGCACGTGGGCTTGCTGATGCGATTGCCGCGGCCTTTGGCGCGCGCGGTGAAACGCTTGAGCGTGGTGCCTTGCTCGACGTAGATGGTCTTGACCTTCAGTTCGTCGATATCGGCGCCGTCGTTGTGCTCAGCGTTGGCGATGGCGGACTCCAGAACCTTCTTGACGATGCCAGCAGCTTTTTTCTGCGTGAACGTCAGGATGTTCAGAGCCTGGTCGACCTTCTTGCCGCGGATCAGATCAGCGACCAGACGGCCCTTGTCGACCGACAGACGGACGCCCCGGAGGACTGCACGTGTTTCAGACATGGTCGTTCCTTACTTCTTCTGGACTTTCTTGTCCGCGGGGTGACCCTTGAAGGTGCGCGTCAGGGCGAATTCGCCCAGCTTGTGGCCCACCATCTGGTCGGTGACATACACCGGTACGTGTTGCTTGCCGTTGTGTACGGCGATGGTCAGACCGATGAAATCGGGCAGAACCATGGAGCGACGCGACCAGGTCTTGACTGGTTTCTTGTCCTTGGTAGCAACGGCCTTTTCGACCTTTGCCATCAAGTGGTGGTCAACAAACGGACCCTTTTTGAGAGAGCGAGTCATTTGTTATCCCTTACTTCTTGCGACGCGACACAATCATCACTTGTGTGCGCTTGTTGTTGCGGGTGCGATAACCCTTGGTCAGGTTGCCCCAAGGATCGACGGCATGGCGGCCTTCGCCGGTACGGCCTTCGCCACCACCGTGCGGGTGATCCACCGGGTTCATGGCAACGCCACGAACCGTTGGGCGAATACCCATCCAGCGCTTCACACCGGCCTTGCCGAGTTGACGCAGGCTGTGCTCTTCATTGGCGACTTCACCAATGGTTGCGCGGCATTCGATGTGGATCTTGCGGACTTCGCCAGAGCGCATACGCACTTGAGCGTACGTGCCTTCGCGAGCCAGCAGCGTTGCGGAAGCACCAGCCGAACGAGCGATCTGCGCACCAGCACCGGGCTTGAGCTCGATGCAGTGAATGGTCGAACCCACGGGAATGTTGCGAATCGGCAGCGTATTGCCTGCACGGATAGGCGCCTCGGAACCGCTCAAGAGCGTGCTGCCGACTTCCAGGCCACGGGGAGCGATGATGTAACGACGCTCGCCGTCGGCATAGCACACCAAAGCGATGTGGGCCGTACGGTTCGGATCGTATTCAATGCGCTCGACCTTCGCAGGGATACCGTCCTTGTTGCGGACGAAATCCACCACGCGGTAGTGGTGCTTGTGACCCCCGCCTTTATGGCGGGTGGTGATGTGACCGTTGTTGTTACGACCGGCCTTCTGGAACTGAGGCTCCAGCAGCGGTGCGTAAGCTTCACCCTTGTACAGGTGGTCACGGGTAACCTTCACCACGGCACGTTGGCCGGGCGAAGTAGGTTTCATTTTGATGACGGCCATGATTACGCGGCCTCCCCGGACAGGTTCAGCTCTTGACCTGGTTGCAGCGTGACATAAGCCTTGCGAACGTTGTCGCGGCGGCCCATAGTCTTGCCAAAACGCTTGGCCTTGCCTTTGGTGTTCACCACAGAAACGCCCTTGACCTCGACCTTGAACATCAATTCCACAGCGGCTTTGATTTCTGGCTTGGTTGCGTTCTGCAGCACCTTGAACGTCACTGCATTGGACTTCTCGGCAACCATGGTGGCCTTTTCGGACACGATGGGAGCGACCAGCACTTGCATCAGACGACCTTCGTCAAACTTGAGCGTGCTCATGCGAACATCTCCTTGAGTTTGTCGATCGCGCCCTTGGTGACGAGCACTTTCTTGTAGTGCACCAGCGACACGGGGTCTGCATAACGGGGTTCAACGATGAACACGTTCTTCAGATTGCGCGAGGCAAGGTACAGGTTTTCGTCGACTTCATCGGCAATCACCATCACCGATTGCAGGTTCATCGCCTTGAACTTGTCGGCGAGCACCTTGGTCTTGGGGCTTTCCAGCGTCAGCGAATCCACCACAGCCAGACGACCTTCGCGGGCCAGCTGCGAAAAGATAGCAGCCATGCCGGCGCGGTACATCTTCTTGTTGATCTTCTGCGTGAAGTTTTCCTCAGGCAGATTCGGGAAGATGCGGCCACCACCACGCCACAGCGGCGAGGAGGTCATACCAGCGCGAGCGCGGCCGGTGCCTTTTTGCTTGAATGGCTTCTTGGTGGAGTGCTTGACCTGCTCGCGGTCTTTTTGAGCACGGGTGCCCTGACGAGCATTGGCTTGGTAAGCCACCACGATCTGATGAACCAGATCTTCGTTGTATTCGCGACCGAACACGGTTTCGGGCGCATCGAACTTCGATGCAGCCTGGCCTTGGTCATTCAGGAGTTCGAGCTGCATTAGTTCGCTCCCTTGGAAGCTTTGGCCTTGACTGCAGGACGCACCGTCACGAACCCACCCTTGGAGCCCGGAATGGCGCCCTTGATCAAGAGCAGTTGACGCGCTTCGTCGATGCGGATGACATCGAGGTTTTGCGTGGTCTTGGTGACGTCGCCCAGATGGCCGGTCATGCGCTTACCGGGAAACACGCGACCGGGGTCTTGTGCCATACCGATGGAGCCAGGCACATTGTGCGAACGGCTGTTACCGTGCGATGCGCGCTGCGAAGCCATGTTGTGGCGCTTGATCGTGCCAGCGTAGCCCTTGCCGATCGACGTGCCTTGCACGTCCACCTTCTGGCCCACGGTGAACAGCGTCACTGGAACAGTGGAACCGGCGGCATATTGAGCGGCAACTTCAGCGGTCACGCGGAACTCGCAGATCACTTCGCCGGCTTCTACGCCAGCCTTTGCCAGATGGCCCGCTTCGGGCTTGGTCACACGCGACGCCTTGCGCGAACCGAACGTGACTTGCAGGGCCACGTAGCCATCGTTCTCTTGGGTTTTAACCTGGGTCACACGGTTGTTGGACACATCCACCACCGTAACGGGCACTGCGTCCCCGTCATCGGTGAACAGACGCATCATGCCCACCTTGCGGCCCAGCAACCCTTGGGAGTTGCTTTGACTCATTGATTTTCTCCAAAACTTTCACCGCCTCGACTTCAATTGGCCAAAGCGTTTGCACAACGTTTGCACCGCCGTGCGCGAAAGAAGGTTGATAAAACTTCGCCGCTCTTACGCAAGCGCAAAAAAGGCGAAGCCGCAAAGTATAACGCGGACTGCTTTTTCAAGCAAGTCCGCGTTATGTCTTGGCCCGCAGCAATCACTGCGGGCCTTCAGCCACAGAATTTATTGCAGCTTGATTTCGACGTCCACGCCAGCGGGGAGATCGAGCTTCATCAGAGCATCCACCGTCTTGTCCGTGGGGTCCACGATATCCATCAGGCGTTGGTGCGTGCGGATTTCAAGCTGGTCGCGGCTGGTCTTGTTAACGTGCGGCGAACGCAGGATGTCAAAACGCTTCATGCGCGTCGGCAGTGGCACGGGGCCCTTGACGATGGCGCCCGTGCGCTTGGCGGTGTCAACGATCTCGGCAGCGGACTGGTCGATCAGCTTGTAATCGAACGCCTTCAGGCGGATACGGATTTTTTGCTTGGACATGGCAAGTTCTTCCTTTATGCCTGAGGCTTAAGCGATGATCTTTGCCACGACGCCGGCGCCGACGGTACGACCGCCTTCACGGATGGCGAAGCGCAGGCCTTCTTCCATGGCGATGGGGTTGATCAGCTTGACGGTGATCGACACGTTGTCGCCTGGCATGACCATTTCCTTGTCGGCCGGCAGCTCGATGGCACCGGTCACGTCGGTCGTGCGGAAGTAGAACTGAGGACGGTAGTTGTTGAAGAAAGGCGTGTGGCGGCCACCTTCGTCCTTGGACAGCACATACACCTCGGCGGTGAAGTGCGTGTGCGGCTTGATGGAGCCGGGCTTGCACAGCACTTGGCCGCGCTCGACGTCTTCACGCTTGGTGCCGCGCAGCAGCAGGCCGACGTTGTCGCCAGCTTGGCCTTGGTCCAGCAGCTTGCGGAACATTTCCACGCCGGTGCAGGTGGTCTTTTGCGTGTCGCGGATACCGACGATTTCGATTTCTTCGCCGACCTTGATGATGCCGCGCTCGATACGACCGGTCACCACGGTACCGCGGCCGGAGATGGAGAACACGTCTTCCACAGGCATCAGGAATGCGCCGTCCACAGCGCGCTCTGGCGTTGGGATGTAGGTGTCCAGGGCATCAGCCAGCTTCATGATGGCTTCTTCGCCCAGCTTGCCCTTGTCGCCTTCCAGGGCGAGTTTCGCGGAGCCGCGCACGATGGGGGTGTCGTCGCCTGGGAAGTCGTACTTGTCCAGGAGTTCGCGCACTTCCATTTCGACGAGTTCCAGCAGCTCTTCGTCGTCCACCATGTCGCACTTGTTCAGGAACACGATGATGTAAGGCACGCCCACCTGGCGGGCCAGCAGGATGTGCTCGCGCGTCTGGGGCATCGGGCCGTCAGCGGCCGAGCACACCAGGATGGCACCGTCCATCTGGGCGGCACCGGTGATCATGTTCTTCACATAGTCAGCGTGGCCGGGGCAGTCCACGTGGGCGTAATGGCGGGCAGCCGTTTCGTATTCCACGTGAGCGGTGTTGATGGTGATGCCGCGGGCCTTTTCTTCAGGAGCCGCGTCGATTTCGTCGTACTTCTTGGCTTCGCCGCCGAACTTGGCGGACAGCACCGTGGCGATGGCTGCCGTCAGCGTCGTCTTGCCATGGTCCACGTGACCGATCGTGCCCACGTTTACGTGGGGCTTGGTACGTTCGAACTTACCTTTTGCCATTTTGAATCTCCAAAGAGCAATGCCTGTGTCAGGGTTTAACGTCTGCATTCGGTTGCTGATTCATCCCGCACAGGACAACAGGACGGCACCGGATCGCAGATTGCAAGAAACTTGCTACTATTTTTATAGCTATTGACGCTTATCACATAAGCACCAACAGCTTATTTCACTCAAATCAACCAGAAGGACTCGCGAACGAGTCACTCTTTGTTCAATTACTTGGTGCGCGCAGCCATGATGGCTTCCGACACGTTGCGAGGGGCTTCGCTGTAGTGCTTGAATTCCATCGTGTAGGTTGCACGGCCTTGCGTTGCAGAGCGCAGCGAGGTCGAGTAGCCGAACATTTCGGACAGTGGCACTTCTGCCTTGATGGCCTTGCCGCCACCCACCATGTCGTCCATGCCCTGCACCATGCCGCGGCGTGACGACAAGTCGCCCATCACCGTACCGGCGTAGTCTTCCGGGGTTTCCACTTCCACGGCCATCATGGGTTCGAGGATCACGGGGTTGGCCTTGCGGCAACCTTCCTTGAAACCGAAGATGGCGGCCATCTTGAACGCCAGTTCGTTAGAGTCCACATCGTGGTACGAACCGAAGTGCAGCGTGACCTTGACGTCCACCACCGGGTATCCCGCCAGCACACCTTGCGTCACGGCTTCGTTGATGCCCTTTTCCACCGCTGGGATGTACTCGCGAGGCACCACGCCGCCCTTGATCGCATCCACGAATTCGATGCCCTTGCCGGCTTCGTTCGGTTCGATCTTGAGGACGACGTGGCCGTACTGGCCCTTGCCACCGGACTGGCGAACGAATTTGCCTTCGGCCTCTTCCACCGTCTTGCGGATGGTTTCGCGGTAAGCCACTTGCGGCTTGCCCACGTTGGCTTCCACACCGAATTCGCGCTTCATGCGGTCCACGATGATTTCGAGGTGGAGTTCGCCCATGCCGCCAATGATGGTCTGGCCGGATTCTTCGTCGGTGCTCACGCGGAAGGAAGGATCTTCTGCAGCCAGACGGCCCAGTGCGATACCCATCTTTTCCTGGTCAGCCTTCGACTTTGGCTCCACAGCCTGGCGAATCACGGGCTCAGGGAACACCATGCGCTCCAGCGTCACGATGGCGGAGGGGTCGCACAGCGTTTCGCCGGTCGTCACGTCCTTCAGGCCCACGCAAGCGGCGATGTCGCCGGCACGGATTTCATCGACTTCTTCGCGGTTGTTGGCGTGCATCTGCACGATACGGCCGATGCGCTCTTTCTTGCCGCGCACGGGGTTGTACACCGTGTCGCCCTTGGAGAGAACGCCGGAGTACACACGCACGAACGTCAACTGGCCCACGAACGGGTCGGTCATCAGCTTGAAGGCCAGGGCAGAGAACTTTTCGGAGTCGTCCGCCTTGCGGCTCGTTGGCTGCTCGTCATCGTCAGTGCCGCCGACAGGGGGAATATCCACTGGCGAAGGCATGAGTTCGATCACGGCATCCAGCATGCGCTGAACACCCTTGTTCTTGAAGGCCGTGCCGCACAACATGGGCTGGATTTCGCAGGCGATGGCGCGCGTACGCAGGCCGTGGGTGATTTCCTCTTCGGACAGATCACCTTCTTCCAGGTACTTGTTCATCAGCTCTTCGGAAGCCTCGGCAGCTGCCTCGACCATCTTCTCGCGCCATTCCTTGGCTGTTTCCAGCAGGTCGGCGGGGATTTCCTCGAAGGTGAACTTCATGCCTTGCGAGGCTTCGTCCCAGATGATGGCCTTCATCTTGCGCAGATCGACCACGCCCGTGAAGTTTTCTTCGGCACCGATCGGGATCACGATCGGCACAGGGTTGGCCTTCAGGCGCAACTTCATCTGCTCGACGACCTTGAAGAAGTTGGCGCCGGTACGGTCCATCTTGTTCACGAACGCGAGACGGGGCACCTTGTACTTGTTCGCCTGGCGCCACACGGTTTCCGACTGGGGCTGCACGCCGCCCACAGCGCAGTACACCATGCAGGCACCGTCCAGCACGCGCATGGAACGCTCCACCTCAATGGTGAAGTCCACGTGGCCGGGGGTGTCGATGATGTTGATGCGGTGCTCTGCGAACGAACGGTCCATGCCGCTCCAAAAGCAGGTGGTGGCAGCCGACGTGATCGTGATGCCACGCTCTTGCTCTTGCTCCATCCAGTCCATGGTGGCTGCGCCGTCATGCACTTCACCGATCTTGTGATTCACACCGGTGTAGAAAAGAATCCGCTCGGTCGTCGTGGTCTTGCCAGCGTCGATGTGGGCCGAGATACCGATATTGCGGTAGCGCTCGATGGGGGTCTTGCGAGCCATGGTAAATCCTTGGTTGAACGTTGTGTTCGTTTGATGGGCCACCCGCTGTTGCGACGCAGCACCACAATTTGCCGGCGACCTGAATCAAGATAAGGCCGCAGGCAGAAAATGCCAGCGGCCTTACGTTCACACCGGAAAAAGCCTGAAGGCTTAGAAGCGGAAGTGGCTGAATGCCTTGTTGGCTTCGGCCATGCGGTGCACTTCGTCACGGCGCTTCATCGCGCCGCCACGGCCTTCGGTGGCTTCCAGAAGTTCGTTGGCCAAGCGTTGCGCCATCGACTTTTCGCCACGCTTGCGAGCGGCTTCCTTGATCCAGCGCATCGACAGCGCCAGACGGCGCACAGGGCGCACTTCCACAGGAACCTGGTAGTTCGCACCACCCACGCGGCGGGACTTCACTTCGACCATGGGCTTCACGTTGTTGATGGCAACGGTGAAGGCTTCCAGAGGGTCCTTGTCAGGATGCTTCTTTTCGATCAGTTCCAGAGCGCCGTAAATGATGCGCTCTGCCACTGCCTTTTTGCCGCCTTCCATGATCACGTTCATGAATTTGGACAGCTCTACATTGCCGAACTTTGGATCCGGCAGGATTTCACGTTTGGGGACTTCGCGACGACGTGGCATTTTTCACCTCTATCTTTGCTTCAGTTGGCATCTTTTCAGACACCGCGAGAGCCAATGAAGGACTCCCACTTACTCGACCCGCGCAGACAACCTGCGTTTGGGGCCACTACGCTGCATCACCGCGCCACGCGGGAACAGCACCGAAAATTCTTGTGCAACAGCGCAGGACTTACTTGGCCTTAGGCTTCTTGGCACCGTACTTGGAGCGCGCTTGCTTGCGGTCTTTAACGCCTTGCAAGTCGAGCGAACCGCGCACGATGTGGTAACGCACACCGGGCAAGTCCTTAACACGACCACCGCGAACCAGCACGACGCTGTGTTCTTGCAGGTTGTGGCCTTCGCCGCCGATGTAGGAAATGACTTCGAAACCGTTGGTCAGGCGAACCTTGGCGACCTTCCGCAGAGCGGAGTTAGGCTTCTTTGGCGTCGTGGTGTACACACGGGTGCACACGCCGCGGCGCTGGGGAGAGTTTTCCATCGCGGGGCTATTGGACTTGATCTTTTCGACCTCGCGCCCCTGACGGACCAGTTGATTGATGGTTGGCATGAATACGTCCCTAAACGTGAAATGCTTCGTGAAAAACGAAAACGTGAATCCCTTCGGAAATTCCGAAAAGCCTTCTAATGTAGCAGGTTGGCATGAACGGGGCAATCGCCGGGCCGTTCACCGGCCTGCCTCGCGTCACTTGATCCAAAGGCGCATGGCGTCCCACGCGCGACCAAAAATGCCCGCCTGCTCTACCGCTTCCAGCGCTACCAGCGGCACTTCGGCGATCGGCTGGTCGCCCAGCGACACCTTCAGCGTGCCGATCGACTGGCCCTTGGTGAAGGGGGCGACGAGCGGATCGGTGCGAACGATCTGGGTCGTGACCTTGCCGGCGCTGCCGGCTGGCACGGTGACCACGATGGCGTCCGGACGGCCGATCTTGATGGTGTTCTGCTTGCCTTTCCAGACCGCCGGCGTAGCGGCGGGCTGGCCGGCATCGAACAGCTTGACGGCGTCGAAAGCGGTGTAGCCCCAGTTCAGGAGCTTCTGGCTTTCGTTCGCGCGGGCGTTCTCGCTGGACGCACCCAAGACGATGGACAGCAAGCGGCGCTGGCCGACATTCGGGAAATCGCGTTTGGACGTGGCCACCAGGCAGTAGCCAGCAGCAGACGTGTGGCCGGTCTTGAGACCGTCCACCGTGGGATCGCGAAACAGCAGCGAATTGCGGTTCGTGCCGTTGGACGGTGGCGTGCCCGGGTAGGCGTAGTGCTTGGTCGCGTAGTAATGCATGTACTCCGGGAAGTCCTGCATCAGCCGGGTGGCCAGCACGCCCAGGTCGCGCGCGGTGGTGGTGTGCCCCGGCTCGGTCAATCCTTCGGGGTTCTTGTACGCGGTGTTCTTCATGCCCAGGGCCTTGGCCTGGTCGTTCATGAGCTTGACGAAGTTCTCGGCGGTGCCGCCCACGCCTTCGGCGAGCGCCATGGTGGCGTCGTTGCCGGACTGCACGATCATCCCTTTGATGAGGTCTTCCACCGGCACCTGCATCTTGGGATCGATGAACATGCGGGAGCCGGGCATCTTCCAGGCCAGCACGCTCACGGGCAGCTTCTGCTCCAGGGTGATCTTCTTGGCGCGCAGTGCGTCGAAGACCAGGTAGCCGGTCATGAGCTTGGTGAGGGAGGCCTGCTCCACCGGTGCGTCGATGTCCTTGGAGGCCAGCACCTGACCGGCCGTCACGTCGAGGAGCAGGTAATTGCGTGCGGCGATTTCCGGCGGCTGGGGGGCCTGCCCTTGCGCCCACAGGACGGCAGGAGCCAGCACGGCGGCAAGAACGAAAGAACGCAGCGTGGGCAGGAAGATCTTCATGGAAACAGGCATTCGGACAAGGAAACGGTGGAACGGGACGGCGTTTGCGACTGCGGCCGATCGCGCGCGGTGCGGTGCGGTGCGGTGCGGTGCGGTGCGGTGCGGTGCGGTGCGGTGCGGTAGAGGGAGCGATTGGGCGGCGGTCAGTTCCCCGCCAGCAGATGGCGGGACACCAAGTTTTTCAGGAGCGGCAATTGTCCGTGAAAGAAATGCCCGCCACCCGGTACGACTGTGACGGGGAGTATCTGCGGGCGCGCCCAGTCCATGACGGCCGCAAGCGGCACCGTGTCGTCCTGTTCGCCATGCACGATGAGCGTGCGGTCATGGGCGGGCTCCGGCACGGGCGCTACCGTGAAACGGCTGGCCGCGGTGCCGACGAGCACGACGCGCTCGATGTCGCGCTCACCCCAGAGCCGCGCGAGGGCATGGCTGGTGACGAAGGCACCGAACGAGAATCCGGCCAGGGCCAGCGGTCCGTCGGGTGCCGTCTGGCGCACCACCTCCAGAAAGTCCTCCAGCTCGCCCTGCCCCGCGTCGTGGGTGCCGGCGCTGGCGCCGACGCCGCGAAAATTGAAGCGCACCGCGGTCCATCCGCTTTGCACGAAGGCGCGCGCGAGGGTCTGCACCACCTTGTTGTCCATGGTGCCGCCGAAAAGGGGATGCGGATGGGCGATCACGGCCATGCCGCGCGACGAGGCGCCGTCGGGCACCTGGGCCGCATCGCGCGCCGCTTCGATGGCGCCGGCTGCACCGGCAAGGGTCAGGCGTTCAGTCTGGGCATTCACGTGGATTGCTATTCAATTGATAGCTGTCAGCGCATATAACACTAGGGCAGACAGCCAAAAAGGCTTAAAAAAAGAACCTGGAGCGATCAGCGGCCGAGTTCCGGCGGAGTCAGCAGCCGCTCGACGACCTGGCCGTTCTTGAGGTGCGACTCCACGATTTCGTCGATGTCGCTGCCGTCCACGAAGGTGTACCAGGTGCCCTCGGGATAGACCACGGCGACGGGGCCGCCCGCGCAGCGGTCCAGGCAACCGGCCTTGTTCACCCGGACCTTGCCGGGGCCGGAAAGGCCCGCGGCCTTGACCTGGGACTTGCACCGGTCGAACGCAGCCTGCGCACCATGGTGGGCGCAGCTGTCTTCCCCGTTGGTACGGTCGTTCAGGCAAAAGAAGATGTGTCGGGCGTAGTAGCCAGGCTGCGCGGCTGGCGGCGTGGGGGTGTCGGTCATGCGGGCATTTTAGGAGCCGTTGCGCGGCGGCGTGTCGCTGTACGCCGCCTCGCGGTCGCGCCGGGCCACGCGCTGTACGACGTAAACCAGCGTCACATAGGGCCAGAGCCAGCCCAGCCACTGGCCCAATCCATAAAAGCGGATGAAGCGGCCCTGCTCCCAGGCCTGCAGGGTGTCGGCGAAATAGGCGCTCGTGGGCGCCTGGTTGAGGATATTGAGCTGCAGCATCAGCAACAGCAGCAACACCGCCGCGCTGGCACGGCGCGGCAAGCCCACCAGCATCAGCGCAACGGCCATGCCGGCCCACACGCCCACGCGGGCCGGGGTGCCGAGCCACTCCCACGCATGGGCGGGGCCGTAGCTGAGCGCGGAGGACAGCGCGGTCACCGAGACGCCCGCCACGACGGTGGCGAGCGAGAACGCCACGCGGCGGCCGATGTGGCGGATCACGCAGTAGCCCAGCAGGCAGGGCACCAGCAGGCCCAGCATCACGGCGAGCAGTTCGGCGCTGGGCGATAGGGCCTCCAAGGGCGTTTCGCGCATTGGCAACCAATCGAGGAAAGGCGTGTCGGCCAGCAAGTCTTCCAGGGCGATTTCGAGCCGCTCCCACATCTGGCCCAGCCCGAAGGGCACTGCCGCCGGGAACAGCAGCGCCACCGGCCAGAGCGCCAGCAGCGCCAGCGCTCCGCTGGCGTCGGGCACGAACCAGCGCGCCCGCAGCCGGCTCCATCGGGCCAGCGCGCCCAGGCGTTCGAGCAGCGTGGCCAGCAGCGCTCCGGTCAACGTGCCCAGCGCATTGAGCACCAGATCCATGTTGGAGGGCACGCGCCGGGGCAGGTAGATCTGCAGGAACTCCATCAGCATCGACAGCAGCCCGCCGGCCAGCGCCGCGAGCGGCACCGCGCCCCGTGGCCAGCCTGTGCGCAGCATGGCCAGCGCCAGCAGGAAGCCGAACGGCGCGTAGCCCACGATGTTGATGTTGACGTCGAACCAGGTCCAGTACGGCGGCGGAATGCGCGCCGTCAGGAACACCCAGGGCGAGATGCCCTGCTCGCGCCAGCCGTCGAAAGGAAACAGGCTGGCAAAGACCACCAGGGCCGCGTAGATCAGCGCCAGGGGCCAGGCGGATGTCTTGTGCACGTCGATGGGGCGCGCGGCCAGCGCTCGATGAATGATTAAAAGGGTTTGACGACGACCAGCACCACCGCTGCCACGAGCAACAGTACCGGCACTTCGTTGAACCAGCGGAACCACCGGTGGCTGCGCCGGCTTTGCCCGTTGGCGAGCTTGCGCAGCAATATGCCGCAGGCGTGGTGATAGCCCACCGCGAGCACCACCACCATGAGCTTGGCATGCATCCAGCCGTTGCCCGGCCCGCGGCCGATGCCATAGCCCAGATAGAGCCAGAGCCCGAGCGCGATGGCCGGCACGGCAAGGACGGTGGTGAAGCGCAGCAGCTTCCTTGCCATGGTCAGCAGCCGGTCTCGCTCGGCGGCCGAGCCCGGAGCCACCATGGCCAGATTGACGAAGATCCGAGGCAGGTAGAACAGTCCGGCGAACCAGCTGGCCACGAAGACGATGTGAAAGGCTTTGACCCAGAGCATGGCCGCAGTGTACGTGCCGGGCGGCCCTCGAAAAGGCACCTGGTGCGGAAAGAACACACACCCGCCAGGGCCCGCGCGGCGGCATGACTTTTTGTCCCAGGGCATGGCGCGCGCATTTCCCGGGACAGGCCGCGCGGCAATGTGGCGCACAATTTCGCGATGCATCTGCCCAGCCCCACCCCTTTCCCCCAGAACCGGCCGCGCCGCCTGCGCCGCGATGCCTTCACCCGCAACCTCGTGCGCGAGCATGCCGTCACGCCGCACGACTTTATCTATCCCGTGTTCGTGCACGAAGGCCAGGGCCGCAGCGAGGCGATCGCCTCCATGCCGGGCGTCGAGCGCCTGAGCCTCGATCTGCTGCTGCCCGTGGCCGAAGACTGCGTGAAACTGGGCATCCCGGTGCTGGCGCTGTTCCCGGCGATCGACCCGGCCCTCAAGGCACCCGACGGCAAGGAAGCGCTGAACCCCGAAGGTTTGATCCCCCGCGTGGTGCGCGCACTGAAGAAGGAATTCCCTGCGCTGGGCGTGATGACCGACGTGGCGCTGGACCCCTACACGAGCCACGGCCAGGACGGCGTGCTCGATGCCACCGGCTACATCATCAACGACGAAACGGTGGAGATCCTCACCGGCCAGGCGCTCACGCATGCCGAGGCGGGCGTGGACATCGTGGCACCCAGCGACATGATGGACGGGCGCATCGGCGCGATCCGCGAGGCGCTGGAGGTGCAAGGCCACATCCACACCCGCATCATGGCCTACAGCGCCAAGTACGCCAGCGCCTTCTACGGCCCGTTCCGCGATGCGGTGGGCACGCGCGGTGCCCTGGGCAAGGCCGACAAGAACGCCTACCAGATGGACCCGGGCAACACCGACGAGGCGCTGCGCGAGGTGGCGATGGACATCGCCGAGGGCGCCGACATGGTGATGGTCAAGCCCGGCATGCCGTACCTGGACGTGGTGCGCCGCGTGAAGGACCAGTTCCGCGTGCCCACGTTCGCCTACCAGGTGAGCGGTGAATACGCGATGCTCAAGGCGGCGGCCGCCAACGGCTGGCTGGACCACGACGCGGTGATGATGGAAAGCCTGCTGGCCTTCAAGCGCGCCGGGGCCGATGGCGTGCTGACGTATTTCGCCCGCGAGGCAGCCCGGCTGCTGCGAAAGTAACCCGTGCCGCCCTTGGCGCCCGCCTGCCCTGCGGTGCGGGCGCCGACCTTCTCCGCCCTGCCCCAGCCTCCATGCGCATCTTTCACATCCACCAGGGCAACGCCACCGAGCTGGCCGCCCTGCCCTCCCAGCCCCCGGCCGCGGGCTTTTACTGGATTTCGTGCACGCGGGCGGCCTTTGGCGAGCAGTTGGGCCTGGTGCAGGCCGCGCTGCAGGCGACCACCGGATTGCAACTGGTGGACCTGCATGTGTCCGACCTTCTGAACGCGCAGTTGCCATCGCACTACGACTACACCTCGCAGTACGACCTGCTGGTGTTTCGCCGGCTCGCGGCCACCGGCCACGGGGCGGCACCATCCAGTTCGCCGCCAGCGCCCACACACACCGCCGCTCCCTCCGCTCCCGCAGCGCCGCCGGAGCGCATGAGCGGCCCACCCGTCCTGCGCCGCATCGACACCAGCCCCGTGGGGTTCGCCGTGTTCGATCAGGTGCTGCTGTCGGTGCACCCGTCCGATTGCGCGGTGCGCGATGCCTATGCGTCGCGGCTGCTGGCTGCAGCGCGGGGCGATGCGCGGGGCGATGCCCAACGGGACCCGCGACCGGGCTCCTCGTCCTTGGGGCGCCTGCCCACCTCGCCCGCCGATCTGATGATGCGCGTGGTCAACCTCATCGTGGACGGCTACCTGGACCTGCGCCGTGAGCTGAGCCGCCAGCTCGACCACTGGCAGGCCGAGTTGCTCAAGCCCCGGGCGCGCTTCGCCAACTGGAGCGCGCTGCTGGAGGCGCGGCTTGCACTGCACCAGCTCGACGAGATCTGCGAGGACCAGAACACCGCCGTGCAGGACTGGATCGACGCGGTGGAAACCTGGCCCGAGCCGGAAACCCCGGTGCTGCAGCGGGAACTGGACCTGCTCAAGGTCCGCAGCCGCGACGTGCTGGAGCACATCGAGCGCGTGGTGCACCACGTGCGCCGATTGGAGCAGAGCACCGAAACCGCAGTGCAGATGCATTTCAGCGTGCAGAGCAATCGCACCAACGACATCATGCGCACGCTGACGGCGCTGACCGCCGTCTTTTTGCCGCTGAACCTCATCGCGGGCATCTTCGGCATGAACTTCGAATTCATTCCCCTGGTGCACAAGCAGGACGGCTTTTGGTGGGCGATGGGATCGATGACCGTCATCGCCGTCGGGCTGATCGCACTCTTTTGGCGCAAGCGCTACCTGGCCCGCACCGGCCAGCATTGACGCCCTGCGGGGCGCCGATAGAATCGCGCCCCCCGCTCCAACCCGCGCCGCCCGGCTTGCCGGCGTTTCTCCCATGGCCCACATCCTCGTCGATCAGCTCGTCAAGACGTACCGCATCGCCGAGCGCGCGCCGGGGCTGGGAGGCGCGCTGCGCGGCCTGCTGCACCGGCGCACGCGCACGGTGGCAGCCCTGTCGGGCGTGTCGTTCACGCTGGAGCGCGGCGAATTGCTGGGTTTCATCGGACCGAACGGCGCGGGCAAATCGACCACCATCAAGATTCTCTCCGGCATCCTGCGGCCCGACGGCGGGCGCGTGGAGATCGATGGCCGCCACCCCAGCGACGACCGCGAGCGCCACGTCGCGCGCATCGGCGTGGTGTTCGGCCAGCGCACCCAGCTGTGGTGGGATCTGCCGGTGGGAGAGGGGTTCGATCTGCTGCGCGACATCTACCGCGTGGACGAGCGGCGCTACCGACGCGCTCGCGACGAACTGGTGTCGCTGCTGTCGCTGCAAGGCGTGCTGGCCCAGCCCGTGCGCCAGCTCTCGCTGGGCCAGCGCATGCGCGCCGAGATCGCAGCGGCGCTGCTGCATGAACCGGACATCCTGTTTCTCGACGAACCGACCATCGGCCTGGATGCGCCGTCCAAGCTCGCGGTGCGGGACTTCGTGCGCCGCGCCAACCGCGAGCGCGGCACCACCGTGCTGCTCACCACCCACGACATGCACGACATCGAGGCGCTGGCCGGGCGCGTGATCGTGATCGGCCATGGCCGCGTGCTGGCCGACAGCCCCGTCGAAGCCCTGCGCGCCCAGGTGATGGCCGAGCGGCGCCTGGTGGTGGACTTCGTTCTCGACGCGCCCCTGCTGGCGCCGCAGCCTGGCGTTTCCGTCCATGCCCGCGAAGGCCGCACCCTGGTGCTGGGGTTCGATCCGGCGGTCACCACGGCGCCGGCACTCATCGCGCAACTGGTGGCCGCGCACGGCGTGCAGGACCTTCGGCTGGAAGGCCTGGCCATCGAAGAAGTCATCGCGCGCTTCTATGCCCTGCACGGGGCGGCCGAGGCATGAGGCCCCCGCTCGCCCTGCGCCCCTATAGCGCGGCCTTCGTCTCGCGCTTTCTGCAGATGCTGCAGTACCGCACGGCGGCGCTGGCGGGCTTCGGCACGCAGTGCTGGTGGGGCGGCATCAAGGTGATGGTGCTGGCCGCGTTCTACGGCGGTGCCGGCGCCTCGGGGGCGCCCATGCCGCTGCAGCAGGCCATCACCTATACGTGGCTGGCGCAGGGGCTGCTGGCGCTTTTGCCGTGGTCGGGCGACCCCGAGGTGGCCCAGGCCGTGCGCACCGGCGCCGTCGCGTACGACCGCCTTCGGCCGGTGGATGCCTACGGGCTGTGGTTCGCGCGCAGCGCGGGCTGGATCGCGGCGCGGGTGTTGCCGCGGCTGGCACTGATGGCGGCCTTCGCCGCGCTGCTGCTGCCCCTGCTGGGCTGGCGCGAATGGGCCTGGCAACCCCCGGCAGACTCGGCCGCAGCGCTGGCAGCCGCCGTTTCGGCGGCACTCGCGCTGCTGCTGTCCACCGCGCTCGTGATGCTGCTGAACGTGGCCACGACCGCGGCGCTGAACGAGCGCGGCATCAATGCGCTCGCCGTGCCGGCCGTGGTGGTGCTGTCGGGCAACCTTTTGCCGCTCACGCTGCTGCCCGATGCCTGGCAGTGGGCACTCGTCGCTCAGCCCCTGGCGGGGCTGCTGGACATTCCGACGCGCCTGTACTTCGGGCGATGGGCCGGCGCGCAGGCCGCGGCGGGTTTGGCCCTGCAGGTTTTCTGGATCGCCGTGCTGGTGGCGCTGGGCCGCCTGGCGATGCAGCGCACCTTGCGCCACCTCGAAATCCAGGGCGGCTGAGATGGGATCGTTCGCACTCTTCGTCCGGCTGGCTGGCGCATCGCTGCACGCGCAGGCGCGCTACCCGGCGTCGGCCTTGTTGATGACCGTGGGGCAGTTTCTCGCCACCGGCATCGAAGTGATCGCGGTGTGGGCGCTGTTTCACCGCTTCGGCAGCGTGCAGGGCTGGAGCCTGGGCGAAGTGGCGCTGTTCTACGGCCTGGTGAACTGCATGTTCGCCGTGGCAGACGCGCTGGGACGCGGTTTCGACGTGCTGGGCACCGAGTTCTTGCGCACCGGCGCGTTCGACCGGCTCCTGCTGCGCCCCCGGCCGCTGGCGCTGCAGCTCATGGGGCACGACCTGCGCCTGAGCCGGCTGGGCCGGCTGCTGCAGGGCCTGGCCGTGCTGGCGTTCGCGACCGCGCAGGCACCGATCGATTGGACCTCGGCCACCGTGGCGCTGGCCGCCTGGGCCGTGGCGGGCGGGGTGGCGTTGTTCCTGGGCATTCTGGTGCTGCAGGGCACGCTGGCGTTCTGGACCGTCGAGAGCCTGGAGATCGCCAACGTACTCACTTACGGCGGGGTGCAGGCCGCGCAATACCCGCTGGCACTGTACGCGCGGTGGTTTCGCCGCCTGCTGACGTTCGCCGTGCCGCTGGCCTGCGTGGCGTATTACCCGGGCCTGGCGATCCTCTCCCACCCCGACCCGCTGGGCGCGCCCGGCTGGCTGGGCTGGGTGTCGCCGCTGGCGGGCTTCGCCTTTCTGGGCGCCGCCTTCGGGGCCTGGCGGCTGGGCCTGCGCCGCTACGCATCGACCGGCAGTTGAGCCGAACCGCAAACACGACACGGCAAATAGCGACTTGACAATGTTTGTCTAGACAATTATTGTTGCGGCCATGATCGACGTCCGCAAAACACCTGTCTCCGGCCTGTCCCCCTCCCCCGTGACCGTGGCGGGCATTCCTTTTCTGGTGGAAGAAAGCATCGGCTACCAGATGCGCCGCATCGTCTGCATCGTCGCCAGCGAGATCGAGCGCCGCATGGAACCCCTGGGCCTGACCGACGCGCAATGGAAGCCGCTGCTGCGCCTGTACCTGAACCACGAAAACACCGTCGCGGGCCTGGCGCGCCTGTGCCAGCTCGACGCCGGCGGCATGACGCGCCTGCTGGACCGGCTGGAGGCCAAGGGCCTGTGCACCCGGACGCGCTCGGTGGAGGACCGCCGGGTCGTGCACATCGAACTCACCCCCGAAGGTCACGCGGCGGCCGCGCAGATTCCCGACATCCTGGGCGGCGTGCAGCAGATCTGCGCCCAGGGCTTTCAGCCGGCGGAGTACCGCCAGTTGCAGGACTTCCTGCAGCGCATCCACGGCAACCTGCAAGCGCTAGGCGCTGCGGCCGACACGGGCACACCCAGTCTTTCCTGAGAGTCAGCAAGCCATGAACGTCACTTTCGACAGCCCCTCGCACGCTCCGGCCGACACGGCCCTGCCCGGCGCCGCACCGGCCGCCGAACCCTCCTCCAGCAGCCCCCTGCGCGGCGCGCTGCAGTACTTCGCCACGCTGGCCATCGCGCTGCTGGCGCTGCCGGGCCTGACGGCCTGCGCCGACATGTCCGGCATCGCGCCGCACGCGCAGATGCACGATGCCGCATCGCTCGGCCTGGCAGCCCCTGCCGGCAGCGCGGGCGCCGCGCAGAAAGCCTTCGCCGAAGCCACGCTGCCCACCGACTGGTGGCTGGGCTTCGGCGACAGCCAGCTGGACGCGCTCATCGACCGCGCACTGGCCACCAACCCCAACCTGAAGGCGACCGAGGCGCGCATCGCCCGCGCCCAGGCGTTCATCGAGACCGCGCGCGCCGCCGACGGCCCGCAGCTCAACGGCAGCCTGGACGTGACCCGCCAGCTCTACAGCGCCAACGGCCCGTACCCACCGCCGCTGGCCGGCAGCGTGCTCAACAGCGGAACGGGGCGCCTCACCGGCAGCTGGGAGATCGATTTCTTCGGCAAGAACCGCGCGGCGCTCGAATCCGCCCTGGGCAGCGCCAACGCCGCGCAGGCCGATGCCCAAGCCGCACGCCTGCTGCTGGCCAGCAACGTGGCCCGCAGCTACTTCCAGCTGGCGCGCCTGAAGGCCCAACTCGGTGTGGCCGAACGCACGCTGGCCCAGCGCAACGAAACGCTGCGCCTGGTGCGCGACCGGGTGGATGCAGGCCTGGATACGCAACTGGAGCGGCGCCAGAGCGAGGGCGGCCTGCCCGAGGCGCGCCAGCAGATCGAGGCGATCCAGGAGCAGATCGCGCTGACCCGCAATGCCCTGGGTGCGTTGGTTGGACAGCCCAATGCCGCGCTTGCCATTGATTTTCCTGCGCTGAACGCTATTCATTCGATAGCAATCCCCGCCGCCTTGCCGGCCGATCTGCTGGGCCGTCGGCCGGACGTGGCCGCCGCGCGCTGGCGCGTGGAGGCCGCCACCCAGGACGTGGCGGTGGCCAAGGCGCAGTTCTATCCCAACGTGAACCTGACCGCGTTCCTCGGCCTGTCGTCCATCGGGCTGGACCATTTCGCCCAGGCGGGCAGCAAGGAATGGGGCATCGGCCCGGCGATCCGCCTGCCGATCTTCGATTCGGGCCGCCTGCGCGCCAACCTGCGCGGCAAGGCCGCCGATGTGGATGCAGCGGTCGAGAGCTATAACGCCGCGCTGATCGACGCCGTGCATGACGCGGCCGACCAGTTGGCCTCGTCCCGCTCGATCGAACGCCAGCAGGCCGAGCAGCGCAACGCGCAGGAGGCCGCCGAGGCCGCCTACGACATCGCCCGCCAGCGCTATCAGGCGGGCCTGGGCAACTACCTGAACGTGCTCACCGCCGAGACCGCCGTGCTCGCGCAGCGCCGCCAGGCCGTGGACCTGGAAGCCCGCCGCCTGGACACGCAGGTCGCGCTCATCCGCGCACTCGGCGGGGGCTATGCAGCCCCCCTGCCCGGCACTGGCGCTGGCACTGGCACCGGTACAGGCGGTACCGGCACGGTCGCCACGGCGCCTGCCGGCACCACGGCCGCCTCCAACACGGCGCATTGAGCCGTTCTCCCATTCATTCAGACCGCAACGCATTTCCGACGCGAGGAGCCTTTTCCATGAACGCACCGCAAACCCCCGACACTCCCGATACCCCCGCAGATCCAGGCGCCGCCAAGGGGCGCCGCCGCAAGGCCCTGATCTCGCTCGCCGCCGTCGTCGTGCTGGCCGGCGGCGCCTGGGGCGTGTACGACTGGCTGGTGGCCAGCCACTACGAAGACACGGACAACGCCTACGTGCAGGGCAACGTGATCCAGATCACGCCGCAGACGGGCGGCACCGTCATGTCCATCCTGGCGGACGACACCGACTTCGTGAAGGCCGGCGCGCCGCTCGTCAAGCTCGATCCGGCCGATGCCGCCGTCGCGCTGGAGCAGGCCGAAGCGGGCCTGGCGCAGGCCGTTCGCCAGGCGCGCACGCTGTACTCCAACAACGGCTCGCTCACCGCCCAGATCAACCTGCGCCAGGCCGATGTGGCCAAGGCCCGTTCCGACATCGCACGCGCCACCGACGACCTGCGGCGGCGCCAGGCGCTGGCGGGCAACGGCGCGGTTTCCAAGGAAGAGCTGAACCACGCGCAGAACCAGCTCGACTCGGCGCGCACCGCGCTCGCGGCCGCCGAAGCCGGCGTGGTGTCGGCGCGCGAGCAGCTCGCCAGCAACCAGTCGCTCACCCAGGGCATTGCCGTGGACCAGAACCCCAACGTGCTGGCCGCCGCCGGCAAGGTGCGCGAGGCCTACCTGGCCGCACGCCGCACCGACCTGCCCGCCCCCGTGGACGGCTATGTGGCCCGCCGCACCGTGCAACTGGGCCAGCGCGTGGCCGCCGGCACGCCGCTCATGACCGTGGTGCCGCTCAACCAGGTGTGGGTGGACGCGAACTTCAAGGAAAACCAGCTGCGCAACCTGCGCCTGGGCCAGCCCGCCAGGCTCACGGCCGACCTGTACGGCAAGAAGGTGGAATACACCGGCACCATCGCCGGCATGGGCGTGGGCACGGGCTCGGCCTTCGCGCTGCTGCCGGCCCAGAACGCCACCGGCAACTGGATCAAGGTGGTGCAGCGCGTTCCCGTGCGCATCGCGCTGGACGCCGAACAGCTGCGCGCCCACCCGTTGCGCGTGGGCCTGTCGATGGACGTGACGGTGGACACGCAGGACCGCAGCGGCCATCTGCTGGCCGACGCGCCCCGCACCCAGGCCGTGGCCCAGACCGCCGTGTACCAGGACCTGGACAAGGGCGCGGAAGCCGATGTGGCCCGAATCATCACGGCCAATGCCGGCCCGGGCTACAAATCCGCCCTGGCCGCGGCGCCGGCGCGGCAGGCCGGTGGCGCACAGGTGGCGATGGCGCCTGCCGCCACTGCGTCGCATTGAATTGAGCTGACCTGAGTTGACCTGACCTGGCCCCCCTGCCCGGCCCCAGGCACCGAGCCCCTCCCGAGACAGACCCGCTCCGCATTGCCGGAGCGGGCCAGCCGTAGAACCACTCCCACAAAACGCTGAACCATGTCTTCCGCCACCACTTCTCCGCCCCTGGCACCGCCGCCCCTGGAAGGCAGCGCGCGCATGTGGGGCACGCTGGCCCTGTCGGCCGCGACGTTCATGAACGTGCTGGACACGTCGATCGCCAACGTGTCCCTGCCCGCCATCGCGGGCGACCTGGGCGTGAGCCCCACGCAGGGCACCTGGGTCATCACCAGCTTCGCGGTGGCCAACGCCATCGCGGTGCCGCTGACGGGCTGGCTGTCGCAGCGCTTCGGGCAGGTGCGCCTGTTCGTGGCCAGCGTGACGCTGTTCGTGCTCGCCTCGCTGCTGTGCGGCATCGCGCCCAACATGGCCACGCTGATCGCCTTCCGCGCGCTGCAGGGCTTCGTGGCGGGGCCGATGATTCCGCTGTCGCAGTCGCTATTGCTGTCGAGCTACCCCAAGGCGCTGGCCGGGCTGGCGATGGCCATGTGGTCGATGACCACGCTCATCGCGCCGGTGATGGGGCCGCTGCTGGGCGGCTGGATCACCGACAACATGAGCTGGCCGTGGATCTTCTACATCAACGTGCCGGTCGGGATCATGGCCGTGCTGGTCACGTGGAGCATCTTCCACAAGCGCGAATCCGAGCGGCGCGCGCTGCCCATCGACTCCATCGGCCTCGCGCTGCTGGTGATCTGGGTGGCGGCCATGCAGGTGATGCTGGACATCGGCAAGGAGCACGACTGGTTCGCATCGCCCTGGGTGGTGGCCTGCGCCGCGGTGGCCGTGGTGGGCTTCATCGCCTTCATGATCTGGGAGCGCGGCGAGCCGCACCCGGTGGTGGACCTCACGCTGTTCCGCATCCGCAACTTCTGGGCCGGCGCGCTGGCCACGTCGGTGGGCTACGGCCTGTTCTTCGGCAACGTGGTGCTGCTGCCGCTGTGGCTGCAGCAGTACATGGGCTACACCGCCACGCAGGCCGGCGAGGTGCTGGCACCCGTGGGCCTGCTGGCGCTGGTGCTCTCGCCCGTGGTGGGCAAGAACATCGCCAAGGTGGACCCCCGGCGCTTCGCCACCTTCGCGTTCCTGGTGTTCGCGCTGGTGCTGTGGATGCGCTCGCGTTTCAACACCCAGGCCGACCTGACGACCATCATGGTGCCCACGATCATCCAGGGGATCGCCATGGCGTTCTTCTTCATCCCGCTGGTGACGATCACGCTGTCGGAGATCGCCCCCGCGCGCATCCCGTCGGCCTCGGGGCTGTCCAACTTCATGCGCATCACGGCCGGGGCCATCGGCACATCGGTCTCGACCACGCTCTGGGAGCGGCGCGCCACGCTGCACCACGCCCAGCTCACCGAGGGGCTGCAGCAGGGCTCCGGCGTCGTCACGCAGACGCTGCAAGGCCTGCAGGCCAGCGGCCTCACGCCCGAGCAGGCACTGGGCCAGGTGGAGCGGCTCGTCAACCAGCAGGCGTTCATGCTGGCGGCCAACGACATCTTCTACGCCTCGGCGATCCTGTTCATGCTGCTGATTCCGCTGGTGTGGCTGGCCCACCCCATCAAGGCGAGCGCGGGAAGCGCCGATGCGGCAGCGGGCGCGCACTGAAATCCGATTGCTATAAATAACATAGCAATACCCCTTAGTGGATATTGCGCTGGAGGCCTATTTGACCAATAGTGCCTTGTCGCAAGGGGGAAAGCCTCCGATCACCCGGGACGGAAAACGCCGCGCCCGCCGCGCAGCGGCGCGGTCCGCTCAGGTCGCGACGGCGATCGGCATCTCCTGGCCCGCATGCCAGCGCGCCTGCAGCCACGCGGCGAACCCCTCCGGCGCGCGCGCGATGCGACGGGCGCTGGTGATCACCCGCGGATCGCGCACCCACGCCACGGTCGCGTGCTGGGCGATCAGCGCTTTGACCAGCCGCACGTCTTCGTGCGCCATCAGTGCGGCAAAGCCGCCGGCACGGCGATAGGCCGCGGAGGAGAGGCCGAGATTTGCCCCGTGGATGTGCCGGTGGCCGTTGCGGTCCTGGTAGTGCGAGGCGAAGGCCTCGGCCACATGGAGCGGATGCTCGTGCCAGTCCTCGACGCCGATGGTGCCGCAGACCGCATCGCTGGCGCAGGCCAGTTGCGCGGTGATCCAGTGCGACCGAGCTGGTGCCGCCGAGCTGCCACACGTCGATGCGCATGTCTTCATCGCACCAGCCTCCCACCGGCTGCAGCGCCAGCGCCTGCCGCGCCGCGGCGTGGATGCCGTCGCCATCGGCGTGCGCATCGGCCACGGGCGCGCGCCAGTGGCACATCGCCAGATGGCCGCCCCGCTGCAGGTGGGCAGGCACCTGCGCCAGGAACCGTGCGAAATCCGTCGGCGGCAGGTAATAGGCGAGTTCGGCCACCACGATGAGGTCGCTGGGCGCATCGGGCCAGTGGTGCGGAAAGGTCCACCGGCGCAGCACCACGTTGTCCACGCCATCCAGCGTGGCCGCCGCGCGGTCCAGCGCGGCGGGGCTCGCGTCGCAGGCGATCAGGCGGTCGCAGCGCGCGGCCAGCGCCAGGGTGTTGCCGCCAACCGAACAGCCGGGCTCGAAGCCCTGCGCGTACCGGGCGCGGGCAAGCGCGGCCAGCAGCAGGTCGCGCTTGCGGCGCTCGTACCAGCGCGCATGCACGCCCCAGGGGTCGGCGCTGCGCGCGTGGAGCCGTTCGAAGTGGCCGGCATCGGCGATGGGCGTCGCCATGTCAGGCCATCACCCATTCGCAGCGGCCGCTCCAGGCGCGCAGGGCCGAGGGCTGCAGCACGCCACCTTGCCATCCGGCTGGATCTGGCTCTGGAACGCCTGCAAGGCCCTGGCCTTGGTGCGCAGCAGGCCGGCATCCACCGCGATGCACTGCAGCGCCCGCTGCCGCAGCGGCTGCGCCAAGGCCCAGGCCGGTACGGCATCGAACAGCACATCGACGCTGGCGGTGTCCGCCATGCCCACGGCCTCCCAGCCCTCGCGCGTGACGGTCACGCCAGGATGGCGCATGGACACCGCGACGAGGCGCGCACCGCCGTCGGCACCGCGCACGGTGACCAACGCGGCACTGGCACCGCCCGCGCCGGAACACCAGCTTTTTCGCCCGGTCACGGTCGTCAGGCGGCCATCGGCCTCCGCCGTGAGCTGCAGCCCTGCGCCAGCCGGCCCTTCCGACGCCCACAGGCCCCACAGGCCCTCCAGCGGATCGACCGCCTGGCGCAGCGCGGCGGCTTCGCTGGCGCCCAGAATTTCCTGGGCGATGCCGAGCGCGTCGAGGTGGGATTCGAAGAGTTTGCCGACGACCACATCGTCGCCGGCCACCCGTGCGAGCCAGCGAAAGCGCGCAGCGGTCGAAGACGACGGCGGCGATGGGTCGGATTGAAAGGCATGGACCTGCTCCAGCGCGCGGCGCGCGGCGGCACCGGCGGGGGAGCCAAGTTCGGGAATGGAGTCACGGCGCATGCCCGCCAAGCTACGGGCGCGGGTTCTAACGCTGTGTGGGACTCAAGCCTCACGGAACTGCGAGACACCGGCCTCTGCAAAGGGCTTACCGGGGGCCGGGCCGGGTGCTGCGCAGGCGCGCGGGGTTCGCCGAAACCCCGCGCGAACGGCGTCGTTCAGCCGATGTGCTTGGCGAAGAATGCCAGCGTGCGCTCGCGTGCCAGCGTGGCCGAGGCTTCGTCGTAGGAGCCGCGCTGGTCGCAGTTGAAGCCATGGTCGGCGTCGTACACATGCACCTCCACTTCGGGGTGCGCGCGGCCGAACGCCTGCACGCTGTCGAGCGGGATGAAATGGTCGCGGTCGCCGAAGTGCGCCAGCACCGGGACCTTGGGCGTGCGCGCGCTTTCCTCGGTGGTGGTCATGCCGCCGCCGTAGTAGCAGACCGCGGCCGACAGGCCGTTCAGCGCGCACGCGGCACGCCACGTGAGCAGGCCGCCCCAGCAAAACCCCACGATGCCGACCTTGCCGCCGCTGGCCTGGGCCGCATGGTCGATGGCGGCCTGGATGTCGGGCAGCACGCCTGCGCCGGGCAACGCCTCGACCCCGGTCTTGAGGGCCATGCCGTCCTGCATGTCCTGCGCGCTGTAGCCCAGCTCGACCCCGGGCTGTACCCGTGCGAACGTGGCAGGCGCAACGGCCAGATAGCCCCGTGCGGCGAGCCGGTCCGCCACGGCGCGGATGTGCGAGTTCACGCCGAAGATCTCCTGCAGCACGACCACGGCGCCGCGCACGGGGCCTTCTGGTTGCGCGACCCAGGCGGGCACCTTGAAACCGTCGGCCGATGTGATGTCCACGAAATTGCCCATGATGTTGAGACTCCTTTGTCGGATGAATGGAAAGCGAGGGGAGGGATGGAAAAAAGACGCGCCGGCCGGGTGGTCGCCCGGGCCTGCGGGATGCTGTAATGCGAGACCTTTCGCCAACGGTGCATTCTTGCAGGAGACGGCAATTGAACAAAGTGGTACTTGTGACCGGTGGTAGCCGGGGCATCGGCGCAGCGACCGCGCGGCTGGCCGCGCGCCAGGGCTGGGCGGTGGCGGTGAACTACGCCCGCGATGCGCAGGCGGCCGACGCCGTGGTGCAGGCCATCCGCGAGGCAGCCGGCCAGGCCATCGCCGTGCAGGCCGACGTGGCGAAGGAAGACGAGGTCGTCGCCCTGTTCGAGGCGGTCGATGCCCGCCTCGGACCGCTCGGCGCGCTGGTGAACAACGCAGGCGTGGTCGATGTGCCCGCACGGGTGGACCAGATGAGCGCCGAGCGCCTTCGCCGCATGTTCGACATCAACGTGGTGGGCAGCTTCGTCTGCGCGCGCGAGGCCGTGCGGCGCATGAGCACCCGCCGCGGCGGCGCGGGCGGCAGCATCGTCAACGTGTCCAGCGCCGCGGCGCGCCTGGGCGCGGCCGGGCAATACGTGGACTACGCGGCGTCCAAGGGCGCCCTGGACGTGCTCACGCTCGGCCTGGCGCGGGAAGTGGCCGCCGAGGGCATCCGCGTGAATGCGGTGCGGCCCGGCCTCATCGACACCGACATCCACGCCAGCGGCGGCCTGCCCGACCGCGTGCGCGACCTGGCGCACCAGGTGCCCATGGGCCGCGGCGGCACGGCCGAGGAGGTGGCCGAGGCCATCGTCTGGCTGATGTCGGACGCGGCCAGCTACACCACCCTGTCCCTGCTCGACGTCTCCGGAGGCCGCTGATGGACCTGAAACCGCTCATCACGCTGCTCGCCATCGTGAACCCGCTGGCCATCGTGCCGTTCTTCATCCACTACACCGACGGGTTTTCGCAGCGCCAGCGCCGCCGCACCATCCAGGTGGCGGCCTTCAGCGCGTTCTGCGTGATCGCGGCCTGCGCGCTGCTCGGCCTGCAGATCCTGGAGTTCTTCAACATCTCGCTGCAGAGCTTCCAGGTGGGCGGGGGCATGCTGCTGCTCATCAGCGCGATGAACATGCTCAACGCCCAGCCGGCCGAGGCCAAACCCCACACGCATGAGCTGGAAGAAGGCGCGGAAAAGGCCGCGCAGGGCGACAGCATCGCCGTGGTTCCGCTCACCATACCGCTGCTGACCGGGCCGGCCAGCATGTCCACCGTGGTGATCTATGCCGACCGGGCGCAGACCTTCTGGCAGCACCTGGCGCTGGTGGGCTACGGCGTGGTCATCGCCGGCGCCACGGCGCTTTGCTTCGCGCTGGCCGACCCCATCGCGCGCGTGCTGGGCAAGACCGGCATCAACGTGATGACGCGGCTCATGGGACTGATCCTCGCGGCGCTGGCGGTGGAGGTGATGGCCGAAGGGCTGGGCAAGCTGTTCCCCGTGCTGGTCGCACGCTGAAAGTACGCCATGGCCACCGCCCACGCCCGGTTGCTGCTGCTGGAGGACGACCCCGCCATCGCGCGCACGGTGGCCTACGCGCTCGAAAGGGAGGGCCTGTCCATCGTGCACAGCCTGCTGCTCAGGGACGCGCGCGAACAGCTGCGCGCCCGGCCCTTCGACCTGCTGGTGCTCGATGTGGGGCTGCCCGACGGCAATGGGCTCGACCTGCTGCGCGACCTGCGCCGCGACCCGGCGCACCAGGCCACGCCCGTGCTCATGCTGAGCGCGCACGGCGAAGAGCTCGACCGCGTGCTGGGCCTGGAACTGGGCGCCGACGACTACCTGCCCAAACCCTTCAGCCCGCGCGAGCTGGCCGCCCGCGTGAAGGCCCTGCTGCGCCGCGCGGCGGCACCGGCCCCGCTGGCTGCGGCAGCGCCGCCGCAGGGCCCGTTCCATGACGATGCCGCCGGCCAGCGCGTGAGCCTGCACGGGCGGCACCTGCCGCTCACGCGGCGCGAATACCGGCTGCTGGCCTGCCTGCTGCGCGGCGCCGGCCGCATCCAGTCGCGCGAATCGCTGCTCGCCAATGCCTGGGGCGACGACAGCGAAAGCACGGACCGCACGGTGGACACGCACATCAAGACGCTGCGCGCCAAGCTGCGCGAGGCGGACCCCGCCCGTGAATACATCAGCACGCACCGGGGCATGGGCTACTGCCTGGAGTCATGAGCGCGCTTTCACCACACGCCGCCCGGTCCAAGATGGCAGGGGCCTGAGCCATGCGCCTGGGCATTCGCCTGCTGTTCGCGTTCTTCCTGATCAACGGCATCGCGGCGTTCTTCGTGCTGCGCGTTTTCACCGCCGAGATCAAGCCCAGCGTGCGCGAGGTGATGGAAGACATGATGGTGGACACCGCCAACATCCTGGCCGAACTGGCCAGCGACGACCTCGCGGCGGGCCGCCTGGGCGCCACGGCACCGGGCGCGCCGGAGAGCCCCTTCGCGCAGCACGTTCGCCAGTACGCGAGCCGCCCGGTCGATGCGGGCATCTGGGGCTTTTCCAAGCAGACGCTCGACTTCCGCATCTACGTGACCGATGCCGCCGGCCGGGTGGTGTTCGACTCCGAACGCCGCGCCGTGGGCGAGGACTATTCGGGCTGGCGCGACGTGGCGCGCACCCTGCGGGGCGAGTACGGCGCCCGCGCCACGCGCGAGGTGCAGGGAGACGACACCAGCGGCGTGATGTACGTGGCCGCGCCCATCCTGGTGGACGGGCCGGGCGGCCGCACGATCGGCGGCGTGCTCACCGTGGCCAAGCCGACGCGGTCGGTGCAGCGGTTCATCGACCGTGCGGAACGCAAGGTGCTGCGGGGCGGCCTGCTGCTGCTGGCCCTGTCCGCCCTGGTCGGCGTGGCCGTCACGGTGTGGACCGTGTGGCACGTGCGCCGCCTGCGCGACTACGCCCTGAGCGTGCAGGGACCGGCCGACGGCGGGCTGAACACCGCTCAACCCCTGGCCGTGCCGAAGGTGCCCGGCGAACTGGGCGACCTGGCCCGGGCCATGGACCGCATGCGCGTGCGGCTGGAAGGGCACGACTACATCGAAGGCTACGTGCGCGCCCTCACGCATGAGCTCAAGAGCCCCGTGGCCGCCATCCGCGGTGCGGGCGAGCTGCTGCAGGACGACCTGCCCCCGGCCGACCGCGCCCAGTTCGCCACCCAGGTCGTGGAGCAGAGCGAGCGGCTGCAGCGCCTCATCGACCGGCTGCTGGAGCTGAGCCAGCTGGAGCAGCGCCAGCGCGCAGACGGCGCCGCCGCCACATCGCTGCAGGGCTGCGCCATCCAGGCCGTGCGCCAGGCACAGGCCCGCGCCAGCCAGCGCACCATCGATCTGGTGCTCGCGGGCGAGGGCGCGAGCGGCCCGTGGGAGGCCGAACTGGTGACCGTGGCCATCACCAACCTGATCGACAACGCCATCGACTTCGCACCGGCCGGCAGCACGGTGCGCGTGGAGCTGCAAGGCCCGGCGGTGGCCGTGCAGGACGCGGGCCCGGGCGTGCCGGACTATGCGCTGCCGCGGCTGGGCGAGCGCTTTTTCACCACCGCGCGGCCGGGGGGCGAGCGCAGCGGCTCCGGGCTGGGCCTGGCCATCGTGCGGCGGGTCATGGCGCTGCACAGCGGGACGATGGCGGTGCGCAACACGCAGCCCGGCCTGCGGGTCGAGCTCGACTTTTCGCCCTCCTGACGCCTGGCGCAACGGGCGCCGCCTCTGCCGCCCACGGCGAGCGGCGATGCACTTCACCGTGCGCTCACAAACTTCATTTCCGGCTCACGCCGCCTCACCACACTGCGCTCCACATTCACTGGCGGAGAGACCCTTGAAACACCCCCTGTTCACCAAACTGGCCGCGCTCGCGGCCATCACCCTGCTCCTGCTGTTCGGCCTGGGACTCATCGAAGACGTGGTGCGCGACCGCCAGCGCTACCGCACCATCACGGCCGATGGCGTGGCCAGCAGCCTGGCGGGCTCCCAGACCCTGCTGGGCCCCATGATCCACAGCGCCTGCGTGGAAAGCTGGGATGCCGTGACGGGCACCGGCAACGACCGCACCACGGTCGAGAAGCGGCGCGAGTTCGTGCTCACCGCCATGCCCGACCTTCTGCAACTGCGCGCCGGCACGGCCATGGAGGAACGCTCGCGGGGCGTCCACAAAGTCAATACCTACACGTTGAAGGCCCACCTCGTGGCCGAATGGGGGTCGTTGGCCAGCCTGCGGCCCGACACCACGGTGCAGGGCTCTCGCATGCAGTGCGGCGCCCCCGTGCTGATGATGGCCGTGGGCGATGCGCGCGGCATCCGGGCCGCGCACCTGACCGTCGCGGGCCAGGTGCTGGCACTCAAGCCCGGCACGTTCCACGCGGCCTATCCCCGCGGATTGCACGCACCCTTGCCCGAAGCCCTGGTGCAGCGGCGCGACAGCGATCCGGCCCCCTTCAAGGCCGAGATGGATCTGGAACTGGTCGGCACCGAGAGCGTGGCCATCGTGCCGCTCGGCGGGCAGACGCAGGTGCAGATGGAGGGCAGCTGGCCCCACCCTTCCTTCGCCGGCCGATTCCTGCCGTCGGAGCGCACCGTGACCGACAATGGCTTTTCCGCGCTGTGGCGCCTCTCGTCGCTGGCCAGCACGGCGCAGCAGGACGTGGCGGCGTCCCGCCCCGTGTGCGACACGGCGGCGGCCGACCGCGCAAGCTACGAGGCCCAGGCCAGCGACAGCCGCGGCTGCACCGACAGCTTCACCGTGGCGTTCGTCGACCCCGTCAACCCTTATTCCCTGAGCGACCGGGCCACCAAATACGGCGTGCTCTTCATCGCGCTGACGTTCGTCGCAGTGGGCCTTTTCGAGCTGATGAAGCGGCTGCGGGTGCATCCGGTGCAGTACCTGCTGGTGGGCAGCGCGCTGTGCAGCTTCTTCCTGCTGCTGGTGAGCCTGTCCGAGCATTTGCCCTTCGGCGTTTCCTATGCGGTGGCGGCCAGCGCCTGCGTGATGCTGCTGGCCTATTACGCCAGCCACATGTTGGGTGGCCTGCGCCTCGGCCTGCCGTTCGGTGCGGGCATCGGGCTGCTGTACGGCCTGCTCTATCTGCTGCTGCAACTGGAGCAGACGGCCCTGGCCGTGGGCTCGATCGCACTGTTCCTGGTGCTGGGTGCCGTGATGGTGCTCACGCGCAAGGTGAACTGGTACGGCCTGACACCCCAGCGCACCACGCCACCCGCCATGTCCGCTGCAACCGCCCGCACGGAGGCTGCATGATGGCATCCACCTCCTGGCACACCGAGGCCCCCGGCCCCTGCAACCAGCCCCCGGCGTCGCCGACACTGCCCGTGCCAGCCGACACGGGCCTGTCGATGGCCGAGGCGCAGCGCCTGCAGCGCTACCACGACCGGTTGCTGTGCGCCATCGCGGCACGCGACCGTGCAGCGTTGCGCGAGGCCAAGCAGGGAATATTGCAAGCCGCCTACTGGCCCGCCGCGGCGAACACCGGCTCCCCGGCATGGCGCCGGGCCGTGCGGACGCTGTCATGGCAGATGGCGGCCCTGCTGCTGCCGCGCGGGCGCCACTGACAGCGGGCAGTGCGCGGACAGCCCCGGGGCAAAAAAGCGTTCAGGCGGCGACCGCCTCGCGCACCGGGGGCCGTGCAGCCCCTGGCGCCACTGCGGCTTCGTCGCCCGAGCAAGCACCGCCGCAGCCCTGCATGGCATGCGTGGGCAATGCGCCCGGCGCATGCACGGTGCCGGTGGCAGGGTCGAAGCCGACGCGGCGCAAGTGCAGGGCCAGCGCGGCGTCCATGGTCTGCGTGTGCTGTGGAAACCACAGGGCCAGCTCCGCGGCCATGCGGCGCAGCACCGGCAGCTCGCCCGCTTCGGCCTGCGCCGTGCCTTCGCGCAGCACCTGCAGCACGACCTTGTGCTGCAGGCTATGGCAGTTGCCTGAGGCGAACCGGGTGGAAGCCATCCAGGCGTCCTCGCGGGCGAAGTGATCTGCGGTGTGGTCCACCAGCGCCCGCCACGCGCCGAGCAGTTGCGCGTCGGCGGCGGCCTCCACGGCGCCCAGCAGTTCCACGAACTCCTGGTGGGTTTCATCCATGAGGGGGAGGTCGAGGGCGAGGCCCTCGGACCATTGCAGTGCAGCCCTTTCCAAGTCCTTGCAGTCCAGTGGAAGGCCAGCTTAAGAGGCCCTGCAGCATCGGGCTTTGACGCAGGTCAGAGCGGCTGCGGTGAGGCCCGCTGCCGACATAATGCACCGATGACCCAGCCGCCCTCCCCCCGTTCTGCTGCCACCGCAACGCCGTCGCACGAAGCGGCGCGGGTCGCGGCGCTCAAGGCGCTGGAGGTGATGGATTCGGCGCCCGAGCCGACCTTCGACGACCTGGTCTGGCTCGCCAGCCAGTTTTGCGAAGCCCCCATCGCGCTGGTGTCGCTGGTGGACGAAAACCGCCAGTGGTTCAAGGCCAGCTGCGGACTGCTGGCGCCGCAAACGCCGCGCGAATTCGCGTTCTGCGCCCATGCGCTGGCGTCCACCGACATCCTGGAAGTACCCAACGCGCTGGCGGACTCCCGGTTTGCCAACAATCCGCTGGTGCTCGGAGAACCGCACATCCGCTTTTATGCCGGGGCCCCGCTGGTGGGGCGCGCCGGCCACATCTACGGCACCCTGTGCGTCATCGACCAAAAGCCCCGCCGGCTGTCCGACCGGCAGCGGGATGCGCTTGGGCGGCTGTCCCGGCAGGTCGTCAGCCAGCTCGAAGCGCGGCAGGACCGGCGCGAAGCACAGGTCCAGGCCAGCACCTTGAGCCGGCTGCTCGAAGCCATGCCCGATGCGGTCGTATCGTACGGCCCGGATGGCCTGCTGGGGGAGTTCAACCACGCTGCCAGGGCCTGGCACGGCACCGACCCCCGTTCGCTGCCTGCTGCCGAATGGGCGGAGCATTTCGATCTGTTCGATGCCTCGGGCAACCAGTTGCTGGCCGCCGAACACATTCCGCTTCTGGCGGCCTGGCGGGGCGAAAACGTGCGCGGCTTCGAACTGGTCATCAAAGCCAGTGGCCAGCTGCCCCGTACAGTGCTTTGCAACGCCTCGCCGCTGGTCCAAGGAGACGGCACCCCGATGGGCGCGGTGTGCGTGATGCACGACGTGACGGCGCTGCGCACGGCCACGCGCGCAGCCGCGATCGCAGCCCAGCGGTTTTCGGGCGCCTTCGTTGCCGCCACGCACGGGATCGCCCTCGTCTCGCCCACGGGCCGCTGGGTCGAGGTCAACGATGCGCTCTGCAGCATGCTGGGTTACACGCGGGAAGAACTGCTTCACATCGACGTGCGACAGCTCACCCACCCGGACGATCTCACCTCGCACCGCAGCCACGTCGATCGGCTGTTGCGCAAGGAAGCGCAGAACTACCAGCTGAGCAAGCGCTACCTGCGAAAGGACGGCGCAACGGTGTGGGCCCACCTGGCGGTCTCTCTGGTGCGCGACGAACTCGGCCAGCCCCTGCACTTCGTGGCACAGATCCAGAACGTCACCGAGCAGCGCAAGCTGGAGCAACAGATGGCGCTCGGGTCAGCGCGGCTGGAGCGGGCGCTGGCGGGGGCGCAGCTCGGCCTTTGGGAGCTGGACATCGCGCAGATGACGCTGCAGGTGGACGCCCGCGGAGCGGCCATGCTGGGTTTCGGCGATGCCGATGTCATCAAGACCGTGCCGCAATGGAATGCCGTGCTTCACCCCCACGACCAGGCCGTCAACGTGGACGCCTTTCGCCGCCATCTCCGCGGCGAGACGGACATCTACGAAAACGAGTTCAGGGTGCAGGCCCCCGGCGGGCACTGGATCTGGCTGTTTTCGCGGGGCAAGGTCATAAAGCGCAGTGCCGCGGGCGATCCGGCCACGCTCATCGGCACCTTCATGGATGTCACGCAGCGCAAGAACGACGAAGAGGCTTTGGCCCGCGCTGCGATGCTGCTGAGGCAGTCGGGCGCGATGGCACGTGTCGGCGGCTGGACGCTCGATGTCGCCTCGGGCGAGGCCGCGTGGACGGACGAGGTTTACCGCATCCACGACCTGGAGCCGCAAGGCTCGCCCGACCTTGCCCAGGCGCTCGCCTTCTACACCGAAACCTCACGCCCTCTCATCACCTCGGCCGTGGAGCGATGCATCAGCGACGGCACGCCGTGGGATCTGGAGCTGGAACTGTTGTCCGCCAAAGGGCGACACCTCTGGGTCCGCGCCCAGGGCGAGCCGGTCTATCAGGACGGCGAGATCGTGCGCCTGAGCGGCGCCTTCCAGGACATCACGGAGAGAAAGCAGTCGCAACTGCAGTTGCAGCGCCTCAATGCGACCTTGGCGGAGCTGTCCTATACGGATGCGCTCACCGGGCTGGGTAACCGCCGCCTGTTCGACGAGGCACTCGGCGTCGAATGGAGCCGGGCGCGCCGGCAGGCGTCGTGCATGTCGCTGCTGATGATCGACATCGACCATTTCAAGCACTACAACGATGTGCACGGCCACCCTGCAGGCGATGAATGCCTGCGGCAGGTAGGCGCCGTATTGCAGGGCACCTTGTTTCGGGCCCATGAGAAACCGATGCGCTACGGGGGCGAGGAATTCGTGGTCCTGCTGCCCGACACCACGGGCGATGAAGCCCAGATCGTGGCCCAGCGGGTGCTGGCGGCGTTCGAGCAAGCCGCCATTGCCCATGGGGCCTCGCCTCTCGGGCCGAACGTGACGTTGAGTGTGGGCGTGGCGGCGCTGCGGCCCGGCCCCGACATGCACGAGCGGGACCTGGTATGCCGTGCGGACCAGGCGCTGTACCAAGCCAAGAGCGCCGGACGCGCCCGGTTCGTTTTCTGGAGCGAATGAACGGCTGCTGCGAGCCGTTGGGGTACCGCCCGCACCATGAAAAAAGGGCTCCGCAATGCGGAGCCCTCTTGGCTGGCTGGCGATTCCCGCGCTCTGTAGAGCGCAAGAATCGCCGTTGAGCCTTATTACTGGTTGTACACGCGCTTCAGGTCGGCAACGCACTTGTCCTTCACGTCGCCAGTCGCGGCATCGCAGCGCTCCTTGGCAGCCTTGTATTCGGCTTCGCGCTTTTCCTCGGCAGCGTCCTTCTTCACTTCCGCGACCTTGGCATCCTTCTTGGCCATGTTGTCCGAAGGCTTGGCCTGGGCGCGTGCCACCTTGGCGTCTTCCTTGGCCTTCACGTGGGCGGCCTTGGCATCCTTCACGCAGACGTCCTTGGCATTGCCTTGCTGGTCATCGCACTTTTCCTTGGCGACGTCGTAGGCAGCGTCGGCGCGGGCTTCGTTCACCTTGTAGGTGGCCTTGTCGCTGGGCTTGTACTGGGCTTCGAGTTCGGCCTTGGCGACCTTCTCGGCGCCCTTGGCTTCCTTCATGCAGACGTCCTTGGCGTTGGCCGTCATGCTGTCGCACTTTTGCTTGTTCGTCTTGTAGTCGGCAGAGATGCGGTCCTTGGCGGCGCTGTGCTCTTCCTTGGTCATGGCCATGCCGCTGGTTGCGAGAAGGCCGGCAGCCACCAGGGCCAGAAGATTGCGTGTGTGTTTCATGGTTTTATCCTCAATGTCTGTAAGGGGGGTGCGGACGCCTGCGGACCGATGGGTTCGACGGGCTGACACCGCTGGTTTTGGGGGTCGGGATTCGTGAAGGATTACTGGTCGAAGCGGAAGTCGGGGTGGCGGTCTTGCCAGGACTTCAATTCCTTCTCGGCAGCGTCCTTGGCCAGGCCTTGGCGCTCTTGCAGCTTGCCCAGGAACTGGTCGCGCTTGCCGGCGATGACGTCCAGGTCGTCGTCGGTCACCTTGCCCCACTGTTCCTTGATCTTGCCGGTGAATTGTTTCCAGTTGCCTTTGACGGTGTCTTCATTCATGGCACAGGTCCTCTTGGTTATTCGCTTCAGCCCTCCACTCCGAGACGGTTTGGAAACCTAGCTGGATGCGATGGACGAACTGTAGAAGTGCCCCAAAAACTCAGGCGTAGTCATCCGGGGACAGCGTGCGTCAGCCCAGGCCTACGGTGTGCATGGTCAAAAAAAAGAGGCGTGCATGGCACGCCTCTTCGGAGTATGGGAAAGCGCTCTTCAATGCGCCAGATGCAGCCCGCATTCGCGGTTGTCCTCGCCCTTGGTGGGGTCCACGTAATCGAAATTGTTGGGCAGGCCGTGGGCCGTGAGGTATTCGTACAGATCCTTGGAAGACCAGTGCAGCAGCGGCGCCACCTTGATCAGGCCATCGGGGTTGAGGCTCACCGGGTCCATCTGCGCGCGCACGGCCGTGTCGGTGGCGCGCAGTGCGGTGAACCAGACCTGCGGCGCCGTCTCGCGCAAGGCCCGGGCGAAGGGCTCGAGCTTGACCTCTTCGGTGAACGCAGCGTGGCGCGGATCGTCCAGCGCCGGCACCGGACCTTCTATGGCCTCGCGATGGGCGCGCGAGCGGCGCGGCAGGTAGATCGACAGGTTCAGGCCGAGCTGCCGGGTCACCTCATCGGCGAACTGGTAGGTCGCCTCGGTGTTGTAGCCGTTGTCCATCCACACCACCGGCACGTCGGGCTTCGCCCGCGTGACCATGTGCAGGATCACGGCTTCGAACGGCCGGAAGTTGGTGGTGACGATGGTGGGGCGGGCGAGGCCCACGGCCCAGTCCACGAGGCCCTGGGCGTTCTTGCCGAGTTCGGCGTTGATTTTTGCAAGGTCGATGCTGCTCATTCGGTGCTCCAACAGGACCAGGCGCGAGCGGCCCGGTGGGACGGGCGATTGTGCCTTTTGCGCCGCAGGGCCGCAGCCTGGAGGCATCCCGCCCCTGCGGCCCGGCGGGGAACCGGTGAAGCGGGCCGCGAAAAATCAGTGCAGCCGCTCGCGATAAATGAACAATCCGCCATTTATATCTGCTGCAATGGAATTGCACTTAGAGTAAGTACAGTAACTTGCAGGCCATGTGATCAGCTGCTCAGATGACTCTGATCCCGGCGTCTGCCAGCATCTGCTGTAAGTGCGGGCTTTAACCGCATCGGAGCTCGAGCCATGAGCGTGGCATAGCTCTCCGCTTCAAGGTCAGCCGTAATCTCATGACATAGACGATCTATCTCTTTATCAACGAAGGTAAGGGTGCTCAAAACAAGGTGCTTAAGGTTTTGCCAAGATCGGGGCTGCAACAGCTCAACACCAACAGCGAGGGCTAAAACCTTTTCAACTTTGTGAGGATGTGTTCCATCGTTCAGAACCGCTCCGACATGGGCTTGCAAAGCTGAATTCTCATCATGGACAACGTGCTTGTTCCTCTCCAATCTAAGTTCTTCATAGACGGTCATCCCGTTTGGCTCATTTGCCAATATGACCGAAGCGTCAAGCTGATAGGCTCTTCTTGATTCGTTTTTGCCAAAACACTTGAAGCATCGCGTGAGCGCAGCGACATACAGCCCTTCACGTGCGGTGTCTGGGCCATCTAGAAGGACGTTGATATCCTCAAGGTACTGGTTGGCGCGCACAAGATCAGACTGGTGAAGGATGAGGTCTGCAAGCATTTTTGCTTTAGAACCTCCAACGCTGACCAGCGACACTGCGTTGGGAATGCCGTTGAGTTCGATCCCTGAAGACGTTTGATGCAGTTCCATATCCACCTTTCTCAAAACAGTCCGGCCGGCTCGGCCATACGATCCCAACTGTAGATCACCAACTAACCGCGCTCGGCCCGGTTGACCCCGCCAGCCAAGCGCAGATGTGCGGCTGAGAGGTTTTCTTCGATGCGCAGTGGTTTGATGGCCAGCTTAGTCGTGGCGGCGCCCAAGGTCTGGCCAGTGACCTTGCCTCCGAAGCTCTGCTGCTGGAGGTAGAAGAGTCGGGCGGCGCGCTGGACGTCGGCGACGTGTCTCGGGGCAGGTTTCCTTAAGCCACTTGAACACCTGCCTGCTGGTGTGACCTGCCCCCTTTAGACGTAGCAATGTCGAGTTAGCGATTCCAAGGTTGAGCGCATGCGCAAACTTATCGTTAGGGTAGAGGCGCGACTCGCCAAATACTCGCGCAAGGATCAGCTGCAGTTGCTCGTCTGATTCTCGGGGCGGCTTCAATTACATCCATTGCAAGCCGATTGGAGCACCCCGTTTCAGCCCATTCCCCTGCGTTCCCCAAAATCCCAATTTTTGCGCCGTTGTTGTTGGGTTAGCTCAACTCCTTTCACACCGCAATGCCGCAGTACGGCAAAAATACAACAATAAGAATCATTCCCATTCTCTTTTTATAATCGGCGCTCCATGCCGCACCCCGCCTCGCTTCCTCCGCCGCCCGAGCCCCTGCTCGCCGCCCTGGTGAAGCACTACGAGGACCTGGTCGGTTCGCTGCGCCACCGCTTCGGCGAGGAGTGCTTTCCGCGCGAGATCGTGAACGATCTGTGCGTGCGTCTGCTGGAGCGTCCGGTGCCGGGCGAGATCGCCAACCCGCTGGCCTTCCTGCGCAGCGTGGCGCGCGACCTGGCCATCGACCGCCACCGCGCACAAGCCCGCCGGCGCGAGGCGCCGCACCCGCACCCAGACTTGGAGCCGGATTCGGAACCGGCCGCCTCCCTGCAACCCGCCTTGCTGCTCTCGCCGCCCGAACTGGCCCTGGCGGCCCGGCAGCGCCAGCGCGCGCTGCTGGCGGCCATCGAGCAATTGCCGCAGGCCAGCCGGGAGGCGTTCATCCTCACCAAGCTCTACGGCATGCCGCAGGACGAGGCCGCTCGGCGCATGGGCATCTCGCGCGGGATGGTAGCGCGGCACCTGGCGCGTGCCCTGCGCGGCGTGGAGCCCGTGCTGATCGAAGGCGCAGGCCATGCCGCCGGCTGAACCGGCCGGCCCCGGCGCCAGACCCACGCGCGGCTCCGGGCGGCGCGCCCATCTGCCCATCGACGAGGCCCTGGCCCCGTTCGCCGAGCTGCTGCGCCAGCAATTGCCCACGCCCGAGGACATCGAACAAGCCGCCGCCCTGCGCCGCGAACGCCGACGGCCCGGGACGAAGGCCCGCACCACCGGCGCGGCCACCGCCCTCGCCGTCGCCGCGCTGGCCGCCGTGCTGTGGGCCGATCCGGTGCTGCACCGCAAAACGCTGGCCACCGCCGTGGGAGAACGGCTGGCCTTGCCTTTGCCCGATGGCAGCACCGTGCAACTGAACAGCGGCGCGCAAGTCGAGGTGGCCCTGCACCTGCGCTCGCGCCGCCTCTCGCTGGAGCGCGGCGAGGCCGCCTTCGAAGTGGCGCACGCGCCCTGGCGTGCCGCCGCACCATGGCTGCAGCGCCCGTTCACCGTGCAGGCGGGCAATGTGGCGGTGCAGGACATCGGCACGGTGTTCAACATCCGCCGCGACCTGGGCCCGGCCAAAGGGCATGGCACCGACATCACCGTGCAGCAG
Source organism: Acidovorax sp. SUPP3334 (assembly GCF_030159055.1). Lineage (GTDB taxonomy): Bacteria > Pseudomonadota > Gammaproteobacteria > Burkholderiales > Burkholderiaceae_C > Paracidovorax. The sequence goes on from NZ_BQXQ01000011.1 coordinate 85,132, forward strand.
GGCAGCGTGCGGGTGCACGGGCCGGCGGGATCGCACCCCGTGGTGCTGCACGCTGGCCAGGCGCTGCACACGCGCGCCGACGCCGCCCTGCCCGGGCCGGTACCGGCCGAAGCCGGCTCGGCGACCGCGTGGCAGACCGGGCGGCTGCCGCTCGACGCCACGCCGCTGGCCGATGCCGTGGCCGAAATGCAGCGCCACCGGCGCGCGCCCATCGTGCTGGCCGACCCGCACGCTGCGGCGCTGCGCATCTCGGGCCAGTTCGATCTCGATCGCCTGGACCAGCTCATCGACCTGCTGCCCCGGCTGGCGCCTGTGCGGGTGGACCGGCTGCCGGACGGCACCGTCGTGATCGCATCACGCCCCGCACATCAAAAACCATAGCAAAACACCGCCGTCTTTATTGCGCTGGAGGCCTTTTCGACCATTGAGACGCCAGGCACCACGGTACGGCACGGCAGCCGGCCAGGGCTGCGGCGGCGTCGCCCGCAGCCACGCCGCCCGCCCGGCTTTTTTGGCGGCACGGGGTGTACAAACCCGCCCGCCGGATCGGCTTACAGGGTGGCGGGCGCCATGGCCCGCGCTTTTTTTCTGTTTTTGCTTTCCCTGTTCCACCGACCCTTTCCCCAGGAGCCTCCCATGCCGATCCCTCAACACCGCCGCCCGCCACATCGCGCCCGCTGGGCCGCGCTGGCCGCCGCGCTGTGCATCGCCGCCACCGCCGCCCAGGCCCAGCCCGTCGCGGTGGACCTGCCCGCCCAGCCGCTGGCGCAGTCGCTGAACGCCCTGGCGCGCCAGAGCGGTGTGCAGATCGTGTTCGTCACCGACATCGCCCAGGGCCGGCAGGCGCCTGCGGTGCGGGGCACGCTGGAGGTGCGCGATGCGCTGCAGCGCCTGGTCGCCGGCACCGGGCTGGTGGTGCGCGCGCAGGATGCCCGCACCTTCACGGTGGAGCGCGCGGGCGCCGCGCCGGCCGGCAGCCCTTCGGGCGCTGCGGGCGCCGCGGCCGGCGCCACCATGGGCGAGGTGCGCGTGCAGGCGGCGCGCGGTGAAGACACGGCCTACAACGCGGCGTCTTCCGCCAGCGGCACCAAGACCGAAGCGCCGCTGCGCGACGTGCCGCAGACCATCGACGTGGTGCCGCAGCAGGTGATCCGCGACCAGGCCGCCACTTCGATGCAGGACACCCTGCGCAACGTCGCGGGCGTGGGCCTGTCGCACGGCGACGGACAGCGCGACCAGGTCAGCATCCGCGGCTTCACCAGCATCGGCGACCAGTTCGTGGACGGCTTTCGCGACGATGCGCTGTATTTCCGCGACCTGTCCAACATCGAGCGCGTGGAGGTGGTGAAGGGCCCCGCCGCCGTGCTGTACGGGCGCGGCTCGTCCGGCGGCCTGGTCAACCGCGTGACGAAAAAGCCCGGCACCGATGTCTCCGACATCGCCCTGAGCGTGGGCAGCTGGGCCGACAAGCGCGCCGAGTTCGACGTGGGCCGCGCGCCCGCTGGCAGCGACTGGTCCTGGCGCGTGACCGGGGCCGCCGAAGATGCCAACAGCTACCGCAGCCAGCAGTTTCTGGAACGCCAGGCCATTGCTCCGTCGGTGCTTTGGAAGCCCGATGGCGCGACCTCGCTCCTGCTTCAGGCCGACTACCTGCGCGACAAGCGCGTGACCGACTTCGGCATTCCCGCCTACCAGGGCCGCCCGGTCAACGTGCCCGCAGGCACCTACTTCGGCTCGGCCAACGCGCGCGATGCGGACACGTCCGAATCCACCGTCAGCTCGTTCACCGCCACGTTCAGCCACCGCTTTTCCGACACGCTGCGCGTGCGCAACGCCCTGCGCTACTACCACTACGACCTGGACCGCCAGAACACCCTGCCCGCAGGCACCACGAACGAAGCGGCGGGCACCGTGGCGCTCACGCGCTCGGGCGTGGACCGGCGCGAGCGCGGCGTGTTCAACCAGACCGAGCTGATCCAGAACCTGCGCACCGGCAGCATCGCGCACGAGGTGCTCTACGGCCTGGAGCTGGGCCAGCAGAACAAGGATGCGATCTCGTTTGCCGGCGGCACGCTGGGCAACGTGAACCTGTGGAACCCGGTGCTGCCGGTCGCGCCGCTCAACGGCGGCGGGGCCGTTTCGGCCAGCGCGCTCAACCGCTACCTGACGCGTGCGCTCTACGTGCAGGACCAGATCACGCTGTCGCCCGAATGGAAGGTGCTGGCCGGCCTGCGCTACGACCGCTTCGGCCAGGAGACCGACAACCGCCTGGCGGGCCAGAGCGACTTCGAGCGCACGGACACCACCTGGAGCCCGCGCGCGGGCCTGGTGTGGCAGCCCACGGCGGCGCAGTCGTACTACGTGTCGGTGAGCCGCTCCTACCAGCCGTCTGCCGAGATGTTCGCCCTGTCGGCCACCAACACCGCCATCAAGCCCGAGCAGACGACCAATTACGAAGTCGGCGCCAAGCTCGACCTGATGGACGGCCGCGCCACGGCCACGGCCTCGCTGTTCCAGTTGGAGCGCACCGACATCAAGACCACCAACCCGGCGCAACCCACGCAGCTGATCCCCATCGGCACGCAGCGCACGCGCGGGCTGGAACTGTCGCTGGCGGGCGAACTGACCACGGGTCTGCAGGCCACGCTGAGCTACGCGCTGCTGGACACGCGCATCACCCGCTCCACGGCCACCGACGCCGGCCAGGCGGTGCAGGGCAAGCGCGCCACCATCACGCCGCGCAACGCGTTCTCGGCCTGGCTCACGCAGCGCCTGGGCGACGACTGGAGCGTGGGCGGCGGCATCAACTACGTGGGCGACCGCTTCGCCAACCCGGGCAACACGGTGACTCTGCCGTCCTACGTGGTGGTGGACGCCATGGCGCAATACCGCATCGGCAAGGCGACCACGGTGCAGCTGAACCTGCGCAATCTGTTCGACCGCAACTACATCGTCTCGGCCCACGGAACGAGCACCAACCTGAACCTGCCGGGCGCGCCTCGCAATGCGACGGTGACGCTGCGGCACAGCTTCTGACAGGGGCCATCGGCGGTTAAAGGATCAGTCCGGCCAGGAAAACCTCCCGAATCAGTCAATCGGTTTTTATCGAACATTCCTTCCTGTGGAACAATCCGGCCCGACGCGCAAAGAGCGGCGGGTTTTTGCGCAGAAATCACACAGGAAGAGAAACAATGTCGCTTGCTTATTGGTTCCGGGAGGGACCTGCAGAGCCCATCGAGGATGGGCGGATTCAATATGGACCGGGGAAGGGGTTGCCCAAGCGGGTGTTCAAGGGGTTGAACAATTCACAGAAACTCGTCGAGAAGATCGCCACCATCGACCCGATGCGCAAGAAGATCATCCTGATCCAGCCTGGGGAGAAAGCCCTGTACGCCTCGGGCCTGCGGGAACGGGGCGTCGATGGGTACCTGTATCTGTTCGCCCATGGGACCGCAATCAGCCTTCAAGGAGCGAAGATTGCAGAAATCACGGGTGTAATCCGCCAAAGCGGTATTTGGCACGGCCAGCCCATCCTGATCGATGCCTGCAATGCCGGGGCCTCGCCCGACGGCGTCGCCAGCACCCTGGCCAGGGCCCTGGGCACCCATGTCACCGCGCCCACCACGACTACTTGGAACCAGCCTCTCGGCGGCGCGGCCATCGGCCAGGGCGCCTTCGAGAAACTGCCCGGCGTGCTGGAGCGGCTGGCCATCCCCAACTTCCTGCGCCCGGGGCAATGGCGCACCTGGGGGCCGGACGGCCAACCCATCGCCACCACGCGCACCTCGCCGCGCGATGGCGGCGAACCTGTCAAGAGCCCACTGGCGCATGAACTGCTGAGGAAACGATGATGATGCTGCGCTGGTGGAAACGCATAGGCTACGGCTTTCAACTGCTTCTGATCTTCTCGCTCCTGATCGGCACATACACCGCATGGTGGTGGATCGACAGCGCGCGCACCTGCGAGACGCAGGAAGAATACAACCTTCGCGGCATCTGCCTCATGCGGATACAGGAGCGCGCCGAGCAGGGCGACAACGCTGCGGAATGGGCCTATGGCGATTACTTCATGTCCGAGAACAGGCAGCAGGAGGCTATTGCCTGGCACCTGAAGGCCATGCAAGGTGCCCGAAGCGGGTTGAGCCTTCGCGGCAATATGGAAGCCTATTGTGACCGCGTTCCAGGCTTCGAGGCCCGTACTGTCGAGGCCATCATGCTGCGCGTCGTACAGAACAGCCCCGACGCGCACCTGCGCCTTCTGCAACTTTATGCCTACCCCGGCTGCGGCGCCTTCGACCTAGACAAGGCCAGCGCGCAGATTCCCCTGCTGACGCAGTGCGCGCATCTCTCCATAGATCACTATCTGCGCACTGCCGAGGAAAAGCATTACCGCGTGCCTCCTGCCACCCGTGCGGCCATCCGTTCGAATATGGCCCTCTGCGAAAAGGAACTGGCAGGACAGATTCCCCCAGACACGACCGTGCAGGAGTTCATGCCAGTACGGCGAGAGGACGTGGATGCCCTGTCGCGCCGCCTCGCCGCGCTGGAACCCTGAGATGCCCGTTCCGAAGGCCACAGCGCCTATGGCATGGTGGAAGCGCATCGGCTGCGGTTTCCAACTGCTCTTGATCTTTTCGCTCCTGATCGGCACCTACACCGCATGGTGGTGGATCGACAGCGCTCGCTGCGACAAGCAGGACGAGTATTCCTATCACGGCATCTGCCTCATGCGGATACAGGAGCGCGCCGAGCAGGGCGACAACGCCGCGCAATGGGCCTATGGCGCCTACCTCGAAACGGAACGCCGAGAGCAGGAAGCGCGCGCCTGGCAACTCCAGGCCATGCACGGCGCCCGCGTAGGACTGGCTTTGCGCGGCGAAATGATCGGGTACTGCGACCGCATCCCCGGCTTCGAGGCGCGCAACGTGGAGGCCGTCATGCTGCGCGTCGCGCAGAACAGCCCCGACGCGCATCTGCGCCTGCTGCACCTCTATACCACCCCCCGCTCCCGTTGCAGCGCCTTCGACCTCGACAAGGCGGGTGCGCAGATTCCCCTGCTGACGCAGTGCGCGCACTTTGGCATTGCCGACTACCTCGAACAGGCCGCCAGTGCGCATCACCGCGTTCCGCCTGCCACCCGTGCGGCCATCCGCTCGAACATGGCTCTCTGCGAAAAGGAACTGGCAGGACAGGCGCCCCCGGATACGACTGCGCAGGAATTTATGCCGGTACGGCGAGAGGACGTGGATGCCCTGTCTCGCCGCCTCGCGGCGCTGGAACCCTAAGATGCACCGTCCGAAGGCCGAGGCGCCCATGGCATGGTGGAGGCGCATCGGCTGCGGCTTTCAACTGCTCTTGATCTTCTTGCTCCTGATCGGCACCTACACCGCATGGTGGTGGATCGACAGCGCTCGCACCTGCGAGACGCAGGACCAGTACACCCTTCGCGGCATCTGCCTCATGCGGATACAGGAGCGCGCCGAGCAGGGCGACAACGCCGCGCAATGGACGTATGGCGCCTACCTAGAAACCGAAGGTAAACAGCAGGAATCTCGCGCCTGGCACCTCCAGGCCATGCACAGCGCCCGCGTAGGACTGGCTTTGCGCGGTGAAATGATCGGGTACTGCGACCGCATCCCCGGCTTCGAGGCGCGCAACGTGGAGGCCGTCATGCTGCGCGTCGCGCAGAACAGCCCCGACGCGCATCTGCGCCTGCTGCACCTCTACACCACCCCCCGCTTCCTTTGCAGCGCCTTCGACCTCGACAAGGCCGCCGCGCAAATTCCCCTGCTGACTCAGTGCGCGCACTTTGGCATTGCCGACTACCTCGAACTCGCCGCCAGCGAGCATTACCGCGTGCCACTTGCCACCCGCGCAGCCATCCGCTCGAACATGGCCCTCTGCGAAAAGGAACTGGCAGACCCACCTCCCCTAGGCACCACCGTCCGCGAGTTCATGCCGGTACGGCGAGAGGACCTGGATGCCCTGTCGCGCCGCCTCGCAGCTCTGGAACCCTGATATGTCCATTTCGAAGCCCACGGCTTCCGTGGCATGGTGGAAACGCATCGGCTGCGGCTTTCAACTGCTTCTGATCTTTTCGCTCCTGATCGGCACCTACACCGCGTGGTGGTGGATCGACAGCGCTCGCTGCGACAAGCAGGACGAGTATTCCTATCACGGCATCTGCCTCATGCGGATACAGGAGCGCGCCGAGCAGGGCGACAACGCCGCGCAATGGGCCTATGGCGCCTACCTCGAAACGGAACGTCGGGAGCCGGAGGCGCGTGTCTGGCAAATCAGGGCCATGCATGGCGTCCGCGACGGTCTGGATATGCGCGGCGAAATGATCGGCTACTGTGATCGCATCCCCGGATTCGAGGCGCGCACCGTCGAGAGCATCATGCTGCGCGTCGTGCAAACCAGCCCCGACGCGCACCTGACCCTGCTTCAACTCTATACCTACCCTGGCTGCAGCGCCCTGGACCTCGACAAGGCAAGCGCGCAAATTCCCCTGCTGACACAGTGCGCGCATCTTTCCATCGAGCACTATCTGCGCACGGCTTCGGAAAAGCATTACCGCGTGCCGCTTGCCACCCGCGCAGCCATCCGCTCGAACATATCCCTCTGCGAAAAGGAGCTGGCAGACCCGCCACCACTGGGCACCACTGTCCGCGAGTTCATGCCTGTGCGGCGACAGAGCCTGGATGCGCTGTCGCGCCGCCTCGCCGCGCTGGAACCCTGAGATATGCCCATTCCGAAGGTCAGGGCGCCCATGGCATGGTGGAAACGCATCGGCTGCGGTTTCCAACTGTTTCTGATCTTTTCGCTCCTGATCGGCACCTACACCGCGTGGTGGTGGATCGACAGCGCGCGCACCTGTGAGACGCAGGACGAATACAACCTTCGGGGCATCTGCCTCATGCGGATACAGGAGCGTGCCGAGCAGGGCGACAACGCCGCGCAGTGGGCCTACGGTAACTACCTTGAAACACAACTCAAGGAATCAGAGGGTCGCGCCTGGCAACTCCGGGCCATGCACGGCGCCAGAATCGGTGCCGATTTGCGCGACCACATGATCGGCTACTGTGATCGCATGCAGGGTTTCCAGGCGAGCACCGTCGAGACCATCATGCTGCGCGTGGCGCCGAACAGCCCAGATGCTCACCTGCGCCTGTTCCAGCTCTACACCTATCCAGGTTGCGGAGCATTCGACCTCGACAAAGCCAGCGCGCAGATTCCTCTGCTGACGCAGTGCGCGCACTTGGCCATCGCACGCTATCTGGGCATCGCCGCGGAAAAGCGTTACCGCATATCACCATCCACCCGGCTGGCCATTCGTTCCAACATGACCCTCTGCGAAAAGGAACTGGCAGGACAAACGCCACCGGACACGACCGTGCAGGAAATCCTTGCAGTGCGGAAAGAGGATTTAGATGCCCTCTCGCGCAGCCTCGCCGCGCTGGAACCCTGAGATGCCCATTCCGAAGCCCACGGCTTCCGTGGCATGGTGGAAACGCATCGGTTGCGGTTTTCAACTGCTCTTGATCTTCTCGCTCCTGATCGGCACCTACACCGCCTGGTGGTGGATCGACAGCGCTCGCACCTGCGAGATTCAGGACCAGTACACCCTTCGCGGCATCTGCCTCATGCGGATACAGGAACGCGCCGAGCAAGGCGACAACGCCGCGCAATGGACGTATGGCGCCTACCTCGAAACCGAAGGTAAACAGCAGGAATCCCGCGCATGGCACCTCCAGGCCATGCATGGCGCCCAAGTAGGGCTGGCTTTGCGGGGCGAAATGAAAGCCTATTGCGACCGCATTCCTGGCTTCGAGGCGCGCACCGTCGAGGGCATCATGTTGCGCGTCCTACCGAACAGCCCCGATGCGCATCTGCGCCTGTTCCAGCTCTACACCTATCCCGGCTGCGGCGCATTCGACCTCGATAAAGCCAGCGCGCAGATTCCCCTGCTGACACAGTGCGCGCATCTTTCCATCGATCACTATCTGCGCACTGCCGAGGAAAAGCATTACCGCGTACCTCCTGCCACCCGTGCGGCCATCCGCTTGAATATGGCGCTCTGCGAAAAGGAACTGGCAGGACAGATTCCCCCGGACACGACCGTGCAGGAGTTCATGCCGGTGCGGCGACAGAGCCTGGATGCCCTGTCGCGCCGCCTCGCCGCGCTGGAACCCTGACCGCCCCTTACCGCCCCATCTGCTCCAGCCACGCCGCGATGTCCTGCGCGGCCTGGGCCGTGGCGTCGGCGAGTGCGCGGGTGCCGCCGGGCGCATCGGCCGTGGCGGCGGGGCGCTGGACCAGGAAGACGCGCTGGGCCAGCAGCTTTTCGCCGGTGGGGGTGGATTCGGCGATGGACACGCGCAGCCGCACCAGTCCCACGCTGGTGGCGGGGGCGCTGAAGACGTGGCTGAACTCTTCGATCTCCAGGCGCAGCACGGCAGGCAGGGCACCGCCTTCCAGGATCTGGGCGGCGCCTTCATCGCCCGTCAGCACGGCGCGGCGCAAGCCGAGCTGGTCGCGCACGGCCTTTTGCACGAGTTGCGCAGGCGGCTGGCTCCAGCGGGCCTGGTTGTAGGGGCGCAGGCGGCGCGCGTCGTCATAGGCCAGGCGGTACAGCACGGCGGTGCTGCCTTCGACCGGGCCGGTGGTGGTCACGTCGGCCATGGCCAGGGGCGGCAGCGGCGCGCGGCGGTCCGAAGGCGCCGTCTCCATGAGGCCGGGGCCGAAGTCGTACACCTCGGCGCGAACGGGGGGCGCGGGCAGCGCCGAGCAGCCGGCCAGCGCAGCGGCGAGCAATAGGCCAAAAACGGCCCCAGCACAATGAATACGCCGGCAGTTAGCTATCATTTTCATAGTATTCATGGCAGGCGCTCTCAGGGTTTGACGAGGACAGGCGCCTCGAAGCCGGGCTCGCCCGGCCCGCCGGCCGCCGTGCCCGATCCGTAGATGAGCGACTGCGGGTTGTCGCTGATGGTGCTGGCGGTGCGGCCCAGGCGGCGCACGGCGCGCGAGGTTTCGTCCGCCGCGTGGTTCAGGCGCGGCAGCGTGACGCGGCCGAAGCGGTCGGCGGCGGTGGCCAGCGACTTGGAGCCCTCGGCGATCTGGTCGATGGGCCCGCCCTCGGCGCTCAGCTGCTTGACGGCCGTGCCGACCTCATTGGCGGCGGCGGAGGCGCTGTTGCCGGCTTCGCGCAGCGCCTGCAGCGTTTGGCGTGCATCGCTGGCGACGCCGGGCACGGCGGCCAGCGCGGGGTCGAGCCGCTGCACGACGGTGGTGTCCAGCCGCTTCATGAGCGCGCTGGCGTTGCCGGCGGCCTGGGCCAGGTTGTCGATGGCGTTGGCGATGCGTTTCTGGTTGTCGTCGCTCAGCAGGTCGTTGATGCGGCTGGTGGCCTCTTCCACCTGCGACAGGATGGCGGGGCCCTGCTCGGCCAACTGGCCGAAGGGCGAGGTCTTGAGGGGCAGCCGCGGCAGGCCGCTCGGGCCCTTGGGCATGGGCGGCTCGGGCTGCTGGCCGTCGTCCAGCAGCACGTGGGCCAGGCCCGTCACGCCCTGGTAGCCCAGCACGGCGAAGGTGGCCGGCGTGATCGGCGCCTGATCGCTCACCGCGATGCGGATCAGCACGTTGCCGGCCACGTCGGGGTCGAAGCCGATGCGCACCACCTTGCCCACCGCCACGCCCTTGTAGCGCACGGCGGCCTGCGGCTGCAGTCCGCCCACGCTCTGCTTGCTGGACAGTTCGTACAACTGGTAGCTGGTGTTGTCGCGGGTGAGCCAAAGGCCCAGGCCGGCCAGCAAGGCCGCCACGACGACCACGAAAATGCCCGCTGCGAGGGCATGGGACTTGTTTTCCATCAGGCGTCCTTGGTCGGGGGCGAAACCGGTGCGGGTGCCATCGCGCGCCGGCCGCGTTCGCCGAGAAAAAAGTGTTGAATGAACGGATGCTCGAACTGCACGACCTCTTGCGGCGGGCCGGAGACGATGACTTTCTTTTCGGCCAGCACGACCACGCGGGTGCTGAGCGCGAAGAGCGTGTCCAGATCGTGCGTGACCATCACCACGGTCAGGCCCAGGGCGGCATGCAGCTGGCGCAGCAGTTCGCAGAAATCGTCGGAACTGTTGGGGTCGAGCCCCGCGGTGGGTTCGTCCAGCAGCAGCAGGGGCGGGTCCATGATGAGCGCGCGCGCCAGGGCCACGCGCTTGATCATGCCGCCCGAGAGGTCGGCGGGCATGCGCATGGCGTGCTCGGGCTGGAGGCCCACCATCTGCAGCTTGACCATGGCCGCGTCGCACACCAGGTTGCCCGGCAGGGTGCCCTGCTCGCGCAGCGCGAAGGCCACGTTGTCCAGTACGTTGAAGGCGGAGAACAGCGCGCCCTGCTGGAACAGCATGCCCACGCGGCTGGCGGCGCCGGCGCGGCCCATCTCCGCGGCAGGGCGGCCCAGGACGGTCACCTCGCCCTTGGCCGGGCGGGTGAGGCCCAGCATCTGGCGCAAGAGCACCGTCTTGCCGGTGCCCGAGCCGCCCACCAGCGTCAGCATTTCGCCGCGGCGCACGGTGAGGTCGAGGTTCTCGTGGACCGCGAAGGCCTCCTTGCCCTTGCCGAACACGGTGGACAGGCCCTTGATCTCGACCACCGGCGGCGCGTCGGCGGGCGGGGCCACGGGCGGAGTGGACTCGGCCGGGGCGGAAAGGTGAGAGGTGTCCATGCCGCGTCAGATTCCGAGGTTCTTGAACGCGATGGCGAACAGCGCATCCACGATGATCACCATGGTGATGGAGGTCACCACCGAAGCGGTCGTGCCCTCGCCCAGGCTCTGGGTGTTGGGCTTGACGCGCAAGCCCCAGTGGCAGCCGATGAGCGCGATGGACACGCCGAACACCACCGACTTGGCCACCGCCATCACCAGATTGGGGAAGCTCACCGCGTTGGGCAGCGCCTGCACGAAATACGCGGGCGATACGCCCAGCGCCAGGTCGGCCGCGAGCATGCCGCCCGCCAGCGCGCACAGCGTGGTCCACACCGCGATCAGCGGCATGGCCACGGCCAGCGCCACGGCGCGCGGCATGACGAGGCGAAAGCCGTGCGCAATGCCCATGACGCGCATGGCGTCGAGCTCTTCGGTCACGCGCATCACGCCGATCTGCGCGGTGATGGCCGAGCCCGAGCGGCCCGCCACGAGAATGGCGGCGAGCATGGGCCCCAGCTCGCGGATCAGCGAAATGCCCAGGATGTTGACGATGAACGATTCGGCCCCGAACTGCCGCAGCTGCAACGACATCAGGTAGGCCAGCACCACGCCGATGAGAAAGCCCACGATGGCCGTGATGGGCATGGCCGTGGCGCCCATGCGGTACAGGTGGCCGGACACGTCGCGCCAGGGGGCGCGGCGCGGAGAGCGCGCGGCATGGAACAGGTCGATGAACAGTTGCCCCACCAGCTCCAGCAGGTGGCGCATGTGCGAGACGGCATGCAGCACCTGCACGCCCAGCCGGTCCACCTGTTCGGAAAAACGCCAGGGCGCATCGGGCGGGCGGGTGGTACTGAAATCGGCCACGCGCTGCAGCATGTCGCGCTGGCCGTCGTCGAGCGCCAGCCGGTCGGGCCAGGCCCGGCCCCAGTGGTTCCACAGCAATTGGGCCCCCACGTGGTCCAGCCACTGCAGGCTGCGCAGGTCCCAGCCGTCGGAGGCAGCGCCCGCGCCCGTTTCGGCCAACTGGGCCGACAGCGCGCGCCAGTGGCGCCGCTTGCCCAGTTCGGCCGCACCCCAGCGGCCGTGCAACACCACGCAAGGGCCCTCGGGCGTGTCGTCTCGGGTGATGCGGGGCTGGCTGTCTTCAGTCATGGAGGGCGGAGTGGGAAGCTGTGCATGGTAGCGGAGCGGCTGGGCCCGCCCGCGTCAGCGCAAGGCGCGTCCACGCGCAGGGCATGGACGGCGTGAATTATGATCAAAAGAGCCTCCAGCACAATCGACACCAGGGGATATAGCTATAAAAATAATAGCAATCGGCTGTTTCCCTATCGACAGCCCCCCTGGGCTACGCACAATGGCCGGGCACTGCCGCAATGCCCTCACAGCCTCCATGAGCGACACCACTTTCGACTACATCATCATCGGCGGCGGCACGGCCGGCGCCCTGCTGTGCAATCGCCTGAGCGCCGGCGGCCGCCACCGCGTGCTGCTCATCGAAGCCGGCCGCAAGGACGACTACCACTGGATCCACATCCCGGTCGGCTACCTGTACTGCATCGGCAACCCGCGCACCGACTGGCTGTACCACACCGAGCCGGATGCGGGCCTGAACGGCCGCAGCCTGCGCTACCCGCGCGGCAAGACGCTGGGCGGCTGCAGCAGCATCAACGGCATGATCTACATGCGCGGCCAGGCCCGCGACTACGACCAGTGGGCCGACATCACGGGCGATGCCAGCTGGCGCTGGGACAACACCCTGCCCTACTTTCGCCGCCACGAAGACCACTGGCGCCTGGACAAGCCCGACACCGCCAGCGAGGCCTTCAAGCGACTGCACGGCAGCAAGACCACCGGCGGCTCGGGCGAATGGCGCGTGGAAAAGCAGCGCCTGCGCTGGGACGTGCTGGACGCCTTCGCCCAGGCCGCGCAGCAGGCGGGCATTCCCGCCACCGACGACTTCAATGGCGGCGACAACGAAGGCGTGGGCTATTTCGAGGTCAACCAGAAGGCCGGCTGGCGCTGGAACACCGCCAAGGCCTTCCTGCGCCCCACCTGCTACGGGCGGCCCAATTTCGAGATGTGGACCGCCGCGCAGGCCACCAAGCTGCTGATCGACCCCCAGCCCGACGGCTCGCGCCGCTGCACCGGCGTGCAGGTGTGGACCGGCGAGGAGATGGTCACCGCCCGCGCCACGCGCGAGGTGATCCTGAGCGCGGGCGCCGTCAATTCGCCGCAACTGCTGCAGTTGTCGGGCATCGGTCCGGCGGCGCTGCTGCGAGAGCACGGTATCGACGTGGTGCACGACCTGCCCGGCGTGGGCGCCAACCTGCAGGACCACCTGCAGATCCGCGCGGTGTTCAAGGTGAACGGCGTTCCCACCCTCAACATGCTGGCCGGCAGCTGGCTGGGCAAGGCGAAGATCGGGCTCGAATACGCCCTCAAGCGCAGCGGGCCCATGAGCATGGCGCCCTCGCAACTGGGCGCCTTCACGCGCAGCTCGCCCGACCAGGCCCACCCCAACCTCGAATACCACGTGCAGCCGCTGTCGCTGGAGGCGTTCGGCGAGCCGCTGCACGCCTTTCCGGCGTTCACGGCCAGCGTGTGCAACCTGAACCCCACCAGCCGGGGCACGGTGCGCATCAAGAGCCCCGACTTCCGCGCTGCGCCGGCCATCGCGCCCAACTACCTGAGCACGCCCGAGGACCGCCAGGTCGCCGCCGACAGCCTGCGCGTGACGCGCCGCATCGTCGCCCAGCCGGCGCTTGCGCCCTATCGGCCCGAAGAATGGAAGCCCGGCGCGCAGTTCGAAACCGACGAGGACCTGGCGCGGCTGGCCGGCGACATCGCCACCACCATCTTCCACCCCGTGGGCACGACGCGCATGGGCCGCGACGGCGATCCGATGGCGGTGCTGGATTCGCAACTGCGCGTGCGCGGCATCGACGGCCTGCGCGTGGTGGATGCGGGCGCCATGCCCACCATCACCAGCGGCAACACCAACTCGCCCACGCTGATGCTGGCCGAGAAGGCCGCCGAATGGATCCGGCAGGCGGCGCGGGCCGAGGCGCCGGGGGCCGAAGCGGTGGCCGCAGCCACGCGCTGAGCGCCTTGCGGCGCTCCAGGGGACGCGCTCATCCACGCTCCAAATCGGCCAGCGGCTCGCGCTGCTGATGCGCCGTCTTCGCCCAGACCGCCCCCACCGCCGCAGCCGAGCCTGCCAGCCACAGCGCGGAAGACGCCGTCTGCAGCCGCACGGCCTGGCCGGCATCGCGGCCCGACACATGAACGGCCGCCGCGCTCAAGCCGGCAGCGGCCAGATTGGCGATGCCGCTCACGCCCTGCAGCAACCCCGTGGCTGCATGGGTGGTTGCCGTGCCCACGGCGCCGAGCGCCATCGCCGCGCCGCTCGCGGCCCAGGCACCGGCGGAGCCGTAAGCGATCGCGCGCTGCACCGGCCCCAGCGTGAAGGGAGCGGCGGCGCTCAAAACGCCCGCCGCCACGGCGAACCCATTCGCCCCGGTGGTCCAGGCGCGATACGGCACATTGCCGACTTCGCCCACCATGCCGGCACTCGCCCAGAGGCTGCCGCTGACCGCGGCCGTGACCTGCGCGGCGCGGGGCACCGCCGCCAGCCGGGCCGATGCCAGGGACACGGCAGCGGCGGCGGCATCCGCCACCGGAGCGCTCCACGCGGACACGGTGCGCAGGGCGCTAAAGGACGATCCGGACACGACGCCAGCCAACAAGGGCGCGGACGCATCGACAGCCGCCGCATCTTCCCGGACGTCCTCCGATTCCGCCGGTGGCGCCTGCGGCGCGGACACCGCAGCCGCCGGCATGGCGGGCCGGGGCGACTCGGCGCCCGACACGCCCAGCGCCCCGGGTGCCGACACCGAGCGGGGCAGCAGCGCAGCGCGGGGCGGCAAGGCCGTGCTCCCCGAAGGGATCGGCGCCCCGCTGCGGGCCTGCAGCCCTGCGGGGCAAGACACCGTTCGGCGCAGCTCAGGGTGCGGGTGGGCCGGCTGCGCGCGCGGTGCGGACGATGCAAGCGGTGCCGCAGGAGCGGAGACGGTGCGGCGAAGGGAAAGGTCGGTCATGGGTAAGGGCTCGGCAAAGGATGCAAAAGAGTCCGCCGATTGAAGCCTGGCCCGTGTAAAAACCGCGGAAAAAACCATGGCGGCCATGGCTGGCGCTTCGCCCAGTCTGCAGGCGCTTCGCCACGCCGGCCAAACGGCACCCCGCCCACGGCCCCGAAGCCCCACAACGGTGTGCGGGAAACCACCAATGCACCATCAGAGTGCAGTCGTTACAGTTCACCCACTCGAAAACGCGTCCGTCGCGTCGAACGAGGGGACCGAGGAGACATCTCGAAGTCGAACAAAAACCAATCCGAGCATCCCCCAATAAGATGCCTTTTCATAAAGCGCCGGCAACCCCGGCGCTTTTTTCTTGCCTGAGCGCGTTCCGTCCCGCTCTGGTCCAGATGGCAGCGCTGCCTGACAGACGGGCGGAAATTCCACTGCGATACCCCTGAGACAATCGATTGCATGGAATGGATCATTGTTTCTCTGGCGTCGCTGCTGGCCGGCTTCGTGGACGCCATCGTCGGGGGCGGCGGCCTCATTTTGGTGCCTGCACTGTTCGCGACTTTCCCCAATGCGCCGCCCGCCACGCTGCTGGGAACGAACAAAAGCGCCTCCATCTGGGGCACCGGCATCGCCACCTGGCAGTACAGCCGCCGCGTGCAGATGCGCTGGCAGGCGATGCTGCCGGCGGCGGCAGCGGGCTTCGTCGGCGCGTTCGCGGGCGCCTGGACGGTGACGGTGGTGTCGGCGGATTCGCTGCGCAAGCTGCTGCCGCTGATCCTGCTGGCCGTGCTGCTGTACACCCTCGCGCGCAAGGACCTGGGGCGGCACCATACGCCACGCTTCGAGGGAAAGATCGAAACGCAGCTGGCCTGCGTGATCGGGCTCACGGTGGGGTTCTACGACGGCTTCTTCGGGCCGGGCACGGGCAGCTTCTTCGTCTTTCTGTTCGTGCGGCTGCTGGGCTACGACTTCCTGAACGCCTCGGTCTCGGCCAAGCTGCTGAATCTGGCCACCAACGTCGCGGCCATCATCCTCTTCGCGGCGAAGGGCCACGTGTGGTGGCATTTCGCGGTGCCGCTGGCGGTGGCGAACGTGGTGGGCAGCGTCATCGGCACGCACATGGCGCTCAAGCACGGCACGGGCTTCGTGCGCGGCATCTTCATCGTGGTGGTGAGCTCGCTCATCCTGAAGACGGGCTACGACGCGTTCCTGCGCTGAAAAACCCGGGGCACGCAGGCCCGGTTTTTGCCGTCCGGATCAGGGTTTGCGGGTGTGCATGACCCCATGCACGCCTTTTATAATGTGTCCATCCCGTGACTGCCCGCTCCGCAGGCGGCCCCACTGGTCGCTGGTTCCGGCTTCGCTAACCGCCAAGCCGGATTTTTTGTACCTGAAACCACCCTGCGCAGGAACAACAGAGATGAAGATTTTCAAGACGATCGCCACCGTGGCCGCACTGTGTGCCGCCTTTTCCGTGCAGGCCCGCACGCTGGAGGCCGTCAAGAAGGACGGCAAGATCATCATCGCGACCGAGGGCCAGTTCGCCCCCTTCAACTACTTCCAGGGCACGCAGCTCACCGGCTTCGAGATCGAAGTGGCCAACCTGGTCGCCAGGAAGATGGGCCTGAAGGTCGAATGGAAGACGCTGGGCTTCGACGCCCTGCTGACCGGCCTGTCGCAAGACCGCTGGGACGCCGTCATCGCCTCGCACGGCGTGACCGAAGAGCGCTCCAAGGCCGTCACCTTCGCCACGCCCCACTACTGCTCGGGCGGCATGATCATCGCCATGGACCCCAAGATCCGCACCGCCAAGGACCTGACCGGCAAGATCGTCGCCGTGCAGACCGGCACCAGCTACCTGGAGAACGTGCAGAAGGTCGCCGGCATCAAGGAAATGAAGAACTTCCCCACCGACGTCGATGCGCGCAGCGCCCTCACCTCCAAGCGCGTCGATGCCTGGGTGACCGACAAGTTCGTGGCCAAGGAAGTGGTCGCCAAGAACCCCAAGGCCGGTCTGAAGCTGGGCGACATGCTCTTCATCGAGAAGATCGCCCCCGCCGTCTCCAAGGGCAACACCGGCCTGGCCGACGCCTGGAACAAGGCGTTCGCCGAAGTGCTGGCCGATGGCAGCTACGCCGCCGTGTCCCAGAAGTACTTCAACGAAGACGTCCGCTGCGCCCCATAAACGGCGGCTCCGGCTTCGGACCGTTTTCGTTTCACTGCCTCCATGCTCAATGCTCTGTGGCCACAGCACTGGACCCGCCAGCACCGCAGCAATGCGACGCTGGTCTCCGCCCTGCTGCTGATGGTGTTGGCGCTGGCCCTTCTGGGCCAGCTTCTTTCCTTTCTGCCTGACCCGATCGGACCGAACGCGCAGGCGTTCTCCGAGGGTGCGCGCACCACGCTGTGGCTCACCCTGGTGAGCGGCAGCGTGGGACTGGTGCTGGGCACCAGCGCCGCGCTGGCCCGCACCGCGCGCTGGATCGCCCTGCGCTGGGTGGCCGGGTTCTACATCTGGGTCATCCGCGGCACGCCACTGCTGGTGCAGATCCTCTTCGTGTACTTCGCGCTGCCGGTGCTGGTGCCGGGGCTGAACCTGCCCGACTTCGCCGCCGCCGTGGTGGCGCTGGGCCTGAACGTGGGCGCCTACAACGCGGAAGCCGTGCGCGCCGGGCTGCTGGCCGTGCCGCGCGGCCAGACCGAGGCGGCGCGGGCGCTGGGGCTGTCGCGCCTGCACGTGTTCTTCGACGTGGTGTTTCCGCAGGCGTTCAAGATCTCGCTGCCGCCGCTGGTGAGCAACTTCGTGGCACTGCTCAAGGACTCTTCCCTGGCCTACGCCATCGGCGTGGTGGAGCTGACCAACGTGGGCAACCGCATCCAGTCGGCGACCTTCCAGCCCATCGCGACGCTGTCCACCGTGGCCATCACGTACCTGCTGCTGACCACGCTGGTCACGCAGATCTCCAATGCCGTCGAGTACCGCTTCGACGTGGAAGGACGGGCGCAATGAGCCAGGCCACGCCCTACATCGTCGCCGACTGCGTTTGCAAGTCGTTCGGCGCGCACCAGGTGCTCAAGGAGGTGTCCACCGCCTTCAACACCGGCGAAGTGACGGTCATCATCGGCGCTTCGGGCTCGGGCAAGAGCACGCTGCTGCGGGCCATCAACCGCCTGGAGCCGCACGACAGCGGCCGCATCACCATCGGCGGCACCGAGGTGACCGACGACCCGCGCACGCTGCAAAAGCAGCGCAGCGAGGTCGGCATGGTGTTTCAGCAGTTCAACCTGTTCGGCCACATGAGCGTGCTGGACAACGTGACGCTGGCCCCCCGCCGCATCCACCGCACGCCGCGCGCCAAGGCCAACGAACAGGCCATGGCGCTGCTGCGGCGCGTGGGCATGCAGGACCATGCGCACAAGTACCCGTGGCAGCTGTCGGGCGGGCAGCAGCAGCGCGTGGCGATTGCCCGCGCGCTGGCCATGGCGCCCAAGGTGATGCTGTTCGACGAGCCCACCTCCGCCCTTGACCCCGAGATGGTGCAAGAGGTGCTGGACGTCATGCGCGAGCTGGCCCGTGGCGGCATGACCATGATCGTGGTAACGCACGAGATGGGCTTTGCCCGCGAGGTGGCCGACCGCGTGATGTTCTTCGACCAGGGCCGCATCGCGCACGACGCGCCGCCGGCCGAGTTCTTCGGCAATCCCGCCAGCGACCGCATCCGCGCATTCATCGGCCGCATGGGGGCGTGAAAGGCAAAAAGGAAAGGCTGCGGGCCGAGCCCCCGGCTTTCCTTTCATCGATCACCTCCGCCGCCATCACCGCTCTCCGTCTCTTCCTGCCCCGCGCGCTTCAGGTGTGCGGGCCCCGGCACCATGAAACCTGAACGCCTGGGCCTGTTGGCCCTGCTGGCCGTGACCCTGGTCTGGGGCACGACCTTTCCCTCCATGAAGCTGCTGTCGGCGCACCTTGATGCGTTGCAGCTCATCTGGCTGCGCTTTGCCATCGCCCTGCTGGTGCTCGGCCCGCTGTGGCGCGGCATGCGGGCGCCCGAGCGGCTTTGGGGCCTGGGCCTGGGCGTCGTGCTTTTCCTGGCGTTCTGGCTGCAGATCGAAGGGCTGGCGCGCACCAGCAGCAACCGCAATGCGTTCGTCACGGGCCTGAACGTGCTGGTGGTGCCGCTGCTGGCCATGGCCGTGCTGGGCCGGCGCTACGGCTGGCGGCTTTGGGCCGCCTGCGTGCTCGCGCTGGCCGGCATGGCGCTGATGTTCCACGAGAACGAGCCCTGGAACCTGGGCGATACGCTCACCTTCGCCAGCACGCTGTTCTATGCCATCTACATCCTGGCGCTGGAAGAGTGCGCGCGCCGCACGGCCGCGCAGCCGGTGCGCGCCACCCGCATGGCGGCCGCGCAGGCCACGGCCATGCTGGCTGCGTCCAGCGTGCTGATCGCGGTGCGCCATGGTGGCCTGGGCAGCACCTGGGCATCGCTCGCCACGCTGCCCGCTGCGTCGTGGGTGGCCCTGCTGTACCTCGGCCTGCTGGCCAGCGTGGTCGTGGTGACGCTGCAGGCCTGGGGCCAGCAGCGCGTGGACGCGATGCGCAGCGCCATCGTCTTCGGGCTGGAGCCGGTGTTCGCGGCGATCACGGCGTGGGTGCTGATCGACGAACGGATGGGCGTGGCCGGCATGGCCGGCGCGGCGCTGATCGTAGGGGCGCTGATCTTCAGCCAGTGGCAGCCCGCACGGCGCGCAGCAGGCCCGGGTGGATCAACGCCGGCGGGCTGAGCGGGCCCGGGGGCCGGCCTGGGTCAAGGCTCGATCAGCGGCACGTCCGCCGCACGCAGCGGTGTGCCGATGGGCGCGGAGGCCAGCCCCTTGCGCACCGCGGCCATGTCCTGCTCGTTCGGATAGTCGCCCTGCAGCCAGTAGTCGAACACGCGCCGCGCGATGGGCGCGGCATGCGCCGCGCCGAAGCCGGCGTTCTCCACGATCACCGCCAGCGCCAGGCGCGGGTTCTCGGCCGGGGCGAAGGCGGCGAACAGCGAGTGGTCGCGCTGGTGGTCCTCCAGCGCCTTGGCGTTGTACTTCACGTTCTGCCCCAGGCTCACCGCCTGCGCCGTGCCGGTCTTGCCGGCCGAGGTGTAGGGTGCGCCCGCGAACACACGCGTGCCGGTGCCGCCCTTGTTCACCGCGACGAGCGCGTTGCGCACGATCTCCACGTTTCTGGGTGAAAAACCCAGGTCCTGCCCGGGAGGCTGCTGCACCTCGGTGATCTGGCCCGTCACCGTGTCCTTGATGGCCTTGATGAGGTGCGGCCGGTAGCGCGTGCCGCCGTTGGCCAGCGTGGCCTCGGCCAGCGCCAGTTGCAGCATGGTGAAGTTGTTGTAGCCCTGGCCGATGCCCAGCGACACCGTCTCGCCCGAATACCAGCGCCGGGTTTCGGGACGCTTGTAGGTGTTGCGCTTCCATTCGGTGCTGGGCAGCACGCCGCGCACCTCGCCGTTGATGTCGATGCCGGTGGCCTGCCCGAAGCCGAGCGGCTTCATGAAGTCGTGGATGGTGTCCACGCCCATGTCCACGGCCAGCGAATAGAAATACGTGTTGCTGGAGAACTGGATGGCGCGGTGCATGTCCACGCCGCCCAGCCCGCCCTCGTGGCTGCGGAAGGTGTGGCCGCCGTAGGTGTAGAAGCCCGGGTCGTTGTACACCTGCGTGGGCGAGCGCTTGTTCAGCTGCAGCGCCCCCAGCGCCATGAAAGGCTTGTAGGTCGAGCCCGGCGGATACGTGCCGCGCAGCGCGCGGTTGAGCAGCGGCTTGTCGATCGATTCGTTGAGCGCCTGCCAGTTCTCGCTGTCGATGCCCTCCACGAACAGGTTGGGATCGAACGTGGGCTTGCTCACCAGCGCGACGACTTCGCCGTTGCGGGGGTCGATGGCCACGAGCGCGCCGCGCCGGTCGCCGAACATGTCCTCGATCATCTTTTGCAGCTTGATGTCGATGGACAGCATCACCGTGTTGCCGGGCGTGGCCGGATGGCTGGCCAGGCGCCGCACCGCGTGACCGCCGGCCGAGGTCTCCATGCGCTCCACGCCGGTCAGGCCGTGCAACGTGCTCTCGAAGCCCTGCTCCACGCCCAGCTTGCCGATGTGGTCGGTGCCCCGGTAGTTGGCGGCGTCTTCCGAGTCGTCGATGCGCTCCTTCTCGCGCTGGTTGATGCGGCCGATGTAGCCGATCGCATGGCTGCCCACTTCGCCCATGGGATAGCTTCGAAACAGCCGCGCCTTGATGTCCACGCCGGGAAAGCGGTATCGCTGCGCCGTGAAGCGCGCCACTTCCTGATCGGACAGGCGCGTGCGGATGGGCAGCGATTCGAAGTTGCGCGACTCGTCCATCAGCCGCTTGAAACGGCGGCGGTCGCGCGGGTGGATGTCCAGCACCTTGGACAGCTCGTCGATGGTGCCGTCCAGCGACTCCACCTTGGACGGCGTGATCTCCAGCGTATAGGCCGAATAGTTGGTGGCCAGCACCACGCCGTTGCGGTCCATGATGAGCCCGCGGTTCGGAACGATGGGCACCACGGCCGTGCGGTTGCTCTCGGCCTGTTCGGCCAGGTCGTCGTGGCGCACGACCTGCAGATACACCAGCCGCGCCACGACCAGGCACAGCGCCATCAGCACCACCAGCGCCACCACGAACACACGGGTGCGGAAACGCGAGGCATCGGCTTCGGTGTTGCGCAGTTCGGTCATGTCGGCAAAGAAACGGTCAGGTCGAAGGGCTGGCGGACATCCACGCTCACAGCGGGCGGTTCTCGTCGCGGTCGGGCGGGCGGCGCTGCGGCGCCAGCAGTATCCAACTGGCGAGCGGCCATAGCAAGGCCTCCAGGCCGGGCGCCACCAGCCCCTCGAACCCGGGAAGAATGCCGCCCGACACGATGCGGATCAGCAGCTCGATCGCATGCGCGGCGATGAACAGCGGAAGCACCTGCAGCGCCTGCGACAGCACGCTGAACCACAACAGGCGGCGATGGATGTACAGGGCACCATAAATCAGCGCGCAGTAGGCCAAGGCGTGCTGGCCGAGCAGGGCCGTCTGGTACACGTCCATGCACAAGCCCATGGCAAACGCCACGCCCATGCCCACGCGCTGCGGCTGGTGCACGCCCCAGAACACCAGCAGCACCATGACGAGGTCGGGCGTCCACACCACGCGCCCGAGCGGCAGCATGTTGAACGCCAGCGCCACCAGCAGGCTGGCGACGATGAAAAGGGGGCTGACCGGCAGCAGCAGTTGCTGCCCGCGGGGCATGATCATGCGGGCCTCCTGCAGCGGCGGGGCGGCATCGCAGCCAGGGCGATCCGCTGGCGGCGGAAGGAGCGGATCATCGGCGCGCTCCCTTGCGGGCCGGGGCCACCGGCGCGGGCGCCGGGCGCTCGGGCAGGTCGGCCGTCAACGGCTTGAGCACCATCACGTGGCGGGCACCGTTGACCTGCGCCAGCGGCGCGCAATAGATGCGCGCGAAGGCCGAATCGGCGCGCCGCTCAACCCGCACCACGCGGGCCACAGGCAGGCCAGGCGGGTACAGGCCGTCCACGCCGCTGGTGGTGAGCAGGTCGTTCTCCTGCACGTCGGCATTGCCGGGCATGAAGCGCAGCTCCATCCCGCCGCCGTGCGCGATCACCGGGTCGCCATAGGCCACGCTGCGTGCGCCCGTGCGCAGGTTCATCACGGGAATGGCCTGATCGCGGTCGATGAGCAGGGTGACCTCGCTCAGGAAAGGGTGCACGCGCGTCACCTGGCCGAGCATGCCGGACTCGTCCATCACCGGCGCGCCGAGTTCCACGCCGGCCGACTGTCCGCGATCGATCATCACGCGGCGGGTGTAGGGGTCGGCGGCGTCGTAGATCACCTGCGCGGCCTGCGCTGGCGTGGTCAGCCGCTCGCGCAGTTCCAGCAGTTTGCGCAGCCGCGCGTTCTCCTGCAAAAGCTGTTCGGCCTGGTTGGCGCGCTGCGACATCTGCGCCATGTTGCGCCGGGCGGTGTCGGCGTCGGCCTGGGCCACCTGCAGCGACTGGAAGTAACCCGCGCCGTGCGCGGCGAACTCCACCGGCTGCAGCATGGCCCACTGCAGGGGATACAGCGCCACGGCCACGGCCTTGCGCAGCGGATCGGTCACCTGGAACCGCGCGTCCGCCACCATCAGGAAAAGCGCCAGCGCGCTATAGAGGGCCAGGCGCGAACGCGGCGAGGGCCCTTGCTTGAAGAAGGACGGTGCGGACCGATCGAGCGTACCGAGAGGCATGGGGAGGCTGACCCGTCAATCAGGCGAAGTGCCGCGCCGCGTCAAGGAAGCAGAGAAAGAAGAACGAGAAGCAGCAGGCTGCCGATGCCGTAGGGCCTGCCCAGCGGACGGCACGCACGCAGGCGGCCATGCCCGGCGGGGCAAACGGTTGGCGGCCAGCGGTTCATCCATGTCTTCTCCCCGCCCCGGCTTCGCGCCAGGGGCCAGCCGTGTCACTCGCTCGTGAAGATGCTGCCCTGGCGGTCCATGCGCTCCAGCGCAATGCCGCACCCGCGCACGACGCAGGTCAGGGGGTCTTCGGCCACCAGCACCGGGAGGCCCGTTTCTTCGGCCAGCAGGCGGTCCAGGTCGCGCAGCAGGGCGCCGCCGCCGGTGAGCATCATGCCGCGCTCGGCGATGTCGGCCCCCAGTTCGGGAGGCGTCTGCTCCAGCGCGTTCTTGACGGCCGAAACGATCTGGTTCAAGGGGTCCGTCAGCGCTTCCAGCACTTCGTTGCTGGAGATGGTGAAGCTGCGCGGCACGCCCTCGCTGAGGTTGCGGCCCTTGACTTCCATCTCGCGCACTTCGGAGCCGGGGAAGGCCGAGCCGATGTTCTTCTTGATGGCTTCGGCCGTGGGCTCGCCGATCAGCATGCCGTAGTTGCGGCGGATGTAGCTGATGATGGCTTCGTCGAACTTGTCGCCACCCACGCGGACGCTGCCCTTGTAGACCATGCCGCCCAGCGAGATGACGCCCACTTCGGTGGTGCCGCCGCCGATGTCCACGACCATCGAGCCGGAGGCTTCGGAAACCGGCAGTCCGGCGCCGATGCCGGCGGCCATGGGCTCTTCGATCAGGTACACCGCCGTGGCGCCCGCGGCCTCGGCCGCGTCCTTGATGGCACGGCGTTCGACCTGGGTGGAGCCGCAGGGCACGCAGATGATGATGCGGGGGCTGGGGGTGAGCAGGGTGCGGGGATGCACCATCTTGATGAACTGCTTGATCATCTGCTCGGTGATCACGAAGTCCGCGATCACCCCGTCCTTCATCGGACGGATGGCTTCGATGTTGCCGGGCACCTTGCCCAGCATGGCCTTGGCTTCGCGGCCTACGGCCTGGATGACTTTCTTTCCGTGGGGACCGCCTTCGTGGCGGATGGCAACGACCGAGGGTTCATCGAGCACGATGCCCTTGTCGCGGGCAAAAATCAGGGTGTTGGCAGTGCCAAGGTCAATGGCAAGGTCGGTGGAGAAGTACCGACGGAAAGCTCCGAACATTCAAAAATCCTCTCAGGCACGGCATGCACGTCGGCCTGCCATCGCCGGGTGATATTAGGGGGTGTTTATTGGATTTTTTCGCACAATGACCGGCGGTTGGGAGGGTATTGCGGCAAAGCCGGGATAATACCGCATCCCCTGTGAATAACTCCCTCCGGCATGGCCCGGAATTCAGCTTTACATCCGGTTTCCCACCCCTCTTCCCCTATGGCACTGACACCCCAGGACATCGGCCGCATCGCCAATCTGGCACGGCTCGAATTGAGTTCGGACGACAGTGAGCGCATGCTCACGCAGATCAACGGTTTCTTCGGCATCGTCGAGAAGATGCGGGCTGTGGATACTACCGGCATCGCACCCCTCGCGCACCCGGTCGCCGCCGTCCAGGCCGTGCAGTTGCGGCTGCGCGAAGACATCGCCAGCGAACCCGATCAGCGCGAAGCCAACCAGCGCAGTGCGCCAGCCGTCGAAAACGGCTTGTTCCTCGTGCCCAAGGTGATCGAATAAGGGCGCCCCGATGACAACGAACTCCACCACCGCATTGCACGACCTGGGCGTGGCCGCACTGGCCACCGAGCTGCGAGAGCGCCGCGTCTCCGCCGTCGAAGCCGCCCGCCACTTCCTGGACCGTGCTGCCGCCCATCAGAACCTGGGCGCCTATGTCGCCGTGAACGAAGAAGCCACGCTGGCCCAGGCCCGCGCGCAGGATGCCGCCATCGCGGCCGGCACGGCCGGCCCGCTGGCCGGCGTGCCCATCGCCCACAAGGACATCTTCGTCACGCGCGACTTCCCCAGCACGGCCGGCTCCAAGATGCTGGCCGGCTACCAGTCGCCCTTCGACGCCACCGTGGTCGGCCAACTGGCCCGGGCCGGCGCCGTCACGCTGGGCAAGCTCAATTGCGATGAGTTCGCCATGGGCTCGGCCAACGAGAACTCCGCCGTCGCCCCCGTCGGCTTCGATGCCCCCGCGCCGGTGCGCAACCCCTGGGATGCCGCGCGCGTGCCGGGCGGCTCTTCGGGCGGCAGCGCCGTGGCAGTGGCCGCGCGCCTGGCACCAGCCGCCACCGGCACCGACACCGGCGGCTCCATCCGCCAGCCCGCATCGTTTTGCGGCATCACGGGCATCAAACCCACCTATGGCCGGGCTTCGCGCTACGGGATGATCGCCTTCGCTTCCAGCCTGGACCAGGCCGGCCCCATGGCCCGCTCGGCCGAGGACTGCGCCCTGCTGCTGTCGGCCATCTGCGGACCGGACCTGGACCGCGACTCCACATCGCTCGACCTGCCGGCAGAGGATTTCAGCCGCCAGTTGAACGACAGCATCGACGGCCTGCGCATCGGCGTTCCCGCCGAGTTCTTCGGCGAGGGCCTCGCCCCCGGCGTGCGCGCCGCAGTGGATGCCGCGCTTCAGGAATACGAAAAGCTCGGCGCCAAGCTGGTGCCCATCAGCCTGCCGCGCACCGAGTTGTCGATCCCCGTGTATTACGTGATCGCACCGGCAGAGGCCTCGTCCAACCTGTCGCGGTTCGACGGCGTGAAATTCGGCCACCGCGCCAGCGACTACACCGATCTGGTGGACATGTACAAGAAGACGCGGGCCGAAGGCTTCGGCGACGAGGTGAAGCGCCGCATCATGATCGGCACCTATGTGCTGTCGCACGGCTACTACGACGCCTATTACCTGCAGGCGCAAAAAATCCGCCGCATGATCGCCGACGATTTCCAGAATGCCTTCCAGGCGTGCGACGTGATCGCCGGCCCCGTGGCGCCGACGGTGGCGTGGAAGCTCGGCGAGCACGGCAACGATCCGCTGGCCGACTACCTGGCCGACATCTTCACCCTGCCCGCGTCGCTGGCCGGCCTGCCCGGCATGAGCGTGCCTGCCGGCTTCGGTGAAGACGGCATGCCCGTGGGCCTGCAACTGATCGGCAATTACTTCCAGGAAGCACGGCTGCTCAACGCCGCCCACCGCCTGCAGCAAGCCACCGATTTCCATACTGCCTTCCCGCAGTTCTGAGGACGCCCATGGAAGACTATGCAGATGCGGCATATCGGCATTTTGAAGACGCAAAGCTGTTGCATAGCCAATCCCCAGCGCGGCTAGCTAATGCTAGCCATCTGTATGGTTTTTCGTTTGAATGCGTACTCAAAACCATAATGAGCGGTGCCGCAAAAAATGGAGTCGCCAAAAAACACATGCCTGAGATCCTCGCAGAATTTCTAAATCATAGCGTCGTTAAAGGCAACTCAAGGTTGGCCGAAACTATACGTAGAACCTCATCTGGCGCATTTGATATGTGGCTAGTCTCGGAAAGATATTGGCACAGGCAATCCACTTGCTTCAATTCATCCCGCCTTACTGCAGAGCATGAATCAAGCCAAAAACTTCTCAACATTCTTGAGCATTGGAAGAGAGGTCGGATTTGACTCCAGATAAATATTTAAACTGGGATACCACTCTTTCGTCAGTAGTAAAAATACTAGACAAAAATCATGTTGAATTAAAGAAATTTGTTGGAGAACAGAAAATCATCCTTCTTCGAGACTGGAAGGGCCGTATTCACATAGGCTTTCCGAGTTCGCGAGAGAAGTTTTCCTCAGGCGATTTTCTGGAGTTGCTCGATCAAATTCATATTGAACTAGGCCCCTTAAGTCCTGCTTATACAAAAACCGCAGAGCCGCCACTCGAAAAAGACTATTTAATAGACGGAATTTCTTTCTTTCTTGAAGATTTATTTGATCCCAGTGATTTCTGGGGAAGCCCTTATTTGGTATCAATAAATAATGACTCTAGACTGCCGTTATTCTTGCTGGATCGCCAAGAGAAAGAAAATGATTGGCTAAGAGCCGAGAGCAAGCCTAACAATTTATCTACCATTCCTCGTGCTGTTTTTTTTGGAATTAAAGGTGGTGTTGGACGCAGTTCAGCATTGACAGCGCTAGCACTACATTTAGCCAACCAAGGCAAGCGAGTCCTAATCATCGATGCAGACTTTGAATCGCCTGGGGTTTCCTCAAGTTTGCTATCTCAAACAGCTAGGCCTGACTTTGGATTAGTAGATTGGTTCGCCGCTGAGTCGTTAGGCTGCGATGGCTTAGAAGAGTTAGCGGAACAACGAATCGCAGAGACCAGTCCGTTAAGTGAAAGAACAAACGGCAAAATAATTATCGCTCCTTCACACGGATTAAAAACAGAAGCCTATGTTGGGAAATTAGGTCGCATATACAGGACAACTGAAGAAGGCACTGGCTTTGCAGAGAGATTAAATCGAATTGTAGATTTGCTTGAGCAAGTACACTCTGCTGACGTTACATTATTTGATAGTCGAGCAGGCATAGACGATACAGCTGCCGCAGCGATTTCTCAGCTTGCCGCTCGAGTGTCATTTCTCTTTGCAGTCAACACTCAGCAAACATGGGATGCGTACGCCCTTTTGTTTAAACATCTGCAAAGACACCCGACAGCAAGAACCGAAAATGATTTTCGATTTAAGCTTCGATTTATTTCAGCACTAACACCAGAAGAAGTAGGATCGACAAAAGGTTATTTTGCCGATTTCAGGGAAGCAGCTTACACGACGTGCGCTGAGAATCTTTACGACAAAGACTCTTCAGAGATTTCTTTAGATACTTCAAAAAATTTGAATTTATTTAACCCAGCGTTCGATGACGAGGATACTCCACATTATCCCTCAAGGATAGTTTGGGACGAGGTATTGCGAGCCTTTGACCCTATAAAGGAGCCAGGTCAACTCGCGACAGCCGTCATCGCCAAAAGTTTTGGAGATTTTCTAGACAGAGCAGCAAAATTATTGGAGTAGCAGATGGCAACCGGGAATAACATTAATAACATAATCCGATGGCGGAGTGCTTTTTCGAAAGCGATGGGCGACTTGCGTCCTGATACTCCTCCAGAATCTTGGAAAGATGTATTTGTTCCACCGTCACATTACAAAGCTCTAACTCCTAAAACGATGCTGGTTGAAGGAATGCGAGGCGCAGGAAAATCCTTTTGGACAAAAGTTCTGCATGACCCGATGCTGAGGAAAGCTCTGTCTCACAGCAATACAGACATATGGTTGCGAGATGAATTGCAACAAATTTCTGATTGCAAAGCACTTCTATGGGACAAAACAAGTTCTCAAGACTTACCAAACCAGATTAGCGTATCTCGCTGGCTGAGCGAGCCAGACTTCGAACCGATGCTTTTTTGGGCAGCAGTAGTACTTGGACAATTTGAAATCGATCCACAGCTAGGAATGCCTACCGAAGACCCCTATGACCCCTGGAGTCAAAAAATTCAATGGGCACAGGAAAATCCAGAAAGAATAATACGAGCGCTGAAAGCTTTAGATAAGCAATTTACTGCTTCCAATCAGATTGTCTTGGTTGTTATAGATGGCTTGGACAGAGTTTCCAACCAATTCGCGCATACTCAGAATCTAATGCGAGGCTTATTTCAATTACTTTTAGAATTTAGATACGCCAAAGGTTTGCGGTTTAAGGTTTTTGTTCGCGAAGATATCATAAGCAACACGGGAGTCACTGTTTCCGATGCCTCAAAAATAATAAACGAAAAAGTCACCCTCGACTGGACTCAACAAGATTTATTTGGTTTGGCTTTTCATTTTATTGCACAAAAAGAGAGCTTGTTCCAAAGACGTTTTGCAGAAATATCTAAGACTACCGGAAAATTTACTGGCGAGAGATGGGAGCATCCTAATCTATTGAACAAAGAGACACAAGAAGATTTTTGGATTTGGCTTGCAGGCCCTTATATGGGTAATGCCGCAACAAAGGGGCACACATATTCCTGGATATTTAAGCATCTGGCGGATGGAAAAGGAAGAATTTCTCCAAGAACATTTTTGTTAGCAGTGAGCTACTCACTATCTGCAACTCAATCCAACTACTCAGGGCATGACCTGATTATTCATCACGAAGCGATTCGGGATGGGGTTCGCAAGGCTAGTGAGGCGCGAGTCGATGAGCTTGATAATGAATATTTTTGGGTCCGGAGAGCAATCGAAATCATTAAGACAAAGGGAAGAACTGTACCTATTGACTGGTCAGAACTTCGACAGATATGGCTCAGTCATAAAGCGATGGAAAATGACACCATATCTCTAATTGAAAAAGAGCAAAAAAATGCACTAATTCCTTGGCAAGCAGATAGTGACTGGGAAACAAAAGCAAATTCTCTGCGTGACACGATGAGTAGTATTGGAGTACTGCAGTTGAGGGAGCGCCAGGGTGTGTTAAGAATAGACTTGCCAGATATATTTCGCCTTGCTTACAAAGTCGGTCGCAACGGTGGTATTGCAGTTCACAAGAAGGCATGAGTATGGCTATTTCAGTCAGCCCCAAAAACAGATTAATCCACGGCTACGAGGTCGTCATCGGCTTCGAGACGCACACCCAGCTCGCGACGAAATCCAAGATCTTCAGCCGCGCGCCCACCGCCTTCGGTGCCGAACCCAATACGCAGGCCTGCGCGGTGGACCTGGCCCTGCCGGGCACCCTGCCCGTGATGAACCGCGAAGCCGTGGCCTGCGCTATCAAATTAGGACTGGCACTCGGCTCCACCATTGCGCCAGAGAGCGTTTTCGCCCGAAAGAACTACTTCTACCCCGACCTGCCCAAGGGCTACCAGATCAGCCAGTTCGAGATCCCCGTGGTGCAGGGTGGCGAGGTGTCTTTCTTCCTCGGTGACGAGAAGAAGACCGTGAAGCTGGTGCGTGCCCACCTGGAAGAAGACGCGGGCAAATCGCTGCACGAAGACTTCATCGGCCAAAGCGGCATCGACCTGAACCGCGCCGGCACGCCGCTGCTGGAGATCGTGACCGAGCCCGACATGCGCTCGTCCGAAGAGGCCGTGGCCTATGCCAAGGAACTGCACAAGATCGTGACGTGGATCGGCATCTGCGACGGCAACATGCAGGAGGGCTCGTTCCGCTGCGACGCCAACGTCTCCGTGCGCAAGCCCGGCCAGCCGCTGGGCACGCGCCGCGAGATCAAGAACCTGAACAGCTTCAAGTTCATGCAGCAGGCGATCGACTACGAAATCCGCTGGCAGATCGAGCAGATCGAGGACGGCCACGCGATCCAGCAGGCCACGGTGCTGTTCGATCCCGGCACGGGCGAGACGCGCGCCATGCGCACCAAGGAAGATGCCGCCGATTACCGCTACTTCCCCGACCCGGACCTGCCGCCGCTGCACATTGCGCAGCAGTGGGTGGACGAGCAACGTGCGCTGATGCCCGAGCTGCCCCGCAGCATGGCGGCCCGGTTCGTGGCCGACTACGGCCTGCCCGAGTACGACGCGACCACGCTCACCCAGTCGAAGGCGATGGCGGCGTATTTCGAGACAGCCGCGAAAGCCAGCCAGCAACCCAAGCTGGTCAGCAACTGGATCATGGGCGAGGTGTCACGGCGGGTGAATGCCGGCGAGATCGACATCGCATCAGCGCCGGTGAGCGCTGCCCAGCTGGCGCAACTGGTCGGCCGCATTGCCGATGGGACGGTCTCCAACAACGCCGCCCGGCAGGTGTTCGAGGCACTGTGGAGCGATGCGGCTGCGGGGGAGGTGGACGCGATCATCGAGGCCAAGGGGCTCAAGCAGATGAACGACAGCGGCGCGCTGGAGAAGATCATCGACGACGTGATCGCCGCCAACCCCGACAACGTGGCCCAGTTCCGTGCCGGCAAGGACAAGGCTTTCAACGCGCTCGTCGGCCAGGCGATGAAGGCCAGCAAGGGCAAGGCCAATCCGCAACAGGTGAACGACCTGCTGCGGGAGCGGCTGGCCGCGGCGTCCTGAACGCACTCGCCAGCCGGTAAAACCGGCAGCGCCGCCGCCCCTTGCAAGCTGCGATTTGCGCTCGGCGATCAGCCGGGGGCTGCGGTGCGAGGGCCGTGGAAGGTCACTGCAGGGGCACGGCAGACCGCTGGCTGGCCCACAGCACCTTGAGCTGTGCCAGCTCGGCATCGAACCGCTGGTGCACGCGGCGCTTTTCCTGCTCCTGGTTGGCAATGAAGCGCTGCTGCTCGGCCAGCGCTTCTTCCTGCTCGGCGATCTGGCGGCGCAGCAGCCCGGGCGCCTTGCTCGGATCGCGGCGGTAGAACTCCATTTCGGTATCGAGCGTCTTGCGCTGGCGCTGCAGTTCGGCCACGCGCTTTTCGGCAACGGCGGTCACCTCGTTGACCTGCTGGATGGCGGCCGCACGCTCGGCATCGTGCGAGGCCTGATCGGGATAGCGGGCCACCAGCACCCGCTCGCGGCGGCGTTCGTCGGCGGCCCGGGCGCGTTCTTCGGCTTCTTTGCGCCGCTGGGCTTCCAGCACCGCGCGCTCCTGGTCGGTGAGCGTCGGGCCCAGGCGCTGGCGCTCGGTGCCCGAGGGGCCCAGCACACGCTGCTCGCGGTCCACGCACTCGGCGATCGGGCGGTCCGCCGTCAGTCGCCGGCCTTGTGCATTCACGCAGGTGTAGATACCGCCGCTGGTCGAATACCCGCTCGGCTGCGCCCAGGCCTGCATGCCTGCCGGCCCCAAGAGGGCCGCCGCCAATCCGCCGATGCACCAGGCCATCTTGCTCAAACGAACTACCCCCCTTGCACTCCGTAGCGCTGGCGGTATGCCAGAACATGTTCATGGTGGGTATGCACTCCCGGCTCCCCACTCTCGGCCAGATACTGCAATAAATCTGCCAGCTTGGCGATGGTGCATACCTGCATGCCCAGATGGTCGCGCACGTACTGCACGGCGCTGTGCTCCACGTCCTGCCCGTTCTCGGTCGCCTTCTCCTGGCGGTCCAGGGCGATGGCCATGGCATGCGGCTCGGCACCGGCAGCGCGGATCAACGCGATCGACTCGCGCGCAGCCGTGCCGGCGGACATCACGTCGTCCACGATCAGCACGCGGCCGCGCAGCGGCGCGCCCACCAGCGTGCCGCCCTCGCCATGGTCCTTGGCTTCCTTGCGGTTGTAGGCAAAGGGCACATTGCGACCGTGCCGCGCCAGTTCCACGGCCACCGTGGCCGCCAGCGGAATGCCTTTGTACGCCGGCCCGAAGACCATGTCGAACTCGACACCGCTCGCCAGCAGGGCTTTTGCATAGAATTCGGCCAGCCTGCCCATCTTGGCGCCGTCGTCGAACAGCCCGGCGTTGAAGAAATACGGGCTCAAGCGGCCTGCCTTGGTCTTGAATTCGCCGAAGCGCAGCACCCCCGCTTCCACGGCGAATTTCACGAAATCCTGCGCCAGGCGGTCCTGTTCCACCGATTGCGCCTTGTCTGTCACCATGGATTCACCCCTTTTCAAATTAACGAGCCTCAACCTCAACGGCATCCGCTCCGCCGCATCCAAAGGAGTGGAAGCATGGATCGCCGCAACGCGGCCGGATTGTATTTGCGTGCAGGAGATCAAGGCGCAGTCGGCCGACATGCTGGGACGCTTCGAGCATCTGGCGGGCCTGAAAGGGCACTTTCACTTCGCGGCGAAAAAGGGCTATTCCGGCGTGGGCATCTATTCGCGCCATGAGCCCAGCGACGTCATCGTGGGCTACGGCTCCACCGAGTTCGATGCCGAAGGCCGGTACGTGGAAGCACGCTTCGACACGCCGGCGCGCAAGCTGTCGATCATCAGCGCGTATTTCCCGAGCGGCTCTTCGGGCGAAGAGCGCCAGCTCGCCAAGTTCCGGTTCCTGGAAGAGTTCCACCCCCACCTCATGCGCACCAAGGGCGAGCGCGAGTTCATCCTCTGCGGGGACATCAACATCGCTCACCAGGCCATCGATCTGAAGAACTGGCGCAGCAATCAGAAGAACAGCGGCTTTCTCCCCGAGGAGCGCGCCTGGATGACAAAGTTGTTGCACATAACTGATGAAGGCGGCGGGCTGATAGACGTTTACCGTCAGTTACAACCTGACGCCACGGACACGGCCTACACATGGTGGAGCAACCGGGGGCAGGCCTATGCGAACAACGTCGGATGGCGACTGGATTACCACCTGGCGACGCCCGGCATCGCTGCCCTGGCACGCAGCGAACACATCTACAAGACGGTGAAATTCTCGGATCACGCGCCGATCACGGTGGAGTACGACTTCACGCTGTAGGCAAGTGAATGGGCCGACACAGCGCCTGCCGGGTACAGCCCGCCGCCGCCCTCGTCAATCGGCCTGCAATGCGGG
Organism: Acidovorax sp. SUPP3334; assembly: GCF_030159055.1. Classification (GTDB taxonomy): domain Bacteria; phylum Pseudomonadota; class Gammaproteobacteria; order Burkholderiales; family Burkholderiaceae_C; genus Paracidovorax. The sequence continues at coordinate 118,680 of NZ_BQXQ01000011.1, forward strand.
CACCATCGCCTGCAGCACCATCGCGCTGTCTACGACCTGCTCCATGCTGACGATCTTGCCGTCCCTGAGCCGGTACAGATGGGCGAAGCTGGCGCGCATGGATTTGCCGGTCTTCGCATAGGTGCCGGCGTACCCCCCGAAGGCCGCGACGCGGTCGCCGTCGACCAGGTAGGTATGCACCACCGCACGGTAGCCCACCCATTCGGTCGCCAGCCGCTTGAAGACGCCGGCGAAGATGGCCTCGGGGCCGGTGCCACGCAAGGCCGAGCCGCCCACTGGCGCGCCTGTGTGCCACACGCCATTGCCGGCGCGCAGCACGCCGCGCTTGCCGTTTTCGCCGGTGGTGTCCTCGTAGGACACGTCGCCCTCGATGGGATGGGTCAAGGTGGCAATGCCCGAGTGGGGATGCATTCCGAAGCCGCCCATGCCCGAGCCCCGTCGGAGGCGAAGAGGTCCAGGAACACGAAGGGCTTGAGCCATTCGCCCAGGTCGCCCGGGCTCATGAGCCGCGTGATCGGGCCGTGCGTGGTGCCACGGGTGCGGTGGACGATGGCGCGCGCCCGGGAAGCCGGTTCGGCCACGACCTGCGCGGGCGCGAGGGCGGTGTTCATGCAGCCTCCCGTGCCGTCTTCAGCGCATGGGCCCACCAGGCCATGTCGTCCAGCAGGCCCGTGGCCGACTGCGCCAGGTGCGGGAAGTCCTCGAAGCGCTTGCCCTGCTTCCAGACGCCCATGATCTCCACCATGCCGATGTGCATGGCATTGCGCACGGGTGCCATCTGCAGCTCGGTGGCGATCAGGCGCAACGGCTCCACGGCACGCGCCGCACCCACGCCGCCATAGCCCACAAAGCCGATGGGCTTGCGAATGAACTCCTTGTAGGCGTAGTCGAAGGCGTTCTTGAGCACGGCCGTGGGGCCGTGGTTGTATTCGGCAGCGACGACGATCAGTCCATCCAGCGTGGCCAGCTTGTCGGCCCAGCGTTGTGCGGCCTCGTTCTTCACCGGCACCCAGGCGGGTGACAGGGGCTCGTCGAAAAACGGCAGCGGGTGATCGCGCAGGTCGATCAACTCGAAGGCCAGGTCGCTGCGCTGGCTCGCGATGCCGTGAATCCACTGCGCGGGCTGGTCGCCGAAGCGGCCCTCGCGGGTGGACCCGATCAAGATGCCGATGCGGGGCGTTGAGGATGTCGTCATGGCTGGCTTCCTTCGAAATGGATGGAAAGAGAAATGCGCTTCAGGGGTGGAGAACCGGGTGCCATCGCTGGCCTTCAGGTCCATGGGGAGAAGATTAAGGGCGCCCCCATTAACCGACTATATGGACCAATGGGATTAGACTCATCCAAAAACAGAAGGTATCTGCCGCCACCATGCTTGACCTGAATGACATTGCCCTGTTCGTACACGTGGTGCGATGCGGCAGCTTTGCCGAGGCGGCGCGGCGCCTGGGCCTGCCAGCCAACACGGTGAGCCGGCGCGTGCAACAGCTCGAAGCCCGACTGGCGACGCGTCTGCTGCAGCGCTCCACCCGCAGGCTCACGCTCACCAGCGCGGGCGAGGCCTTTCATGGGCAATGCGCGGGCGCGGTCGATGGCCTGCTGGAAGCGGGGCAGGCGCTGGCGATCGGCCAGCAGGAGCCGTCAGGTCTGGTCCGCGTGGCCATGCCGGCCGATTTCTTCGACTTCTTTCCGGTGGAATGGGTGGCCGAATTCCTGGCCGCATACCCTCGGGTGCGGCTGGACTTCATCTTGAGCGATGCCCGCGCCGACCTGATCGCCGATCGCATCGACGTGGCGTTTCGTGGCGGCGAGGTAGGCAACCTGGGCTATGTGGGCCGCCAGCTCTTGCCTGTCCGTGGCGATGGCCTGATGGCCAGCCCCGCCTACCTGGCCGCGCATGGCGCCCCGGCCACTCTGGACGAGTTGTCACGCCACAGCTGCGTGATCGCAGGCCATCCGGGCGGGCGCACCCTCTGGCGCCTCACCGGACCCGACGGCAGCTCGCACGAGGTTTCGGTGACGGGTCGCTTCAGCGCCAACACCGCACAGGCGCTGCGCAAGGCCGCCGTGGCCGGTCTGGGCATTGCGCTGCTTCCATCGAGCGTTGCCCGACTGGATGCGCTCGCCAGGGTGCTCGTGCCCGTGCTGCCCGGCTACCAGCGCAAAGGCCTGGGCCTGACGGTGCTGTACCCGAGCCGGCGGAACCTGCCGCCAGCGGTGTCTGCCTTCATCTCTTTGGTGGCGGACAAGCTCGGCGAGATCGATGTGCTGCAGAACACTGCCTCATGAATCGCGCACGGGCGCTGGTTCTATCGAACTGGAAGGTGGACACGGTTTCGCGCTCTGACCCGATACCGAGAGATGCCGGCGATTTCTCGCCAGCCAGGCAAGCCCCGCCGCAATCATTGCGAGTGGAACCAGCGAGCCCAGGTTCAGCAGGCTCCAGCCCTTCGTGGTGACCAACGCACCGGACGCAAACGAAGTGACCGCCATCACGGCGAACAGCAGAAAATTGATGGCCGCCTGCGCGCGGTTGCGCTCCTGCGGCGCATAGGCAGAGAGCGACAGCGTCGTGCTGCCGGTGAAGAGAAAATTCCAGCCCACGCCCAGCAGAAGCAGAGCCACAGTGAAGTGGTGCAGCTCGACACCGGACAGCGCGATGGCGACGCACAGCACGTTCAAGCCGACGCCCACGCCCATGACAGGCAGCGGGCCGAAGCGCCGGATCAGATGGCCCGTGAAGAACCCCGGCGCGAACATGCCGATCACATGCCATTGCAGCACGAAGGCCGCATCGGAAAAGGGCAGCCCGCATTGCTGCATCGCCAGCGGCGTGGCCGCCATCAGCAGATTCATCACGCCATAGCTCAAAGCCCCGCCACAGGCCGCGATGAGGAACACGGGCTGGCGCATGAGTTGCGCCACGCTGCGGCCACCGCTCGTTGCGGCCTGGCCCGTCACGGGTGGAAAGCGCATGCAGGCCAGCAATCCCGCCGCCAGCAGCGCGACGCCGGCCAGGGCCAGGTAGGCACCGGCAAAGGGCACGGCAGCCAGGTCCCGGGTGTGCGCAGCCAGATTCGGCCCGATCACGGCGCCGATCAGCCCGCCGGCCATGACGTAAGACACGGCTTTCTCTCGCGCTGATGGGGCGGACAGCTCCGCCGATGTGAATCGGTACAACTGGCCGTTGGCCGAGTAGTAGCCGGCCAGCATCGTGGCGGCGCACAGCAGCCAGAAGTTGCGCGTGTAGGCCGCGACGGCGCACAGCAGCGCCGAACCGAAAGCGACCGCCAGACCCAGAAAAAAGCCGGCTTTTCGCCCGTAGCGGCCTTGGACCCAGGCAACTGGCCCGGTGAAGACGGCCCCCCCGACCACATAGCCCATCACGGGCAAGGTCGCCATCCAGCCAAGGGGCGCCAGCGCCAGGCCGACCAGCCCGTTGATGGCGATGAAGGTGACGTTGTTCGTCAGGAAAAGGCCTTGCAGGGCCGTCAGCAGCCAAAGGTTTCGGTTCACGGTGTCTCCATCATCCGTTGCACGCCGCGGCGCGCGGCATCGATCGCGCCGGCGGGGTCGCCGGGAAATCCGAAGGTCCATTACAGCAGGGCAAGGCGGGCTCTCCCGCGGATGCTCTGCTGCGCCACCGGCATGGGGGAGTGCTGCGCCAGCAAATGCAGATGCGCCTTGACCCTGGAGTATGCCGATGAGGGCGTGGCCGCGCTGGCTTGCTCGGCCGTGTCGGTGTGGCCGACACCCATGGTGCGCAGCAACGCCTGCCTGCCTGCCAGCAGCGGTGGCCAGATCGGTCGTGAAATCCGTGGCCAGGCCGGTGGAGGGCAGATGATGGCGAGCCACGGTGCGCGACGACCTCGCCGCAGGACGCATCGAACGCCCCGGGCTTGGTGCGGTAGGCTTGGGGCATCGCCATGCGCTGCATCGCGCGGATCGGGATGCGTTCGGTCTAACGACGCAAGCCCATGCAGGCGCCCATGCAGGCGCTTTTCCCAGCTTCAATCATGCTTCACTACTACACGCGCCCTGTCACCGCATTTCAGCAAAATTGCTCCATCGTGTGGTGCGACGCGACCCGGCACGCCACACTGATTGATCCGGGAGGAGACCTGGACAAGCTGCTGGGAGGCATTCAACACAGGGGACTTTCGCTCCAACAGATCTGGCTGACCCACGCACACATTGATCACGCAGGCGGCGCGGGAGAACTCTCCCGGACACTGAACCTGCCCATCGTGGGGCCGCATCCAGGAGACCAGTTCTGGATCGACGGCTTGCCGCAGCAAAGTGCGATGTTCGGGTTTCCGCCGGCAGAAGCTTTTACGCCCACACGATGGCTGCACGATGGCGACACCGTGCAGATCGGCCAGGAGACGCTGACCGTTCGACACTGTCCTGGGCACACCCCGGGCCATGTGGTGTTTCATGCGCCCCAGATCCAGCGCGCATTCGTGGGCGACGTCCTGTTTGCAGGCAGCATCGGCCGCACCGACTTTCCACAAGGCAACCACCAGCAACTCATCGACAGCATCACGCAGCGACTGTGGCCGATGGGAGATGAGACCATCTTTATTCCGGGACATGGCCCGGAGAGCAGTTTTGCACGCGAGCGGAAAAGCAACCCTTACGTCGGTGGAACCTGAACGACTCGTCGGGCGGCGCCCCGCCGAAGGCAGTGGCGACAAAAGCATTTCCAGTGCCGATTGCAGCATTTGCTTCTATTGATCCGGCATAAATCATCTTGAAATAAAGGAATGCGCCATCATGTGCTGATGATGCAAGCAACAGACATGAGATCGTTGTCGCGCGAAGCGCGGCATGAGAGGCGCGTGCAGGTGATCCGCCT